>JAJYDF010000031.1 GCA_021777765.1 Pseudomonadota bacterium | reverse complement strand
CGATCTACAAAGCAGCACACAAGTTGCCGTTTCATCTGGATTAAAATTAGGCGATCAAGTTATAACGGCTGGTCAATTAAAAATTGGTGATGGCTCGCCTGTGATGACAGCTCCTCCAGGACATTAACGGAAAAAAGAGATATCCCAATGAATTTCACCGATATATTTATTCGCAGGCCCGTATTTGCATCAGTATTAAGTTTAATTATTTTATTGATTGGAATACGATCATATATTGCCTTACCCATCCGACAATTTCCTGAAATTGACGTTAATGTCATTAATGTTGCTATTACTTATTTAGGTGCAAATCCTGCATTAATGGAAGGTTTTATTACGCAACCTGTAGAAAATGCATTATCGGGAATTAACGGTATTGATTATATTTCATCGACAAGTAGCACAGGTCTTAGCAATATCAGTATATTTTTTACATTAGGTTACGATATTAGCAAAGCATTAACGGATGTGAGTAATGCCGTCAGTTCAGTACGATATATATTACCCTCCGCCATTCAAGATCCTGTTATATCTAAACAAGATCCCAATGCGAATCCAACGATGTATTTACCTTTTTTAAGTAATACATTATCACCCGAAGCTGTTACTGATTTTTTATTACGTGTAGTGCAACCACAATTAGCAACATTACCCGGCGTTAGTCAGGCAATTATTTTTGGTGAACGTACTTATTCAATGCGAATTTGGTTAGACCCACAACGAATGGCGTCGCAGAATATTACTGCAACCGATGTACAAACCGCTTTAACAAATAATAATGTACAGACTGCTGCGGGAAAAATTGAAAGTCAATGGCAAGTGTTTGATGTCACCGCTAAAACCGATTTAAATACGCCAGCACAATTTAATAATCTCGTCATTAAAAATGTGAATGGAAAATTAGTGCGTTTAAGTGATATTGGTTTTGCGGAATTAGGTCCTGAAAGTAATACAGTGAATGTTAACATTAATGGTCAATCCGCAATTGTGATGGGTGTTATTCCACAAGCAACAGCAAATCCATTAGTCATATCAAAAGAAGTGAATCAAGTATTACCTTCTATTCAACAAGCTTTGCCCAAAGGATTAACGGGTGGTGTTATTTGGGACACTTCAAAATTTATTGCGCAATCCATTAAAGAAGTTTTTCATACCATTATTGAAGCAACAATATTTGTCATATTAGTTATTTTTCTTTTTTTAGGTTCGATGCGCAGTGTGTTAATTCCTGTTGTCACTATTCCATTATCTATTATTGGTGTGTGCGGCGTTATGTTGGCATTCGGATATACCATTAATACCTTAACATTATTAGCTTGGGTATTAGCAATTGGATTAGTCGTCGATGATTCTATTGTGGTGGTGGAAAATATACACAGACATATTGAAGCAGGATTATCACCATTCGATGCATCCATTAAAGGTGCAAGAGAAATTGGATTTGCCATTATTGCGATGACATTAACATTAGCAACGGTTTATGCACCGATTGGATTTGTTTCTGGACTAACAGGATCTTTATTCCGTGAATTTGCATTCACCTTAGCTGGTGCGGTAATTATTTCGGGATTTGCTGCATTAACATTATCGCCGATGATGTGTTCAAAATTATTATCTCATCATGTGGGTAAACCGGGATTGGCTGAAAAAATAGATTTAATATTTAATAAATTTATGGAAGCGTATAAAGGGTTTTTAACGTTAACTTTATTTAATAGAAAATGGGTCATTGGTATCGGTTTAATTATTTATTTAAGTTGTATATTTCTCTATAAATCATTACCAGATGAATTATCTCCTAATGAAGATCAAGGCGCGATATTAGCAGCAGTCGTTGGCCCCAGTAATGCTAATTTAAATTACACCATGAGCAACACCGTAAAAATTGAACAGATATTTAAAACCGTACCAGAAATGATAGGTTATGGTTTTATTAATGGTTATGCACAAACGGTTGCAGAAAATACCGCTTTCGCATTTTTAGTATTACAACCATGGGATAAACGACACCGTACTGCTGATCAAATTATTGGTAGTTTATTCCCACAATTTTTTATGATACCTGGTGTTAAAGCATTTCCATTTAATTTACCTTCATTACCAGGCAGCAGTAGTTTTACGCCGGTTTCATTTGTATTAAAAACTACAGCCAGTTATGAACAATTAAATGCCGCTGCTCAAAAATTGTTAACGGTTATTCAACAACAAAATCCGAAATTATTAAATCCTGATAGTGATTTAAAATTAGATAAAGCGGAAATTAATATCGATGTCGATCGTAATAAAGCGGCTGATTTAGGCATATCAATGAATGATATTAATAATACGTTGAATTTAGCATTAGCTGAACCTGAAATTTCTCAATTTAATATGAATGGCCGCAGTTATAATGTTATTCCACAATTGGCACCGCAATTTAGTAATAGTCCTGATCAAATTGGCAATATTAATTTACGAACAGCCAGTGGTACATTAGTACCATTTTCAAGTATTGCGACTATTAACCGTGATATTGAACCACCCAGTTTAAATCATTTTCAGCAATTACGTGCAGCAACCATTACAGCCAGTTTAGCGCCTGGGTATACGCTGGGTCAGGCATTAACTTATTTAGAAAAAACCGCACGCGCTAATTTACCTGGCTATATTCAATTTGATTATTCACAACAATCTCGTCAATTTGAACAAGCTTCAGGTGCTTTAGCGGAAACAGCGCTTTTTGCATTAATTTTTATTTTCTTAGTGTTAGCAACGCAATTTGAAAGTTTTCGTGATCCATTGATTGTAATGATGAGTGTTCCGTTATCAACCGCTGGCGCCCTCGCCGCTTTGCATTTATTACCCGGGGGCACAATTAATATTTATACACAAATTGGTTTAATTACTTTAATTGGATTAATTAGTAAACATGGTATTTTAATTGTGGAATTTTCTAATCAATTACAAAAAGAAGGGTTAGATAAAATTTCAGCAGTTATTAAAGCCGCTTCTATTCGTTTACGTCCAGTTATTATGACTACCTTTGCAACAATATTAGGTGCATTACCATTGATGTTAGCCACAGGCGCTGGTTCTGTTGCACGCCGTCAATTAGGAACTGTAATTACGGGTGGGATGTTGTTTGGAACAATGTTTACATTGTTGGTTATTCCAACGGTTTATTCCTATTTAGCAACGCATAAAGTTAAAAAAGAAGTTTAATCATTCTATTTGGTTTGCAGTGATGTACAAATATTTTTAAATGATAGTGATTTCTAGTAATTATGCAGTGATACGTGAAATATGAGGTTATTCATTGCCGGACGAACCCGCGTCCTGCGATCGAAGATTACGTCCATGTAATCTACGGTCCTGCAATGAATAACCTCATATTTCACTTTAAACTTCAGCGGCTACTGGGTAAATGTCTATGATTTTTGCCAATGCGTGAGATGAGAATATAATTTAATATTTAATATAAAATGTAGCCTGGGTGGAGCAAATAAGTAATTAATTAATATTAATTACTAAATGCAAAAATCAAATATATTATTAACCTCGGCAGAACCCGGTTTTCGTCCATTGTTTAAATTAAGTTTTATGTTAAATACAATCATCATCGATTTAAATTATTATTTACTTTGACTGCACCCAGGCTACATTGTAAAAATTTATTGGATTAATAAGGAACATTATGACAACTCATCACACTTGGGAAAAACTTCTTGCAGAAGAAAATAAATCGCATTATTTTCAATCGGCAATGAATTTTGTTATTGAACAACGTTATGAAGGAAAAACGATTTATCCAGAGCATAATGATATTTTTAACGCATTAAAATTTACACCATTTGATCAAGTGAAAGCAGTTATAATTGGACAAGATCCATATCACCGTCCCAATCAAGCACAGGGTTTATGTTTTTCTGTTAAACCGGGTGTTGCTAAACCGCCCTCGTTAAAAAATATTTTAATGGAATGGCATAATGATTTAGGTTATCCCATACCAAAAGAAGGCACATTAGAACCATGGGCGAGACATGGTGTTTTATTATTAAATTCAATTTTAACTGTTGAAGAAGGTCAACCGATGTCTCATGCCAATATTGGTTGGCAACGTTACACCGATAAAATTATTCAATTAATTAATGATCATTTAGAGGGCGTGGTGTTTTTATTGTGGGGAGCACCAGCACAATTAAAAGGTGAACATATCGATACTGAGCGTCATACTATTTTAAAAGCCGCACACCCTTCTCCTTTTTCTGCGCGTCGTGGTTTTTTAGGGTGCCGACATTTTTCAAAAACTAATGAAATAATGCGTAAGAATGGTAAAGAGGAAATTGATTGGAGATTGGAATAACCCCCGACTTTTTTTCCATCTCCCGCTTGCGGGAGATGGAAAAAAACTTATAAGGAATTAAATATGAAAAACTTAAATTGGCAATTAAAACATCCGTTAGACGCAATAGTATTTGATTGCGACGGCACTCTCAGCACCATCGAAGGTATTAATGAATTAGCAAAAAATAATAACACTGGTGATGCAGTCATTGCATTAACGCATAAAGCCATGAGTGAATCTGGCATGACACCAGATATTTATAAACAACGGTTAGCTTTGACAAAACCAACACATGATCAAGTTTTAACACTGGGACAAATGTATATTTCATCAATAACCGCTGACACTGTTGCAGTCATTAAAATATTACAAAAATTAAATAAACAAATTTTTATTATGTCTGCAGGCATTCAACAAGCTGTTAATATTGTTGCGAAACATTTACACGTCCCAGAAGAAAATGTCTATGCTGTTAATGTTAAATTTGATAATCACGGCCATTTTCAAGATTTTGATCATCAATCGCCCTTAGTATTTAATGATGGCAAACGTAAAATTATCGAACAATTAAAACAGAAATTTCAGCATATCGCTTTAGTGGGTGATGGATTGAATGATTTTGAAGCACACGATGCTGTAACACGTTTTATTGGATACGGTGGTACTTATTATCGACAAAATATGGCTAAATTATGCCAATTTTATATCACTGCCCCCTCTATGGCGGGTATTTTACCTTTAACAATGACACAAGATGAATTTGATTTATTGAATAAAGCGGAACAAAATTTATATCGATTTGGATTAGATGAATTATCAACCGATCATTAAATATTCATTATTTTTCTGTACTGACGTAAAAAAACTCTGCACACGACAAAAATTAATAAGGAGAGGATAAATGTTAAAAAAATTACCTGGTATAGCGCTATGGGTTTTAACATTTCAATTGATAGGATATTTGACTGGAAAATTAACGCAAGAAAATATACCCACATGGTATCAATCATTAAACAAATCTGTGCTTAATCCACCCAATTTGATCTTTCCTGTTGTGTGGGGAATTCTATATATCATGATTGCCTTAGCTGGCTGGTGGTTATGGCAACAACGTGACAAACAAGGTGCTAAAACAATACTGATTTTCTATGGCATACAAGTATTCATGAATTGGATGTGGACACCGATTTTTTTTCAATTCCACTTAATTCAGTTAGCATTTTACTGGATCATTGGCATCATTATATTCACAGTAATAACAATCATTCTTTCCTGGCATAAATTTAGATTTACAGCAATTATGCTCGTCCCATATTGCTTATGGTTGTTATTTGCAAGTTATCTCAATTGGGCGATTTGGATGAAGAATTAATTATTCTCTTAAAATCTTTCTGAACGGAGAAATCCAGAATCAAATAATGGTTTATTTGAATTAAGCAATTAATTTTAAGAATTTTAAAAAATTTACTGCAGTCAATGATAATTTCTTGCCTTTGGCATACACCAAATACCAAGAATGTTTTACTGGAAAATGCTTAATATCGAGCAAAGCTAATTTTTTTAAAGAAATCTCCTGTTCAATGCTCATTTTCGAGATAATAGAAAGTCCAAAGCCTGCCATAACGGCTTGTTTTACTGCACTACTACTGCCGAGCTCCATAATTAAATTAGGAGTAATATGGTACTTTTCAAATAATCTTTCCATCACCATTCTTGTACCTGAACCTGGTTCGCGAATAATAAAAGGCTCTTGCGCTAATTCTTTGAAAGAAATATTTTTTCGTTTAGCCATAGGATGAGTGAGTGGCGCAGGCACAACAAGAGAATCTTCTAAAAACTTTTCAGCAGTAATACTCATTTTTTTAGGTAACTGACTTAATACGACCAAGTCATCCAGATTTTCTTTAAGCCGTTTAATGATTTCCTCTCTATTACTAACAACAAGCTTTATTTCCACTTGAGGATATTTTTGATGAAACTCTCCCAATATTTTGGGAATAAAATACTTGGCTGTAGAAACAATAGCGATTTTCAATTCTCCCTTTGCAAAACCTTTTAACTGGGAAATTTCTATATCAAGATGTTTAAAATATTCTGCAATTTTTATATATGCGGCGAGGACTTTTTTACCTCCTTCTGTCAAATGAACTTTTTTACTAATTATTTCAAACAAAGATATTCCATAGTGAGATTCCAACTGTTTAAGCTGAATCGACACTGCGGGTTGTGTCATATGTAGTTTTTGGGCCGCTAAAGTTACGCTCTTATATTCAGCAACAGCCGCAAACACTTTGAGTTGATGAAATGTCATATAAATATTTATTTATGCAAATAATAAAAAACATTAATTTTTAATCATATTTTAAATGAGATAAATTAACAATTATTTTATTTATCAACAGGAGAAATCATTAATGACAATCAAAACACCTATCACCGTTGCTTTTGGAGATGGTATTGGACCAGAAATAATGCAAGCCACGCTGGCGATTATTCTAGAAGCCGGAGCACAAATAGCCCTTGATGTTATTGAAATAGGCGAACAGGTTTATCAAAAGGGTTTTAGTGCAGGAATTCATCCTGATACGTGGGATGTTTTACGCCAAAATAAAGTTTTTCTTAAAGCGCCCATTACAACACCACAAGGCGGAGGCTTCAAAAGTTTGAATGTCACTATCAGGAAGACATTGGGCTTATTTGCCAACGTTCGTCCTTGCTCTTCTTATGCGCCTTACATAGAAACAAAACACCCCATCATGGATGTGGTTATAGTGCGAGAAAATGAAGAAGACCTTTATGCTGGAATAGAACATCGTCAAACAGAAGAAGTTTATCAGTGTTTAAAAGTCATCACATTACCTGGTTGCGAGCGAATTATCCGTTATGCTTTTGAATATGCTAAACGTAATAATCGTAAAAAAGTGACTTGTTTTAGTAAAGATAACATCATGAAACTCACCGATGGATTATTTCATAAAACATTTGATCGCATTGCTAAGGACTACAGCGATATTATCTCTGAACATTGGATAGTAGATATTGGCGCTGCTAAATTGGCAGACACTCCTGAACAATTTGATGTGATTGTGATGCCAAATTTATATGGTGATATTCTTTCAGATATTGCAGCACAAATAACTGGATCGGTTGGTCTCGCTGGCTCAGCTAATATTGGTGATCAATGCGCGATGTTTGAAGCAATTCATGGCTCAGCACCTAAATATGCTGGCAAAAACATTGCCAATCCATCTGGCTTACTATTAGCAGCCGTAATGATGTTAGTCCACATAGGTCAAGCGAAAGTGGCTCAAAGGGTGCATAACGCGTGGTTAAAAACGATTGAAGATGGTATCCATACTGAAGACATTTTTAAAGAAAATACCAGTAAGATGAAAGTTGGCACACAAGAATTTGCTCAAGCGGTTATACAACGCCTTGGTCAAACACCCCACCACTTTAAAAGTGTTACCTATAAGAATGAATCAGCCCCTCTACAGGTTAAATATAAACGCCCTGTTGCTAGCAAACGAGACTTAGTGGGTGTAGATGTCTTTTTAAACCATCCTTCAGATGCCACTGTGGAACATATGGCTGAAGTTTTACAAAGTGCAGCTCGGTCAGAATTTCAATTAAGTTTAATTACAAACCGCGGCGTAAAAGTCTGGCCAGAAGGTTTGCCAGAAACATTTCATACAGATCATTGGCGTTGTCGTTTTAAATCTGCATCAGGAATAATTAATCATTTTAACGTTATTCAATTACTGGAGCGTATTGCTGAGCATAAATTAGATTTTATTAAGATTGAGCATCTGTATCATTTTAATGGTGAACCTGGTTACTCTCTAGGACAAGGTGAATGACATCCTTTTATCATGATGCAAAAGCTGTCTTAACAACTAAGCATGAGAAAGATATTGATTTTAGGAAAATAATAAATAATTGTTGCAATAGGTTGTAATGAATTGAGGTTTATATTTTAATGCTATAGCAATTGCAACAATTACATGAATAGGACTCAAATATGTATAGTATCAAACCCATCGATAACATCTCCCACACGGGCTTATCTCAATTATCCGAAGATAAATATAAAGTTGATAAAGATACCCATGATCCTGATGCAATATTGGTTCGATCGACTTCGTTACATGAATTAAAATTTCTCAAGAATTTAAAAATTATTGGTAGAGCTGGTGCAGGGGTCAACAATATTCCAGTTGATAAATTAACGAAAGAAGGGATTCCTGTTTTAAATACACCAGGCGCAAATGCGAATGCCGTAAAAGAATTAGTCATAACTGGGATGTTGTTGGCTAGTAGGAATATCTGTCAGGCATGGCAATATGTTTCTCAATTAACAGGTGATGATGCGAATATTTCTGAGCAAATTGAAAAACATAAAAAACAATTTGTGGGTCATGAATTAGCTGGCAAAACACTAGGCGTTATAGGTTTAGGATATATCGGTGTAAAAGTGGCGAATGCCGCTCTGGCTTTAGGGATGAATGTTTTAGGATATGATCCTAATATTACGGTTAAAAGAGCATTGGAATTATCTTCTTCTGTGCAGCAAGCAGATAGTTTACATGATTTATTAGCGCATTCTTCATTTGTAACACTGCATGTCCCTTTAATTGATGAAACACATCATTTAATTAATGCGGCACAATTAAAATTGTTTAAACCCGGCGCAATATTACTCAATTTTTCACGCGAAACGATTGTTGACCAAGATGCAATTATTCACTCATTAAATGATCATCATCTGGGTGTTTATGTAACAGATTTTCCAACCGGGAAGATAATTAATCATCCCCATATCGTTGCCCTACCCCATTTAGGCGCATCAACTAAAGAAGCTGAAGAAAATTGTGCGGTAATGATAACCAACCAAATTCGTGATTTTTTAGAATATGGTGTTATTAAAAATTCAGTCAATTTTCCTGATGTTTTTTTACCTTATCGCGGTGGTTACCGATTATCAATCGTTAATGCCAATGTACCCAATATGGTTGCGCAAATATCAGTGGATTTAGCGAAAGCAGGTCATAATATTTTGAATTTAATTAATCAATCGCGCGGTGAAATTGCTTATACATTATTGGATTTGGATAATGCAATTACTGAAAAAACCTTACATGAAATTGCTGCAATTAAAGGTGTGATGAAAGTAAGGAATATCGGAAAATTAAAATAATATTTATTAAAATGTAGCCTGGGTGCAGCCAAATGATGGAATATAATAGTGTGAGATAATAGAAATATAAAAAAATCAATTAAAAATACTGGCGTAACCCAGGAAATTTATAAATTATTTCCCGGGTTTCGCCAGTAGAAAAAAGTATCTTCACACAAGATTAATATTAAAGTGGAATTTATTACATCTTTACTTGGCTGCACCCAGACTGCATTCTTAAATCGGTAGGTGATTAAATTATCGAAAATAATATTTCAATCAAGATTGTAATTTATTTCCCATCTATGCCTGGTCTATTCTTTAATTTTTCTTGATCATGATCAGCATTTTCTGTATTTCTACTAGTAGCACTAGCCGCACGTTTCTGCATCATTAACAAATGTTGTTGATGTCTCAGCTCATGTCGATTGGATGTAGCTTGACTTGCGACATTTTGAACCATTGGTGGCGCTGGTAATTGTCGATATGCATTTGCTCTTTTTTCTAGTTCAGCATGTGATAATTGCATTTTAAGATGATTTTCCGTGTAATTGTTTACTCTGATAGAAATCAACAAATTCACATTATTACCTTCAAAATTGATTGCTGTAACAAATGCTGATTGACTGCCTTTTTCATTAAGAACTTGTTTAATCGCATATTGTAATGTCAAAAATCTTTTTACACTTTCAGTTTCTGGCGCAGTTAATTGCCCACTGCTATAAAATTCTTCCGCTTTTTTTAGCACATCAGGACTAACCGCCTGCGTACAATCAGTAAACCTCGCTAAAAAATCAAAATTCCCAGAAACTCTTCTTAATTGTTCTAATGACATTGATGCATAAAACTGTGGTTCACTTATATATTTTGATAATATTGCTCTTTTATCTATCATTTCTCTCAGATTATCACTCATCAAACACTGTTTGGCGTTAGTAACATTTCTTAATGCATAGGTTGTGAGCGCGATTAAATAATCTTGTTTAACCTGATGGTGAAAAAATAATTCTCGCTGATTTTGAAAATGAAAAATAATACCTATACATTTATCCATGCCAAGACGTTCGGATAGTTGACTATCGCACAATATTCTAATCGCATTAGCACTATCTTGCTGAGATAATTTCTCTAAATGATCTTGTGGATGAGGATTATCAAGAATTAATTTAATCTGATTTCTAAATTCAATTTCTTTATGCAGTGCTTGTTTAGAATTTTCAGAAATTTTTTCTGATGCTATTATTTTACCAGACCAAGCAATGAAATCATTTTCTCTGACCTTGGGATATTCAAAAGCTGGTTTACCAGTTTGATAATAATTTAATAGTTTATCAAAAGCGTGTTTATCACCGAGATAACTTTTTTGTTGCAATTCTTCATGTGCTGATTTTAATGTTAAATATAATTGAATCAATTTTTGGCCAATTTCGATAGCCTTCATACCTTGTTTAATGCCTTGCACAATCCTGGGTCGTACATGAGTTCTCATTGTCACTAATTCATCAGTGAATGCAGCATAATTCACCGTGCCATCTTTATTAAAAAATTTATCACGATTAATAAATGACAAATAGGCCAATTCCATCATGCCTGTTCTACCCAATCCTGCACGACAATGCGTAATTAATCCCGTTGCTCGCGAATTTTGAAACATTTCAAGTAAAGCTAAATAATCGAGCGGCTCTAATTGTGGTAAATCATGATCGGGAAATTTATTAATATGATGGACTCTTATTGTTTTTTGTTTACCATCAAATTGGATATTAATTTCATAGTGCGATATTCCACTTAATTGGCCATCCGGATTTAAATCTGTAATGGTGGTTTTAACAACATGTCCATCTCTTGAATAATTAATAGGATGCTTAAAATAAGGGAAAAATGAATCACTAGAATGATGAGTTAATTCACCTGCCACTAGAATATCTGTAGGCATTTGTTGCCCAAAGCGGGGATTAAATAATAAATTTTCAAAAAAACGAACCGCATCACTTTCTGTTTCAGGCCCTTCTGCTAAAACATGTGCAGAGACGGGATTATAGTTAGCGTTATAATGCTCGATAATTTTATCTTTAAACCCACTATTATTATTAAATCTTGCTTTTCCTTGATATAAATTGTTGGGGTCAATATTTTCTAAAATATGATGAGTATTACATTCATATTTATACTGCAACTCATCTAATTGTTTTGCATACTGTGGCAAGATGCCTAATTCATTTGCCTGTTTTCTTAATGAAATTAATTTACTTTTATATTCGGTTAGGACACTGGTGCGCTGTTTAGTATAAGGGTCTTCTTGAGAAAATGATAAAAATGTGAGTGCAAATGCTTTTTTTTGTCTGTCGATTTCGTCTTGTATTTGTTCGTTCGGTTTGGCCATAGTTAGGCTCCTGATAAAACATTATTTTATTATTAAAGTATAATGTACGATTTGATATCCTCAAATGCGGATAATAAATCATTTTAATTATTTGAATTATACATTTTATTAAGTTAGAACACGTAGCCTGGGTAGAGCAAATAAAAATATTGAATAGTGTTATTATGTTGGACACTGACCTCAATATCTATTTTAAACAATGGCGCAACCCGGGAAATATTAATTCCCCGGGTTACGCAGTAGTTTTTAATCAAAATTATCAATAAATCCTAAATTATGTTGTACTAATATAATTTTCAATTGCTCCACCCAGGCTACAATTGATAAAATTAATGAATCGCTTTCATTTCCGCCTATACCGTATTAGGAGACGTATCCATGTCTGACATCATTTCAATTATCAACCATACCTATGAAAATCGTGCAAATTTATCACTTACCACAGTAGATACACAAACAAAAGACGCCATTTACCATGTCATCGATTCACTAGATAAAGGTGAATTACGGGTTGCCGAAAAAGTAGATGGTAATTGGATCACGCATCAATGGATTAAAAAAGCCGTGTTATTATTTTTCCGCATTAATGATAACCAATTATTTGAAAGCGGCTATACGCAATATTTTGACAAAATTCCTATGAAATATGTGGATATGTCTGCTGCTGCGTTAAATCAAACCGGGGTGAGGATTGTACCTGGCACCTGTGTGCGTAAGGGCAGTTATATATCACCCAATACCGTGTTAATGCCTTCTTTTATCAATATTGGCGCTTATATTGATAGTGGTGTTTTAGTAGATACATGGGCCACTGTAGGTTCATGCGCGCAAATCGGCAAAAATGTACATCTTTCTGGCGGCGCTGGAATTGGCGGTGTTTTAGAACCCTTGCAAGCCAATCCAACCATTATTGAAGACAATTGTTTTATCGGTGCACGATCTGAAATTGTTGAAGGCGTTATTGTTGAAGAAGGCTCTGTGATTTCTATGGGTGTATTTATTGGGCAAAGCACGCGCATTTATAATCGCATGACTAAAGAAGTTTCGTTTGGCAGAGTTCCAGCAGGTTCAGTTGTTGTACCCGGAAATTTACCAGCTGCAGATGGCACTCATAGTTTATATTGTGCAGTCATTGTTAAAAAAGTTGATTCAAAAACCAAAGATAAAGTATTATTAAACGATATATTAAGAAATGTAGAATAACACAATTCAGAGAAAATAATATGCCACATAATCAAAATATAATTGATGCTATCAACCAGAATAACTCTCAATCTCTATCAGCATTACTCGCTAATTTGCAGTATTCACAAAGTATTCATGATCTCAATGAACATGGCGAAACCTATTTACTTCTGGCTATAAGACGCCTGGTAATTGAAGACGAAGCGCACTCTACTCAAGAATATCCCAATCGCGGCGCATGTATTAATATATTACTTGATCATTTTGCTGGAATTGGTTTTTCATTCACTGCGTATAAACAGTATTTTAAAAATATCGATTTAACCGATAAAATATTATTGGGCGCATCTGTTGATAAACAATTTATTAAAATAAATCCTACTGTCACCAAATCCATTCGCACTGTTGATGAATTAGAATATTGGCTTTTTAGAAATAAAAGTGGCTCTAGTGCGAAGAAAGCAGTACAGATCATTAAACTTTCTTGCACATTCTTTTTAAACACTTGTCGCAATAATAAGGAAATGTTTGAGAGAATATCAAAAATTATTGCTGAGATGAATACTAGGTTAGTATATGAGTTATCTACACAGCAACATCTGCATGCACCAGAAATAAATAACCAGCCACAAAATCAACCGGGATCAAGTGTCGCGCAATTATTTAAAAATTTCTTTTCTCAAACCACGCCACCTGCAGCACCCATCACACCTCGCTCAGCAAGCGCAGCTGGTCAGAAATCTGTTAATTTTATGAAAAGGTAGTAATACAATTTTTTATCTATTATTTTGAGCAAAGTATAAGAATAAATTCATCAATTCAAGAACACACTATTTCTTTATCTTCGAAATGAATTAGTTGGAGTAGTTGATCCTGAGTCATTGCGTTGACTTTTGTCTGATGATAACTCAGATAAGTTTGGTGATGATGAGGGTGTTACGCTGTTTGAATTTTTCAATACATTTGAGCTACCGCTATCACTTAATTCTTTCCATTTATTATGACTACTATTTGTGTGCCAACCGCTTTTGTGTAACCCTGAAGATGAAGAATGGCCAAAAACGCTTTGTGGTGCTTCCTCTCTTGCAACCCCAGCTAGTCTTTCAGCATTTTGAGTGCGTTGAGGTGTAAAATTTCCCCATTTTGTTGTTTTAGTGAGACTGTTAGTTTGCTCTTCGCCTAATGAATTATGACCACTATTATTTAAAGAAACTGAACTACTGTTTTCACTTCTGGAAAGTTGTTCTGATGTTATTTCAGAGCCTGACATAGGTTTTATATTATCTCTTTGATTAAAATAGTCATTGAATATACTATCTGACTTCAAATCCTCGAAATATTATTCTTTTTTATCGTTTATTTCTCTTTTTTGAGCTCGAAATCCTAAAGCGATCACATTGCTACGCTCAATCAATTGAATTTCAGATTCAAGTTTTTTATATTTTTTTTGTATTTCTTTTTCTTTTTTTTCTAGCACATCTTTTTCGTCAAAACTTTCTTTTCTAGCGGCAACGATTTCATTTTTTTCATCAGTTAGTTTCTGTATTTTCCCAAGATCTTTTACTTCTTTTTTTTCTTCTTCAGCTATCTGCTTTTTTATTGTTAAAAAATCTTCATGAAGCTTGTTATAGCGATTTGCTTTAATTTGAACATTAACTTCTTCTATCTCGTTTGCAACTTCAGCGATGCGTTGCTTTGCTTCATTAATTTTTGCTACAGCTTGTTCTGAATATAATGATTTAGACTTCTCATCAATTTTAGCAATTTCTTTATCCATTTTTTTAAAAAATCGATCAAATGCTTCAGGCGTTATAACCTGCTTAAAATTTTCCTTAAATTGAACCCTTTCTTCTGCCTCTAAACCAATATATGCCTTAATTAAGACTCTCTCAACATTCTATAAATCACTAGTTTTAACATTCGATAGTAAGTCAGCAAAAGCTTTTGGCCTTTCCTTAATCCTTGCAATAATTGAAACGTCATCATCAGAATTTTGCAAAAACAAATTAAATGATGAGGGTGTAATATAATCAGGTAATGGCGAATTATTATCATTAGGTTTAAAACATTCTTTAACAAATACTTTGCTATTTTTAACGAGATCTCCAAAAAAATAACTATTATTTAAAGATAAATTACATAAAATTTTGAATTGCTCCTCGCCATTTTCTGATGCTAATAATTTAGTGACTTTTACAAAATATCTTGCTTCAGCTTCTTTTTGTTTTTGTTCGATTAACTGTGCTCTATCTTCTTGAGAAATATATTGTTGATTTTCATTCTCAAGCTGTTCCATTTTAGTTAAAAGCTTCTTTACATAAGCCTTCTGGATTTCATTTTTTTTGGTAGCATCTATTAGATTGCGTTCAGTCTCTTCTTTTTCTTTTACAAGTTTCTCATAATCAGGTTTATACTGATCCCTTTCATTTTCTAATGCTTTTACCTCATCATTAAGCGCAGCAACTTCCTCAGAAGAATTTTTAACAGTTGCAATTTTATTTTTTATATTGTCGATCTTCTTTTGAATTAATAGGAAACGATGTGTTTCAAATAGCTCTTTATATGCATCTAATCTAACTTGATAAACGAGCACTTCTTTATTTTTTTCTAATTGATTGTCAGCAGCTTCTATGTGTTCCTTCTCAATTTTTATTAATACATCTAATTTAGGATTAGCTATTAATTTTTTTTCATAATCTACGTCAACCATAAGTTTCATTAATTTTTTACTTGAATATTCAAGCTTTTTAACCATAATGTCACAAATTTTATCATCAGTATCCTTGCAAATTTTTTCAAGCTGTTGACATCTATTTTCTAATAGGATTATCACCTTAGGTTTATTCTCATTAGTATAATTTGGATCAAGCTTCATCTTATCATGCAGTAGTTCGAGATCTTTTTTATTCTTTTCAAATTGTGATCTCATTGTTCCATACATGTTAATAAAAGCTAAGTCTTCCTCTATAGAGAGGTGTTTATGCGACTTAGCGTCTGCATTTCTCTTCTCAAATTGTTCTAATTGATTCAAGAAATTGTCTACTTGCGTGTTTTTCACAGTGAAAAAATCATAGATGGATGCTGCTCTATCTAATAATTGTTTATTAAGCTGAAGAAGTACTTGTTCAGATGTTTCAGAGGTTGTAGTAGCCATAGCAAAAGTTCCGATTATTAATCGAAGTATAGTCGGTAACTGGTTATTTTTTATGCATATTCATTAATTTGTCCGAAAAATGCTGATATATAACATTTTGCTAATGGTGAGAAGCGTTTCGCCCTTGCCGCTCCTCTTTTAAATAAAGGTTCAAGAGGGTTACATCCTGACTACAAGTGAGTTAGCGAGACAGTTTCTATCCCTTAGATTGGGGGGTGACAGACGATGAACTGGGTGGGGATATATTCGGACTACTGGATGATTCTTTAGTTTGATTCTGGCTTTTGAATAAACCGACTAATTTACTTATGACACTCGGTTTGTTGTTATCCCGAGGGGGGCTATCATCAGGTTTATATTCTTTATTCAGAATGACTGTTTTCAACTCTGGCCATTTACGATCTAATTCAGCAATGACAGTATTTATTCTTGTATGCATTTTTCTATCTGATTTAATACAGGCTTGTGCGATAGTTAAACAACATAATTTTATCTTTTTTAATATTTCAAAAGGATTTTGTTGTGTTTTTAACATCTTCTCTAAATCAGTAATTGTTCTAATCGATCTTTTTAATGAGGGAATTTCAGTTATAATTCGATCATTAAATTCTGCGCCGAGTAAAATATGCCGGCTAAAATCGATATTTTTCACTGCAAATCGAAATGCATTAAAAGATAAACCCATACCTGCATTTTTATCTAATAATATTGATATGCATTGTTTTAAAGAATCTATTAATTCATTTTTATCTTTTTCAGATCCTCTGAAATTTTCTTTTTGATAAAGATCATCTAGCCTATTTAAAGCATGTGCCAATGGATTAAATCCAATGCCATATCCTATAAAAATATCGGCTTGTGCATTTAATAATGCTGTTAATCTTACTGGACTAGGTGTCATTGCTGCAGCAACACATACTGCGGATAAATCGGCTTCTGCTGTTTTATTCACATCGACAGCATAATTAAGTAATAAATTAAATAAATGAGGCAAGGGTACTTGCGCAGCTCTAATCAATGGTGGGGGTTGCAAATTTAATTGATTTAAATGACATAACTCCAATGCAGTTTTTTCTTGTCTATTACGAAGTGCCGAATTAATACCATTAGCCAACAATAATTCCAAAATAAATAAATAGCTGGGGTCTGTTGCCTCATTGAGTTTTTGTGCAGCGATATGCAAATAACTCTCATTATTATCATTGAGGGCGTTAATCTCATTTGGCGTATCTTCAATATCGATTAACTCATTACGCAAGCTTCTAGAATCATTATTTAAAATGGCTTCAACAATTTGTGAATTATGTGGCATAAAGTACCCGTGAATAAACTCCAATATCTATTTCTATTATATGCCAATTCATATTGAGTAATACAGAAATCAAAAAGGGAAATTTAATTAAAACTTAACAACCAAATGCAAAAATTCCCACATAACCGCAGCAATAATTCCAGCAGCAGGTAATGTTAAAATCCACGCCCACACAATGCGTCGCGCGACACCCCAGCGTACTGCTGACAATCTTTGCAATGCACCTACACCAATAATTGAACCAGTAATGGTATGGGTGGTTGAGACGGGAATCCCACAAAATGTGGCGAAAAATAATGTCAATGCGCCAGCTGTGTCAGCTGAGGCGCCATTGATAGGTCTTAATTTGGTAATACGCATACCCATGGTTTTAACGATGCGAAATCCGCCAAATAATGTGCCTAATGCCATGGTGAAATTACAGGTTATAATCACCCACAATGGAACGTGAAATGTTTTACCAATTAATCCTGCAGAAAATAATAATACCGCAATAATTCCCATCGTTTTTTGTGCATCATTACCACCGTGGCCTAAGCTGAGTAATGCCGAAGTAAGTAATTGAAAACGTCTAAACCCTCTGTCAATTTTACTGGGTGATGCATAGAAAAATAATCGCGCATTAATAAACATAATAATTAAGCCTAAAATAAGACCAATTAATGGCGATATAACGATAAATGCAACCACTTTAAAAATACCGGAAAATACGAGGAAATGTGTGCCGGATTTAATTAATGCAGTCCCAATTAAACCACCAATTAAAGCGTGGGATGAACTAGACGGTAAGCCTGAATACCAGGTAATAATGTTCCATACTATGGCACCGGTTAAAGCGGAAAAAATAAAATGGGTATCGATGATGCTGGGATCAACTATGCCTGTACCCATGGTTTTTGCGACATGAAATCCAAAAAAAATAAAGGCGATGAAATTAAAAAATGCAGCCCACATTACTGCCCAATGCGGTTTTAAGCCGCCGGTAGAAATAATGGTCGCGATTGAGTTAGAGGCGTCATGAAAACCATTGCTAAAATCAAAGCATAATGCCAAAACAATAGTTATATAAACGAAAAATAAATCAACGGGAGGCATTATTAAGAGTACTCCAACACAATGCCTTCTAATATAAATGCGACTTCCTGACAGCGATCGGTGACTGTTTCTAATAATTTATATATTTCACGTATTTTTAATATGTATTTAAAATCTGATTCATTATCTAATAGGGTTGCAACTCCCATTAATAAAATCTGATCAGCCTGGCTTTCCAATTGTTTTATCTTGCCACAGGCATCAAGAATTTCTGTTGCAAATTTCATATTATGTAAATGGCCCATGACTTTATGAATTAATTGCGTTGATTGCATACAAATATTGACTAATATGATGACATCTTCGGGGACTTTTTCTATGTGGTATAGAGGAAATCTTTGCGTAGTGACATTGATCATATTCACTATGTCATAAATTTTTGCATTGAGTCGGTGTATATCGTAGCGATCAAATGGGGTAATAAATGTTTTATGTAATAAGGTGAAGATACTTTGCGCAAAATCCCCCGCTTGCCTTTTCAAACTCTCGATTTTGGCAGGATATGAATCCGCATTCGGTAATTCGTTCACTTGTTTAAATAACACTTCAGCTGATTTAACGACACTATCAGACAAGCGTTCAAATAGATTAAAAAAATTATCCTGTTTGGGTAGAAACCTTGCCAGCATTGGTAGCCCTTATTGAATGGAACAATCATCAGCACGCCAGTATAACGCGCCAATATGACAATGAAATGACAAATAGTAAAGAGCTATGAGGGAAATTCATCAAGATTTTTTTAATAGGTAATTGAAGCAAAAAGACTTGTCATTCTTAAATAATCCAGTATGATCGTACGTTCCTTCCAGTGGGTCGTTAGCTCAGTCGGTAGAGCACCGGACTTTTAATCCGTTGGTCGTGAGTTCGAATCTCACACGACCCACCAATTCAATCAAAGTGTTCCAAACACTTACCCGAGAAAATCTAAAGTATAAAGGGATGGCAATTCCATATATTCACTTATCATGCCACCTGAGAAGAGACGCTCAATAAATACGAACTTACATACAAACTCTCAGAGGTAAGATGTCAAAAATACAAAGATTATTTAATAAACTTTACACTCTTCGAAATTCGTTTACGTAATTTTTTTGAAGTCTTTTTACTCTTTATTGTGTTCATGATATTACCTTTTGATTAAATGACCATAATGTATAATTATAGGCCATAAATATATACCTTGAGTCGAATTGAAAATTCATTTCCATTTTGATTTAACTCTTTACGAGCCATAGGTCATAGTAATGTTGTTAAAATTGGTTTTATCATAATGAATAGAATCATCAATACCGGGTAGCAAAGCTTGAATGAATGCATTCTTTAATAAATTGATAATGAGTGACCTGATGTTCATTTGAGGATTATTGATATTACCTGCAATAGTAATTTTGGTTGCCACTGCTTTAGTTTGTGGATTTTGTAATATTTTTGCAACGCCAGCAACGATGGCTTTGTATATTTGTTGATGGGCAGGCAGTTTTTCGTTGGGTTTCATAATCTGTAAGTTTTCAAATAAGGGTTTAACATAGCCGGTTATTTTTCCATTGACTGCAGCCGCTTCCATATAGAGACTAAAGTAGCCCCCTTTTACATCCACTTTGGTATATTCTCTTAAAAACTGATTGGTCGCGGCAATGTTCATTTTTTTCAATTGTGCATCTAAATCAAAAGTGGGTTGCTTGGCTAATAAATTAATAGTCATTTTAAATTTTATCTGAGCGCCATCCATCGTTTTACCATCGGCAATGATTGATGTAGGCAATATTGAACCATTATTTTTTTGAATATTAGAGATATTTGTAGCCACAGCGGTTACATTTTTTAAATAAATATTAAAAGGATAATCACTGGTAAAACTGCGCAAATGGATTTCACCATTATTTATCCTAACTTGATTAAAACGAAAAGGATATAATTCCTTAACACGATCCTGCCAACTACTATTGATCGTTATTTGCTGATTATTATTTTTATTATCTATAACAAAGTTGAGCTGGGGACTATTTAGTATAATCTGGCCGACGATATGTCCTTTGAAAAGAGCTGCCCAGTGAATTTCAATATTTATTTTTTTTGCATAAAAATAAGGGACAGGAATTTTATTGTTTATTTTATTTAAAGTCATTCCATTTATCGCATAGCCCCCCGATAAAAAATTTAAATCGATATCATCAATGTGTGCTTGATAACCAGGAATTTTGTTTAGCGTTGTTTCCACATAAGACAACAACAAGGGATTGATTATAATACGCGCTATAATAATTACTGTGATGAGGATGATTAACCCTACTAAATATTTGGAATGATAAGATCTGTTAGTTTTTTCAAATCTATATCTCACTCTCCCCCCCTTATTAAAATTATTTAATGTGAACTCATTTTAGCGATGGGTATTCTATTTTAAAATAAATATGACTTCCTAGATTTTAATCAAAAATAATATTTATTATTTTTTAAGATGTGGCTAACTTTAAAATATTCTTGACTAATATCAATTGAGATCTTCAAAATCTCATTAATAATAATATGTCTCATTAATTAATTGATAAAGGAGCTGTGCTATGAATAATCCAGATGTTCTCAAAAAATTATGCAAATTGGCCCAATTAGATATCGATGCGGTTCAAGCCTATGAACAGGCAATTAAAAATATAGACATTCAAATAATTAAAACTCGATTAATTGAATTTCAAAATGATCACAGACGACATATCACCGATTTAAACACACTAATAATAGGTTTTGGTGGAGAAGCCGTTAAGGAAACTGCCGATTTAAAAGGATTATTAATTGAAGGATTCACTGCATTACGCAGTATCACAGGCACTGAAGGATCACTAAAAGCGATGAGAGGGAATGAACAATTAACTAATAAAACTTATGATGAAGTATTAGCTGAAAATGAATTACCAGAGAATGCCAGATTAGTCATCATTAAAAATCGTGATGATGAGCGTCGACATTTAAATTATATTGAAAAAACATTAGAGGAAGAACCTTGGCAGCTGGAAAAAGCCCAATAGCTGATTTCATATGACTAGGGACAGTTGACTTTGAAATCGTAGAAAACAATTATAATAATGTTCATCGAAAAAATGGAATAGCGCATTTTTTAAGAAATAGCTGACTTCATTCTAAGATGGCTTGTTATTTTTGCTGTCCTGCTTTTCTGGAGTTGGAAGTGCGGATGGCTCTGATGAAGAGTTAGCATTTTCCATGCGTGTTTTCCAAAGAACAGTTGACGATGACGAAGCCTGTTTGTAATAGGATATTAATGCAGAGCTCGAACTTGCAGGCTTCGTTTGCTCACCAAATTGATCGCGGAGCTTTCTCATTTGTTGATCAATTTTTTGCTGTAATTCTAATGGAATTTTATCATTACCAACAACATTAATTGTCAATAATGATGATCTCTCATTTAAATGTTGCAATATTTTTTCACCAGCTTTTAGCGATAATTTATTGTCAGATAAATTAAGTGTTGCAAGATTGGGCAATGTAAACAATGCCTCAATATTGTCACCATGAATATGGTTATTCGTTAAATTGAGCTCCTTCAAATAAATACATTTAGCCAATTCAGCAAAAGCAGCAGAAGATATGTTATTTCGTTCTAAATTTAAATCGCTAACAACATTATTTTCTGCTAATAAATTAGCAATAGTTACCACATCTTCATCTTCTAATCCTAAATTAGATAAATCAATTTTTGATTTACGTTTATCTTTCATTTCATTTATATATTTATCATGTAATGGCATAAAGCAATCCCCCTTTAACTAAAACGTGGTGTATCAGATACTTTTCGGATATTTAATGTTTCTTTATTTTCAAGTAATGCCTGAAGTTTATTAATAGTGACATTCATTTCCTGGAATTTTTTAAGATGTGGCTCAAATAATTGGTTATTTTTTAAAATTGCCTCGCTTGTTTTCATAAATTTATCATAGCTTTTTAGCAATCTATTTATTTCATTTCGCGCATCATCAATGGCTGTGTCATTGAATTTGTTAATATTACGTAATAATGACTCAATAATCGGCAATCGGGTACTTAAATATTCTACATATTTACCGACATCTTTAATAAACCTAGCCACATGAATATTTTCGCTCATGGTTCCTTTTAATGATTCAACTTTACCAGGTGCAAGATAGTCAGGAAATAATAGTGTATTTAAAGCAATAATTAAATTGCTTTTTTCCAATTTAAAAATGGTCTGATATCCCTTAGTAAAATCGGAATAACCATGATATAAACCTGTTGCTTGTAACAAAGTTTCATTGTTAGGTTTAAGTAATGCACATCTTTTAAGTATCTCTGGAACAACTTTGATGACTATATTTTCTTGAGGTATACCACAGGAAGTAGCGACATCGAAAATATGATCATCCAGTCGAATCACATTCGCATGTGCAAATTCAAATTTCATGGTATTAAATACACGATCTAATGCCTCCTTTATATTTGTGCATTTAGATACGCCTACCTTCAACCAATTACAGTCATTTAAATCTCGTGGGCGGGAAAATTCATTGGTACCATCCCTTAATCTTTTAACTTCGCCGTCTTGAAAACGAATTGAATTAGATGATTTATCACCCTTATCAATTATGTTTGTCACTACAGTGGGACCAGTTCTATTAATAGTGCCCCATTTAATATCTTTACCTTCAAATGCAAACCTAATTCTTTGCCGATCGTTTGTGGAAACATCATAATTCTGTTTAGCGTCTTGCCATAATCGATACATTAACGGATTACTTTTTGTCGAAATGAATGAATCATTTCCAATGTCGTCTGTTTCAAAATTTGCCAAAGAATTTTGTTCAGGGTGAGCATTCTGCGTGCAATGCTCAATATATAATACATGTTTCTTTAATGGTGTTTGACTATATTCTGCCATATCTGAAAGTCTGTTTTTACCAGTTTCAACATCGAGATCGCCATATCTACCCCCACAATAATAAAGTATGGCGTATCGTAATAAATCACTGGATGAACCGTAATTGGGAGTGAGTTTGTCAATTTCATAGGCAATAAAATCATCACGAAAATTAATGCCGTAACTATTTTCGCTGATATCCTCGACTAATATTTGTGAGAATAGTCGTTCAACATCTTTATTAATAACACCTTGTTCCATGAGATATTCTTTATAATATTTGCGAAGATCAGCATTATATTTTTTTCGTGCTCCAAGATCTGTTTTTTCATCAACCCAAAGATTTATTTTGAAGTCGGGATTTTTTTCTGCCCACTGAAAAATCGTTTTATATTCTTCATAATCGGGTCGGTGTGTTCCACCTGCCCAAATAAAGTGAATTAATTTTGGTAGTTCAATTTTATCTATGTGTTCCACAGTATCCCCCATCGTTAAAATTCATTGGGGATATCTATAATATAGGTTAAATAGCGCTTATTTTTACTGCAAATAGTCGAATGAAAAATAATTAAAGAGTTTTTTTAATTAAAATCGGGAATAATTATGCGGGGCTATGTTGATTGTCAAAATGTAAGTAATAAATCAAGAGTTAAATAATTCTCTGCATTTACTAAACCCTCTCTGTACAGAAAGGGTTTAGGTTTGAAAAATTATCTCAGTCTATTCGTTTGTTGAGGCGCATCGTTGGACGGAACCGGTTCTTCCTCACAGTCAGGCAAGCTAGATAAAAAATCATCTACAGCAACTGGAGCATCTGTCATTATATCGGAGCATAAACTTGATATATCTACTGGTGCGCCTTTTGGCTTCGGTTGCCGAGGAATCAGTGGTTGTGAATCCACTTCTGAAACGGGTGGCAGTTCAGAGGCAGCGACCAGGTCATCTAAAGAACTTACGAATTGATTAACATCAGTGGTGTCAAACTCAGGTATTTGTGAAGCAAATTGCTCCACATCTACGGGCTTTCCACTGGTATTCCATCTTGATTGTCTGGCAAATTCATTTTTCAGACCACCTTGGGTATGGACGCGAAGGCTAAATGCTCTTAATTGTTCGCTAGTGAGAGGTGATCGTTCAAAAGGTTGCGGCTGTGGCGTTTTATTAAGCTGAGGAGAATTATTTGTTGCACCTTGAGCCGGTAAGCTGGGTGATTGTAAATAACTTAATATTCTTCTAGTAGGCCATTTTCCTTCAACAGCAGCATATTCAGGAGATTCTGAATCTTGACTGTTATTCATATATCTGGCTGAAGGGGACGCATGAGGACTTGGTGAAGCTTGTGCCCTGCGAGACAAAGGAAGACGGTGCAAGAACGAATCATCCGACTCATGAGATATTTTTTCCTTTCTTTGTGCAACGCTCGACTCTTTGCCGTTGTCTTGGTGAGAAGCTTCATCTTCAACAGCATCAGGAATTTCTGAAGCGAATAATTCAATATTATTAGCTGATAAGACTGGTGAGAATTGAGCTACGCCGACGACGAGGGATTCTTTAGTCAAAGGCGTAGGTTTAGGTGCTTCTGGCAACCCTTGAGTCTGCGCTTGGGGTGTATTTCGATGACTAGTATTATCACCTGATTGAGACTGTATCGGAGTTGGAGCTGTTTCAACCTCAGCATCAGGCAATTCAGATACTAATTCTTCAATAGGAGGAAGCAGAGGGTTAGGTGCATTAATGTCTAGGTTTGTATCATCTTGTTGAGGAGGTAACGCTGTATCTCCTGCAAAAGGGCTAGTTACTACCACAGATAATTGAGCTTTAGGAGAGTCCTTTGCTTTCCCGCTTGAAAAGCTAGATGGTGGCAATTGTGATTCTCTTTGTGTTGATGGCGAAACACGTGCAACAGATCGAGGTGATTTATCCAACTCTAATGCTGGAGAAGCGTCTAAAGATGAAGGCCCTCGTGAACCTCCTTGCGCATTAGGCGATAATGAAATAGCACTGCTTCCACCACCATCCTGGACTTCTAATAACTTGGGCTCAGCTGCGGACTGCTCACCTAAAATGGGAACTTCATCCGTTCTACCACTCGGTGTTGAGGATGCAGAAGATCTTGGCGATCTTTCCGTATCATCGTGATTTGGTCGCTCAGGATTCCTGCCATTTCCAAATTCATCTTGCCCTGTTAATTGTAAAGATGCTGGTTGTGCAGTTGGACTCTCCTTTTTTGCTGAAGATGTTTTACTTGCAGATGATGGTGCTCGCGAACTTCCCGTAGCATCGGGATTTAGGCATTTAGGAGTGCTGCCAGTTCTCAATTCGTCTTGACCAAGTGATTGTAATGCTGCAGGTGGACTTTTCTTCGCTGACGAAGTCCGATGTGCAGATAAAGGAGCTGGCGATCTCCTTTGACCATTGACAGGTGTTTCACCAACACGCTCAACAGGTTCTCCTACAATTTGCCTTAAAGGTGTCCTAAAACTACTTTCAGGAGGAGGCGCACCACCTAAATCTGCGTTTTCTACTAAAAGATGATTAGTTCTTTGCATTAATGGCGGCGATCCCAATCCGAAAGGGGACGCACTCGGTGGCAAGTGTTCTTGCACTGATATATTTGATGAGCTCGGAGAAACATCATGCGATTGTGCCAACTCAACACTACTTATTCTATTTTTTGCTTCTGTGATACACCGATTAATTTCATCATGAATGTCGGAATCTAAAATATTATGTGCTTTTTTATAATTTATAACAGCGATATTATAATAAGACTCAGCATTACCTATTTTTGCTTCTTTAAAAATAGTTAATATATATAAAATATCATTCCAACTTGCACCTTTTGGTAACTCCCGCCAATATTCTTTACAAAGCAATTTTGAATTTAAAAATATTTTGATTAACGATAGCGTCGTCTTGCTAAGTTCTTTATTCATTAAATCATTATTAAATTCTGCGCGAATTCTGTCTACTAAAGTTTCAGCCTTGACATATTCTTGTGCGGTATATTTATTAATTGCACCGCCTGTGAAAAAGCTACCAATTTTTCTACCTAAACGTGTAAGGAAAGAGGGTTTTAATATCCCCTTTACATAGCGCACATCAGCCGTCGCAACAATTAAATCAGCAGTTTTTCTATTCATAGGCTCATGATTTAATTCGTTTGAAAATATTTTTTGCAATAATCGATTAATAGTAAAGTTACTCGCTGTTAACGTCCTCATTTTTGAAGCGTATTGGTCCTTAAAACTACCGTTAGCGTTAAACAGTGTTGGAATAAATTTGACGGGGTCTTTAGCCAATAAATAATGCAAATTGATAGCTTGAGTTTTCGATGCCGTTTTAGAATCAACAACAGAATCCAAGAATAAATAATAGGGATCTTTTACAGGTTTCTCATCTACAAATGCATCTTCAATTAAATCATATATGGGTAAAATGTGTTTATATTTTGTTAAAAGTGTATTTTTACATTTTGGAATATTTATGATCGGATAGCCGCTCCAAATATTTTTATTATTACTGCGGTATTTTTTTAATTCAGTTCTAAAATACTCGCTATTAAATATTTGTAACGCACATGTCGAATCACAATAAGCTAAGGCTAATAATTCTTCTAGCGTATAATCTGTAATTTTTAATGTATGATTATCAACCCATGTTTCAAGTTCTAATTTTTTATCTTTGTCTGAATTACCTTTGTCGAACATAAACTGATCGATGCAATACCCCAATAAATCCATATTTCCTGATAGTTTTTTAGATCTGTTATTTGACATAGTTACCTCCTTTTAAACATTTCATCATTTATTGAAGTATTGCGTAATCTTTAAGCTATTTTATTATCAATGCGCAACTCGTGAAGGTGTTTGAGCATCTACTCCTTTAGATAACGCAATAACATTTGCTTTTAATTTCTGATCATCTATAGCAAGTTTCTTCTTTCTGAAATCAGTTTTGAATTTATCATCTTCAACATTTAATACTTCAGCCATTTTATTGCTGATGAGATCACACAATCCGCCTTGCTCAATAGCACCAGGAATTTGAGGCGCAATAGGGTCTTTTAAATGCTTTATATGATCATTTGGTCCTATATAAAATTTCTTAAAATTACTCAAAACCGCATATTCTGGTGAAAGATGTGAAAGGTCTTGTTTTGTAGATTGCTCTAAATTATCCAACAAGGATTTCTCAAATTGTTGTATGCGAAGAGCTTCACTAGTATGTTTTTTCTCATCAAGCTCGTATACATTTCTTAATCTCAATAATATTTGTTCTATATCTGCTTTTTTCTCCTGGCTTTGTATTTGAATTGTATTAAATGGTTGCATAAAATCTTTCGGTAACTTTTCTTGATAATTCAAAATACACCACGCAATTGCATTGATCGCGGCATGATTGAATTCTGGAAATTTTGATAATAGACAAAGAAAATAGTGGGTGGCGCCAATTATTTCTCCAAAATGATTTTTTAAGAAGTCTTCTTGCGTGATAGATGATTTTCTCTTAGGCGGTTGAAACATAGTTTGGCCATTCGCCGAAGTACGTGGTGGGGATCCTGGACGTGAGGTAACTCTAGACCCCGGCCTGGTGTCCGGCAATTTTGATTGTAACTCAGTCACTTTGGCTATTAAATCAGCTATTTGTTGATCTCTTGCGAGCAGATCTTGTTTTATTTGTTTAGCATTAGCCTCTTTAGCAGTTGCTTCGGCAAGTCTTATTTGATTTGCTACTTCTTCATCATATCTTTTCTTAGAAAGACATATCGCGTTATACTTTGCCTGAACCAGCAATTGTAAATCACTAGGACTATTATTTATAAATCCCCAAATATTCCCTTCTTTTACTAATTGTGACGTGCATATTCCTTCTAGTTTTCCATATTCAGTAGCACACTGACGATCAATATTAACTTCAGGACCATGTGTATTAATTAGAATACACATACTATTTGTTACACGAAATATTTCTTTGATTAACAGTCTATCTTTCGGATTGTTGTTAATTGCTGCAATTTCATTATCGGTTTTTAAAGTATAAGGACCTCGATGTTCTTCAACATTTTGAGTAACATAAGGTTTAAGAATATCTTTAAAATTATCTAATGCTACTAAAATGGCTTCTTTCATATCAACACTCCTTTATAGATATATGTTATGGAATAAAAAATTAATTTTATAAATTAAACGGATGATAATCATTATTTAAAAAATAGATTTCCAGTGATTTAAGTGGCAGGATTTATTCCATTAATTATTTCACCGGATTAGGCAAAGCAGACATTAGGATATAAGCTGTAAGCCCAAGCCAAATAAGTTATCATTAAAAGGATTATCCGTGCAATAGAATTTTCGGAAGTGTTTCGTGGAAAATTCGGAAGTGTTTGTTTTAAGAATGGTTTTATCTTGACTATTTTTCCTGAGGCGCACAAAGTAGATAACAATGCTGCTATACTAGCCCTTACCATTATAGATATAGTTTAAAAGGTAACGATTATGAGAACGCAATTGATTAATCACTTGAAGCTGCTCGTTAAACCGCTTTTTCCTAAACAAGCTTTTATTCGAGGATTAGGTAAGACCGATCTTATTATTGCGATTGATTGGTTAATGGATTGCCCTGAAGACCCACCCAGTAAACGTTCACGACTCATTAAAATTATTGTTAAAGAAGACGCATTAAATCGATACGCCACTCTTTCACAAGCACAACAAAATAAGACGGATGAAATCATTGTTGGACTTATTCAAGAGAAATTAAAAACGTTTGACCCTAAGCATAAAATCCCTCGTGGCGGAATAGCACCACAAGTTGAATGGCCCATCGATGCAATGACACTGAAGATTTAATTCTTTTTACATTTCGCTTCGATCACATCTAATAATTTGGCACTGATATTTAATCCGTATATTTTATCTAATTCTCTAACACATGTTGGGCTCGTCACATTTATTTCTGTTAAATATTTTCCGATCACATCTAAACCGACTAATAAAAACCCTTTATCACGCAAAGTGGGACCAACTTGTTGGCAGATCCATTTATCATGTTCGGATAATGGTACACCAATGCCCTTCCCGCCCACGGCTAAATTGGCTCTTGTTTCCCCAGGGGCTGCGATTCGTGCTAAAGCATAAGGAATTGGTTCACCATCAATTAAAATAATTCGTTTATCACCTTCGCTGATTTCAGGAATATAAAGTTGCGCTGAAATATAATTAGATTCGTATTGGGTGAGCGTTTCAATAATGACATTAATATTGGGATCATTTTTACGTAAACGAAATACACTTTTTCCACCCATTGCGTCTAATGGTTTTAAAATAATATCACTGTGTTCCTGTAAAAAATCACGAATTTGTTGTGCTTGATGAGTGACTAAAGTCGGTGGACAACATTGCGGAAAACGTGCTGTAAATAATTTTTCATTAGCATCACGCAAACTTTGCGGATCATTAACAATTAATGTGCCTTGGGATTTAACTATTTCTAATAATAACGTGGTGTAAATATATTCATTATCTACGGGGGGATCTTTGCGCATTAAAATAACGTTTAACGCATCAAGTGGTTGAATAATTTCTTTGTTAAATGTAAACCAATTTTGCTGATCATCGCGGACTGTTAATAAACGCATGCGGGCATATACTTTGCCATCGCGCATAAATATATCGCGTTGTTCCATATAATGGATGATCCAATTGCGTTTTTGCGCTTCGAGTAATATGGCTAATGTGGTGTCTTTTTCTGGGTGGATGGTGTGGATGGGATCCATGATCACGCCGAGATTAATATTCATTATTTTTCCTTAAATATGGATGGATTATTTTGTTCCCGGATTACGCCAGCATTATTAATTAATTCTGATTTAATATTTAATTTTTTCATATTTTTAAATAACATCATTTGGCTTCATCCAGGCTACATTCTCACCCTCTCCCTAAAGGGAGAGGGTGAGGGCTTTTTCAAATCATGGCACGATTTCTTTCAACTCTCTTGCTGCTGCGATTAAAGCTAATCGTGCTATAACCCCATAAGCATAAAATCGATTTGTACAATCTTCGGGTGAACAAGTTTGATCAGGATTATTACAGGCTTGCACAAACGCCAATGGTTCAAAATGCATACCCGGTGCATTTAAATTTTCATTAATACCGCGCTCAATATGTACGCGATAAAATCCACCCACAACATGATTACCAATCATATATACGACTGGTTCAGCAACAGATTCTTTTTCTCCCCAAGTTTCAAAAGTATAAACGCCTTCTTGTAAAATCACGTTATCAACTTCTTGCCCACCTTTTGATACTGACATACGAGTGCGTTCTTTGCGATTCATTTGGCGAATTTGATCAACATCTTGCACCATCATAATATTCATACCATAAGTGCCAGAGTTTGCTTTAATCACCACAAATGGACGGTGTTTAATTTGATACTGATCATATTTCTTTTGAATTTCTGCTAATAATTTTGCCGTTTTATCAATTAATATTTCTTCACCCTCTTTTCTAACAAAATTAATTCCATCGCAATAATCAAATAATGGATTAAGTAACCAAGGATCAATATCAATTAATTGGGCAAATTCATTAGTGACCTGTTGATAATGATTAAAATGGTGTGATTTTAAACGGTTGGCCCATCCTAATTGCGGTGGTGGTGTCATTTTTTGTTCAATATTCTGTAATATTTCAGGAATGCCTTCTGATAAATCATTATTTAATAAAATAGTGCATGCATCAAAACCGGCAACTCCCACTCTATTGCCATTTCGAATAATAGGTTCTAATAATAATTTACGCCCAGATGTTAATTTAACTTCGTGTGGTTTATGCAATTCTGGTAATAATGATCCAATACGAATATCAAAACCCGCTTTACTGAAAATATCCTGTAATGTAGCAATACTTTCAAAATAAAATTGATTACGGGTATGGTTTTCTGGAATTAATAATATTCTTTGGCAACCGGGAAATGATTGCTCCATCATCGATTGTGTTGCCTGTATACAGAGTGGTAAAAAAGCAGGATTTAAATTATTAAATCCCGCAGGAAATAAATTTGTATCAACGGGTGCGATTTTAAAACAGGAATTTCTTAAATCGACTGAACAATATGGCGGTGGTAATTTATGTCGTAATTGTTGTCTTATCCAACTTTCAATTTTTATGCGTTCTTGTAGTAATTTTTTTTCAAGATAAGCTAAGGGACCACTCAATGCTGTTGTGAAATGGGGTACGGGGATAGATGTTTTTTGCATTACTGACTCCAAAAAATTTCATAGTTTTTTCCTTCTCCCGCTCGCGGTTGCTGGTGCCTTCACACCTTCACCCCTTCGGGGAGAAGGAAAATATGTAGTATAATATTTTTCCAATTAATTATCGAAGAACGTTTTATGAATAATCGCATTCTCTCTCTCATTCTGCTTGTATCACTAGGTATTGTATGGGGATCAGGTTACGTAATTGCAAGATATGCTGTAACAAATGGTGTTACGCCATTGGGATATACTTTCTGGCAATGCCTAGGACCGGCATTAATTTTATCCTTTTTGTCATTACTACAAAAAACAAAATTCACTTTTACAATTAAAGATCTCATTTTCTTTATCATATGCGGCTTGATTGGTATTGCTATACCTAATACCACTATGTATTTTGCAGCTGCACACTTACCAGCAGGAATGTTGGCCTTACTAGTGAATACCGTCCCCATCATGATTTACCCTATTGCATTATTTTCCAGACAAGAACAATTTGATGCTGTGCGATTTTTTGGCGTTTGTTGTGCCATCACTGGGGTATTAATGCTTGTTTTACCTAAAACAAATTTTTCAAATCACCATGCTGCGATATGGGTATTTATTGCTTTACTCACACCGTTTTGTTTTGCGATTTTTGCCACATACGTTAATCCTAAAAGACCATCACAGTATTCATCATTAACATTGGCAGCGGGCATGATGTTAACAGCAACATTATTGTTGTCACCATTAGTGTTTGTTACACACAATTTTTATGTGATTCGCGCACCTTTTACACTACCGATGTTTATTATTTTAATTGAGATTGTTTTATCGAGCTTAGGTTATGTTTTATTTTTCCGGTTATTAAAAATAGCAGGACCCGTGTATTACAGTTTGGTTGATGGTGTTGTTGCTGCGACAGGAATTGTATGGGGTATTATTATTTTTCATGAACATTTTAATTTATGGCAAGCGACATCATTTATTTTAATATTTAGTGCAATTTTGATAATGACTATGAGAAAGAATATGTTTAAAAATCCTATTATTCCACAATCTATGGTAGGTTGGACTGAGCGCAAACTAAAAACAAATTTAAGAGATGGCAATTAAATTACGCTAGTAAAAATATTTAATTTTCCTGCGCGACGTCCAACAAATGTTTGTCGGACATCGCCTTAATTTTTAACATGACTTTGCTTAATCCAGATTTCTGGAATTTATTTGATTACTACCTGGCTCAGTCCGACCTACGATTATTAACTGATGACTACATATAAAGCCCCACCTGTGGCAACTATCACATTTAATAACAGATGATCTTTGTTTTTCGCCGCCGCAGCAGTGAGCTCTGCAACGGTTGTGACAGGAATTTGATTTGCAGAAACGATCACATCACCACGTCTTAATCCCGTTAACCAAGCAGGACTATTTTTTGATACATAAACAATCTGCACACCTTTGATATATCCTTGTGTCGCTGTTTGTTCATCAAAATTACGCAATGATAGGCCAAATAAAAATGGATTAATTTGCTGTGTTTCTTGCATGTATACATCAGGATCTGCGGTTGTTAAATTGAAATCCATGGTTTTACCATTTCTGATAATTTGCACATCAATTTTGGCACCAACACGTAATAATCCGACGGTATTTCGCACATCAGGTGCATCAGTCATATCTGCACCATTCACTTTCACAATCACATCGCCTGGCTGCAATCCTGCTTTTTGCGCAGGAGAATTCGGTGTAATTTCGGTAACAACCGCACCTTTTATATTTTGCAGATTAAACGCTTTAGCTAAATCAGGCGTAAAATCTTGCACCATAACGCCCATTAATCCTCTTTTAACTGATCCATATTGCAATAATTGTTGAACAACGATGTGAATTAAATTGGAAGGAATGGCAAATCCAATTCCTACATTACCACCACTAGGCGCTAAGATAGCGGTATTAATACCAATTAATTCACCATTCAAATTAACTAAGGGGCCACCTGAATTACCTGGATTAATTGATGCATCTGTTTGAATAAAATCTTCAATTCCTTGCGCACCTTCAATCCCTAAATTACCTCGTTGTAAACCACTTATAATTCCTGAAGTCACTGTTTCACTTAATCCATAGGGATTACCTATAGCCGCTACAAAGTCACCCACTTTGAGTTTTGAGGAATCTGCAATGGGCAATGCGGTTAAATGATCAGGATCAATGTGTAATAACGCCACATCAGAATCAGCATCAAATCCTTTTAATTGAGCTTTAAAAGTACGCCCATCATTTAATGTCACCGTAATTGTTTTTGCATCTTTAATCACATGCGCATTGGTGATTATTAATCCATGAGCAGCATCAATGATTACACCTGAACCTAAACTAGCAAAATCCCGTGTAATAGTATTTGAGCTGCCATCACTAGACCCATTATTTTGAACAGGTCCTGCTATTACCACTGAACCTTGTGCCGCAATATTTACTACCGCGGGTTTAACACGTTCAATCATGGGTGCTAAACTGGGTACTGGTTGGCCATTGACCTCAGGCGGTAATGCTGCCAACACCGGCTTCATTATAATTATTGAACTGATAAAAATTAATTTTGCAAAAATAGAGGGAATTCTCATTGATATTAATCTCACTTCTGGGGCTATTTAAATAAAAAAATTGCGTTATTTTAGCGGACAACTATAGAAGCGTAAAGTTAAAATATATTCATGTCATTCCCATACGTGAAAGATTTGTAAAAAATATTGAACTATCATGCGGGAATCTATATTAATACCAATATCGAAGTATTATTTTCAGATTATCAATGTAGGTTATAAAATCAGCGATAGATTCCCGCTTGAAAGTTATGCATGACCTTAATTTTTATGTGCCAGCAGGAATGACATTGATGGGTAATGACAAAGTGATTTAAGTTTAAAATAAAGATGTTAAAATATTAAATTAATAGTGGTATGTATTAATTATGAATGATCTATTACGAAAACAATATTTACATTCCATGGGAATTCCACTGTGGCGTTTACGACATGCTGCAGTTCCTACAGCGTCGGATTTGTTAACTTCAGAAAATATTTCTGATAGTAATGCGCACTCTTCGGCTGAAAATTCTTCCTCTGAATGTGATTTACTGTGGCAACATTTACAAAAAGATGTTGCTTCTTGTACTGCTTGTGGTTTATGTAAAACTCGCACGCAAACTGTGTTAGGTGTTGGTCATCGAAATGCCAAATTATTAATTATTGGTGAAGCACCTGGCGCACAAGAAGATCGTCAAGGATTGCCTTTTGTGGGGCGAGCAGGTCAATTATTGGAAAGCATGTTATTAAGCATAGGCCTTGATCGACAACAGGTTTACATTGCTAATATTTTAAAATGCCGCCCACCAAATAATAGAGATCCCGAGCGCAGTGAAGTAGATACATGTACACCATTTTTGAAAAGGCAATTATCATTAATTCAACCTCGTTTAATAGTGGCGCTCGGTAGAATTGCTGCACATTTTTTATTAAATACTACAACGCCTATGAATCGTTTACGTCAACAGCAATACACTTATGGTGAAAATAAAATTCCACTATTGGTCACATTTCATCCAGCGTATTTATTACGATCTCCGCTCGAAAAAAGTAAAGCGTATGATGATTTATTATTAATTAAAGAATTATTAACTAAAATATGATTTCGTAGCGATGTCCAACAAACCGCTGTTGGACATCGCCTTATTTCTAATTATTTTTTCTGATTTCAACGATTAGTATTTTTGAGCAATTGATCATTTGTTCAGTCCAACCTACAAATAACAATAAGGATAATAGAATATGAGAAATCACTCTGGATATACATTACTAGAATTAGTATGCACAATAATTCTCATCAGTATTTTATTAACCATTGCAATTCCCCACTTCCAATCATTAAAAAATCAGCACTTATTAGATATTCAAACCGCGCAGTTACAAAATGACATTCAATTTGCGCGCAATAGTGCAATAAGTTTGCATACAAATATCAATTTATGTCCAAGCGACGATGATCAAACCTGTGTGACTAACAGCAATAACGGCTGGATATTATTCATTTCATCAATTAAAAATAATGAGCCTATAATGACAATCCTTCGTCAATATCAATTAAAAAATGAGAGCCACATACAATGGCTAGGTATGGGTAACGATCCAAAATTAGTATTTAATCAACTGGGAAATGCACAAGGACATAACGGTCGTTTTATTGTGCAAATTAAAAATAATGCGCAATTGCAACGCACCCTCATTATTAGTCCTACCGGACGTATGAGACTGGCATAAATAAACTAATGCCCTGCTTATCACTCATTGGATTAACAAAGAGTAAATAATTAATCAACGGAACATCAATAACTCTACCAAAATAACTCGATGCTTCGCGTATATAAAGCTGGTGATTATATCGAACCGTTAATCCCATATGCACTACTGTAGTATTACCATTTATAGTATTGTTATTTATATTTGTGACAGGATGAACAATTAAAATAATTGCACCAGATGGAATATCATTAAAAATATCACCGGGAATTTTTTGTTGCCCGATAAATAAAGCCGACGCTGGAATATAAGGCAAACTATACCATTTATTTTTTACGCTATGTGATAGTTGATGTAATTGCAATAATTTAATATTAATCTCTGGTGTGGTTAAATTATCTATATGTATTCTCTCGGCAGTTAAATTTTTTATCCAATTTTCTTTATCTATTAATGTTGTGGCATACATGACTTTTTTGCCTGCCACTTGATAATTAATATCTTTAATAAATCCTTGTTTAATATTATTAGGTACCCAATCACCATCAGTAAAATGGTTTCGCGTGGTAAAAGAGATTTTTCCGTTTTCATAATCGATTAATTGTATATTTCGTGTAAATGAATCAAAATTACATGAATTAGCTAAAGCAAGCACGGTGCTAACATAGGTTTGACAATCAAATTTATCGAATCGATATAACGGTTCTTGATTAAATTGCCCTGCTCTTCCCTCACCTAACGGTTCAAGTTGGTAAGGAACATTGATAAAATAATTGCTTATCCGCTCTATTCTTTGTTGCATGGGCAACGATGCTGAAGTCTTTAAAAGGTTATTTATAGCGGTGGTTTGTTGTGACGATGATGCAATACTGACTGGAGTAATAAATAAATAAAATATCAACAGAAAAATTAAATCTTGTAATTTAAATTTTTTCATAATACATTCTCAAATTTATTTGTTATCAATAAAATATATGAATCCACAAAATCTTATCTCATGCCAACATATCTATAAATCATATCAATTAGGTAAAATTGTTGTGCCGGTCCTGCATGATATCAATTTAAACATTAATCGTGGTGAATATATTTCTATTTTAGGTCCATCGGGATCGGGTAAATCAACCCTTATGAATCTACTAGGTTGTTTGGATACCCCTACTTCGGGTAAATATTTTTTAGATGGTAAAGATGTCAGTTCTTTATCAGCCGATGATTTATCCACCGTAAGAAACCGACAAATTGGTTTTATTTTTCAAAACTTCAATTTATTGGGCAATAATAGTGCGTTAGATAATGTGGCATTACCACTGCTCTATCGCAATATCGATGTGCAACAACGTAAAGACATGGCACATGAAATGTTAAGTCGAGTAGGATTAGGAAAACGTGTTCATCACTTACCGAATGAATTATCAGGCGGTCAAAGACAACGGGTAGCCATTGCGCGAGCTCTGATTACCAATCCGAATGTGATATTGGCGGATGAACCAACGGGTAATTTAGATAGCCATACAGGATCAGAAATTATTTCCATGTTCGAACAGCTTGCTTCACAAGGGAAAACTATAATTATTGTTACTCACGATAATACTTTGGCGAATCGCACCCATCGGGTAATTGAAATCAGAGACGGTATGATAGAAGAAACTCAAATCGCCTAACCTATGAGATGTTTTAATTGAATTATTAATTTTATCAACCCGCTGACAGGCGAGCGTGTAAGCACTGAATTGTTACAATAATTAAGTGGGACTATGCGCTTAGAACATCGTTTTAAATTAATTCACTGAAAATCTAATCTTAATTTTCATTAATTTCTCGTAATATTTTGTAAGATATTCGCCCAGTCATGAGAAAGCCATTTACAATTTATCAGACAGCATTAATGTTAACCATTTGATCTTAAATATTATTTAAAAATGCAAGCGGTGCTGCCTCTTGTATTTTTACCAAATAGGTGAGCATGCAAACTACTTGCAAGCTTTTATTAGTATGCTAGATTAATAGGTATGTTTAAGGACTAAACACAGGATCAAAGCTTAAGGATTAAGCTTTTTAAGGGACTGTAACTTGCCAGGAAGGCAGGTCAAAGCAAAGGAAGATTTGTTAATGACCTAAAAGGCGGCACATAAAAATGTGCCGCCTTTTTTTATGTCTGAATTTTTGTAATGATATACTACCTAATTTTCTTTCCTTCTCCCGCATGCGGGAGAAGGTGCCGAAGGCGGATGAGGGCATTTTTAATTACGTGTTAACTTATTTTAGTTCACCCTATCGCCATCAGCACCCTCTCCCCTTCGCGTAGAAGGAATCATACCGTTTTAAAAGGCTTAACTTATGTCATCTATCGAACATTTTGATATTAACTCATGGGAATATTTAATTAACCAACAAACTCAATTAAATGCGGTTAATGCTTTGGAAAATGGTAAAGTGATTTTCATGCCGCAATTATCTTTCGCCATCAATGAAAATGAACAACATTTATTATCGCCCTCTTACCTCAAAGACAAAAAAAATATTAGTTACAATAAACTGAATGGACAATTACGCGGTGTGACATGTAGTGAAACCGATAAAATTTTATTTACACAGTTATGTGATCGCTATGCAACTTATAGTAAACAATTAATACATCAATTATTTCCAATGTACACTAAAGCGTTTTTAACGGGGCGTACCAGCTTTCGACCTGCTGAAATATATGGCCGCAAAGCACCTTCCTACAAAAAAGATGATACGAGATTACATGTTGACGCATTTCCTTCATCGCCCACGCATGGCAAAAGAATTCTGTGAATCTTTTCAAATATTAATCCACATAATGAAACAAGAGATTGGCATGTGGGTGAACCATTTACCAAAGTTGCGCAAAGGTTTTTACCTCATGTAACTAAATATAATGTGTTACTCGCTAAAGCGATGCATACCATGAAAATCACACGGGAGTTTCGCACTCAGTATGATCACACCATGCTGCATATTCACGATAGAATGAAACAAGATTTGACTTATCAGACGGCTGTCCCTTTTCAAGAAATTAAATTTCCAGCGCATTCGACGTGGATAGTATTTACCGACCAAGTTTCACATGCCGCTATTAAAGGACAACATTTATTAGAACAAACTTTTTACTTACCGACGCATGCAATGCAAGAACCGAGCTTATCTCCATTGAGCATTTTGGAAGGAATTGTTGGGAAAAGTTTGATTTAGCATATTTGTCGGACCTCGCTGAGAATTTTTCAAAATCCTCGAATAATTAAATATTATTGTTATTAATCATTTCATCATTTGCTCAGTCCGACCTACGATGACTCCCTCATGGAGATTTTAATAACGCGGAGAACTCTCATGATCTAGTTTTTAATGGCGTTCTAACAGGATGCTCTGAACCCGCCTGATTTGAGATATTTTCTTTATCATGATGTTGTTTTGTTGAGTCATTATGTTTTGCTGTGTCATGATGTTTTGTTGGTAATTTTCCGCTCACATTATGTTTATTCGCATCCACATTCTCTTTATTTTCTTCTGTAGATTGCTTTTTATTGTGCGCATCATCTATAGCTTGCCATTTATTTTCCGATAAAATTAAATCATGTTTTTGCAATTCAGCTATATAATCAGCGCGGAATTGTTCATGTTCTTTAGATAAATTCAGTTTAACGACTCGTTTATTTTTATCCATTATATTTGCGTCATTAAAAATAGCTGCCATCGCCTTCACGCAAGCTTCAATTATTTCTTTGGTAACTTCTGTAAATCTAAACCCGTTTTCAAATACTTCAACCTCTTTTCCACCCACTTTAAATTGTGTGTTTGAAATAACTTGGGTATTTGGAAGAGTGCCACAAACAGTTTTAATGATTTGCGCAGCTTTTTGAGTAGTAAAATTAATTAAATCTGAAGTAACACCACTTCGTTTTTTCTGATCCGTTTTAGCTGTGGATTTCTCTTCAGTTTTAGGAGAATCCGTTTTCTCAGTTGTTTTTGCCGGTTTTATTTGTTCGACAATTATTTCGGGTTTAAATGATTTAATTTTGAGCCAGGTATGATTGGGATCCTCGTCTATAATATGCCACTGATCATTATCTTTGGTTAAAGTGACAGTAGGGTATAAAGAAGGTTCTTTTGCATTTTTTAAAAACTTAACAATCGTTTCATCTGGATTTATTGCAGCAGGAAGCCCAGAAAATGTATAAGGATTATCATTAGATGTTACAAAACCTGTTTCGCCCGGGCTCGAGACTTTAGAAGGTCCAGAATGTTTAGTAAGAATTGCCTTTAATCTTTTAGTGCGCTCCTCGTTAGTTAATGAGGTAAATCTATATATATTATTATTTGGCTCTTCCAATTTTATAATAATTCCAGAGTTAACATCGCATAAATCGCGAATTACATAAGGCGCGTAAAGACCAGCTTCAAAAATTTGGTTTTGATTAATAGTTCCATAATCTGCCGTAGGATAATGAACAATTCTGTTCGGAGCAGTACCAAAGTTAAAATTAATATTACTCAGGTTTTCAAATAAGTGGGTCAAATCATATTCGTTAGGAAATCCATTAATACTTAATTCTACTATACTTTTCTTGTTTTTAATGAATTCATCACGCCACCACTTTTCCAAAGCTGCAACTTTTTCATTTGTAGTATTAAGTGTTTTGTCCTGCATTAATCTTTTAAATTCTCTTCTAACCGCTTTGATGCGAAGATAGATTTTTGGATGCCCATCATCTGCTTTATTTCCTAGAAAATTTTCGAATTCTTTTAAAAAATCTGCTTTTAATTGGGGATGATATGTTTGAAATAATTCATCATTGATAGTCTGAAATTTTGCTTCAAAAACCCTGCTAAAATCTTGTGCTAATTTTTGTTGCTCACCGTCTGACTGTTGATTTAATAGGAAATGTTTAAATTTATCCCAGCTGATTTCTTTAGCATCAGGTTTGGTATTATTATTTTTTTGAGTTAAATAAATTGTATACAGTTCTAATAATTTTGCTTGTGTTACTTTAAAAAGGTCTCCTTCAAGTTGATTAGTCGCTGCTAAATTTAAAATGGATAATGAAAGTGCTTTGAAGGTAGTAGTTTGAATAGCGCTATTGTTTGCTACAACATTTTTATGATGTGATTGATACGCTAAGTAAGCATTTTGGACATCTGTGACCAGTTCTTTTTTAGCCGACTCGCCATTTTTTAAGTCTTTAATTGCTTTTGGTAAATGTTCTTGTTTAATGGCAGAGGATAAATCGCATTCACAGGTTAAAAAGTGTTCTGCTAACTTGCTAGATATATAACCACAGTTCCAGCCATCATCTTGAATTTTTATGGCACATTCTTCAACTTTAAAACCATTAATATCTTGAAACAAATTAGTGAGAAAACCTTTAACTTTGTTAACGTCAGCCTGGTATGACTGCATGGGCTCAACTATAACAGCTGATTTTTCATTTATATCAATAGCTACAGTCGCAAAATGATTCCCAAAATGGATGGGGAAAGCTATTCGTGTTTTGCCTGCTTCAAGGTCCAATAATGCATTCTGAACATATTTTTTAAAGTTTTCTTCATACTGCGGATCATTTTTCTTAATTGCTTCATCAGCCAAGGCTTTTAATAAAACACCGCGGACATTTTTGGGATCGTGTCGTAATAAAAATCCTTCGATGCTTCTATTAACATCTGTGTCATACATCCACTTTTGATATTGGATATTTTCTAACAAAGTAGATTCTTCAGAAGTAGGCATGATTAACTCTCCCCAGTCATAATTGATGATTTTACGCTGCTCTAACAACAAAATAATTAAAATTTACTCAGCTAATGAGACTTAGCGGAATATTCAACGCTCTTTGTTGGAGTAATTGCAGATTAAAATTTACTTGAATTATTATACCATATTCTTCTTAAGGAAATCTTAATATTGTGGGTATGTTTTTAGGAAGTTCAGGGCAAACGCATCTTCAATCTAGTCAAAAGAAGAAACAACTAAAGGTGGATGATGTCGTTAACAAAGAATGGCTTAAATGGATGAAGATTATCTAAGCTTTGTATTGGCTAGCATTTAAGATGCGTATGCTCTGAAAACAATCTAAGCATGCGACAAAAATTGAGGGGTTTATCCTTCTCCCCTTCGGGGAGAAGGATAAAACACAGGATTTTTGTCGTAAGCTGAGAGCTCTAAAAACAAAGAATTTACTTAATATTAAATTAATAAAGAAAGAGTATAATTGTCGTTCTAATTAATTAATGCCTTTCCCTCTTAGGAGAGAGCAAATCAGATAAATATCTTAGTCTAAGAGAATATGCTCATGAGAAATGAAATCGACGCTAAATGCAAACAACTTGCAAGCTCTACACAAGCTGCTGTTGTAGAATATCTTAAACAACTCTTTGGGGCCAAAATAGCTATTACATCTATTAAGGAAACAGTCCAGATAATGTTTAAGCAGCAAGAGTACTTCCGTGTTGAATTATTAAAGCTAATTATTTCATTAAAGACAAATCAGCATCTCATCAACCCTAGAAAATGTTTTTTTTTAACTGATCACCCAATAATCGATTGTTTTCATAATTTAAAGAAAAAGTTAAAAGGAGCAGAAATAGAATCTTTTTGCGGAAGGTTGATCCAATTTTTTCAAAAAATTGATAATTGCAAATTAAACAACGATTTTATTAAATTACAGGGCTTATTATTAGAAATATCATCAAAACATTTAAATTATATCGATTATAAAGATTCTATCCTATCATTAGGAACATCAATAAGATTGAATATTTTAGATAATATTGAAAGTATCTTACCTAATAATCTACTTATAATAAATGAATTTTGTAGCTTTATCTGTAAATTTTCACTTGATGGTCTACGATTAATTTTTGACAATATGAAGCTTGATATTGTTCATTTAATTATCACTAGTCTTACTAATAAATATCCAGAATCAAATAAATACCTTGAAAAAATCTCTGAAATTCTATCATGCACACACCTCCCCAAACAAATAGATCGTGATGTTAATCTATTTTACACATTGATTCACTGTGAACAATATAAAATAAAATTTATTGATGACTTTATATCGCTAGAGTTAACATCCGAAATAAATTTAGGTCATGCAATACTATCAGTTATTAACGCAAAAAAGAGCCAAAGTGAATTGGACTTCATTCTTGCTTGTTTACCACATTTTAAGTCAATAAAACACTTAAGATATGAAGACCATCTAGTATTGTTAAGAATATTAACTCAATGTGACAGTAATTTATTTAATTATAGTGATGCCAGACAAACTGTAGAAAAAATTACAGATCTTTTATTGCCCTTAAACAATATATTATTCCCTGCCAATAACTTCGATCGTCATGTCAATAACTTCGATCATCCTGTCAATATCTTCGATCATACATATGGAAATTTAGCAAACACTTTGATCACTTTTTTAGCGACAAAACTTTTAAAGTTTACTGATATTCCAAAGGTCGTATATGATAAATTTACATCTGAAATAGAAAATATCGATTACAAATCTATTTCTACTAGCGACTTCGAACTACGCCTTAATAAAATATTAGATGAACATCCCAGATCTAAAATATCTTCTGACAGCAACCCTTCCTTACTTCAATTTATGAGAGTTTTGACAAACAATGCTGATCTCACAAACAAGGATCTTTTAACATTGTCTGACGAAGTGTTATGTGAATTAGATGAAAAAGCAAAAGAATTTGAATTGTCTGACGAAGTGTTATGTGAATTAAATGAAGAAGCAAAAAAACTTGATTCGGAAAAGTTATCACAAGAAGTGCTAAGTTATTTTTCATCTTACAAAAATCTCACTAAAGATCAAATTGAATGTTTACTGAGTACGGAGATTATCTTACATAGTAAAGTGTTTTATCAGAAAGAGAATAATCCTCAATTACAGTTTCACGGCCTCTACCAATATAGGGGCTCTCGCCATAGAATATATATCAGTCTAAATCTACCGCAGCTTTATTTGTTTTATAAATATGGTTGTTTTTTTCACAAGCAATCTATTGATGATCAAGTAGATGGTCAAATTACACAAACTGGAACATTTCAATATTCACAATCGCTGATTAGCCACTTAAATAGATTTTGGCCAGAAC
>JAJYDF010000063.1 GCA_021777765.1 Pseudomonadota bacterium | reverse complement strand
TATAAATATGGTTGTTTTTTTCACAAGCAATCTATTGATGATCAAGTAGATGGTCAAATTACACAAACTGGAACATTTCAATATTCACAATCGCTGATTAGCCACTTAAATAGATTTTGGCCAGAACATGCACTAGGAATCGCTGTTATCCCTAAGCTCAGAACACCTGAAGATTTAATGAATAGCCCTCATTTAATTAGCAATTTCTTTAATCAATCTAAATCATTTTTTACACGATCCTTATCTAACGCCTTACAAACACTTATACTTCATGAATTAAAAACATTTAATTATTTCAATGCTACTTTGAAGAATTTCCTCATAGGTAACTTTCCGCACCTAAAAACTGAAAAAACAGCAAATCAAATGACTTTAGTTCGTGAAGTACCCATCATGTTGAAAAGTTTGTTTGGCATTGCTATTGATGTTTTTCCAGCAGATCTTCATACAGCTAAATACGTCTTTATTACTAAAGACAATTGCTACAATCAATGGCTCAATACGCTTTTAAAGAAATTATTTGTTTATAGTATGTATGTTATTTTCTCTGATAATAAAGAAAAGATTACCTTAGAATCGAGAGCACCTGATAACAAGATTGTTGACCCCACCCGTGTCCCAAACAATGTACGAGATAAAATCAAAGAATTTAGTCACATGAGGCATAAACTCCAACAGTATTTTATTGCACTATTTTCTAATTTAGACAACGAAGATATACAGGAAAATATTAATGCGTTTATTCACAATGAAGAGCTTTGCGCTCATATCACTCAACTTCTAAATGAAAATGAACAGTCCATTATTCATTCACAAATAGCAGTAGAATGCATTTATTTTACTTTGCGCTATTTAATCAGAAATGAAATAGCGCTGCCTCAGTTTGTAAAAGACTTTCAAGTTGATTTACGCAATTTACAACCTTCCACCGCGTCAAACGTTTTCACTACAAATCCTTTCCATGATGATAATAAAATATTCGTTCGACGACTTCATACTGATAATAGAACTTATCAAAAAGAACTGACTGCATTAGTCAGTGATAAAAACCACATCAAACCTCTCACTATGATTGTCCGTGGTCTGGCAAAAGCTGTTATTAATCATCCACGATATCATGAAAAACCTTTAATTCTTTTTAAATCTAAAAATCTCGACTCACGATTATTTATAGCCACAAAAACAAATATGGTTAGCAATATTTTGCAAAAGGAGCAATTTCCTCTTGATGCTGAGCCTCAAAAGCTTGCTAAGCTTATGATGGATAAATTGCAAGCCGCACATCCCAAATTAAAGTTTTTAACATTCACGCAATTGGTAGATAAATTACAGGAAATCAATGAGCGCTTAGCTCATGGAAATCGTGATGAATCTACCAAATATAAAGCAGTTGAGTTTCATGTTTGGTGTATAGACAATTATTCTCAGAGCACAATTGCAACTATTACGGTAGAGCAAGCTTTTATAAAATATATAAACACTCTTAGAACTACCGGATTCAACTACTCTACTTCTACTGAAAATACTGTAAGAGATTATTTAAAACGATTAAATGTGTGGAATTTGTCACTGACACAATTTATTGATAATGCTTTATTGCCGCAGATCAAAGTATATAAAGCCAACAAATATAAGAATGCCTGGCAAACTATACTTCATCATAATGAAATCCTCATGCAACTTAATGTCGATAGAGAAACAGGACTTGATGAAGCTGTTGGTATTGCATTTTGTAGTTTTTCAAAAAAAGCAATAGATAACATAATGGAATTACAAAAAGCCTGTGAAGAGATTTTTGACAAAAAACTTCCTATTTATTTTTATAGTTATCTGCAAGGCGAATTCACTATTTTCACAAAAGAACAATTAGAGCAATTCAAAAAAGAATTACCTGAAGTCCTTAATATTCCTCAGGTGCAATCTCCTGTTATTGCTCGACAATTACCACAAAATCTGGCCCAAGTTATAGTTCAAACTCAAGTCGTTAAACCTGCATCAACCTCAGTAACATCTGCAGTCAATTTATCTCAAGGACAAGCTGTTGCTAATCCAGCCAGCATTTCTGTCAGTCCTGACTCTCTTACAACTGAGGTCATGAAAGACTTCAATAATGCAAAAACGTTTGTCTCAACTGTTGCAAAAAAGCACACGATATATTCAATTAAAATTGATAAATTAATTAACAGCTTATTTAATCTATCTCTTGATTGCAGAATACAATTCGCTGAAATTTTCTCGAATATGTCTATCATACGAAGCACTAAAAAGAGACAACAATTATGGGATAAACTCATCAGTCACAAGCCAGAAGAGCTACAACTATTTTGTGACTATTCATTCAATTTTTTTCGCAAGTTAAAATCGTTTAGAATTTTGAATGTCAATGAAGGTTCTCAATTTTTAGAATTAGCCTATGAAACAAACTTTAAAGGATTAATTGAAAATATATTCAATATTTTAGAAGGCATGAATGAAGATAAACGAGCTGTATTCTATGATTACATAAATTATTATTCACCAGACAGCTTAAAATACATCTTTAAAAACAAATCATTACTGAATGTTATCAATGACATGGTAGATGGTAAAAAGACACCCTATAACAAATCTCTATTTATAAATCTTTTTCGCGGCAATTCCTTTATAAAATTATTCGAAAAAAATATTTTATCGTTAGAAAAAATTAACACATTTAGTGACAAGAAATCTGCTATTGATTTATGTACTGAAATTTTAAATCTTAATTTAAACATAACAGCTGAGCTTATTGATTTTATAGCCAAAGAAAGCAAGTCTGATTTAAATAATAATGTAACACAATATATTACTCATCTTAAATATGCGAATGGGATTAATTCACAAATTATCTCAAACAACTTAAATATCTACTTATCAATTATTAAATCATATCCTTACCAACAAAGCGTTCAGATTCGCAATGCAAATATAATATTGATGATGGATACTATAGGTGTTGAGTTATTAAATAAAGCAGTCAATGAGAAATTTAAAGCAGGCATAAACAACATAAATACAATTTTTAAATATTTATTACATTGCTTCAGCATAAAAGGCCAGTTAGATGTATCATTTTTAAATGAAGTGAAATTGTTATTGACAAAATACTTTAATGATAAAAAGAATCAAAATGGATTTAAACAAGAAATGGACAATCTTTTACAATCATCTTCTCAAACTAATAAACCGGATCAAACATCACTTTTGCCTAAAATTAAAAGAAAAACAACCGAAGAACCTTTTCCATCATTAAATACTGGTCAAGCCATGGCAGCTCAGTCTTCACCACAATCAAATTCGCAGGTAATTACCGGTAATTATTGGCAAAATGTGACGCAACCAAGTTCTAACGTTCAATCTAAAATAACCTCTTCTAAACCCATTCTTGATGCTGAATTCATAGCGTTAGAATCTACTTTAATAAGATATTTTAGGTTCAATACTGATCAAGCAAGACAAATTATTGATTTAATGGTAAGCATTCATCATGGATATCGTCAAGATTATTATGATAATATAAACATTAAGCAATTTCTGCCGTTATTATTCATAAATGATTTTGAATGGGAAGGCGATAGATATTCAGATGCTGTTCAATCCTTTCTTTATGTCCCAGAGCACCTAATACTTTTCTTCAATATTATTATTAATTTTTTAAGAAGAGTAAGTCAGAAATTTGAAAACTTTGTAAAGTCAGTGCGTTTTGCGAGTAATCTCGGTCTAAATGGTGAAGCAATAAAATTCAATCTAGTTATGTTGATTATGGCTTATATAGATATAGATGAAAATGATTTACGGGAAATAATAAAGAATATTAAATCGTCTCTGTCTAACAGATACCTCGCAGATTTTATTCAAGAAAGCTTTCCACCTGCTTTGAAATATTTTTTTAGCCCTACATCAAGAGGTTACCAGTGGCTACAGTCATCATCATCAACTATTTTAGAAAAATTTGATCCTAGAAATTTCGATAGTCTATTTAATAATGAGGACGTTTTGAATTTATTGGAGAAAAAGGTACTTACACCCGATCAGGCAATACATTCATATCAGCTACCTTTATCACTAGATGCAAATCATCAAGGAACAAGTTCTTCATCCTTTCTCTTGTATCTTGCTGAAAAATTTAAAGAAGTAAAACAATGGTCAGAGGGATCTATTATGCGAATTAAACAATTAGTCGAGCGAGGCATTCAAGATCCAAAACAATTATCTCTATTTACAAATAATTTCGAAGAAATTGTAAAATATAATAACAGTGTCATTACGCAAATAAACCCGGTTAATACATTAGGAGCTGCTCCTTTTCCAGCTCAAATGCCAATTAGCACAACGGCTCCCTATCTCTCTATGCCATACAATTTTTATCCACAACAGGTTTTACCTCTATATCAAGCAACTGCTTTGCCTCTATCTTTAGGTCCGATCAATGCGTTACCAGTTAATCAGATGAATGCCACAACAAATCAGCACGCAGCTCTATTATCATTATTTAACCAAACAACTGGAGCATTATTAATACCATCAACTACACAGACATCAACACCTACTGTCAGTCAAATGACTCATATAACAAACGCTACATCAACTGCGCATCCCGTTACTAATCAGCAGCAACAATCAACTGCATTAACAGCACCGATCACAAGAGATAAGAAAAGAAATCATGTTTCAATTTCAACAATGTCATCAAACACAATGAGTAATACCACAACTACGACTCAGACTCATTCTACGACTGGTTCTGCATTACCCCCTGCTTCAGTATTAGTTCAACATCATTTGTTTAATCAAGGACGAGTCGATCAAACCTCGAATTCTCAGCCTATTGCGCCAGCAACTCAATTAAATTCGAATAATACAACCCTGGATTCAAACAATAATGCTAGCAAGAAATCCAAAGCGTCATATGACACATATAAACCCTAAAACCTTACACCTTAATAATCCATCAATTATGCGATGGTATAATTTTTTATTCAATTAGAGCCAGAAATGCCAGATAACATTAAATTTGATTTCACTAAATTTGCCACAGATCATGCCTTCGCACGTGGAAATATAGCGTCTATTTTGTCTCATGCTTTCTCAGACAATAACCACACCAAAGAAATTTTAATTAACAAATTAACAAATTAACAAATTAACAACAACATTATTTAATGATTGTAATGAAGAGATTCGCAAATATTTTGCCAAAATTTTAATTAATTTAACGTTATATAAAGAACCGTCATCAAACAAAATATACCATGAATCTCTCTTACAATATTTTTCTAATTTATCTGCATTACAGTTAGAAGAATTGTGCCTTAGATTAAATTACTTCTTTGATTTCTGCGAAAACTTTGCACCAAACGCAACAACCAAAAGTATCGCTATATTTTTGGCAGTATATGCTCAAAAAGAATATCCAAAGTATTTCATTTTTATAATTCGGCTATTACAAGAATTAGATAAAAACGACATAGACAAAAACAAAATTATTGGCAAAGTAAATATACTCCTGCAGAAATTATATCCACTATCCAATCAAAATATATCTTTTGAACTTTTCCAAGAAAAAATGATTCCGCTCATTTATCAGAGATTGTTGAATAAACTATCACCAACTTCAACACCTCTTACAACATCAAAAAAAACTGATGGACAAATAAATGAAACAAATCATCCTGTCCCTTCTCCAGAAACTCAGATAAATAATTATTACAGAGTAATAATGAATGAATTGGGTTGGAATACTGAAGATATACAAAGTATTATTAATTGGCTCGATAAAATAGATGGCATCAGTACATTAGCAAATCAAACACTAGTATTTAAAACATTTCATACAGATATATTAGCTATTAGGGGAGATAATGCCCATGAGGAATTATATCAGTGTAAAACGCTTGGTCTAACCGAACATTTAGGCATATTATTCAATAGATATATGACTGTTGCATGTTCTATTGACAACTTAAGAAACCTATATGGTGACTTTCGCAATTTTATTAAAAAATTAAATGAAGATATCAGGTGTCCCACCCTCAAGTTTGAATTCAATTTACTGATACATATTTTAGAAAATCGTTCAGATTATATTATAAAAATATTAAAAAACTTATTTAATGACCATAAGACTAAACAAGATATTTTATACAATATTATACAACTATGCTCACCTCGTGCTTTTACAGTTTTATTTCTGAGTGAATATCAACTCAAAAGCTTTCAAAAAATGATCTCTAATGAATCACTATGTAACGAAATTAATTTTACTCATTTGGCTATTATGATTAATGATTCCAAAATATTGCAGCTCATGGAACGTAGCTATCTTACATTTGAAATGGTTATTTTAGCGAGTAGAATTAAGTATTCAAGCAAATCATCCACCGAAATGACTTTGTTAGGTTATCTTTATCAAAGTCCTGAATTACATATTGCTTCTCAGTGTTACCCTATATGGAATCGATACATTCTTTCTAGCAATTTATCTTATAATAAAATAGAATATTTCAATAACATCGAAAAATTAATCACTGCATGCATCAGTGATCCATCAGCATTACCTATTTTGCCCAAAAAATTATTCTACAATTGTATTGAAATTATAAAATTAACAAACGATATTTCTTATGATTCACCTGATTCTGCTACAATTGGCCTATGTTCATCTTTCTTAGGTCCAGGTCAAACACCTGAAATAATGATATTAGCAAATAAAAAAACACCGCGGTCCTGGGCTGATTTGATACTCGACGAAATTAATCAATGCCTAGAGGATACTTTCATAGCGCCTAGAGCATCCACACGATCCAATCAAGCAGAATTAACGCCTAATAAAGAGAATACGACTCAAAATATTGTTACAACAACACTATTACCAACATCAACCCAACAATCTCGTAATACAACCCAAGATGTTACTTCTCTACCTATCAATCAAAATACACAAATATTAACAAATAATAAAAATTCGGCTGCGCAGGAAAATATAAATCAGACACAACCACAAGCACAACAAACACAAAATAATATTTTAAGCCCAATAAGAAAAGGATTAAAAAATAAAAAAATGATTATGGATCATTTTGCTATTCAATCCATTAATAATATTACATTAGGTGAGGCAATAAATGATGGAGATTGTTTCTTTGATTCCTTACTACAAGCATTAAAGAATACAAACAAAGACATCGCCTTAAAGAAATTACGCGAACTCTGTTATAGCTATTATCAAGCAAATAAACAAATGGTTGATGATTGGAACAAGGCTGATTATGGTGGTATTGATAAAGGAAAAAATGAATATTATTTTGTGCAATATACTGCACAAGAATGTATTAAATATTTTCATGACAGAGCTCCTATATGGGGAAGACCTTATGTAGAGGGAAGAATTTTATGCCACCAATTAAATTTGGAAGGAATAGGCGTTATTGAAACATTAGAAGATCCAGAAACAAAAAACATTGTGCCCAGTTATCATTTGGTAACTAAAGAAGGTTATAAAGGAATTGATGAGGCAAAGTTTAAATTCTATTTACAGAATAAGAATATTCCCTGCTTAGTAGTAGAGCAAGGAAGCCTACATTTTGTACCCTTGCAAAGAAAAAATGAAAATACCGTTAATCCTGAAATTATTATCTTGTCTGATGAATCACCAAAAGTCAGTCGCTCGGCACCGGTAAATCAAGAAATACCTAAAAATCCAAATAATGTAACTGTTCCACAGCCAACATCACATCAACAATTACCTGTAATTTCCTTAGATGACGTGTTAATCACTTCGCCTCCTCCAAGAGACATGCCTGCTCTTGTAGCATCCCCCGCAGGCCCTGCTTTTGATATCAATTCGCTATTAGCCGATGATCTTAGTGAATATCTACATACACCTACACCATTAAGTAATTCTGCTGAAATTCTACCAAATAATCAGCCGCAACCATCAAACCTAAGTAATGCAAGTTCAACAACTATTGATACTACAAAATCCACTCAAATATCGAATAGTAATCCAATACCAGCGCCAAATTTAATTAATGCAAGTACAACAAATAATAACAATTCTTCCGCTGCAGCATTGTTAGCAACACAAGGCTTATTAAATAGTGCGCAATCTTCTTCTAGAAAACGGTTACATGAGAACGATACACTTGCAACACAAAATACGACAGACAATGTGAATAACCAAAATATTTTCATGCCCAAAAAAAACGTATTTAAAAAACCATCTGCAGTTTATCGACCACAAAAAAAGAGATAATTTTAAATCATTGTGTCACCTGGGAAATTATTCAGATATTCATTTAAATTCCTTTCATTTTCTTGATAGCACTCTCATCTGAATCAGTTTTTGTATTATTCGAATTTATTTGCCCTATTGCAGAACTTGGCTGAATAGCAGAAGAATGAGTGTTGCTCATCTGAGTAAATAGATTATGCTGAACTAAAACCGATGCAGATGGCAGTGTTGAATTAGCTGTTGTATTTGTCGGTACCAGTGTCACAACTCTTTCATTTGCTTGAGAGGGCGTTGTGGTAATAGATGAATGCGTTCGTTTCTTTTGGCTCGTCGTCTGCGCCGTTAATGAAGAGGATTGTTGCTGCGGATTAAAAGCAATCTGCACACTTGATGCAACGGAAGTATTCACCATCGAATTTGCTTGTAGTGAAGACTGAGCTGCCATGCCCATGGCGCTACTACTAGATGAAGAACTGGATGTCGCTGTTTTTTTCCTTTTAGGGCGAGAAGATGATGATTCGTGATCAGGGGTAATAGTTTGTGAAGATGATTGCAACAAACTTTTCATATTTTGAATAAATTCCTTTTTGTTCATTTCTTTAGTAATGTATTTAGTTAATAAATTCTTTATTTGATCTAAAAATTGTTTATCCACATCTCCCTTTTGATTGAAACAATCCAATAAATATTCAAAAAGGTTATCTGTATTTTCATGAAACGAATGATCTATTGTCTGTAATAACAATTCCACGCCGATGATTTCCATTATGGAAAAAATATTTGCATTTATTTTCTTTATGCTTGCTTGATATTGATATCGTTTCACAATTGATAAAAAGAGTGATAAATGGTCGGCGACCAGCTGCGGATTAATTTGATTAGCATCTTGAAGATGTTCAATATATTTTTTCAAGTTATTTTTTATATCGTCAGCTTTTTCATCAGTGATAAAATCAATTAGTGCACTCGTTATGCTTAAGTTATTTTTATTGAATTCTTCAAACAATTTAATTGCAGCCCGCTTAGCTTTAATTTTCTGATATTTTTCAATTGAAAGAATATGTTGTTCGAATAAGGGGATCAATTGAGGCTCAGCGAGGGTTCGATATAAATCCCCACTGGTAATAGACGTTTTTTCTCCGCGTACAATTTTCTCAATAGCTGACAATACCAATGTAGTTTTATCAAAGATGATTTTTACGGCAGGCAATTGAAAATGAGATATGATTTGAATGATTTTCTGTCGATTTTCTTCATTGTTTTTTTCTAAAGTATTAAATAAATTTTCAATTAATGGCTTATAATTATCACTGTAAGTTAATTCTATAAATATTCTCAAATATGTAAAGTCTACTACTTTTAATGATTCTAGCTTGCTGTGATAATACAACCAATTCCTGCAAAATATGATTAATTCTTCTGGAGAAAAATTGATAAGCTTATTGAAAACTTCATGTTTTACTGTATCTTTATTGGTTACGTCAATTTTATTGAGCATTTCTGCAAATTGTATTCGATTTTCATGTGGCAAAGAAAACAACAGGGTAATAAATTTCTGAATATCAGGTATGTTAATTTTATCTTTAGTTGCAATATCAGATATAAATTGTTGTGCCGCATGCTCATCTTTCATCACTTCACTATAATTCACATTTGGGGTAATTACAGCTACAGGCCTAGCTGCTGCGATTGTATTCACTGCATTAGCAGCAGAATGTCCTTGAGAAATATTGACTACAGGATTCACAGTCACTGATACAGCATTTCTAGCTTGTGCTTGCACTGGTGCGTGAGGCTGTGTTTGAGTTTGAGCTTGGGCATTAGGCTGTGTTTGTGCTTGTGCATGAGGTTGAGTTTGAACTGGTGCATTAGCCTGCGCTTGAGCTTGATTTTGCACTTGCACTTGAGCCTGAACTGGTGAGATTTGTTGATGCATTTGTACAACTGGCTGAGCAGGTTCAATATGAAGGCTATCAGGTAATAATACTTTGATTGCCTCCAATTGTTTTACTGTGAAGACATAAAATTCACCCTGCAGATAATTATAAAAATATATGGGTATAGTTTTACCAAAAATATCTTCACCGTTCTTTTGTAAGGACAATATATTCGCTATTGCTTTTTTTGAAAAACTACAAAAAGCAACGCCCATTAACTCATCAAGACCATTTTCACTATCAAAATTAAGCTGCATGAGTATTTCATTATGATGCAAAATATTTTCCCAACTGTTTTTATATGTATTGGCTTTATGCTCTTTTATTGTTAGTAAGGAAGCACTGTTAATAAATTGTGACAGTGGCATAGACCAAACATTTAAATTGATTAAATAATCTTTTAACGTGTTTTCAATTGATAGTGAATATTTCAATCCAGCAGAGCGAATAGCTGCATTATATTGTGCAAATACCTGTTCTACTTTTGGATTTTCTTTGAAGTTCATAGAATAATTTTTACACCAAGCATGAAACTCTATTGCTTTATATTTGGTAGATTCATCTCGATTACCATAGGCCACGCGATCATGTATTTCCTGTAGTTTATGTTCTAACTGCGCATGCGTTAAAAATTTTAATTTTGGATTAACTGATCGTAATTTAGTGATTATAAGATTAGTAAGAACTTTAGCCTCAGCA
>JAJYDF010000062.1 GCA_021777765.1 Pseudomonadota bacterium | reverse complement strand
CCAGTTCTCCTCACACAATTCGCTGAAAGTGAATTTAATAATGCGCAAGCTATTTATAATTCCAGTAAGCGCTTGGTAAATTCTTAACCATTTATCTATATCAAGATGGGATTATTGAGGGGATACAGTAATATTAACCTTCTAGTATTTATCTCATTATTATTCTAAATACTTCAAACAACCCTTTCGAAACCGTTTTGACACCCTTTCATAACTGTTTCAAAACCGTTTCGAAACCAGTAACAGGAACAGGATCAGGAACAGAATAGTAGCTTGGAGCAAATTGAAATAATTGAAATCAATAAACCGTTTGAGGTTCGATTGTAATAGTTGCTCATACAAACAGTCATATTAAAAATACCCATTTTCAGGGACTTTAATTTAGTAATAAGTAGTTTAAAGTACTCGAATAAATTTTCTGAGAAGGTATTTCAAATATGAGTTTAAATAATTTAAAAAAAATTGCATCGAATCAGATAGACCAAGTAAGTAAAAAGACTACTACTAATGACTCTGCTGAACAAAACCCATATAAAAATTATTTTATAATTTGTAAGATAAAACTATTTATTGACGAAAAAATATTTCCTAAAGCAATTATTTAACCCCTTAAATCTAATCTATTTTTATTATCAAATTATGACGTTAAAAACACTTAATTTAAAAGCTGCATTATTATTAAAAATGACACCTGAAGGTTTAAGAAGAAAAGCAGCCGCAGGCATAATACCAGGTGCAAAACCAGGAAAATGCTGGTGCTTCAGAGAAGATGATCTTGCAGATTATTTACGATCACTTTATTCTCATTTTGCTAAAGCATCGTGGGGTGTCCAACCGAAAGGAGGTAAAATATGGCACTCTACAAACGAAACAACACTTGGTGGATCATTATCAATCACCTCGGAAAAAGAGTACAAAAAAGCACTGGCACTTCCATAAAAAAAGAAGCACAGCAATTTCACGATAAGCTGAAAGCTGATTTATGGAAGATTAATTTTCTTAAAGAAAAACCCAAAAGATCATGGCAAGATGCAGTCGTTCGATGGTTAGCTGAATCACAACATAAACGTGATATTGCCAGTTTAAAATGGCTAGATAAATATTTAAATGGATTTGCACTGTGTGAAATTACTAGAGATATTGTTGATAATATATCTACTAGTAAACTACAAGAAGATGTAAAACCAGCAACTGTAAATAGATTACTTGAATTAATAAGAGCTATATTACGTAAAGCTGAACGAGAATGGGATTGGTTAGATAGAGCACCAACAATTCGAATGCTCAAAGAAGAAAACCATCGGATACGATGGCTAACTCGAGAAGAAGCATTTTGTTTACTTAATGAATTACCCACTCACATCGCTGCAATGGCTGCATTTTCATTAGCAACTGGATTAAGGAAATCTAATGTCACTCAATTACAATGGAGTGATATCGATTTAACTCGCAAACATGCTTGGGTCCATCCAGATCAAGCTAAAGCAAAAAAAGCTATAGCAATTCCATTAAATATTGATGCAATAAATATACTTCGAAAACAAATTGGTAAACATCAACAATTTGTATTCACTTATGGAAATAAACCAGTGAATGATTGTAATACGAAAGCATGGAAAAAAGCGTTAAAACGTGCAGGTATTATTAATTTTCGATGGCATGATTTGCGCCATACTTGGGCTAGCTGGCATGTACAAAATGGAACATCATTGCAAGAATTGCAGCAATTAGGTGGATGGGCTTCTTATGAAATGGTATTGCGATATGCACATTTAAGTAGTGATCATTTAAAAGAGGCTGCAGAAAGAATCAGTGTTACAAATTTACTACATCCGCAATTGAAAATTGCGAGTAATTCGAACTAACCTATTGAATTATTTGGCGCGCCCGGAGAGATTCGAACTCCCGACCACTTGGTTCGAAGCCAAGTACTCTATCCAGCTGAGCTACGGGCGCTTTTGGGAGGGTCAAGAGAGCGCATTATATCTGATTTTTCAGGAAATGCCGCAACTTTTTTTGAACTATACTAATTAAGAAGAAAGTTTAAATAAGTCGGTAAAATAGTATGGTTCCACATATACAAAGAGAATTAGATAAAGCTTTAGTTAAACATGCAGTCGAACTGTATCAAAAGAAATTTAAAGATATTAGTGAAGACGAATGGCAAATTATTCTGCAGTATCAGCCCATTATTGAAGGATTAACAATACATCTTGAACCTGAGTTGACCATTATTGAAAAGTTAATTCAGTTAAGAGAATTAGATCATCCGCATATTGAATATGCTTTACAGATGCTCAACGATCACTTGGCTAAAGATCAGGAAATACTTAAAAGGCAAAAAGCACAATCCGAAAAATTATTCAGTCTTTCACCAACGATAACCATCGAAGACACAGTTACTGTTGAACATATACCCAAAACACCAATGGAGTTATTAATTGATATTTTGACCTCAGATAGTTCATCAACATCAAAAAAAAATGCAAGTGCACAATTCTGGTTAATTATATTTCAAGATATAAAAGATAAAGCTAATTTAATAGATGAAGCAGAAAAAAGATTAACTGAATATATAAAAAGTATTTTAAATAATATTTCTCTTGTAAATAAAGACCAATATCTTAAAGATTTACAAAACCCTCAGAAACTCACAGAAGTCATTCATTTTTTAGCTCAAAAAAGAACAGAATTTGCATTTTTATCGGCATATCCGATAGCAAAAGAAACGTTTCACACAGCACATAAAAATTTATTCAATGCAATATTATCAGCACATCATAATTTAATACACCAACAAAGCACCAAAGTCAGACGTCATAAATTTTACCAAGATGGTGTAAGAGGAACACAATTATGTGATGAAAATATATCTGTACATACATTTGATAATACAGCTGAAGAACAACTTGTTATATCCGATGCAATAACGCTGTTAAAAAAGCACAATGTTAATCAACATCTCATCGAATACATTTTAAATTTTGCAAACCAACATGGCATTACTCATGCAGGTAGTTCACTATTTCAGCATGAGACAAATGCACATGGTTATATGTTTAGAAAAAACATAAAACAAATAAGAATTGAAGTAGAATCACCCACAAAAATTAGAGTGATAACTCCTATTTTATATAAGCAGTACACTGATACTGAAACAGGTAATGATGTTGATAGAGAAAACCCTATTTATATTGAATTAACCAGTCTATTAATAGAAGATAAAAATCCACAGAGTAAGTCTTATTCACCTGAAAATATTGTTATAACTATTGAACAATGTTTCAATGAATTATTTGAACCAGATATGATTGAAAAATGGTCACTAAAAACAATTGAAATCATTATTCAAAAATTAATAGATAAAATACCATTAGAAAAATACGAACGACAATACATAGACCCCTATCTCACCATAGCACAACGCTTAAAAAATTTAGATGATGCATCACCAGCTAGCCTAGTGATGTTAATGGTAAAAAATTATAAACATGCCATTGATATTATGAATAATGAACAACTCAGAAATAAAGTAATCACAAGCCCTTATAAGAAGTATATAGATAAAATATTTGAACAACATCAAACTATCATCAATTTTAAAGATGAAGGATTTTGGAACAACTATATTCAGCTAAAGCCAATGTTTGCGCAAATTATTAAATTAACGAAGGCTTTAGAAAAAATGAATTCAGATAGTAAGGGACAAGCTGATCTATTTAATCAAATCAATATTATATTATCATCGCTGATAAAATATCCTGCTCCAAATGCTCTATATCAAATTTTAAGAACATTACCTGATAATGACATATTATTACTCATTAGCTCACACGAAATATCCAATAGGTTAAATGCGTATCAATTGGTAGAATTGCTTAAAATTAATCCAAAAATAGCGCAACAATTATTAAGACCAACAGCAACTGATGCAAAATTAATCAGCAGTCATCCTTCAAATCAATTAACACAACAACAACTGGTCGAAATAGTGAGCACCTATCCTGAATTTTGGATTACACCGAGTAGCGGCTTTGCTAAAAAATTGCCACCATTACAAACCAATCAAAAACACGCTAAATTATATGCACAAAATAAATTATATCGATATGAATTATCGGGTGATTCACTGGTGAGCTGTGTGTATAGTGAAAATTCTGCAGCGAGAAACGCAGCTATTCATGCAATTGCAACTGATGAAATATTATTACAAAAAATGTTTGAATCTAAACAGCTGGTCGCCAATTTACCGAAATTATTCAAGCTTTACCTAGAGTCACCTGATGTAATTCGTTCACATCTAATAAAAAAGCGCGAATTAAAAGAACATATTACACATCTTGAAGATAAGATCCCCCTAATCATTGATAAGATAAAGCGTCTTCCCATAGCAACATTACTCGAAAATTTAAATAAAGAATTGAACGCTGCCCATCCTAATCAACATAATATAGAAATTTACGAAAACAGTCTTCGAATAAATTATAATAATGAAGCTTCTAGAAGTACTTTTCTCAAGCAGATTGAATCCATTTGGGTTGCAGCATTAGAAAATAAAAATTTAGAGAAAATACAACATTACATCAATCACACCTTTATTAATGAGATTTTAAGTATGCCAAGGGTAAAGCATGCGTTATATACTGATACAACTGCACTCTATAAATTTATTTTAAATGTTATACCTGACAATAACATCACAGCTTATCGTTTTTTATTTACATTGTTAAATGAAATGATATCTAAATTTAATGATACTGATTTTTCAAATCAACTAAAAATATTAAGAAATAATTGCATAAACATTTTATTAAAAAACCTATTTTATAGTTATTGTCTCGATACTTACTGGGATAAACTAGCAACCGATGATATTATCAATGGTTATCGATTACTCAAAGATTACGATGCTCATCTTGATAAAACGTTAACAACAATTAATAAACTAAACAAAACTGAAGAAAAATTTATTTTGTTTAAAGAGAGCGAATCATTAACCCTTTTATTCAATTCTACAGATATACCCAAATTAGTTTTAGATCGTTTTATTAACAAGTTAAAACAACGTGAATTAACAAATAATGATTATAAAATCTTATCTCACCTCTATGTATCGGATATGACTTTTAGGAAACTTCTTAAATCACAAGCGACATTGTTACAAAATTTGATAGAAAATTGTCATTTGTCAGACCTCATTGAGCTGATCAAAAATGATCATGAATTAATCAAACAAATTATTCTTGGAATTACTAGTCAAAAACAAACAAGACAGAGATTATTGGGCAATAGCGATCCAAGATTATATTCTGATAATGACTTAAAACAATTTATGACTATTCTATTTAAGTCTGTGTTACACACTCAAGGTAGCAAAAAATGTGAAGAGTTGATTCAACTATTTTTGATTTTTCAAAAGAATTCACAAGTCGCCGTACTGACTGTGATATCAAATGAACCCGACCTACATTTTCAACTGATTAATTTTATGAATCAATTATCTCAAAAAAAAGAGTTGTCATTAGCAACTCAATTTTTAAATTTATCTGACGACGATCAAAAAGAATTTCTCCAAAACAAAAAAAATGCTGACGAATTGGTTAACAGCGCAAATATTGAAGAATTAAATCTGATTTTTAGCAAATTCTCAATACTCCAAACGATATGGTTTAAACGTATTGGGATCCCTGACAATAATATAAAAAGAGAGATTTGCGAATCACTATTAAAGCAAACCGTTGACTTTAATGATATATGTAAAGCTTATTTATACACTACGCCTGCAATCCGAGATTTAATATTAAATGATGCCCTATTATTCAATCGCATGATTGGTTTTAGTGAGAACTTATTAGATTTATATATCCATGATAGTTTTTTTAAAAAAACCATTGAAGATAATAAAGAATTAATTACTGCACTGCTTAGCTCCACGCAAAGATCAGATGATTGGTATGATTTATATATGTGCGCTAATTTACAGATCCGAGAATTAATGTTATCAAATGATAATGTTTTTAACACATTAATCCAAATGACCAGTGAAACGAAATTGTTAAAAATAATCAACGCTGAAACAGATTTATCTGCAAAAATATTATCTAAAATTTTTCAATATTATCAAACCACCGAATATATGAAATTCTTTGTGCACAAAAACGATGAATTATTAAATAAAATGTTGAATAATATTAACGAAAAACAATTATTCGGATTATTAACACAAAATCCCAAAGATGTGCTTGTTAAAGCCATCATAAACAATAAACACTGCAGTACTCTCTTTACCCAATTTGATTCAGTGCAATTATCAACTATTCCTGACCATAGGACATACATCTATCAAATAGCAAGAAAGCATCCTGAAATACTATTACCCAGACATTTATTTCAAATAATTCAACAACAAGCTTTACAAATTGAAACAAAACCATCTCATCCTACAACTGGAATTACACAAATTGGGGAAAAGGCTCCGACATCTAAAGCCGTAGAACCGCTATCACCTTCATTATTAAAATCAAATAAAGGTTCTGGCTATTAATTATTGTATAAGCTCATTTATGTCGTGACGTATCTTTTTTTTTAAGATATAATGTTTAGTCAAAATTTAATAATCTAACATGACTTTTTTGAGTTTATTATTATGACTGAAACAACTCACTCATTTTCTGAACGTACTAATCTTATTCTTAACTTAAAAGATAACATTCAATCCGCGTTAACAAGAATTGATCAATTAATAGACTTTGCAAAAGACGTCAAGCATGAATTAGAAGGTGAATATTTAAAAGCGTCATTAAATCATTTCTCTCATGGTGGTTTTTCTAATAATAACCAATTAGATTTATTAAATAATTATTTTTTACGATTATTTACTCTGGCTGAGAATATCTTTAATACAACCATGTGGAATGCCACTGTAAATCATTTTGATAACAAATCGAAATGGCATACATTTAATGGCTTAAATCGATCAACAATACTTCAGCAACTCGGTTCAGAAAAATCACCCTCTTTATCAACAACAACATTTTTTACAGAAATTTATAAACCTCAATCTAAAGCAGAAATTGCATTATTTAATTTAAAACAAGAAACAGAAACGGTCTATCAATTATCTCGTGATCAAATTGCTCATTTAAAACAATACAATTTAACGCAGTCTTTGACACAAATTTATTCTTATCCATCTTTACTAGCTTGATTTTTTATAATGCCTGATCATTCGCATGCGTTTGCGTCTTTGTGATTCTGTTAATTTATTTTTCTTTCCTGCATAGGGATTTTCACCCTCTTTAAACTCCATACGGATAGGTGTCCCCACCAAACGTAAAGATTTACGATAAAAACTTTCTAAAAAACGTGTGTACGATGAAGGTAATGATTCGGCTTGATTACCATGTATCACAATAACGGGAGGATTATGTCCACCCGCATGCGCATAACGTAATTTTACGCGCCTGCCATGCACTAAAGGTGGCTGATGTGTTTGCTGCGCTTGTTGTAAAATGCGGGTCAATTCAGAAGTAGATAATTTTTTAGTCGCGCTGCGATACGCTTGTTGAATTAATTTATATAAATCCCCTACCCCAGTACCATGTAATGCTGAAATCATAATGATTTTGGCATAATCAATAAATTGTAATCGTCTATCTAATTCTGATTTAACGCGTTCTTTTTGCGATTGGTCTAAATTGTCCCATTTATTGACGGCGATAACTAATGATTTCCCCGCTTCTAAAATAAATCCTAACAAATGGAGATCTTGTTCAGAGATATTACTGCGTGCATCAATTAACATAATGACAACATGTGCATCACTGATCGCTTGTAACGTTTTAACAACAGAAATTTTTTCAATATGTTCATCAACACTTCTTTTTCTACGCATACCAGCTGTATCAATTAATGTGTAATGTTGGCCCAACCGTTCGAAAGGAATATATAAACTATCACGTGTGGTACCGGGTAAATCGTAAACAATAACTCTTTCTTCACCTAATAAACGATTAACTAATGTCGATTTACCTACATTAGGTTTTCCAACAATTGCTACTTTTATTGATTCCTGATTAGGTAATTCTGTCACTTCTTGTTGCGGAAATTGCTTAAGAATTTTTTCTAATAAATCATAAATGCCGAGATGATGGCTTGCTGAAATTGATAATAAATCACTAAAACCCAAGGCAAAAAATTCTGCTGCATTTAATGCAATTTGTTGATTATCAACTTTATTCACAATGACTGTGACAGATTTGGCACGACTTCGTAATTGTTGCGCAATAATATCATCAGCTGTAGTGCGACCCGTCTGTGCATCAACCATCAATAAAATATGGTCGGCTTCTTGAATAGCTTGTTGTGTTTGTTGCGCAGTCAATTCACTCATCACATCATCATCATGACCGATACCCCCGGTATCTATGACAATAAAATGTCGATCATTAAATTGTCCTTGACCATATTGACGATCGCGAGTCACCCCAGGCTGATCAGCAACTAATGCTTGTCGCGAACCAGTTAGGCAATTAAATAATGTAGATTTGCCGACATTGGGTCGGCCTACGATGGCGATGACTGGGATCATAAATTAAGCAACTGCAACCTCATTATCCACAACTTGCAATAAATAACGTTTAAATTCCGCAGCTAATTCAGTATGTTTTAATGCGTATGCAACCGTTGCTTCTAAATAACCTAATTTGGTGCCGCAATCATAGCGTCTACCACGAAATCTTAATGCTCTCACTGCTTGTTGTTTTAATAAACCGGCAATAGCATCGGTTAATTGAATTTCGCCGCTGCGTCCTGCTGGTGTATTTTCTAAAAAGTTAAAAATTTCTGGCGTTAAAATATATCGACCAACAACACCTAAATTCGTTGGCGCCTCAGAGATTGGTGGTTTTTCAACAATAGAATTAATTTGAATGACATTAGATGTCGATGAATTTTCACCAGCGATGATACCGTATTTATTCGTTTCTTCATGCGGTATTTGTTGAACCGCAATGACACTTTCCGATGTGTGATGATAAATTTCTGCCATTTGTTGCAAACAATTTTGATGATCACCTTCAATTAAATCATCTGCTAATAATACGGCAAATGGCTCATCAGCAATTATAGGTTTAGCACATAATACTGCATGACCTAATCCCAATGCTTCAGGTTGTCTGATATAAGCACAACTCACTCCTTTGGGCAAAATACCACGCACAATATTTAATAATTCATGTTTACCATTAGCAGATAATTTACTTTCTAATTCAAAACTGGTATCGAAATGATCTTCAATAGCCCGTTTACTACTGCTGGTAACAAAAATCATTTCTGTAATACCGCAAGCAACTGCTTCTTCAACGGCATATTGAATTAATGGTTTATCAACAATGGGTAGCATTTCTTTGGGATTTGCTTTTGTTGCGGGTAAAAAACGCGTGCCCATGCCAGCGACAGGGAAAATAGCTTTTTTAATGGGTTTGCTCATATGTGCTCATATATAAAAAAATGTTAGATTTTTTTGCCACGACCTATCGCGTAATAATTAATGCCTAATTGCGCCATAAATTCAGGATCATATAAATTTCTGCCATCAAATATGGTCGGTTGTTTGAGCGTTTGTTTTATAACGGCGAAATCTGGGCTTAAAAAATCGCTCCATTCTGTGACAATGGCTAATGCATCCGCACCTTCTAATGCATGTTCAGCAGAATTACAAAATACAAGATCGTGACGCTTACCATAAATACGTTGCGCTTCAGCCATTGCTGCTGGATCAAATACTTGTACTCGCGCACCAACTTGCCATAAGGCTTCCATTAATATACGGCTGGGCGCCTCTCTCATATCATCTGTATTGGGTTTAAATGCTAAGCCCCACAATGCAATGACTTTATTTGATAAATCATTATTAAAATGGCGTTGCATTTTATTAAATAAAACGTGTTTTTGCTTTTGATTCACTTGTTGTGCCGCTTTAATGAGATTGGCTTCGTAATTTAATTGACTCGCCATGCTTTCGAGCGCACTTAAATCCTTAGGAAAACAAGAACCACCATATCCGCAACCCGGATTAATAAAATGATATCCAATGCGCGGATCTGAACCGATACCAATTCTAATTTTTTCAATATCTGCATCAACTAATTCGGCTAATTGACTTAATTCATTCATGAAACTAATTTTCGTCGCTAATATGGCATTGGCTGCGTATTTTGTTAATTCAGCAGAACGGATATTCATACTGATTAATCGATCCTGATTGCGATTAAAGGGTGCATATAATTGTCGCAAATGACTATTCGCTGTTTGATTTGCAACACCAACAATAATACGATCGGAATTCATAAAATCATCAATTGCAGCACCTTCACGTAAAAATTCTGGATTTGAAGCGATATCATAATTAACTGTGAATTTACGATGGGTTAATGCTTCATCTATGGTTTGTCGTACTTTATCTGCAGTTCCTACAGGTACAGTGGATTTAATTATGATGACGCGATAATCATTAATTTTTTCACCAATACATTTTGCCACTGCTAATACATGTCTTAAATCTGCAGAACCATCTTCGTCTTGAGGTGTACCGACAGCAATAAATTGATAAAAGCCATGCGCAACGGCTTGATCGATATCTGTTGTAAATTGTAGGCGGCCAGCCTTTAAATTTTTAGTGATGAGATCGGGCAATCCCGGTTCATGAATAATACATTGCCCTGCTTGTAATTTAGCAATTTTAGCCTGATCGACATCGACACATAACACATGATTACCTAACTCAGCGAGACATGTTCCAGTCACTAGGCCAACGTAACCAGCACCAAAAATAGTAATTTTCATGGATAACGACTTCCTATGCAGCCAAAAGAGCTGCGCATAATAGCATAGAAAATAAAGGAAATCTGTATCTAATGTCTAAAGGGGTCAAGTACCGTTTATCAAGTTAATGACTTGTTAAACGGTACTTGCCCCTTTTAACTTTCTGGACATTGAATTACTTCTAGAACATGGCCGTTATTATCAACTGTTTCTAATCGTACCGGAAATCCCCATAATTTATAGA
>JAJYDF010000030.1 GCA_021777765.1 Pseudomonadota bacterium | reverse complement strand
CGCAGCGACATGTCCTGGAGGATCAACCCGGACATGTCGCTGCGTTCCTTTGGCCGGGCTACAGATAAAATATTTATGATTTCAAGCGTCAATCTACATTTAATGAATATTCAATGAAAAACGAGGTAAAAATGAGTCATTTAGATGAAATAGAATCTTTTATACAAGTCGTCGAAAAAAATAGTTTCACACTGGCAGCAAAAAATCTGGGTATTTCTGCAGCTGCTGTGAGTAAACAAATCAATGCATTAGAAAAACGATTAGCAGTACAATTACTGAGCCGCTCCACACGAAAAATTGAATTAACTGAAGTGGGTCAAAATTATTATCAGCAATGTCAACGTATATTAATTGAATTGCATGAAGCAGAAATATTGGTTTCGCAAATTAAAAAAGAACCTTCAGGTATTTTGCGTGTGGTGGCAAGTAATTATTATGGTGAGCGTTATGTTATTCCCCATCTCGCTGAATTTATGTCTTTATATCCAAAAGTAGAATTACATATTGAATTAGCAGAACGATTTCCCGATTTAGCGCAAGAAAATATTGATATTTTAATTGGCACTTCATTTGAAGGGCCACCTGATCTCATCCGACGAAAAATATGTTCGGGCCAATACGTACTATGTGCAACAAAAAAGTATTTAGCAAAATATGGCGTTCCTAAAAAACCAGCAGATTTAATACATCATCGTTATATCGAACACAGTATGCGACATCCCTACGGCATAATTAATTTGAAAAATGATCAAAGCATTACTGTGAAACCTATTTTATTTTTAAATAGCACTAAAGAAATGATTTCTTGTGCGCTACAAGATATTGGCATTATTAAATTACACCATTATGCATTAGAAGAATTAATTCAATCACATCAATTATGTGAAATATTGCCTGAATATCGTGATATCAAACGAAATGTCTATTTGTTTTATCAATCGAGCCGCTTTGTACAACCAAAAATCAGGCATTTTATTGATTTTGTGGTGAAGAAGATGGGGGTGGAGTAATGAAATTCAGAAATAATTGAGCATTGCGGCTCTTGCCCTGTTTTGTTATTTATGCTATAAATGCTATATATGGAATGTGCAACAGAGGTAATAAATGAAAATAATAATCACTCAGTGGGCATTGGATTCATATTTGAATTTAATAAGCAGTATTCAGCGGGATTTCTATAAAAATATATTACGACCCGATGTGCTTTTGCTCAGGCAATATCCTAACGATCCTAAGTTTTTACAAGCCAAATTTTGGTCTATTGCTCAAGATACTTCAAATAATAAAATATTAAATGGATACAAGATGAAATGGCATCAAGTGGGTGATGGTAAAGTACAATTGAGGTTACCTATTGGCATATTTAGTGAAGCATTTTTATGTGAGGCATATATTAAACACAATGACAAATTTGAAAAACGCCAACTGGCTAAATTTAAATTTTACTTACAACGGATTAGACAAAATAAACATATAGAAAGAGGGCAGTTATGAGAAACATTAATTTCATAACACAAAATATAAATTCTCAACCAGAACAAGATATAAAATTGTATCAGATTGCAGGGCAAATGATGTTGTCTAAATTACCTGATAAATTTATTACAACTGCGATTAGGGCTGCTTTAGAATATGAAGGAATTGCTGATTTAGTTTTTATGTGGGCTGAAGAAAATGATATAAAAGAAAAGGAAGAAATTATCGCAGATATACAGGAATTAATCGATGAATGTATAAATGCTGAGAATAGAAAATTAACTACTATTAAATTGAACGATTTGGAGACTATTGCTAAAGATATCCGAGCATTTAAAGATGCATTGCTTGGTAAGGTAATTGAAAAGGGAGGAATTTCCAAGCTATCTGAATTAACAGAAATTCCTCAACCATCATTATCACGTTTTTTTAATTCAAATTCTATGCCACAAAGAATAACTCTCATTAAAATTGCCAAAGCATTAAAATTAGATGATGTTTCTATTTTAACACCCTGGTCAAAATAATTTATTTCAAATGATAATCCAATGTCTTCTGCAGCGCCGTTTGCAAATCAGTTGTAGGTTGCCAACCTAAAATATCTTTTGCATTTTTAATAGAAGGAACTCTGGAGGAAATGTCTTGGTAACCTGATCCATAGTATTCTTTTGCAGGCACTGCAATAATTTTCGTTTGCTCAGCGAGATGTTGATATTTAGGATAAGTTTTTACTTGTTGCACTAATAATTCTGCTAATTCACGAATTGAAATGTCATTACCAGGATGGCCAATATTAAAAATTCTTTTATCAGCGCAATTATTGTTGTTTTCGATGATTTTAATTAAAGCGTCAATACCATCATCAATGTAACAAAATGATCGGCGTTGTTCGCCACCGTTGACCAATTGAATTGCATCGCCACGTAAAATATTACCAATAAATTGTGTAATAACGCGTGAACCACCGGCTTTGGGTTCGAGAATATTATCTAATTTAGGGCCTAACCAATTAAAAGGGCGGAATAATGTGTATTGTAAATTATCACGTTCACCGTAAGCATGAATAATACGATCCATTAATTGTTTAGAGCATGAATAAATCCAACGTGGTTTATTAATTGGGCCTAAGACAAAATTGCTGGACTCTTCTTGAAATTCTTTATCACTACACATGCCATATACTTCAGAAGTTGAAGGAAATAACACGCGTTTTTTATATTCAACGCATAAACGCACAATGGCAAGATTAGCTTCAAAATCTAATTCAAATACGCGTAATGGATTTTGTACGTAAGTTGCAGGAGTAGCTACTGCGACGAGAGGTAAAATGACATCACATTTTTTAACATGATATTTAATCCATTCATGATGGATGTTGATATCACCTTCGGTAAAATGAAATCGTGGGTGATTTAAGTTATCGCTGATTTTATCGTTACTCATATCAAAGCCATACACTTCCCAATCTTTATGCTTTAAGATGGCATCTAATAAGCTGTTACCGATAAATCCGTTAACGCCGAGAATTAAAATTTTTAGTGACATGAAGAGATCTCTATATATAAATTATTCAGTATGTTTTTTTTCTTTCTCCCCGAAGGGGAGAAGGTGCCGAAGGCACCTTCTCCCGCAAGCGGGAGAAGGAAAGAATTCGCCAAATCGCAAATATTACTATAAATCGACAAAGGAAAACACCTAATGATTCAGCAATATCAAATTTTATCCTGGGATAGCGAGGTATTTGGATTCCCTGTTGCAAAAATAGTTCCTGAACGATTATCCACCGAAGATTTAAATCGCCTATTAAATGACCTGCGATCACAGCAAATTAAATTAGTTTATTGGGTATCAGATAGCCAAGATGCGATTTCCCAAAAAGCTGCGCAAAATGCTAATGGATTTTTAGCTGATCATAAAATGACTTACTTATGCGATTTAACGCAATTAAAACACACACCAGAAATTGATTCGCAAATAGAATCCTGCCCAATAGCTGATCCTGATAATGATTTATTGGAATTAGGTTATCTAGCTGGATTATATTCTCGATTTAAAACAGACCCTCGCATAACAGATGAACAATTTAAAAAGGTATATCAATTGTGGATGATTAATTCAACACATCATCGTATTGCGCAAGAAGTATTGGTTATTAAAAAACAGCAAAAAAATATCGCCATGGTGACATTAGGTGAAAAAAATCAGCGCGGTGATATTGGATTATTATCTGTCAATCCACAATTTCATGGTCAACAATTAGGCACTAAATTAGTTATAGCTGCACAAGCTTGGTGTTTAAAGCAAGAATATCAATGGGGACAGGTTGTCACACAACAAAGTAATTTACCGGCTTGCGCTTTATATGAAAAATGCGGTTATTCTATAGAAAAAATAGAGAATTTTTATCATTTTTGGTTAAGTTAAAAGGTTGTCATTCCCACCCGGGAAAGTTATCAATAAGTTTTCAAAATCATCAAGCGGGAATCTATAACAAAGTAATAATCGAAGTATTATTTTGATCTTAAAAGTGCAAGTGATAATTATTGCATTAGATTCCCGCTGATATTTCATCGAATTTGCTCATAATTGCGTCGGGAATTTTAACATCTCAATAATTCATTTAATGTAATCTCGATGTGGGAGCCATTTGCTGTGCTATATACTTTTTCACCAAGTTGGCAAGCTCTTTTTCCAATGAATTATTATGTTGTAATAATTCATTGCATACACAGTCAATATCAGATTCTTTAAAATATTTACCCGCAAAAAAATTAATTGACAAAAGTACCTTGCGAATATTTTGTAGTTTTTCAGCGGGAGAGCACTTTAAATAGTAAAATGGCATATGGCCGTCACAATCAAGAGCACTTCGATTAACTTGTAATGAAAGTAATTTATCCACAACTTTAGTAAGCCCTAAAATGCAAGCAATATGTAAAGGTGTGCGCATTTCTTTTTTATCAGCGCATTCAAGTGTTAATTTATTTTCATCTAAATTAATTAATCGTAAAGCATAGGATACATTAATATTTTTGAGTGCTAATAATAATGGGGTTTTATTTTCAATATCCTTCATTGATATTGCTGTATCAATTTCACACCGTTTTTTTGCTGCTATTATGGGGGAATCAGTTTTTATCTTTGTTTGTAGCTGTTCATAATACGACAGTATATATTTTGCACCACTTTGGCCACTTTTTAAAAGATTAGTTGTTTCATTATCAGCGTTCCGTAAATCAATGACACTTTGATCATGGCTTTGGATCATTCTGTTATGTAATATCGTGTTGCCAAAACTGCATTCATTTTGTTTGAGTAAAGCGACCATCGGATTATGCGGATCTCCGATGACGGTTGTTAATAAATATGTTTTATTTGCACGCAGTACATTTTCAATAGATTCTTTATCTCCATATCGGATCAGCTCTTCCCATAATTTTCTATCTTCGGTTTTGATATTGTGGAAATAAAGTTCAAAACCACCAACATCCATTCGTGCAGATGATCCTTTAGTAATATTGAATTGTGAAAATGTTTGCAAGAAAGTGCTTAAAGAATCATCGGCAGCATTACCCGTTAAAGAAAAAGGTTGACTTGCTTGTGGCGAAGGAATTGTCTGCTGTAATGATTTAGTACTTTGTTTGGGTGCTGCAATTGACAATGCCTCCTCATGTGAAGGAGCCGACGGTGGCGATAATGGTGTAATGAGATTGGGCTGCGTTGTATGTGTTGTAGTTTCTTCTGATGTGGATTGCATTTGTTTAACAGCTATAAGCTGATTATTCATTTTACAAGAAAGTATCATTGCACTCCAAATATTAAATATTTTACTCAGTGACATGCCTGCAAAAGTGACTTGTCCATTTGGGTCAATTAAATAAGGATATTTGCAGTATAGTTTTAAATGATCGATATTAACTTCACCTTTATTAATAATTTTTATTTGAATTTGATATTTACCTGCAACACGCATTAAAGTCATTTGAAAAATATTGTTATGATTAATTTGAATGGATTTATTGTCCGCTTCTTTGAGTTGCTTAAGTTGAGCAGCAATTTGTGTGTGTAATTCATATTCTTGTTTTAATAAATTAACCAATATTGATACATCACCTTTTGTTAACAGAGTTAATTCTTGTAAGCGTTTTCTTTCTGAGCAAATATGATCAAACAAGATTTCATCATCTAGGTCAGCAATTTGTTTATTGATGAAGGCGATATCAGATGGAGTACATTCATTTTTTTTCATTTCATCATGTAATATCTTTATAGTAGGCGTTTCATTTAGCTTTGCGTCGAAATAATGAGTACGCATAGTGGGAAACATGAGTTTGGTATCCATATCACCCGCCATGCCTGTGGTGGGTTCTTTCCAAAAGTATTCATGACTTTCAGGAGACACCAATAAATAGTTCTGTATTGCACCTACGCTTCTACGTTCGTATTTCATAGAAGTTAAGTGTCCCATTTTTTTAATCACATTTTCATCAGCTTGGAGGTCAAAATTAAATGCAGTAATAACTTTGCGTTCATCTAAATAATCAAATGGTTTATTGCCTTTGTTATCAGGAATATCTAATGACGCTCCTGCATTAATTAAATGAATAATAATACCTACTCTGCCTAACAGAACAGCATAATGGAGTGGTGTTGCGCCATAGATATCTTGGATATTAAGATTTGCACCGGCCTTCAATAATCGATCAATAATTGCTAAAGAAGCAAATGTTTGTACTGCTAAATGCAATGGTGATCTCCCATCGGGAAAGGCTGAATTTTGTTCTGTATTAACACTATTAAGATTTATTTTATTTTCATTAGCTAAATTGTCATTAAAGTCGAGTAATGTATATAGTAAATCTTCACGTTCATATACAACAAAGGTGTGTGCCATCGTATTTGAAATAGGCAGATGATCATTCATTGAACATCCCGCATCAATTAAAATTTGTAATCGCTCGCGCACCTGTTGTGGTGACATCGATTTAATATTAAATATTTGCATGCCCAATGTAGTGCGTTTTGATATGGGTTGTGGCATAAAAGCTGCTGTATAAACACTGTTCACACTGCGTAAAGTTTGTGTTAGTTTTAAATTAAATTCACTTTGGCTTGTACGTTTTTTGATACCAGGTTGGCTAGTCTGAATTAAATCATAACCGATATTCAGCAATGATTTGAGTAACGCATTGGGCAATTTATATTGATGTAATAAATTGTGAAGAAAATTTATCCAGGTATCTTGTTGACTTAGTATTTTACAGATGTCAAGTAATCGAAATTCTACACCATAATCTGCAAGGTCAGTATTGAATTCATGAATACTGGCAATATCTAAAGGATTTGTTTTAAATAATTCGCAAATAAATGTTAATTCAAGATCCGCGAGAATTTTTTGAAAATCTATTTTATTGCCTTCAGCAAGGGCCAATAAAAATTCACGCAATTGCATGATATCATTTGATTCGATAATTGCTTTGAATTTCTGATCGAATAAATTGTCTTGTAACTGTTTGGCTTGCGCGATTTGTTGTTCTGTTTTAAATGTCACCCCTGGCCTATTACAGAATACTAATCTTGCATCTGCGACGAGACAAGTTTTTAAATCGTTGATTGCTTCCATAGTATTGATATTGGTAAATAAGTCCCGCCTTAATTTGCGATAATATAACTGCTGAGATTTAAGTTGGTAGGTAAGGTAGTATGCAACACGTGATTCATCTTTAGAAATACTGAGGCCACTTATTTCACATTGTGCAATGGAGGGAATATTTGCAATCAGTGGATTACTTTTGCTTTGTTCTAATTTATCTAATTGGAAGAGTATTTCTTGATAACAATCACGCAAAAATCTTCTCATTTCAGCTGAAAGTTCAATGGATTCACTGAATAATAAATTACGATAGTTTTTTAATAAATCCGCGGCGCCAATTTGTTTTAACCCATGCAAAAGTTCATTTAATTGTTGTAGTTTTGCTTTGAGAATTTGTAAAAGTAATAGATCGGCATCTACACATCCTTGCTCTTGCACAACGCGTGGTTTTAGACCCATTCTACGCTGATCAATTCTTCCGTCTGGCAGGGGATGATCCAAATTATCTAAATCAAATGAATCATAGATCGATGTCATCACGTAATGTTGTTTATCGGCGACTTTTCGTTTAAAAAAATCAGATAATAACTTGAAACTATGCTCATTATTGAGGATTAATAAAATGACTTTCTGCTCAGGGGTGTTGGTTTGCTGTTTTGTAATTATTTTTTTGATTTCAGCAAGCCCAAATGTCACTGCTAAATCTTTCATCGCGATATCAAAATCATTAGCTATTGTTTTTGTAATGCGCTTTATAATTTCTTGATAGTGAGTAGCATCTGCTGAAATTACATTTGGGAGATTTTCTTTATTAATATGCGTCTGTATCAATTCTTCTGTCACTTTTATTCCGTATTCTTTTTTTAATAATAATAAAATATCATCAAGCATTTTTTTGGTGATGGTTAAATTTAATAATTCGGCGGGTTGCATATTTTCACCTGTAATAATATTTATTTGTGATCAATCGTAGATCGTGGTTGAGCGTAGCCTGGGTGGAGCAAATGAAGTTAATGAAAAGAGTTACATAATATAAATTAATTGCAATAAAGTTTAGCATACGGCGTAACCCGGGAACTATAATTCCCGGGTTACGCTTTAGTCTAAAATTTTATCTACCATATGTTTTTATGACGAGATATAAACAAAATAATCATTTGCTTCACCCAGGCTACATTCTATATTCGGTGGAACATTATAACATTTTTTACTTAAAAAATCGTTCTTATTTTTTGAGCGACAATCTTTCCTAATGTTTGAAGCGCTGCTTTTTCAAGATGTACACCATCAACCATGCTGGATTTTACGTATAACCCCGCATCTAAAAATTCGCATTTTTCTTGATTTGCAACGATTTCATAATATTTAGCTAATGCTTCAGATTTGGCAACAGATTGTTGATCAAATTGCATATTGATCTCACGGATATCAATCATCGGTTGTGGCGCAATAATTAATATTTTAGGGGCATTACCACGAGGGCCTTTATTACTATTTTTAACAACTTGTACTAATTTTCTCATCCCTTCAGCAATTTGTTCAGCAGATTGTTGGAATTGAATTTTGGTATCATTGGTGCCCAACATAAAAATAATTAAATCGAGCGGATAATGTGATTCGAGCGTTACAGTCAATTGTGACAAACCATTACGATAAGGCTTATTATTTTCTATATCATCAAATTGGGTGGTGCGGCCATTTAATCCTTCTTCAATGATATGATAATCAGCACCTAATTCGTTTTGTAATACGCCTGCCCATCTTTCATGGGGTAAATAACGTAATGCTAACTGTGCTGCGACATCATATGAGCCAGGTATAAAACCCCACGTATTTGAAGCGCCATAGTTTAAGATGTTTTTCATCCATGTATCTCCATAAATGTTTGAATTAGTAACAATATTGCGGTAGTCTTTTGCCTCAACAATTTTATTACTGTCTTTTATTCCTTCTCCCGCTTTCGGGACAGGGTGCCGAAGGCAGATGAGGGTGATTTAAAAGTATGACAAAATTAAAAAATCACTACTACTTTACCGAATATTAATTCACCATGTAACTGGAATTACAGACATAAAGTCAAAAGAAGAGAGGGACTTCATGAGAAACAAAGCACTTATTATCCTAATTATCTTGTTATCAAGCGTATTAACCGCCTGTGAAACAACATCTATAAAAATAGTTAATCCTAGTAGTGAACATTATTTATGGAATCAAACAAGTTAAGAAAAGATGGTGACCTCAATCATTACAAATAACTCTTAAATTCATTTGTATCCGGGATTTATGTTGTATCCCGGGTTTCGCTCTTCATTAAAATGAAATGGTGGATTACGCGCCAGTGTGTCTTAATTATAAATTTGCTAATTCCATCTGTTTCTCAATTATCATTTCCTCATAGCGCTAATCCACCCTATGATTGCTTAATGGAAAACGTAAGGCATTTTTTAACAATTCAGGAAGAGTTAAATCACTTAATCTTTAATTAAGAATTCTATGTTAATATACGCGGCCCTTGGATAATCACAAGCGGCTTATGTCTGTTAGACACTGAGTTATAAAAAGCAAATAGTTATTTGATAGAGCTGAATTTAAAGCAATTTAAATCACTATCCGATATGAAGTTAATTTGCATGATTTAAAATATTATCTATTTCGGAGTTGTACCATGCCAACATCTAAAGCGAAGCTAAAACCCGCTTATTCTATTCAAGATTTATCACATCCACTTAATCCTTATAAAGACCAACCTTACTATTTAATAAAGAAGGGCTCATCGATGTATTTTTATTTGATGCTATCGATCAGCGCTTGAGCCATACCGACCCTGTTGAGGAAGGTGGTAGAAGATATGAAGAACAAGTCGATTTTAATCTCATCAATAATGCAATAATCCTTTATGTTATTGCGCAACGTGAAGGACAGGTTGTTGCAAGAAATAAATTTAATGAAGAAGCGCTTATAGAAGCCATAAAGAAATACATCAGTCCTAGAATAGCGAATTCAGATGATGTTGCGCATGAGATTTATAAATCTTGGTTTGAATTGCAACGAAAACAACAATTTATTCGCAATGTCAGTGAAGGAAGAGTAAAAGTTGATAAATCGATGGTATACCGTGGTTTATCACTGCTGACTGAAATACCCAATTTTGAACAATTTTTACAGGGTTTAATTAATTGTTATCTAAATACCGTTGCTAATGGCCAAAATATACAAGAATGGTCATTACAACAAAGTCTGCAATTATTTTTAAGCACTAAAGCCGGTCATGCGTTTGATCAAAATAAAGCTGAAATATTAGTTAAAGCGGCGAATATCATTGAAAAAAATAAACATGCCATTGTTAGCCAACATCAATTATCGCCTAATAAAGCAGCCGAGGTCGCAAAAAAATTAAATAATTTGCAAGAATTGCTTATGAAAGAGACGGGTGAATGGCTGACTACTTTAAAAGGGCTTATTGAAAATGATATTACGAATATTGTTGAAGATTTAACGCAAGAAAAATTAAACACTTTCAAAATAGCTTTAAATAATTTGCTAGAAGGAAAATATGATTCATTGAGCAGTGATGCAGAAATTAACAATGCATTAAAAATTATAAAAGATTATTTGACAGCAGATGAAAGTTCCCCTTTTTATCAAAGTACAGTGCAAAGAGATAAAGCTAATAATAAACCGTTGCCTTCAATTGAATTATTTAGAGCAGGAATTCGTTTAGCTATTCGGCGTGCAGCAAATGAAAATAAAATTCAATTAAATCAAGAGCAAATATTTGTTGAAAATAATGCAAGTGGTGAAGTACAAGCCGTTGCATCTGCTCCTGCAGCAGCTGTAAATTTACCAGCTAGTAGCGCTCCTGTTATCGCTACTGCACAATTAATGTCTCAGCAGAATAATCCATTTGGGCAATATCACCATTTATTAGAAAAAGAAATACAAAAGTTGTTTCATAACCCCATATCAGGTGGAACAACTGCGCAACTGGTTTGTATCAGATTCAATGCAAAAAATTGTCGTGATGCGACCTCATTACCTTTTATTAATAAATATTTTGGTGAAGAAGGTGCAGGATATCAGCTCGTTTTTCGATATCATGATGGACAACAATATAGATATTCCTGGGGTTATTATCCGCTGAATCAATATCAAACGATACCTGCACTTTTAGCCAGTTTTAATTTAGATTGGGCGACTCTTCAATTAAGAACTAGCAATTTAGAAAATCAACTTGATATTCATATTCATGATTATCATTTTACTAAGGACATTTTAGAATTTCAGATTAAAGGTAAAAATGGTGAATTATTGCAAGAAATTTATACTGTACCTCTTAGTGCGGTATGGGACAGCAAAAAGTGTATTTTTAATAATTTGTTATTTCAATTATTAAAGAAAGAAAAAACAGGGCTACATCATATAAATGCCGCAAGTAACGGTAACAGCCCCGATTCTATTCAATTTCCTAGAATTCATTCTTCAGAAATATTAAATAATTATAAGTGGCAAGATTGTGTGACTAAAATCACATCTCAGTTACCTCGTTCTGCATCAGATGCAAATATTACTTTTAATAACTCAGATATATTTGAACATGGTTTATTAAAATTAGCAGGCATCGATGGTGCATTGATGACTTTATGTAAATTTTATCCATCGCAAGATGCTAATGATAATTTTTATATCGTTGAATTTAAAATGCGCGATGGCAATATTAATGAATTTAAAAATGCGCTCAATAAGCAATTTGGACTAGGCACGGTTGAAAGTCATTATAGCAGCAGGCATGGTGGAACGGCATTTAGAATTCCATATGGTATTATGATTGAAGATTTATTACCTGAATGGAAAAAAGCGGTTGATAAATTATTATCTAGTCACAGTACGGTAAAAGCTTATCAATGCGCAATTAATAACAGAAAGGGTATTCCTACTTTTGAACAGATTTGCGATAAATATAGGCAAATAGGTTCACCTTATAAGTTAGATATTGGTAAATCGAATTATATCGTTGCAACCTTATTAAAATTTGTAAATTTATATAGTGAAGAAGTTAAATCTGCGCCTATTACCATTGCTGAAGGACAAAGAATGAGTGGTACGGTTTGCATGGATCTTTATCTCGATTTGCCATTAGATAAAGTAAAACAATTTATCGATACATTGAATAAGTTAATTCCATCTGCTGCTGCTGAATTGATTAATGAAGATACAGAATATAAGGGAAAACCTGGAAAATATCGTCAAGTCAGTATTGATAGAGATGCATTTGCGGGATCAATAGCGGAAAAAGTTGCAGAAACATTGAAAAAATTACAAGTTTCAGAGCCGCAATTTATAGATACTTATCAAAAACAGTCAGGTACTTATGTTGCGCCACCAACAGCATTTTCACCACCGCCAAAAGATCTGCTCGATTTTTCAAGTGCAAATAAATCAACTTTTTGGTCTTCAGAACCGCAACTTAAAAAAGCTGCTGTTGAAGTAAGATTTACTGCTCAGGAATTAGTTCTAGTAAAAGATCAAATAGTAGAAAAGTTAAAAGCACTATTTAATCGTCAATATTTTGTCTTCGAAAGCATTCGGGATAATATTCAATCCATCTATTTTGAGAATAATCCAGGAACAGCATTCTTCCAAGAAAATTTGATTAAATTAAAAGATAAAGGATTGGATGTGGAACTGACGGATGCTGCAGAATTTGGCATTGATTGTATGTTTAAGATTAATCATTCTGTAGAAACATTTGCGCAAAAGCTGGGTATAGATTTGAATAGTGTTAAGCTTGCTTCTCAAAATCAGGTAGTTAATAGACGGCATTAACAATTAGCTTAACAGAATTAAAAAAACTGTAGCCCGGACAAAGGAGCGCCAGCGACGTGTCAGGGAATTAAATCCACCCGGACACGTTGCTGGCGCTCCTTTGTCCGGGTTACATTAAATTTAATTTATGTGAGAAGAATTTATTCGGTTAATTCTTGCACAGCCATGGTTCCCGATCGTCCATCAACACTGCCTTGAATTAATTCATTAATCGGAATTGCGTTAGCATTTTGCAATAACTGATTGGCAATCGTTTCTAGCGTAGCAAATTGCACACCTTGTTTTTTAGCGCTGATTAAAAATTCTTTAAACCAAGCTAAATATTTCATGCCTTCAATTTCAGCATGGGTGGTAAAAACATTTAATTCATTTAATTGTAATAATTTTAAATAATGCGCGGTTAATTGATTGATGGGATATTCTGGCCTGCCTACTAATTCATCAAGCGTTGGTAATGTGGTTGGAATTTGAATCGTATTAAATATTTTTTCACCCACGCGTGGTTTAAAAGGAAATTTACCACGACAATCACTACCATATAATAATTGCGCATCATCATAAGCAGCTAAACTTTTTTCATTCGCTTGCCAACCTGCGGCACCTGCGGTTTTTGCAGGTTTTTTAAATATGCGTTGAAATTCATTACGCGCTTTAGCAAATTCGTTAAATACTTCTAATTGCGACATGGTTTGCACACCATCTTGCCAACGAATATGGTCATAGCAATGAATGCCAACTTCATGACCTGCTTGCTCAACAGAGCGAATTATTTGTTCATTTTTTTTACCGATATGGGGGCCTGGTAATAAAACACCATTTAATAATGTACGAATACCATAAGTGCTAATTATGCTGGTGCGACTTACTTTCTTCAAAAATCCCGGATGGAAAATTCTTTTAATTGCGCGACCGGTATTATCGGGACCAAGAGAAAATAAAAATGTCGCGGGAATTTGTAATTCTTTAAATAAGTTTAATAAGTTAGGAACACCAATGCGTGTGCCACGATCGGTATCTACATCGATTTTTATAGCTAGTATTGTCAAAATTAAATCTCCAGTAAATTGTCTATGAGATGGTGGATTACGCGCCAGCAATATTAAGGATTAATTTAGTAATTCCAACGATTGTGCAATTATAATTTACTCATGGCGCTAATCCACCCTACGACTTTGATCAGCACAATTTACAATTATATGTTCCACTTAATTGGACCCAACACCAAAAGTAAACATTATTCAAATTACATAAATTAATCGTTAACCATAAGCGTTTGCGAAGGGGTGGTTCGCATAAGCAGACCGTGAAAGATATGATTGACTTTGATACGCCTAATTACTAATTTCTGTCTGCGTTGCGAACCACCACTTTGCAAACCAAAGAAAAGCGGAAATATAAAGTAAGATCTAAATAACTTTTTCTTTTTTTATTATCAAACTACTTTCTCTACACTTTTCTTTTCAACATCCAAAACTTCTTTTATTACAAATCGTGGGCGTTTTCTGACTTCTTGATAAATTCTGCCGATATATTCACCAACAATTCCTAAGCCCATTAACATTGTACCGACTAAGAAAAATAAAATGGCAAATAATGTAAATAATCCTTCAGCTTCTGGGCCAACAATAATTCGGCGAATAAACATATAAATAACAAATAATGCACTTAATAAAGAAACAATCATGCCAAACACCGTAAATGCTTGTAATGGCACTAATGAAAATCCAGTCATTAAATCAAAATTCAAACGTAATAATTTATAAATACTGTATTTTGATTCACCCGCTAATCTTGCATCGTGTGCTACTTCCACTTCAGTAGGATTATTCGCTAATTTATAGGCGAGGGCAGGAATAAACATCGATGATTCGCCACTTTGTGCCATTAAATCAACAACGCGTCGACTATAAGCACGTAACATACTGCCTTGATCCGTCATGCGAATACCGGTAATTTTATGGCGAATTTTATTATTTAATTTAGACGCATATTTTCTAAATAAACTATCTTGTCTATTTTGACGTGCACCACCCACAACATCGTAGCCTTGTTCAAATGCAACCAATAATTTTGCAATTTCTTCCGGTGGATTTTGTAAATCAGCATCTAATGTCACAATCACATCGCCACGCACCCGTTCAAATGCGGCAATAATTGCCATATGTTGACCAAAATTACCATTAAAATGAATCACGCGAATTTGATCAGGACGTCTGCGATGTAATTCATCTAAAATTGCTGCGGAATTATCTTTACTGCCATCATTGGTAAAAATGATTTCATAAGATTTACCCATATTATCTAAAGCAGTAGTAAGGCGTTGATATAAAGTTTCTAAATTATCTTGCTCATTGTAAACAGGTATTACGACACTTAAATAAGGTTTTTTCATGAATTAATTCCTACCAAATATTTTCTTCATTGCGGATATAACACGATCTTGATCAGAATCTGTCATTAAAGGGAATAAGGGTAAACTCATAATACGTTTACACGTATTTTCAGCTTTTGGAAAATCACCCGGTTTAAATCCAAAGGTTTCACGATAATAAGAATATAAATGTACCGCATCATAATGCAAACCAACACCGATATTATAATCTTTCATGGTTTGTAAAAATGTATCTCTATCCATTTTTGCAGCATCTGGATTAATTAATGGTGTGTATAAATGCCAGGAATGTTTATGCGGATAATTTGCATGTTTGGGCAGGGTAAACTCAGACCAATTGGCTAATTCTTCATTATAACGATTTACAATTTCAGTGCGGCGATTAATATAATATTCTAATTTAGGTAATTGATGAATGCCCAACACGGCTTGTAAATCCAGCATGTTATATTTAAAGCCCGGCGCAATCACATCGTAATGTTGACTACCTTGTTTCGAAAAGCGATTAAATGCATCACGATCAATACCATGAAAACGTAATACACTCATTTTTTTTGCCATTTCGCTATCGCGTGTCACAATACATCCACCTTCACCCGTGGTGATATTTTTATTGGGATGAAAACTAAATATTTGTGTATCGCCGAAACTACCAATTAATTTATTATGATATTTACTACCAATCGCTTGGCAGGCATCTTCAATAACACGTAAATTATGTTTGCGTGCTAAATCATAAATGGGATCGAGATTGACTGATAATCCTGTAAAATGTACTGGAATAATTGCGCGTGTGCGTGGTGTAATAGCATCAGCGAGACGATTAACATCCATATTATAAGTTTCATCAATATCAACCAGCACCGGTTTACCGCCTGCTAATACAATCGTATTTAAATCAGCAACAAATGTCAGTGAAGAAGTAATCACTTCATCACCGGGTTGTAAATTTAAACTTAATAAAGCCAAATGTAATCCTGCTGTACCTGAAGTCACTGCTAATACATGTGGTGCATCTAAATAATTTTGTAACATTTCTTCGAATTGTTTAACTTTTGGACCTGTTGCAATCCAGCCTGATTTTAAACACGCAACGACATCATCTATTGACTCTTGTGTAATCGTCGGTCGTGAAAAAGGCAGAAAATCATCTGACATATTTATTTCCTCTAGTGTTGTGTAATTAAATACACACCAAAAATAATGACTACTATACCAAGCATTTGTGTAATGGATAATTGTTCGTTAAGAATAAAATAAGCGGCGATAGCAGTGATGATATATCCTAAACTAGACATAGGATAAGCGATGCTTGCATCGACGCGTGATAATACAAATAACCATACTGTGACGCTAAATACATAAATAAATAACCCAAAAATAATTAAAGGGCTAAATGCAATTTTTACCATCGTTGGCATAATATTCGACCACGAAAATGCAAATTCACCGATACGGTTCATACCTTGTTTCAGTAAAAGTTGAGCGGCTGCATTCAGAATGGCAGTCAGTAAAATAAGTGGTATCACTGTGATCATGCGAGTTTCTCAATGGTTAGCAAGAAGTACATCATGTCTTGTTTGCGCGAGTAAATGTAATGGTTCATGTTGGCCAATTAATCGAGTCTGGTAAATGTGTTGAGTGGTGATCATATAGAAGGTTGCAGGACTTGACCAGAGTTTCCAAAAAGTGGGTGCATCTATTATCCATTGATGTGCATCTTGATGTGCAATACCAAAACTCAGTTCATTTTGCCAACTCACAATCATGATTTGTCTATGCAAATAAACTGGTAAATCTTGATAGTAAAAGCTATAAGTCGCTACGACATCATTTGGTTTTAAGAGGGGCTTTAATACTTGTGTTAGAGGTGCAATAGAACCCATGTCAATGAATGGCACGATCACTGTCAAAATTAATAGGAAACACACTGAAGCAATTAATTGTGTAGAAAATGCAGCGATTATATTGAATTTTTTATAGACCCAGAGGGCTAAAAATGAACCGCTGATTGCAACGAATACCATCAATGCTTCACTGGTAATGACCAATGCGGACTGATTTATTTTAATAAAATGAAAGACGATGAGAAAAGCGATTGCCATGATGATTGTAAAAAAGGGCAATATTTTAAATCCCCGTGTTATACCAATATCTTTTGCAGGAACGTTTGCAAAATAATGTCCAATTAATAATGCTAAAGGGGGAATAGTTGGCAAAATATAAGGAATTAATTTTGATTTCGATAATGAAAAAAATACAAATATAGTTGTTGCCCAAATTAATAAAAATAATGCTTCTTTATAAGTTTTTCTTTCATGCCATCGCTGTGGTAAATGAAATTTAATTGCTTGTACAAGAAAACAAATCCACGGATATAAACCTATGGTGATAATGGGAATGAAAAACCAAAATGGTTTAAAGCGCCCTGCATAATTAGTGAGATAACGGGTAAATTGCTGTTGAATAAAATAGAAATAAAAAAATTCGGGGTTTTTAATTTGAACAGCAATATGCCAAGGTAAAACTATTAACAGAAAAAGCACAATGCCGCTAATTAAATAACAAGATTTTAATTGTCGCCATTCATTAAATAATGCCATCCAAACTAAGACAATAAATCCCGGTAAAATAATGCCAACTAATCCTTTAGTCATTACCGCTAATGCGGCGAAAATATAACAGCACCACATTAAATATCGTCGTGTTTTACCAGGGGGATAGCGCATTGCGACGATGAATGACAATAATGTGCCCGTCATAAATACAGATAATGTCATGTCTAAAGTAACAACATGCGCAAAGGCAAAATAAAGAATATTCGTTGCTAATACACCAGCAGCTAACCATCCAGTACGCCTATCAAATAATAATCGACCGCCTATATAAACAAATAAGCAACCGAGCATAGCCATTAATTCGGTGGTGATGCGATAGGCCCAATTATTATTGCCTAATATTTTTATGGCGCTGGTTTGCATCCAATAAAATAATGCGGGTTTTTCGAAATATTTGATGCCATCTAAATGCGGGGTAATGTAATCATGTGTGGCAATCATTTCTAAGGGGATTTCTGTATAACGCGCTTCATCGGGGACATTTAATGGTCTGCTGCCTAACATGAAGCAAAATAGGGTGTTGATTAAAATAAATAGGATGAGAATATCTCTGTACCAATTATTGCGCGCAGTCTGTGTCGATAAATTTTGTTGCATTAAATGTCCATAACAATTCAAAGGGGTCAAGTACCGTCTTGCAAGTTAAGGTGCCATATATCGTTTTGCAATCAATAATGCTTTAACTTGCAAGACGGTACTTGACCCCTTTATAAAATGGGGAAGTTTAACTGAAAATTACCTTTAATATCACTTGTATATTTTCAATTGCTTCGGTAGAATTTCAACCTTTTCAACTATAACACCCTATAATACTGGAGTAGGAATTATCATGACAACCTATACTGCCAAAGCAGAAACAGTTCAACGCGATTGGTATGTCGTTGATGCTGCTGGCAAAACATTAGGCCGATTAGCGACACAAGTTGCTTTTAGATTACGCGGCAAACATAAGCCTGAATTTACCCCGCATGTGGATACTGGTGATTACATCATTGTTATTAACGCCAAGAAAATTCGCGTTACTGGCAAAAAAGTTAAAGAAAAATTATATCAACATCACAGTGAATACATTGGTGGATTGAAAACTTTTACATTCGAAGAATTATTAGCAAAAGCTCCTGAACGCATTATTGAAATTGCTGTGAAAGGCATGCTACCTAAAGGTCCTCTTGGCCGTGATATGTTTCGTAAATTGAAAGTTTATGCTGATGACAAACATAATCACTCCGCGCAACAACCTCAACCTTTATCAATTGATTAATACGGAATAAAAATTTATGGCAGCAGCAAAACCTAAAGCAAAATCTAAATCTAAATCAACTGTGAATTACGGAACTGGTCGACGTAAAACATCTACCGCCAGAGTATTTTTGCAAAAAGGTACTGGTAAAATCACTATTAATGGTCGTGAAGTAGATAATTATTTCGGTAGAAAAACAGCGCAAATGCGTGTTTATAGACCACTTGAAGTAGCGAATATCCAAAACCTCGATATTTTAGTGACAGTACGTGGTGGTGGTAATACAGGACAATCTGGTGCTATTTCACACGGTATCGCACGTGCATTAGTGGAGCACGATGAAACATTAAGACCTGTTTTAAGAAAAGCAAAATTATTAACACGTGATTCTAGAAAAGTAGAACGTAAGAAATTTGGCTTACGTAAAGCGCGTAAACGTCCTCAATACTCTAAACGTTAATTGGGACAAAATAATCGTAGAATTAATTTTATTGTGCCCTGGGGTCTCATTAAAATATTTTTTAATTTTTTAATGGGGGATCGTCTAGTGGTAGGACTGCGGACTCTGACTCCGTTAACCTAGGTTCGAATCCTAGTCCCCCAGCCAATTTAAATAATAGGAGCAAATGTGGATGGCTGTTGCTGCCAATAAACGATCGACCATGACTTTATATGCTGATCCACATGATCTCAGCAGTCATCGAGTACGTATTGTTCTCGCTGAAAAAGGTGTCGCTGTCGATATTATTGATGTTGATAAAGATCATTTACCTGAAGATTTTAAACGCCTCAATCCTTATCTTACACTGCCGACATTAATTGATCGCGATTTAGCGTTATTTGAATCCAGTATTATTGTGGAATATCTTGACGAACGTTTTCCACATCCGCCTTTATTACCTGTATATCCTGTAGCGCGTGCAAGAAATCGATTAATGATGTACAGAATTGAGCGCGATTGGTATAGCTTAGTGCGTCAAATTGAAAAAGGTGATGATGCAACTGCAAAAGCGGCGCGCAAAGTATTACACGACAGTTTAATTGGCGTATTACCAATATTTTCTTCTACACCTTATTTTTTGAGCGAGGAATTTTCATTAGTCGATTGTGGTATGGCGCCGCTATTATGGCGTTTATCAAAATTGGGTATTGCGTTACCTCCCCAAGCGAAAGCGATTAAACAATATGCAGAAAGATTGTTTGAACGCTCCTCATTTAGATCCAGTCTTACACAAGCAGAGCGTGAATTTGATGACCTCAAATAAACCTTATTTTATCCGCGCCATTTATGAATGGATTTGTGATAATAATCTCACACCTTATATTGTTGTTAATGCCAAAGATCATTCAGTGCAAGTGCCAACACAATATGTTGAAGATGGAAAAATTATTTTAAATATTTCTCCTGACGCCGCACATGCATTATTAATTAATAATGAGAAAGTTGAATTTATGGCACGTTTTTCGGGTGCTGCTATGAAAGTGTATGCGCCTATTAAAGCCATATTAGCCATTTATGCACGTGAAAATGGTCAAGGCATGATATTTAATGAAGAACCTGAAGAAGGTGGTGATGATGGTGATGGTGGTGATCATACACCTCCTGCTGGGAAAAAGGGTAAGCCGCAGTTGAGAGTGGTAAAGTAATCCATTTTTTTTCTTCTCCCGCAAGCGGGAGAAGGAAAAAAACATAATGAAGAAGGAGTTTTTAATTTGAATTTGGATCAAATACCCTCACACATCATCGGTTGGAGAGAATGGGTTTCATTACCTGAATTAGGAATTAAACGTCTTAAAGCAAAAGTAGATACCGGCGCACGTACTTCAGCACTTCACGCCCATCAAGTAGAATGTTTTCAAGATCATGGCGTAAACAAAGTTAAGTTTGTTATTTATCCACTGCATCATTTCCCAGAAAAACCTGTTGTTTGTGTCGCAGAATTACAAGATATTCGTTGGGTCACAGACTCTGGTGGGCATCGTGAACAACGTCCTGTTATTAAAACATTAATTAAAATGGCTGATAAATCTTGGTATATTGAAATTACATTGACGAGCCGGGATGATATGAGTTTTCGTATGTTATTAGGCCGTACAGCAATGCAAAATCACTTTGTTGTTAATCCTTCTGCATCCTATTTATTAAAAAAAAATAAATCGCAAAAATAATAGCTGATTAAGATTATTTTTTGATTTCTGTTCTATTATTTTAATGCGCAAAGAAATTTTAAAGAGGCTGTAAAATGAGAATCGCAATTTTATCGAGAAGACCGCGGTTATATTCCACAATGAGATTAGTCGAGGCTGCAAAACAGCGTGGTCATTTTGTCAATATTATTGATCCATTGCGTTGTTACATGAGTATAACGTCGCAACATCCCACCATTCATTATAAAGGTCAAACCATGGGGGATTTTGATGCGATTATTCCGCGTATTGGCGCATCAATTACATTTTATGGTACTGCTGTTTTACGCCAATTTGAAATGATGGGTGTTTATTCTGTTAATCAATCAGTAGCAATTACACGATCGCGCGATAAATTGCGCGCATTTCAAATATTATCTAAACGGGGTATTGGGTTACCCATAACGGGTTTTGCTCATTCACCGGATCATATTGAAGATTTAATTGAAATGGTGGGAGGCGCGCCATTAGTCATTAAATTACTGGAAGGTACGCAAGGTGTTGGTGTTGTTTTAGCTGAAACGCGTCAAGCAGCAGAAAGTGTGATTGAAGCCTTTTTAAATATGAAAGCACATTTTATTGTTCAAGAATATATTAAAGAAGCGAAAGGTGCGGATATTCGCTGTTTTGTGGTGGGTGATAAAGTGATATCTGCCATGAAAAGACAGGCAAGACCTGGAGAATTTCGATCAAATTTACACCGTGGTGGTGAAGCCAGCATTATTAAAATAACTGCCGAAGAAAGGGACATGGCAACACGCGCTGCAAAAATAATGGGATTAAATATTGCCGGTGTTGACATGATCCGATCTAAGCGGGGACCGTTAGTGATGGAAGTAAATTCATCTCCTGGTTTAGAAGGAATTGAAACCGCCACTGGAAAAGATATTGCTTCTTTAATAATTCAATTTATTGAAGAAAAAGCCAAACATCATAAAAAACATGAACGAGCTGAAGGGTAAATTAATTACCCACCTCTTGCTCCTCTGAAGGGAGAAATTTCGAAATTAATTCCTTGAAAGATCCAAGAGGTGACGCAGAATTATTCTAAATCGTCGAATAAATCATCGCCATATTTAGTTCGTTGCCGTTTTTGTTCTAAGATATCTTCAACAGTACGTCGAATTTCAACTTCATGCTGTGATCCACGTGCATTTTTACGCTTGTTGGATTGCGCTTGCGGTTCAGCTGGATCGAGTGATTCAGGGAACGCATTAACTTCAGGAGTTTCAACTTCTAAATCATCATCTAGGTCTTTGTCAAACACGCCAGTGTCTTTGTCAAAGTTCATAATAGATTCTCTCTGTTGATTCAAAACGGTCTACTATTATACATGAAAAATAGGATTTTGGGAATTGATAATGCTTGATAAATAAATAGATGTAGATGTAGCCTGGGTGAAGCCAATTGAAAATTAAAATTAAATTGTATCAACTTTAATTATTTACATTTGATTATTTAAAGCTAAGGGGGAAACCCGGGGAAACAGCTTAATTTCCTGGATTTCAGCAGTACAAGAAAAAATTAATGAGGAATCATTATTTCTGATATTTTAAGAATTTTATCATTTGCTTCTATCCAGGCTACATTGATATTAGTTATTTATATAACTCAACATCACGCCCAAGAATATAATCAGCCCCACCCAATTATTATTCAAAAACGCAGTGAAACATTTATCAGGCACTCTATCTTTAATTAAATATTGTTGATAAATAACTAACATTGTTGCCAACATTAAGCTCAAATCATAAATATAATTTAGCCCAACAATATAACCAATTAACCATAACATACTGAGGACAGCAACTTGTATTAGTGCAATGATCATTCTGTCATAAGAACCAAATAAAATCGCAGTAGATTTAACGCCGATCAATAAATCATCAGCTCTATCAACCATTGCGTATTGTGTATCATATGCAATAGGCCACAACACAGCTGCTAAATAGAGTAGCCAACAAATTGCAGAGAGTGGCTGATTTTGTGCAGCAAAAGCCATAGGAACTCCCCAGGCATAAGCCGCGCCTAAAAATAATTGCGGTAAGTGCGTAAATCGTTTGGTGAACGGATAAATAATTGCAAGTAATAATCCTATAATTGATAATTTAATAGTAAATAAATTAAGTTGTAAAACCAGTAATAAGGCAATAAAACATAAACAAATAAATAATATTATTGCTTCAATAGGTTTGACTTGGCCTGTCGCTAAGGGGCGTAATGCCGTTCTTTTTACATGCGGATCGAATTTTCGATCTGCAAAATCATTGATAATAACGCCTGTTGAACGCATGACAAATACGCCCAATATAAAAATGATTAAAATAAAATTATTCGGTTTGCCATGATTGGCTATCCATAATGCCCATAATGTTGGCCACAGTAATAATAAAGATCCAATAGGGCGGTGCAGGCGCATTAATAGTGCGTATTGTTTAATGTGATTCATAATTCTTTGCAAAAATATTCTCCAAGTTTGCATGTTTTAAATATTATTTCTTTTAGATGTTTTCACAAAAGAAGCAATCATCGTAATCATAAATATCAGTATTGTAACAATTAAAGTTAGTATTGTTGAGAAAGTGTAATAATGCGACAGTAAAATTTTAACACCAATCAAAATTAAAATTAATCCAAGACCAATTTTCAAATAATGTAACCGATCTGCAATAGCCGCTAAAACAAAATACATTGAACGTAAACCCAAGATAGCAAAAATATTCGAGGTATAAACGATAAATGGATCATGAGAAATGGCGAGAACAGCTGGTATGGAATCTACAGCAAAAACCACGTCAAACAGGTCAATTAATAATAACACCAAGAATAATGGTGTGAACCATAATTGTTGATTAATTCTGACCATAAAATGATGATCATGATAATCCCGCGTTATTCTTGCATGTTTTTGAGTAAAACGGATTAGCCAATTATTTTCAAGGTCTGGTTCCTTGTTGCTAATGATGATCATTCTGCCGCCGGTTACTATAAGGAACGCACCAAATAGATAGATAATCCAATAAATTTGCTTAATGAGACTTAAACCGAAATAAATGAATATACAGCGCAGAATAATTGCACCTATCACACCATAAAATAATACGCGGTGTTGATATTTCGACGGCACTAAAAAATGATTAAAGATAAGAATGAAAATGAATAAATTATCTATGCTTAGCGATAGTTCTACAAAATACGCAGTTACGAATTGTGTGGCAGCTTCGTGGCCATTTAAATAATAAATACCTATTGCAAATGCTAATGCGATGGATATCCAAATGCAGCTCCAGATAGTGGCTTCTTTTATTGTTATCGTGTGAGCTTCACGACGAAATAAACCTAAATCGATGGCGAATAAGACAACGATGAGTGTAATAAAAATAATCAAGCCGGTGTAGTGATGTATTAGCATAATGAAATACTTAAAAAGTATTTCCTTCTTCCGCAAGCGGGAGAAGGAAAAAAAGTAGTGAAATCTTATTTTCGAGTTTTAGCCCTATTTATTCGGGCTGTTTTAGGGTCAATTAATAAAGCCCGATAAATTTCCACGCGATCACCTTCATTTAACAATTGTGTCAATTGAGCGGCTTTACTAAAAACCCCGACTTTATTTTTGGTCAAATCAATTTCAGGAAATAATGATAAAACTCCTGAAATTTGTATCGCATTTTCAACTGTACAAGGTTGATTAACAGTTAATGGAATTATCATTTGTTCAACTTCATTAGCATAAACAACTTCAATACTAATTTTTGGCATAAATAGTTTGAGCTCTCTTAATAAATGCATCCACTAAGGTATTAGCAACCTGATTAAAAACCGGTGCAAAAGCTAAACTTAATAATTTACCGGAAAATTCAAATTCTAAATCTAGCGAGATTTCACAGCCATTTAATTCAATCGGTTGAAATTGCCAGTATCCTTCCAGGTGTTTAAAAGGACCATCTAATAATTTAATTTCAATCATTTTGTCATGTTGTAAACGGTTACAGGTTGAGAATGATTTTTGAAAACCACCGCCAGATAAAATCAAAGTGGCACGCACTTCGTCTTCTGAACGATTGAGAATTTTGCTGGCCTTACACCACGGTAAAAATTGCGGATAATCTTCAATAGCATCAACCAACCGAAACATTTCAGCTGCTGAATACGGAACTTGGGCACTGCGTTTTACTATAGGCATTGAGTATTTATCGTCTATCTAATGAAACGGAGCATTGTTAACCATTTTGTGGTAGCGCTCAAGCGATATGTGTTGGTGATGAAGGATTATATACATAATTCTGGTATACTTTTTCTTTATCAATGAACAGTAGTAATTGTAAGGTAAAAGATTATGAGCAAAAAAGAAAAAGACACAGCACCTGGCACATCAACCATTTGTGTCAATAAAAAAGCGTTTCATGATTATTTTATTACTGAGCGATTTGAAGCAGGCATCGTGCTCGAAGGCTGGGAAGTCAAAAGTTTACGCGAAGGCCGTGTGCAATTAACAGAAGCATATGTACTGTTAAAAGACGGTGCAGCTTGGTTGTTTGGTATGCATATCCCACCATTAAAAACCGCATCAACGCATATCCATCCCGATCCAACCAGAACACGTAAATTGTTACTCCATCAAAAAGAATTAAATAAATTATATGGTAGTGTTGAACGCAAAGGTTTTACGCTTATTCCACTTTCAATGTATTGGAAAAACAGTTTAGCTAAATTAGAAATTGGTTTAGCAAAAGGTAAAAAAGACTATGATAAACGCGCTACTGAGAAAGAGAGATCGTGGCAAAGAGATAAAGCAAGATTAATTAAAGTGAATCGATAATTTTTTGCTAAAACAACAGCTATTTTAATGAATTCGATTAATTAATTTGCTATAATTATTAATTAGAAAAATAATAATACCGCTTAGGGGGCGACCTGGCTTCGACGTGGGTTGCGAAACCTGTAAGTGCATGCCGAGGATTGTAACTCACCTCGTAAATAATGTTACTTAAACATATTTGCAAACGACAGCAAATACGCTTTAGCTGCTTAAATCCAGCTAAACCATCGTCCGGGAGTGCTTATGCTACCGGTGTCTGGCAACAGACTCGCGATGGTCATATCTCATAAGCTCGTAGCATAATTTTGTCTGAGGCGCTGCTACTAAATTAAATCAGACTCGCTGTAAATAATCCCTGCGCGTCGGAATTGTTACAGTTAACTTAAAGACTCGCTAAGCATGTAGTAACTTAAGGCAGAGAGCTTGCGGACGCGGGTTCAATTCCCGCCGCCTCCACCATTAGATGTTCCAATTTCTTCCAAAAAATCCCATGAAACCCTTTAGACGAAAGGGTTTTGGCTGACATAATGATCCAGCGTGTTTCCATCAAAATCCACTTGAATCCGGGGGTATGTTGGGGTATAAGTGGGGGTATATTTTGTTAATAAAAATGAGATACCCCCAATGTCCCTAACTCATATCAAAATAAGCAATGCAAAGCCCCGCAGTAAACCTTATAAACTTGCCGATGAAAAAGGATTGTTTCTTTACGTCGCGCCTAATGGTTCAAAGTATTGGCGTTTAAAATATCGCTTTGGCGGTAAAGAAAAATTACTTGCAATTGGTGTCTTTCCCGAAGTGTCGTTAGCTGAAGCAAGAAACAAAAGAGATAACGCGCGCAAATTACTGGCTGATGGAACTGACCCTGGCGTTGTTAAACAAATTAATAAAAGAGCAGCACTATTAGCTGCTGAAAATAGTTTCGAATTAATCGCTCGTGAATGGTATGCAAAATATTCAGTGAAATGGGTGCCGAGTCATGGTGAAAGAATTATTAGAAGATTAGAGAGAGATATTTTTCCTTGGCTTGGTAAAAGACCCATTGCAGAAATAGCTGCTTTGGAATTACTTACTGTATTACGTCGTATCGAAAATAGAGGTGCAATTGAAACAGCACATCGTGCATTACAAAATTGTGGACAAGTATTTCGTTATGCAATTGCAACTGGAAGAGCTGAAAGAGATTTATCCAGCGATTTATGTGGTGCGCTTCAACCTGTTGTAAATAAACATCACGCAACAATTACTGATCCAAATCAAATTGGAAATTTATTAAGAAATATTGAAAATTATGAAGGATCATTTATCAGTAAATGCGCATTAAAATTAGCGCCATTAGTTTTTGTTCGTCCAGGCGAATTACGAAAAGCAGAATGGTCAGAGATAAATTTTGAAAATGCTGAATGGCGAATTCCTGCAGCAAAAATGAAAATGCGTTCGGTGCATATTGTGCCGCTATCAACAAAAGCAATTTCCATATTAAAAGAAATATATCCATTAACAGGTGATGGAAAATATGTATTTCCTGGCGCCGTCGCGAAAAGTAGACCTATGTCTGATAATGCAGTACTCAGCGCATTACGTAGATTAGGTTATAGCAAAGATGAAATGACAGGACATGGCTTTCGTAGCATGGCATCAACTTTATTAAATGAACAAGGCTGGAACCGTGATGCAATTGAACGACAATTAGCACATGCTGAAAGAGATTCTGTACGTGCAGCATATAATTATGCGGAGCATTTACCTGAGCGTAGAAAAATGATGCAACATTGGGCGGATTATCTTGAGTCACTTATGAATAGTAATAAGAAATTAAATAATCCAGCTTAATGATCAAAATAATTTTTTTCCTTCTCCCGCTTGCGGGAGAAGGTGCCGAAGGCGGATGAGGGTGTTTAAAATAAGTTTAAATACTTTGCTGATTATCATTTAAGAAATAAATATTAATTGTAGTTTAAATAAATTAATCAATAACAATAATAATAAGAGAGAATAAAAATGGCAAAACGCATAAAAACAATTTCCGAATTACCAAAATGGTTCCAATTAGATAAATATGAAAATGCAAAGAAACTTAATACACTCGGCTGGTTAGAACAATTATCAGTTCGAAGTGATATATTGATGATTATATCTAGTCATATCTCGAGAGGGCATGATTATACTTGTGAAATACTAGAGAATTTTCGTGAAAATCCAATAATTGATCTACCAATAGAAAATGATGCATATTACGCCTATCTTGGCGGTCCAATCACTGAATTAAAACAAAAGAAAGCTTACTATACACTTGGTGTTCAAGCTATATCTGCTCGGCAACTGCTTATTCATAAACTCAACTGTGATCAAGTACGGTGGGATTATTTGATGAAATGGCACAACCAATTAGTTCAAAATGCAAGGTGTAGTAAAAAACAAATTAATGATTATAAGAAAAAGTTTAAATATAAAACACCTGATTGGATCGATAACCCTTTGTATGATTCATATACCTCTAATGTATTTACCACCGAACATGTTTGCGTCAACATGGAACTTCCAGATAATATATTAATAGATCACTTCAAACAATTTTTAGCAAAACGTCGCGCAGAAAAATATGACAAATTATGTTTAAAACCTTATCGACAACCAGATTTTAATGACTGGATTAGATTTGGCGTTCTCCCATATCTTGATTTGAAAATTTGGGAATTAGAAGAGAAAGTTACTATACCAAACCGTGTAATGGCGGATGCCATTTTTTTACCTGGTGAATGTGGAGAGGAAACTGTGCGAAAAACAACTAAGTCGCTGGTTGCATCTTTAATAAAGCAAGAAACAATTGAGCAACTTGTTGCGAAAGCAGCTTTAGAAATTTCTGAAAAGCAATTTCCAAAATTTTATAAATGATAAAAAATTGAATAAATTTGATATATATTAGGTAATAATAAAAAATTCAATATAATTTAAAGCATAAATTATTTTTAAAAATGTTTTAATCTAAACTGCATTCATGGAGCATACATCTAATTTAATAACATTTTAATTAGTTCTAATTAAGAAGATATGTATTAGTAAATTAAAGCCTTCTATTTTAATAATCTCGTCTATACTTAATGCAAAGTCTAATAATTGCCTATAAGGAGGATTAATATATGGGCAAAATTATGACACCAGAGTATTTTGTTGAAAAATGGTCTCATTCCAAATTATCTGAAAAATCTGCATCACATGAACATTTCATTGATTTGTGTAATCTTCTTCACGAAAAAACACCTGCAGACGATGATCCTGATGGTTCAAATTATACCTTTGAGAAAGGAATTCATACAACATCTGGGAAGCATGGATGGGCTGATGTTTGGAAAAGGAAATACTTTGCATGGGAATACAAATCTCATCACAAGAATTTACAAGAAGCTTATGCACAATTACAACAATATGCACCCGCATTGGAAAATCCACCATTATTAATTGTTTCAGATATGAGAGAAATTGATATTTATACAAATTGGACAAATACTGTCACAGATTTTATCAAAATTCAGCTGAATGATATACTTAAATATGAATATAGAAAAAAACTACAATATGTTTTCAAAAGTCCTGATAAACTAAAACCTGATCAGACAAGAGAGGAAATTACAGAAGAAATTGCTAATAAATTTTCAAACTTGGCAAAAAATATCAAGAATAGAGGGTACAATAGTTATAGAATAGCAAGATTTTTAAATAAATTAATATTTTGTATGTTTGCTGAAGATGAACATATTGGATTATTGCCTCCCAACTTGTTTTTTGATCTTGTAAAAATTTGGTTGGAAGATCCAATAAATGGCGTAATACCATTGAAGAATTTATTTAAATCTATGAGGGAAAAAGGTAGATATCGGGGAAAAAACTTTTTTGGTAACAATAAAATAGATTGGTTTAATGGTGGGGTATTTGAAGAAAATGATGATGTTATTCCGCTATATAAAAATGAGATAAAAATAATATTAGATGCATGTGATAGAAAATGGCATGATATCGAACCAGCAATTTTTGGTAATTTGTTTGAAAGAAGTTTAGACTCGAGAACAATAGCTCAATTAGGTGCTCGATATACTGATGAGACTTCTATTAATAGGATTATATATCCAGTTATCATTGAGCCTTTAAAAACAGAATGGAACGAAATTAAAAAACAGCTGAATTATTTAAATACAAATATAGAATTTAAAGAAAATTTTCATAAACAAGCTTACGCAATTTATAAAGAATACCTGTTTAAGATTCAAAATTTTAAAATATTAGATCCTGCTTGTGGGAGTGGCAATTTTTTAAATGTTGCTTTAAAAAGCTTAAAGGATTTTGAGCATGAAGTAATTTTAGAAGCTGAAAAATATGGTATTCCAACACAACAAAGAAAAGTTGGACCACAGAATGTTATAGGTATTGATATAAATGGATACGCAACGGAGATTGCAAATGTATCAATTTGGATTTGTGAATTACAATGGAATGTCAAACATGGTCTGCGAATAGATAAAAATCCAATAATCAAAAAACTAGAAAATATTGAGACACGTGATGCATTGGTTAATGACGATGGTTCGGAAGCCTCTTGGCCTATTGCTGATGTAATTATAGGTAATCCACCCTACTTAGGCGATAAAAAAATGTTTTCGACATTGGGTCAAAATTATATTAATAAATTACGCCAATTGTTTAAAGGCAGATTGCCTGGAAGAACTGATTTGGTAACATATTGGTTTGAAAAAGCAAGAGAACAAATATTAAATGAGAAAGCTAAAAGAATTGGTTTTGTTTCTACTAATTCTATTCGTGGAGGCAGTAATAGAACTGTTTTAGATAGAATTTGTAAAGATTTAAAAATATATAATGCTTGGTCAGATTTAGATTGGATTCTAGAAGGGGCTTCTGTAAGGGTATCGATAATTAATATTTCAAAGATGGATGATAAATTTATTCATAATATTTTATTAGATAATAAAAACGTTAATTATATTAATTCAGATTTGAGCACACACAAAAATGTAAACATAGATATTACAAATGTAAGAATTTTATTTGAAAACAAAAATATATGTTATCAAGGCATGATTAAAACAGGTGCATTTGATATTAGCGGTGATGTGGCAAGAAAATGGTTATTACAACCTAATAATCCAAATGGTAGTCATAATAGAGATGTCCTTAAAATCTGGTATGATGGTTATGATTTTATGCGTCGACCAAGAGATAAATGGATTATTGATTTTGGTGTATCTATGGATGAACAACTGGCTTCTTTATATGAATTACCTTTTCAATATGCTTTAAAGAATATAAAACCATCAAGACAAAAATTGGCTAGTACTCCTCGTAGAATAAATTCTAGTAAACATTGGTGGATATATGAGTGGCCTAGACCACTATTAAGAGAAAAAGTTAGGCCTTTGTCTAGGTATCTTGTCACTACTAGAGTTGCAAAATATCGAGTTTTTATTTGGTTGTATAGTCAAATAATACCTGATTCATCATTAGTTATAATTGCACGTGAAGATGATATTACTTTTGGGATATTACAATCAAAATTTCATGAATTATGGTCTTTAAAATTAGGAACCAGCTTGGGGCCTACCCCTAGATATACACCATCTACAACGTTTGAAACATTTCCTTTCCCCGAAGGGCTTTCTCCAAATGTTCCAGCAAAAAAGTATGAAAATGATCTAAGATCAATAGCCATTGCAAAAGCAGCTCGTGAATTAAATGAATTACGAGAACAATGGTTAAATCCACAAAATTTAGTGAAAAAAATTTCAGAGGTGGTAAATGGATATCCTGATCGAATTATACCTATAAATGAAAAAGCTGATAAATTATTAAAGAATCGAACATTAACAAATCTTTATAACAATAAACCTCAATGGTTGATTAATGCACATAAGAAACTTGATGATGCGGTAGCGAATGCCTATGGTTGGGAAACAGATTTATCAGATGAAGACATCTTGGAAAGATTATTCAAGTTAAATCTCAAAAGATTTAAAGATAAGCAATATTTTATTAAGTAATTAACTAAATATTACTTGTAACATAAGCTATAGATTACAATCTATAACTTGAAACAGATGGATTTTGAACAAATAGTTTTAATATGATGAAGTATTTCGGAATGAAGATGTGGTCTAACTATTCCGGAAAGTTTAATGATACTTATAATCCCTCGTAATTATTTTAATAAGTCCATAAATTTGCACCATAACAAATTCCAATAGGAGCAAATTATGACCCAACAAATCCAAAACGTACTAAGTATACTACGCCGCAAACAAGTCCAAGCCAAAACAGGATTGTCCCGTTCCACCATATATGCACGAATTGCAAAAGGTAAATTTCCTCGCCCAATTGATTTAGGCGGAGGTCGAGCAGTTGGTTGGATCGAATCTGAAATTGATGCTTGGTTGATCTCAAGAATAGAATCAAGTCGTTGTGATGAATAAGGAGTACAATATGCTATTAAATAATAATAACAATAATTCAAATGCACCACTATCAACACCCATTAACAATGAAGAACAACAATCTAATGACGAACAAACAAATATAATTAATCTAAAATCTTTTTCTTCTGATAAAGATAAAATTAAAGAATTATCAAAATTGACTCCACAAGAATATGATCGAATTAGAATTGCTGAAGCAAAAGAATTACGTATTCGTCCAGCAACATTGGATCAATTAGTAAAAGCTGCCAAAACAGACGTACAAAATGATGATAAAACACCTTTTGCTAATATCGAACTATGGCATGAACCAATTAATCCTGCTGAATTACTTGATGATATTAAAAGCACAATATTGCGATTTATTGTATGCAATAATGAAGCAGCTCTCGCTGCAACGCTATGGGTTGCAATGACATGGTTTATTGATGTCGTACAAATTGCACCATTAGCTGTAATTACCGCGCCAGAAAAACGTTGTGGTAAAAGTCAATTACTTTTCTTGTTAGGACGTTTAGTCAATCGACCATTAGCAGCATCGAATATCACACCAGCAGCATTATATCGTTCAATTGATTTATGGAAGCCCACATTATTAATAGATGAAGCAGACACATTTATACGTGAAAATGAAGAATTACGCGGCTTATTAAATTGTGGTCACACACGCGAATCAGCATATACAGTTCGATTAGTTGGTGACGATCACACACCAAAATCATTTGTTGTATGGGGAGCAAAAGCTTTAGCTGGTATAGGAAAATTAGCAGATACATTAATGGATAGATCAATTAATCTTCAGTTACGTCGCAAAACACCGAATGAAAAAGTAGATCGCTTGCGTCACGCTGAACCAACATTGTTTAAAATGCTTACTGCTAAACTTGCTCGATTTGCAAATGATTATTCAAAACATGTGCAATATGCTCAGCCAAAATTACCTGATGAATTAAATGATCGCGCACAAGATAATTGGGAGCCATTGCTTGCTATTGCAGATGTGGCAGGTGGCGAATGGCCAAAATTAGCAAGACAAGCAGCATTAAAGTTATCTGGTGAAGCAACGCAAGCAAGAAGTGTCAGTATAGAATTACTGAGTGATATTCGTGAGATTTTTGAGACTAAACAAATTGATCGAATTTTTTCCGCAGAATTGATTACTTCACTTTGTATAGATGATGAAAAACCTTGGGCAACATTTAATTATGGTTCTCATATTAAACCAAGACAAGTTGCGAGCAGGCTTAGAGAATTTGGAATTATTAGTAATACTATCCGCATTAGTTTAACAACTGCGAAGGGTTATATGAAAAATCAATTTACAGATGTATTTACACGTTATCTTTCTGTCGAGTCTGACAAATTAAACGTAACAACGTCACAAGCGGGTTTTCATGAAGATATAAATGTGTCGGATATATTATTTGTTACTGATTAAACAGTAACATGTAATGCTGAGGTAACATGCGAATATCTTATTATGTTGGTTTGTGACGTTGTTACGGATAAAAGACAAGAATTGTTATTTAAAATAAATGCTAATACATCAAGTGATACCAACTAATTTATTTATGTTTACAAGAAAGAGTGTCTATTAATATACCAATAGTTTAATAAATTTCCCTGGAATCTAGTTTTACTAGAAATTTCGGCAATAAGATAAACTTTTGAGATGGTTATATTTTGGATGGATAGTTCTAAAGTATTGATTATATGACATTATAGAAGACGAATAGACCTTGAAATTAAATGTGAATAGACTATCACTTTAATCAACGCATTATAGGAGATATATCATGATTGATTTAGATACCAAATTATATATGCAAAAGAAACTGCATGAGACTATTTCTGTATTAGGACCTTTTATTCTAGGTATGGTTTTGTATTTAGCTCTAAGCCATCTTCATTTTTACGTGTGTTAAATTGAGATGCACTCTCTGTAGATGAGCGAAGCGAAATCAACAGAGAGTGCGATTTAAATATTATATATCTCAGTATTATCGGTATTTGACAAGAAAATTCAACTGTGAACAATACCCTGAACAAAAAGTTGAAATTGCAATAAATAAAATCATCATTGATTTTTTTTAAATATTCTTATAATGTAAATCACATGCGTCGTTTTTCTGTCCGACCTTAAATGACAGATAAAGATTAGCCTACAGTGATGAGATCCCTAATCGACTTCAAAAGAAGTTCACTGAATGCTTGGAGATATCCGCAAGTGTTTTCATTCAAGCAATATGATTATTAATTCAATTTTTGAATTTAATAATTTCAACAATAACAAACCGAAAGGTTTAGGTTTTCATTCACCTTCCCATGAATGAAAGTTGCATCCGTATGCACAAGAACAACTCATGTTCATCTGAGTATGAAGGTGTTTTTTTCAAAACATTTCATTTCAGAAATATACGGCATGAATATTCCACGTTGGCAGTGGAAAGCTCAATTCATGATTTAAGTTTTACTTCATTTAAGAAGTTTTGTATCGGCTAGTGTAAAAACACTACCTAATTAATTAGTAGGACTTATGCTATGACGGAAACGTTGTACATAAGTGTCTGTATAACATTCAAGTAAAGCCAGGCACACATCGCCAAAACGAGCAATAAAAAAATAAATGGTGAACTATGAAAAAATATAATAATTGGAAAGCAACACTTAATGCTGTTTTAAAATCACATAATAAAGCAGCTGCACAAGGTGGAAAAGCTGTGAGTTTTGCCACACAAGAAGCTAGGCGTGAAATATTAGATTTAGGATTTAAAGAACTACGTTCTTTAGGCTTTAAATTGCCTGATGTTCGTGGCTTTAAAGAACGACATATGACTGCTTTAGGACATGCATGGGAAGCGAAAGGATTATCAGCATCTACAATTCAAAATCGCATCAGTATATTTCGAATATTCGCAGAGTGGATCGGCAAACCAGGTATGATTCGCGGATCTGAAAATTATGTTAAAAATCCAAAATGCGTTGAGCGTCATTTGGTAACTCAAACAGATAAAACATGGAGTGGTCAACAAAAATCGTTGGCTGAAAAATTAGAATCAATTAATAAGCTTGATGAATATGTTGCTATTCAACTTGAATTACAGCGATCATTTGGATTGCGAATGAAAGAAGCTGCGTTATTAAAAGTGCATATGGCAGATAAAGGTCATTATTTAGCAGTTAATTGGGGAACAAAAGGCGGGCGTGATCGTGTGATGCCCATTAATACCGATTATCAACGAGATGTTTTAATGCGAGCAAAATTATTAATTGAAAATCCAAGTAATTCTATGACACCAAGAAATTACAATTATATACAATGGAAAAATCATTATTATTATGTATGCCATCAAGTTGGAATAAGTCGAAAAGATGGAATTACCAGTCATGGATTGCGTCATGAGCGACTAAATGAGATTTACCATGATATAACAGAGCAGAGTAGTTCGATTAAAGGCGGTGTTGTTTGTCACGTTGATCCAGGTCTAAATAATATTGCACGTCAAGAAATTGCAGAAGTGGCTGGGCATTCTCGTGAATCAATTTCGGGAGCATATGTCGGAAGCGAAAGATATCGTATGAACTGATATAGTTCGCCATAAAAATATATTAAAATTTCATTAATTCATGAAATGAGATAATGCAAATTATCGAGATATGTCTAAAATGTAGAGAATTTTAAAAAATATGTTAATCCAATATTATTGACTTAATTATAAATATTAAGATGAACAATATGTTATGATAATTTATTTATGGATTACAATTTGCCTTGGATGAAGATGTGTAATATTTTGGGTATTAGTTTTAATTAATATATTAAAATTTCATTTAATTGATAATAGATTACATATTGAAGGGTGATATGGGAGGTTAACTTGAATAGTCAGCGGTTAGGGATTGGATTAGATGATGATGTATTAATTCGCTTAGAAAGACGTAATTTCATATTTGTTTCTGCGATTCTCTTGTTTCTTAAGTTTTCTGGGGCACATATTGAAAATTTGACAAATATAGAAGGGATAGGGTTTAGCATACCTGATGCACAATTCAAGATTGAATTTGCATTATGGGTTTTGTGGTCATTTTTCTTATGGAGATATTATCAATATTTCATAAGATTAAATTTTATCAGAAATACACAATTAGAATTTTATCACTTAATCAAAAATATAAATAAAATACAACCATCAAATAATAGGTTTGACGAATTATGTACGATCATAGCTCAAAATGGAATTATACCTGGCAAATTTACGTATATTAATATAATTTGTAATAAAAATATTATGTTAATTCCACATCCTCCTATTGAGAATATCAAAATTAGTTATGAAGAGAATAATTTTCTCTATTATCAAGCAAAAAATAAGGCACAATTTGTAATCAGAATTATTTTAATTTGGTTGACCATAATTTTTCGTAGCGCATATTGGTCTGAATATTTATTTCCATGGATTTTTGTCCTTGTTCCAGTATTATATTTTCATGATATTTATTCATGGGTTCTTCAATTAATATAAAATAACAGCTCAAAGATTTCTGCTCATCTACATTTCTCATAAAAGCATTGTATCCGTAACAAAATCGTCGGGTGAGTGAAAGCTAGTAGGAATAAATTACCGATATCCTAAAAAGTATGAAATATTAAGCGTGTAGGCCGAGTAATTTGTTAAGAGGATAGTGTGGATGCAGATGGTGGGTTATGACTTGCATCTATTATTATGTTTAGTATCATTTCTTTTATTTCATATGAAACTACCTGATATGTTTTGTACTATAGAAATCATCTTGTTTGCACAACACTTATCACAATAAAGATCTAATGTCATCGGTAATTCAGTATCAAGATTACGAGTGACAATTTTTTTCAAATGATAATGTTCATGAATATATTGAGGCTCTACTTGTGAAAAACTAATTGATCCGTGTAAATCATTATGTTCTTCTTTTTTTAAGTAGATGCAAACCCATTTACTAGCAATATTGCGTGCAATCCAAGACAGATGGTTTTCATCAATCATTTTTATAGGCATATCGACAATGAATACTGTTGGAATTCTACCCTGTAAAAGTATCTTTTGTTTATTAAATGTATCGATGCCAGTAAGACTATTGACTAAAAAAACTAAGTATTCTCCACCAAGCATGAATACACCGCATTCTTTATCGATAAAATTTTTATCGATAGGGAAATGGATTTTTTTTCTTGCTTCTAGGTGTCTTAGATTAGTCATTTCAGCGATAAAATTTTGACCTTCTTGAATAGCATTTCGTATGTTTTCTTGGCTGGCGTGAGGAGAAAAAACTTCTTTAAAATTTTTTTCTACATCTTCTGGATCAAGTTGTATAAATCCTTTTTTATAATAACTTTGCAAACTCATAGGGCAGCATGCATGATATAAACGTATATGGGTGAAAGCACGAGAAAAATTTTGTATTAAATTATCTGTTATCTCTTTATGATTAGAGCCTAATTTTGTAAATTCTCCTAACCAAGTCAAATTTTCTGCAGGAAAATTGACGGGTGGATTTGTTTTAAGCATTTTTAATTGGTTTTTATCTATTAAGGCTTCGAATAAAGTATTAACCATTGAAAAATTATCGTTCCAAATAAATATTTTTTTGTTGTATATTTTTTTATTTTTCATAGAGGTAGCAAACTGGTATAACCATTGAAATACAGAGAAATTTTTGGCCATCTTTCTTCCCTCATATTTAGAAACTACATTTCTAAAACTCTTTTTAAATTGTCAAAGTACTCATTATGTTTTTTCTTGTCCATTTTTCTTATAATCACGATTTTTCATGCTAAAGCGTGTAATTTATCAATGCCTGGAATTGGCATAGTCGACCAATTTGGTTCGCCTGCTTTCAATGATAATAAAAATTTTCGCTCATCGTCGGTCAGCGAGTGTAAGAGATGTTGAATTAATCTAAACCTGGTTTCAATTAGCTCTTCACATATAACTGGTAACTGTGTCATACCAGCGAATACATTTTCAAAGGATTTTTCGAAGTCAATTAAATTAGGATTTGGATTTAATAACTTATGTTTTGGTCTTGAGTTGCTTGCAAGATAAATCACAAATGATTGACTTAATAAAATGTCAACAAAAGTCTAATATTGTTTCACTATTCATGAAATTAGCAATTTAAATGTAACCTAAAATCAAATGATTTTAGAAAGATATATTTTTTATTAACAATAATTACACTGTTTCAACTGTTTTTTTCGTCATTTTATATTAATCGTTAATTTTATAGATCAAAACTATTTTGTCTTAATTTACATGGGTTACCGGAGGCTAAGAATAGAAAAATAAAAGTATTAGGCATGCTTTTGTTTTAAATCTTTATTAGAAAATTGTTTAAGGCGAATTTCTAATTTACAACCAACTGCATTAGCATATTTGCGTAATGTACCAACACTGGGCGAGTGTTTATCACGCATACCAGATGCTTCTAATCTTGCGACAGCGGGTGCTTTAGTGCCCATTCGCTCTGCTACATCATTTTGTGTTAACCCTGCTTTTGTTCTAGCATGAAGCATTTCTTTTAATAGCTGATATTCCTCTTCTAATGCATCATATTCTGATTTAAAAGCTGGATCATTCATCCATTCCGCAATCATTTCATCGTGTGTTTTTACAGCAAGTATGTGTTTATCACTTTTGGTCATTTTTCACCTCTTTCATTCGCTTTGTCATCTCTAGTTCTCACCTAAAGCATTATGAATAAATTTAAGTAATTTTTTAAATCGACCAACTCGAATCATATCTCTTGGCGACATTCCACCCAACAGAGGGTTAGGCATAGTAAACCAAAGCACAGTTTTTTCTCCGTCATGAAAAAAACCTGCAACTAAATTTAACGCTGTTGCCCATTCAGTGATACGTTCTTTAAGTTCAGCAGGCATTTTTTGATCATAGCGGATAGATTCAAGTGGTATATTAGCTGCAACAGAGATGTCTTCTTTTTTATATTTTAATAGATCTACAACTTTCTTTGCATCGGGTTCGCCGTCACTGAATAGATCAAAGTAATCCTTTTCAGGCACAGTTCTAAAGAGTGATGGTTGTGGCATGTTCATGTATAACTCCTGACCAAATATAGTTTCAATACGTAAAAGCGATGTTGATTAATATTACCATATTATTACCATTTATATACCATATTTTTCCAATGGCATTTATGCAGACATTTTGACATTGTCAGTATAAATATGAATAACAAAGTGTGGCTGATGGAAGTTGTTATATTATCAGGTAAGATATGAACATATGATCCAATTTGGTGTATTTGATATGAGAGTAAAGTATCAAGAAAGCATAGAATACAAGATCTCAATTCGCTTGAGAGTGATTAAAGGTAGTGTTGTACTACGCAAAGATTTAAATGATCTTGGTAGTTATCGACAGATAAGTCGTGGGATAACAAAACTCATTGCGAAAAAAAAGCTGGTTAAAATTGGTGCTGGTATTTACGCGAAGGCTTATACTTCAAAATATACTGATATGCCGCTAATTAAAAATGGAACTGACTCCTCATTAAGAGAAGCACTTAAACGTTTGGGAATTGCATTCGAACCAGGTAATGCTGAAAATGATTATAACAAGGGTAAATCCACGCAAGTTCCTGTAAAAAACATCGTAAAACTTAAAAATAGATGCCGACGTCGGATTGGTTACGGAAATAGCAAATTAATTTTTGAGAAAAATATTAATGCTAAATAATCGGTGAAAAAACTCTTGCGAATTGGGTTCGGTTGATCTTTCAGTGACATCATTATGCTGAAAACGCGTCAGTTTGGTATTTCTCGGCTATTGATATTAAACAACTGCTAATTAAGCAAGCTAATTATCAATCAGCAAGAAAATATTGGAATGAGCTAAATGCGTCGTAAAAAAGTAATGAGTCGGTTACAAATTGTCACCGACTGAAATTAGAAGCCGCTGAAGGTAAAAAATATCTCTAATGTGCTCTCTATGTGGTTACCTACTTAGAATTGTTACCCACAGAGTGGTTTGAAGTGAGGGATTAGTATTCTAATATCCTACATAAACCATAGTTATTATTAATTTGATTCAAAATGGATCTGCGATATTCTTTATATATCCATTGTTGGTATGAGGTTTATTATGAGGGTAACACTCAAAAAAAGCATTACGGCCAAAGTTTTAAAGAGAATTGAAAAACTCTCGGGTGATGTTGTATTACGCTCTGATATTGCCAATATTGCTGAACCACGTCAGATCAGTCGTGCTTTAAATCGTCTCGTACAAAGTGGACAGCTCGCAAAACTAGGTTATGGTGTGTATGGCAAACAAGCGTATTCAAAAATTGCAAAAACAGTCTATTTAAGGGGAGGCGTTTTACCTACAATGCGAGCTGCATTGACTCGTCTAAATATTCGTTGGGAACCATCTCCAGAAGAATTAGATTATAACGCTGGGCGTTCTACTCAGGTTCCCGCTAATCCTACCACAAAATTAAAAGATAGATTTCGTCGACAATTACGTTACAAAAGCATGGAGTTAAAACGTGAATAAACTGCATATAAATTCTGCACAAATAAACAGACAGATTGATTTTTGTGACATTATAATTAATAAATTTGTATTAGTCCTTTATAAGGATTGATGCTCTGCTAATTTTCTTTATTTCTATACTGAGACTTTTCATCATTTGATAATGTTGTCATCCACAATATTCTGTATTGCAATCTTAGATATCAATTTAACAATTAAAATGTAAAAGAATTCTAATTTGAAAGTAGTAAACTGCTTTCTTAGTCAGATATAATACTTTTTTGGTGGCACTTGTATTTTATACCCAATAGGATATAATGTTATATGAAAATACTCTTTTACAATAAAAATAATCGCCAACCTGTAGTTGAGGTTATAGAAGAATTAGAATCTAAAGATAGAGCAAAAATATTAGCATGTTTGAAATGCATTGAAGAATTAGGGTTTAACTGTCCTCGTGTGGAGTTTAGACAGATTAGAGGGCAACTATGGGAAATTAAAATTAAAACTCATAATGTAGGATTTCGTATATTTTATGTGGTGATAAAGGATATGACGATGATTTTGCTTCATGCATATAAAAAGCAATCACAAAAGGCGCCACCTAAAGAAATTGATCTTGCAGAAAAGAGAATGTTGGAGGTACTTAAATATGAAAAAGATTACGTTGGATGATGTGATAAAGAGAGAACAAGCGCGTGATCCAGAATTCAATGAGCATTACCAAAAAGAATTGCTTATTAATGCCATCTCTAAAATGATAGTTGAGTTACGGCAGCGCGCTCGTTTAACACAAATTGAACTAGCTATCCGCGCACATACTACACAACCTGTTATTGCACGCTTAGAAAGTGGCACAGATACACGTGTTCCATCGTTGCAATTATTGATTCGAATTGCTTCTGCTGCGAATGCAAAGCTTAATGTGAATCTGGAGTTCAATAGGAAAAATTAATTTTCTTTTAATTAATAATAGGACTGCTGAAAGTTGCTATCGAAATAACAAATTAATCTTTGAGAAAAATATTTATGCTAAATAATAGGTAAAAAAAGCACTTGGGAATTGGGTTCGGTTGATCTTTCAGTACCGATTGCAGGGGGTATAAGTGGGGGTACAATTTTAGATAAAAATTGCATTTTATCAATTAAAAACCAGCATTTTTAATTAACCCCAATTCCCGCCGCCTCCACCATTCATGATACATTTTCAATCAATTTTTTGATATCGAAAGGCTTGGTTCCTCATGGAAGTCCGAATTGGGTCAAAGAACAATTTTAACTTATTTGGAATTCAAAGATGTTCGATGCATTAATTTTTATTATTTGTATAGTTTTTTCGCTTTTTATTTTTATGCTACCGATTGTTATATTTGCATCTGCTCAGCAAAAGGTTTGTCTAAAACAGATCATTCAAAATCTTCCAGTAAACGTATATCAATTCGTTACAGATCTCACTAATTACATCATATTTTTTTATGTAGCATGTCTATCAATATTCTCAATGTATCTGACAATAGTTTTAAGTAAGTTGATCATCATGCCCATTTTTTTCGCTAGATATATTATTATAACGGCGATCACATTTATAATATTACGGACAATTTTAAAATCGCTAAATTATTTAATTGACTATTTGCAAATGCATTTATTTGATAAAAGCAAAAATATACTAACATTGTTTAAGTTAGTGATTGCATGCTCTTCAATGCTGTGTACAATAAATATACCCATTAATACTTTAGATGTGATATCGCATCATAATATTATTGACATGAATTTTGTTCGACCATTTATATACGGTAACACTATTGCATTATTTGTATTGATCGAATTTGAGTTGTATCGCAAAAAAGTGGCTCTTTCATTTGATAAATTGTAAAAAAACTATTTCATAAAATGTCTACTCAAATTGGGGGTGGATATTTATTTGGTTAAGATGAAATTCAACAATTTTAAAGAATAAAACACTGAACATTTGATCAAAATAGTTAATTTCTCCCTCATCCTCTTTTATGTGCCTAGTATGACTTTAAATCCTTTCAAGGATTTATTTGATTTAAATTTCATCAAATCAACCATAAACACGTTATTTAAACTAATAGTATAGCTAGCATTATCAATATTTCTACTGAATTTGACTATATTTTTCAATAACTTGCGCATTCATTCTGAGATGCTATACATATTATAAAACTTGTTTTTTTTAACCGTTTTATCACCTCTCGAGAATTTAAAGCCTTTATCAAAACAAATAGCGACATGGAAGTCTCTCATAATCAATAAGGAATTAGTGGTTTTACAGCAACCTTGTTGCAATAAATAAGAAAAATAATGAGAAATAAGTTTGTGCGGAAAACGTTATTTAAAGTGAAGATGCAACTATGTACGTAAATACAGTTTGCAATCGGAGGAAAAGTCATGAATTGCTTTTATCATTTTATTCTTTCTACAAAGCAATTGCTTTTAGAATGTAGAAAACAAACACAACCGATTTTTCTAGGGGTCGCTCCTTTAATATTTGCAAGTTCAGTATCAGCAGCAAGTTATGTAGTAACCACTACTAGCGACCTGGCTAATCCCCCTTCAGGCACCTCATTACGTGGCGTGCTAAATGCAATTAATCAAAGCGCAACCTGTAATTCATCGATGGGTGTCGCTGATATCAGTTTTGCTATTACTTCCGGCTCCTTAATGTCCAATGGCGTGAAGTATTACTCGATCCAACCAGGATTGGAGACTTCTGGGCTGCCATTGCCGATAATACATTGTCCGGTAAATATTCATGGGCCTAACTCAGATGGCGCGGCGATAGAGCTTGATGGTCAGTATGTAAATGCAACGCCAAACCCACCAGCCAGCTTTCCGGCGGGATTGACATTTGTCGGTAGGGATTCAGCGTCAGGCGCTAAACTAGCGCAAGATCCATCTGGGAGCACAGTGAAAAACTTGGTAATGAACAGGTTTCCCCGGAATGCAATCTACTTGTTTGGTGTGGACAAGGTCACTATAGTTGGCAACTTTTTTGGCTTGGATGTAACCGGAGAACTATCTGGATATTCCGATGGGCTAGGTGCGATTATTGGATCTAATAGCAATACCGAAGGTAATGAAGTTCGCATCGAAGGTTCTAATAATAATTATTTAGGTACAACTTCTTCGGATTACCCGTTTAAAATCAACAGCGCCAATCGTAATGTTTTTGGGCAGTGCGCCAGCGACTGTCTTGGAGTGGTTCCAATTAATCAGAGCATTAACGGGTTTGGTGGTCCCAATGCCATACCGATGACGAATATAAGCAGCACCCATAATGTTGTTCAGGATAACTATATGGGAATTAACAAAGAAGGTACCCAAATTATAGGTGGATTTGACATCAAAGGTAATCATGGTTCTGGACCTAATTTCCCCTACAGTAATGCCGTCCCTTTCTCTCCCTATTTGATTTTTGATAGCGTCAGCCTCGTTAATAGTGCTAGTAGTTACGCCGCGGTTTCTGGCAAAAATGTCTTTGGTGGTCTGTTAAAAGGTCAAGGAAATGTAGTGGGAGGTTCTGACTATATTATTATTCTTTTGCAAGATAGTAATAGTTATGTTCTCGGAAATACACTGTTTAACTCGTATGTATCGCCTATCCGTATTGAGGGCAATAATAATTTAGTGGCTAATAATAACATAGGGATGGATATCCATGGCAGCTGCAGTAACCCAGCTATAATGGGTTCATCCACAGACACTGGAATTTGGCTGGATTCTGGTGATAGCGACATTCTTACAAATAACGTGGTAGGCAAGAACCTTATGGGAGCTATTCGAGTTGCCTCAGGATTAACGGGTGTACCTGTCACCAACGCTCTGGTAGCAAACAATTATATAGGAACCGATAGGAGTTTATCTCAAACTGCTTGTGGTAATAGTTCTCCCGGTATAACAGTTGCAGGAGATGTACAGAACTCGCAAATAATAGGTAATGTTATAGCCAACAATGGCTCTGTTTCGGGGGAAGGTGGAATAATTATGAAAAATCTTCAGGGTTTTGGAGGCGCATTTTATGGCCTTACAGTTACTAATCCGACTGGAATTAGTGTTCTAAGTAACATAATCTACCCCTCTCCTGGGATTGGTCTTGATCTTGGCGCAGTTCCTTATTCAGGATTTGCGGGACTATTTGGTCCTGGTTCTCTCATTACTGATATAACTGCTCAAATCGGTGATGGGCCAACCTTGAACAGTATGATAAGTCCAGTGGCTGGTCAACCCAATGGCTTGCAAAACAATCCTGTGCTTACGAATGCACAAATTTCAGGAGATGATTTAGTTGTATCAGGCACTCTCAGCAGCACACCTTCGACTTACTATTTAATTCAGATATATGAAGGTAATCCCACGCAATGTATCCAATTATCTACTGCGTTACCCACAGGATATAATACCAATTGTCCAGTATCAGGCATGGCAACTTTCCTGGCCAGCTCGGGTAATCAGGTAATTGGTAACACAATAGTGAAGACCGATTTCAATGGCAACGCGGCTTTCAAAGCCAACATGGAAGCTTACGTTATCCCTGGTACACCAATAGTTGCTACCGCAACACGGATAGATACATCAAGTTTTATTCCAATACCTCGCGATACCTCGGAATTTAGTCAAGCATCCCTTGCGCACTAAAACGAAATAGTTAAATTTTAATTTTTATAATTGAGGG
>JAJYDF010000029.1 GCA_021777765.1 Pseudomonadota bacterium | reverse complement strand
TTTATCTAATTCCCGGGTTCCGCCAATATTTTTAATTGATTTTTGTTTAAATTTCAGTTGTATCACATTTTTGTGTTACATCATTTGGCTACACCCAGGCTACATTCTTACATTTGTTGTTATTCCAAAGTGAGATTGCCCTGTTTCAGTAAATAAAGTTATATATTCTCTTTTTTCATATACAATAATAATCGGCACTTCGCACTGTTAATTCACGATCAACTTAAATTAAGGAAAATTTATGACCACTAAAATTGGTATTATCGTAGGTAGTCTTAGAAAGGATTCATGGAACCGCAAATTAGCTCTGCAGTTAATACAACATGCACCATCCACTCTTTCTTGTGAATTCATCGAAATAGGTCAACTCGCGTTATATAACCAAGATCTTGATGCAAATCCACCACAGGAATGGGTTACATTTCGTGAGCAGATTTTAAAACAAGATGGCATTTTATTTGTAACTGCTGAATATAATCGATCTGTGCCAGGCGTGCTCAAAAATGCGATTGATGTAGGTTCAAGACCTTATGGTAAAAGCGCTTGGAATGGCAAACCCACCGCAGTTGTCAGTTCATCTCCTGGCGCCATTGGTGGTTTTGGAGCAAATCATCATTTACGGCAATCATTAGTTTTTTTAAATATGCCTTGTTTGCAATTTGAAGCATATATAGGAAGTATTAGTAATTTGTTTGATGCAGAAGGAAAAATCGCTAAATCTGAGACAGGTGAATTTTTGAGTAAAATAATGGGAAGTTTTTCGCAGTGGGTTGAGAAAAATAAATAAATATTTTAATTATTCAGCACTATCATTCCTGCTGGCAGTGAAATTAGCAAACATTCCTAACTATCAAGGGGGAATCTATCTGTCAATGAGTAATTTGCATTAATTCATTTTAAATACAACTTTGATTTTTATTTTGTTATAGATTCCCGCTTGATAATCTAATTTTTTTAATAAATCATTCCCATACTGGAATGACATACTGTAGAGTTACTAAGTATTTAGAAATAACGACTCACTATGTCATTAATAAAAAAGCATATAGGTTTAAGGAATAAACTCATCGCGATATAACACATCAACCTAAATGACCCGAGACTATAACTATGACCGAACAAGAAGTTAAAGCATTTCTTGATGAGCTATTTGAAAATGTATTACCACGAGGTGATTTATCACGTCTATCTGAATTTTACACGGACGATGTGGTCGGTCATCAAAATAATCAAGATTTTTATATAGAAGATATTAAAGAGCGCTTTAAAATTTTGCGTAGCCATTTTGCTGCTTTTACTTTTAAAGTCGAAAATTTTGTATTAATTAAAGGATTAATTATCTTTGTGGTAAGACAAAATTGGTTAGCAAAACCCAATAATGAATATTATGAATCAATTCTGAGTGTAGTATATCGTCTAAGAGATAATAAAATTTGTGAAGTTTGGTTATTAGCTGATACACCGCTTGAAACTTATCAAAAACTCAATGAAGATTTTTTACTGGGTACAAAACTATCTAATCTCAATGTAAAATCAAAAAAGAATTTTATATCAAAATTAATGATGTCTGAATATTTCCGTAAAAATCCCTCCATCCGTTGCAGTGAAATGGAAAAGGAATGTTTATATTATTATTTGCAAGGCTTCACTGATAAAGAAACAGCCAAAATATTAAACTTATCTCACCGCACTATTGAAACTCATATCGCCAATATTAAAACAAAACTTAATTGCCACTCGCGAAATGAATTGCGTAAGAAATTGTTTATTGAATCATGAATTGTGTTATTCATTCATTAGTTTTACGGAGATATGTCACATTTTAACAGTAATATTGCATATTATTAACATTGTTGGATTAGCACCCTTTCTCTTTATAGTGAAGATTTAAAAATATTGATTTTTGACCTACATATGTCTCTCTTTACATGGATTTGAGGAAGTGGGTATTTCTTCGTTGGGCAATAATTCAATGCTATTAAGATTATCAGTAGTCTTTTCCTGAAATCGTTGCATTATTTCATTCTTATCATCAGCAGGTTTGTCTGCACTAGTAGCAAAGATACCGAACTTTTCTGTTAAACATTTAGAAAATGAAGCACTCGCAATAGTTGGCTCACATTTTCTTGCCACATCGTTTGCTGATATATTTGTCTGATCAGGGGAAGCTGGTTTAGCGGCAATGGTTTCAATTTCTGTCAATTTTAATAGTTGTTCTTTTAATCTTTTTATTTCTAATTCAGCTTCAGCTAATTGTTGTTGTCTTTTTTCAGAAAGGAATTTTTGATTAGCATAATCAGTCGCTAAAGTGATAGCTTGTAATTCCACTTGATTTTTATTATCACTGCCAATCGCCATAATCGCAAAAAAATGACCCAATCCAGCCAAAGCAGTTAACGGAGAAGAGTGGCGTAAAATTTGTTGGTAATGTTGATTGTCACTTTGCGCTAATATATTACGAATTAATTCGTTATAAGTTTTGTTAGCATCAGCTTCTTTAAATAAGTTAGCCAATTTTTCATTAATATCACGCAAATGATCGGGTTTCATCTGTGTATTTTCATTATAAAGAGCTAGCAGTGTATTAATATGATGAGCCAGATGATCTCGAATGAGATTTTTTTCTCTTTTATCGTTTTCATCATTCATGACATGATAAATTTCTTTGATTAAACGAGTCATTAATACATATTTCACAATATTATATTCAACACTGTCATTATTTGCTTTATTAAATAATTCAATTAAATCATCGCTGGTATAACTGTTTAGTAGCTCGATGAATAAATCTGCATGTTTTTCTACAATAGTCTTCAATAATGATGAATCGAAATTATCATTAGGATCACGGTGATAGAGCAAGGTAATTAGATCGTTAATAGGTAATATGCGAAGTAAATTGAAAAACTGTTTTTTGTTATCATTTTTATTTAATAATAATGTCGCTAGATTCTTAGCAAAATCATCATCATCTTCACTGAGAGGAGCAGCAATTAATAATTGTAACAAATAGGTGTTATTTAATTTTTCTAGCATCGGCATTAATTGTTCAAATTTACAATTATTAGCTAATAACCATACTGCGCATATGCCACGATTGTTATTATCTGTATTTGTATAAGCAGCTGACAATAGTTCAAAAATTTTTTCCTTTGAAAGTTGGTCTAAATTTTTATGTAAAAAATCTATTAAAAAGTATGCTTCTTCACTAATACTACTCAATAACACGGACATACCGCAATTAGTACTTTTCTGGTTAATTATTTTTTTGGTAAATAATTGTAATTTTTGCTCGAGGCTTAGTTTGTTTAGTAATAAAATTACTTTTTCTGTTTGCTTACAGTATATTAATTTATCTAAAACCGAGGCTCTTGAAGGTGCAAACTCTCCATTTTCATCAGACTCGTTTAATAGCTCAAATAACTGATCTGCTGATATTGAGTTGAGATCATTAATTAGCATATCTAAAATATGACTTAAATCTTCATCTAGATCATGGGCAACACTCCATAATACAGATGGATAAAATTCGGTATTATTATTGCGAATGACTTTTGCATTTAATATAGCTAGTCTTTGTGTAACATTAAGCTTTTCTATAAAATGAGTTAAAATATTTGATTTCGTGTTAAAATTTCGTCCATAAAACCATCCAGCGGAAAAATTAACCGTTTTTTTATTCTCAGTAGCTTTAGACCCTGTTAAAAGTTCAAATATCTGATCTGGGTTAAATTTATCTAAATATTTTCGTAAAATACTTATAATCTTATATTTATTCATACCGTACAATAAAAACCATAAATTGGGGTGTGGATCTTGAGGGTTTGGTCTTGCGACGAGCAATTCAAATAATTGATTTGTTTCCATCGCATAATTTAAAAAGAATGCGACTTTATTGACCTGCTCAGGCAATTCTTCATTCTTTAGTAAAAAATGTAAAAGTGTTGCGCCGATATATGGCGCATTAATGTTGATTTTTTTAGTAGCAATAATCGCAACCATGTCTTTCAAAGAGCTTTGTTTGGCTGCTTCGAATAAGTCTTGAATATCTTGTGATGCTTGGGTTGAATGGTTTAGTAATGAAGGGGTTATATCAGGATTAATTCTCATATGCTAAAAATGCTCTCTTTGTTTATTCCGAAGGTAATAACTCTTTATATTATATAATAATAATATTAAGGTAGTATTAAGAGTATTTATAGCTATCCGTATTTTTTACGTATTCTTATATCATAGCGACAAGATTACAATTTGTGCCTCCTTAGTATGCAATTAAATGAAGCAGGTACAAAATTATGGTCGTCAATACATTAGATAATCAAATCATCACACAAATCATTACGCAATATTTCCAAGCGACATATCATGGTGATAGCGATCAACTTAAACAAATATTTCATCCCAATGCACGCATTTCAGGAACTATTAATGCTGAATTCTATGATTGGTCAGTCAGTGAATTTAGTAGTAGAGTATGTAGCAAACCCAGTGCGGCAGCAAATAATGACCCCTATGACAAAAATATATTATTTATAGACCGCACAGAAGACGTCGCTATCATTATCGCTACCGTAGTTATTAATGGCATTCGATTTACCGATTACATCACTTTATTAAAAATTGAAAATCAATGGTTAATTAAAAATAAATGTTTTACTACGAGTTGATTAATGATTTTTCTAATGCAAGAAAAATTTCACCGACTTTGATGCCCCATTTTTTCATGGTAATTTTATTTAAAACCATTTTTTCGTTGATGCGATATTGCCAATCATCAAAATAAATAGTTTGAGATTCGCTACCTATAGATAATTTAATTTGATAGCGCATATGTATGGTATTGCCGTATTGCTCGCCTTTTGCGACACCAATAACATCAGGAGCAGTTGCCGTAAAATGATGTTCATCGATTAACTGAAATTGCCATTCGCGATTTAATTTGGCGCCATTATCATAAACGAAATATTCTTTTAAATTTCCTTTGTTTTCTTGCCATTCACCTAGCATATCTGCTGTAAAGCGCCGTATAACTCGGCCTTTTCTATTAGCGATATAACCATATGTGGATATTTTGCCAGTAATAATTTCTTGAATTAACAGTGGTGGTTGATTGTTGGAATAGTATTTGATATCGCACATGATGAAAGCTCCATATAAACAAAATAGCAATGAGTTAAATATAGACTAAGAAAGTTAGTATTATCCCGGGTTTCGCCCTTAGTTTTAAATATAACATTCGATATAATTGAAGTTTGTATATATTAATTATTATTTCATTTGGCTGCACCCAGGCTACATTTTTATTCATACAAATCGTAGACATTTAACAAGTAGCCACTGAAGTTTTAACGCGAAATAGGCAGTTATTTATTGCAGGACCGTAGATTACATGGACGTAATCTTCGATCGCAGGGATGCAGCTTCGTCCGGCAATAAATAACTGCCTATTTCGCGTTTCACTGCGGATTAATAGAATGATAAAAAATCTTATAAAACACCCTCATTCGCCTTCGGCACCTTCTCCCGCAAGCGGGAGAAGGAAACAAAAGAGAAGGAAAAAACAATCGCATCTGCAAATAGAACTGGTATATACTCTTGTACCTTTTAAGGACATGTAAGTGAACGATTAATGCGAAAAAACATTCAATATTACATCTCAATTGTTACGCTATTTTTTACGATGAGTTTTCTTGCTGGCTGCGGATTTCATTTGCGCGGCCCTGTCGCATTGCCGCCTGCATATCAAACAGTTTATATCCAAAGTAATGACAGCTATAACGATTTAGCACTGCAACTCCGTCAAGGGCTTTATGAAATAGGCGCAAAAGTATTGCCAACGCCTGATAACGCACAACTGAATATTGTTATCATCAGCGAAAACCAAACGCAATATATCACTAGCATTGCATCTAATAGCCAAATTTCAGTTTCTACAGTGATTTATACCGTGCAATTCAAAGTGACCGATGCTGATAATAAAACCTTGTTAGGACCACGCACGGTTCATGCAATGCGTTCCTATTCCCAAAATACCAACCAATTACTCAGTGTGACTAATAATTTAAATATTCTGCAGCATGATATGCGCGCCGAAATTGCGCGACAAATTATCGATCAAGTCACAGCACCTAAAGCACTTTATGCCTTAGATGTCTCAGATTCATAGCAAAATGATATGAAATTACGACTTGATCAATTAGCACAGCATCTTAAAAAACCGTTATTGCCCATTTATTTAATTAGCGGTGATGAAATATTGTTAGTGCAAGAAACAGTAACCACATTAATAAAAACGGCACAAAATACAGGATTTAATGACAAAACATTAATTGAAGCGACTAACACAGAAGCATGGCAACAACTCAGCCGCGAAACACAAAACCTTTCCTTATTTAGTCATAAACGCATCATCGAATGCCGCGTACCGCAAGCAAAATTCGGTGACGGTGGCGGAAAAACATTACAACAATATGCTGCACAACCTGCAACAGATACCCTTTTATTGATCATCACCGCTAAATTAACGTCTCAACAACAAAATACCGCTTGGTTTAAAGCCATTGATAAAGTAGGTGCTATTATTCAAATCTGGCCTATTAATGATCAACAATTACCGGCATGGTTACGACAACGTATTCAACAAGCGGGATTGCAAATGGATAACAATGCCATACAATTTTTGCAAAATCATGTGCAAGGTAATTTATTAGCCGCCGTACAAGAAATTGAAAAATTACAATTATTATATGGTCAAAATAAAATCAACGAACAACAAATTGCTGCAGCCATTTCTGGTAATAATCGATTTAATTTATTTGAATTAACGGATAATTTATTAATCGGGAATAGCGATCGTTGTTTACAAATATTGCAATTTTTGCAACAGGATGGCAATGAGGCCGTGTTAGTTTTGTGGGGAATTACGCGGGAAATACGGGTCCTTGCTACTATGGCTTATAAAATATCGCAAGGCATGACTTTAATGCAATGTTTTGTAGAGGCCAGAGTACGCGAACAACGTAAAGCGATCACGCAGCAAGCATTGAAACGACATAACTATCAACAATGGTTATTTTTATTACAACAATCGGCACAGGTTGATAGAGTCATTAAAGGGATGCAAATGGGTAATGTGTGGGATGAATTACAACGGTTGGTTTTAGCGATATGTGGGAAACATGTTTTGTTAGGAATAGAAAATTAATAAAAAAATACAGCTTTTTTTCTTATCGAATGGGAGAAAGTGCAAAAGGCGGATGAGAGGATAGGAAAAGGATCTTCACATTTAATAAACACACCCTCATCCGCCTTTGGCACCTTTTCCCGCAAGCGGGAGAAGGAAAAAAATATTTTGAGTGGAATTATGAAAGAATCAAATCATCAACAAATAATTGGAATTTATGGCGGATCATTTGATCCCATACACAATGGTCATTGCCGACTCATTATCGAATTATTAGAAAAAATGCCATTTTCAGAAATTAAAATATTACCTTGTCTTACTCCCGCTTTAAAACCAGAAACAAAAGTACCAGCGGATCATAGACTCAACATGTTAGGACTGGCATTACTAGGTATTAATCGCGTTAATATTGATGAAAGAGAATTAAAACGCGCAAAGGTCTCTTATACTTATGATTCTTTACAAGAGATACGCAATGAATTAGGCGATAAACCACTCGCTTTAATTATGGGTATTGATGCTTTTAGCGATTTTGATCAATGGCACCGCTGGCAAGAATTATTGCCTTTAGCACATATTATTATCGTTTCTAGACCTCATTATGAGCTGCCTCAAAAAACGGTATTAGCAGAATTACTTAAAAAGCATTTGGTTGATGATCAGAATGAATTGTGTAAAACACCTGGTGGGAAAATATTTATCTGCCCTATTCCACTATTATCTATCTCAGCCACAGACATTCGTAGAAAATGTGAAGACAATTTATCGATAAAATATTTAGTACCAGACAGTGTTTTGGAATATATAATTAATGAAGAACTCTATACCACCGAATAAGGAAAAAATAGAAATTATGTTATCAGCAACAGATATACGCGACATTGTAGTGACTGCACTGAAAGATATGAAAGCAACAGACATTAGTGTTATTAATGTCAAAAAATTAACAACGATTACCGATTTTATGATTGTGTGTAGCGGCACTTCTTCGCGACACGTAAAATCTGTGGCAGAACATGTGATACATGTTGTTAAAAGTGAAGGTATTAAACCAATAGGATGCGAAGGCGAAAAAGATGGAGAATGGATTCTGGTAGATTTAGGTGAAGTGATAATCCATATCATGTTACCCCGCGTACGTGAATTTTATCATTTGGAAAAATTATGGCATCGGGTGAAAACGAAATAAATGAAACCCCAAGGAAAGAAATTAAATGTTTAATTTAGATCTGCAATCATTTGTTATTTGGTTAGTGATACTCATTAGTATTGCTATCGTTTGTGGCTTAACTTACTTATATAGTAAAAATAAGCGCTATACCTTTATTGCGATGCTACTCTCTATATACATTATTACCTTAATTATTATCGTTGCTTCATTATCTGATCTTTTAACACACCAATTCATCGGACGGCTTGATCAATTAGGCGTACCTTATATTTATGCTAAAACAGGTTGGTCGCAATTAATATATGCTTGGTCAATATGGATATTACCGGTAATGCTAAGCAGTCTACTAATGATATTTATCACTGCACTGTTTACAAACCGTTCTAAAGCAGTTGTTACAAGCATAGAACAAAAGACAAGCTCAGCAAACGAACCGTCTACCAGTTTTACACAAATGACAGAGCGCTTAGGTAAAGATGCCTTAAAAAATACGTTGTCAGATTCGGTAGAAAAATTATCTGAGGCATTGGTCTCAATTACGGCGCAAGAACATAAAATTGCTGAATTAACAGCGCAGTTGCATAAAAGTAGTGATCACATCACGGAAGATAAAAAGCATTTGGAAGATCAAATTTCATTATTGCAATTACAATTGAACGCGCTAACCAGTGAGAACGAACAATTAACCAGTAAATTAGAAAATTGTAAATCAGAGTTAGAGTTATCTCATCAGATGTTTAATAAATTATTAGAATATAAGCAGAATGATGAGGGGTCATCTGAGTCTTAACCCTATCCTATTAGTCTGCAGAATTACGCGAAATAGGCAGTTATGTATTGCCTGACGAAGCCGCGTCCTGCGATCGAAGATTACGTCCATGTAATCTACGGTCCTGCAATAAATAACTGCCTATTTCGCTTCAAACTTCTGTGGCTACTTGTTAAATGTCTATGATCTGGGTGTAATTAAACTGAGTTTGTATCCCTAGCTAATTAATTCTGACTATAATAGTCTATTCCAACACAATAAATTATCAATTCAACCTATTAATAAAAGTGAGGCTGTTATGAGAAAATCAGGTTACGAAGGAATTGAAGAAAATAAAGCTGTCATACCAACTTATCCCACCAGCATCGGAATAATCAATGCACCTAATGGCATACCTAGTTTAGGCATATCAATTGAACCCAATACAAATACTAGAAATCTTACTGTTGAAGAATTAATTGATCGCGTCAAAGCACGATATGCTTCAGTCGGTTTAAAAAATGAATTTCCAGCCGACAAAATAACCATTATGGTTAACGGTGTTTCATACAATCTCAGTAATAAAGCGCATCAAATCTATGACAATGGCACAATACCTACAGTTCGAGTTATGTTTCCTAAAATAATTGAACCGCAATATTTACTGACAAAGAATACTGCTACTGAATCTACTTCATTAACTGGCAGAGAAAATAAATCTCTTTTTCAACGTATATTTGGTTAAATTGACTGGTTCTGCGAAATTAAAATGATGAACTAGGGCATTTATTATTCTAATGCCCTAGTTAAGAAGATAATAAAGAGTCTGATTATTGATTTTTAATGGCGCTGTTAGTCGTCACAGGAACTGCTGTACAATTTGCGACATTTAAAGTAGCTGTATTATCTAAATTAATAAATAACAAAAGATTGGTAGGGCTAATTGTTTCAACTTCTTTATCAAATAAGGTTGTCGTACCCGTATTATTAATAGCAACTTGATAAGTATCTATATTATTTTTAGGGCCTACAATGCTGAAATTACTCAATGTTGGTTTTTTAAATTCACATCCAGGACCACTTGAACAATAGAGACCTATCGATCCCACCGTATTAGTACTACCTGATGCTGCACCGGTAACTGTTAAGCTACATGTCACTGTATAAATAATGCCAGGAACTAAACTCGTAAGCCCAATGCTCCCCGAAGCCAATGGAGCAGCTGTTGTACCACCAAGAGAAACTGAGGGATCTGCAAAAGATTCAGTAGGTAAAATAATAGTAGAGGCTAAAATACAGGTTAGTAAGAAAACCTTCCTTGAAAGCTTCATGTAAAACTCCTTGCGTATTTATGTAATCATCATGATGTATTAAGCAGTGCATATAAGACGCACAATATTACCAATGATAGAACAAAATTTAAAATAAGCAATTAATATTTGATCAATTAAGCAGAGATTGCCCTATTCATCCATATCTTACACACCATAGATAATAATTATTTTTTGACATACATTGTCACGTCCAATAACACAAAATAAGGAGATGGTGTTATGAACAATAAAATCAAATTACCCAAACGCCAAGAACAAGTATTGCAGTATTTAATCAGGGGAAAATCCGCAAAATTAATTGCTAAAGAAATGAATGTTTCATTTCGCACTATCCAACATTATACCGAAATATTGAAAAACAAATTTCATTGCAAAACTAAAATTGAACTTATCGAAACAGCATTCAATCAAGGATTTCTCATTAAAAACGTAAATGATGATTAAGCAATTATCTTGAGAAATAATTATAAATTTATTACTTGAATACCGCTTGTAAATACTAAATTACAAATTGATTATTACTAACCAGCCACAAAAATACTAGGGTATTTAATACAATAATAATAAATTAAGAGAAAGTATAATCTACATTTGAGATCTCAAAAAAACAAATGACAATAATATAATAAAAAGGAGTACAGCATCATGAACGATAAATTAGAAGATCTTCGCAAATTCTACCTTGGTTTTGCGCACATCAAAAAAATAAAATTAAATAATTTACCCAAAGTATCATTTTTTACATCGAATTTAGATGCCGTTGGTTCATTGAATGGTGCTAATTCAGATGATGATAATAGGCACCACTATCGAGCGGGATGTTAATTAATTCGACACCTTCTCCCATAAATGGGAGAAGGATAAAAAGAGTTTAATGAAATATAAAATATACAGCGCCAACCATACACAGGCTGGCCCATAAATAATTCCAGGAGATATTTTGATTCATATAGAAAATTGCGAACGGAGCAAATACTAATAATGTAATAATTTCTTGAATTATTTTAAGTTGTGCCAAACTGAAATGATCATTGAAAAAACCAATCCTGTTAGCAGGTACCTGAAATAAATATTCTAATAATGCAATCGACCAACTAACTAATATGGCAATCCATAAAGGTTTATTATGCAAATTTTTAAGATGTGCATACCACGCAAATGTCATGAAAATATTTGAACAGGTCAGCAAAATTAATAGTTGTGCCGTGCGATACATTTTAATCTAACGCTTTATCACGCGTTAAACCATGTTTTTCTAAAACTTTCCGCAATGATTTTAACGCTTCAACTTGGATCTGACGCACTCTCTCTCTCGTCAAACCAATGGCTTCACCTACTTCTTCTAAAGTAGCACGTTCAAAACCGCCTAAACCAAAACGTCGTAATAAAACCTGTTGTTGATTATCGGTTAATTCTTGCAACCATTCTTCAAGATGAATATGTAAATCATCATCCACTAAAAGGTCGGCAGGATCTTTATTTTCATCGGCTAACATTTCCAATAAAGACGTATCATTATTCGAGCCAATGGTTGTATCAACTGATGCGATTCGCTCATTGAAACCTAACATACGTTCAACATCTTCCAGTGGTTTATCGAGAATTTCAGCAATTTCATCAGGCGTTGCTTCATGATCGAGGTATTTAGTGATTTCTTGTCCAGCACGTAAATAAACATTTAATTCTTTTACTACGTGAATTGGCAAACGAATGGTTCGTGTTTGATTCATAATAGCGCGTTCAATGGTTTGTCTTATCCACCATGTTGCATAAGTTGAAAAACGAAAACCACGTTCTGGATCAAATTTTTCAACAGCATGCATTAACCCCAAATTACCTTCTTCAATTAAATCGAGTAATGGCATACCTCTATTCATATAACGACGTGCAATTTTTACGACTAAACGCAAATTACTTTCAATCATTTTCGCGCGCGCTTTTTTATTGCCTTTTAATGCCAACCGGCCATATTTCATTTCTTCTTCTGGCGTTAATAAAGGCGTAAAACCAATTTCATTTAGATATATTTGCGTCGCATCGACTACATCTGAGCCACTTTCTTTATTGTGCAAAAGCGCTTTTTGAAAATCATCATCTTCTTCAGCCAATTCCTCTTCTGCTTCTTCAGAATAAAGAATATCTAAATCAGATAATTCATCTTCATCTTTATTGATATCTTTGGGTTCTGGATCTTCAAGAATATCACCTGAATCTTCACTCATAATCATTTGCCTTGTGGCCATATTAATTAAAACTCCCTTTATATAAATATCCTAATCCGTTAGGCATGACCTAAATAGGTTAATGGGTCGACAGGTTTTCCTGCACGACGAATTTCAAAATGTAACATGACTCGCTGTGCTTCGGAATTACCCATCAATGCTATCACTTGTCCTCCATGCACCACTTGCCCTTCACGAACAAGGATTTTACTGTTGTGAGCATAGGCACTGAGATATTCATCATTATGTTTAATGATGATTAACTGTCCATAACCCCTTAAGCCGCCACCACAATACACCACTTTTCCTGCAGCGGTTGCATGAATTGGCTCACCAATATGCCCTGCTATATCTATGCCTTTATTAAATCCTGTTGTACCGGTGTAATTATTAATAATAGCGCCATGCACTGGCCACAACCAACCATGCACAGGTCCTTCATTCACATCCGCTGTGATGGGTATTGCTTCATTTTCTGTATTTTGTGGAATTAATGCTGTTGTTGTTACGGGTGCATTGATATTATTCACTGGCGTATTTTGATTTTGTTCAGGGTTTGCAATGGCTGTTCCTGCTAATCCGCTATTCTGGCTATTTTTATTATAGCTCATAGCGGCTTCTGTATTTGATGATGATTCTTGTGTTACCGATACATAGGTTGTAGTTTCATCATTATTATCGGGGGCAATTTTGATCCGTTGCCCCGCTGATAGATGATAAGGTGGTTCAAAATGATTAATTGCAATTAATTCCCGATAATCTAAGCCATATCGCCAAGCAATAGAATAAAGGGTTTCACCATGAGATACACGATAGGTTGAGCCTGCATGAGATGAATCAGCCCAACCATTTGTAACAGGTGCATCAGTATTATTTTGTGTACTACACCCAACAATAAAAGACGGTAATAAAAAAATTAAAAAATAAACAAAACGACATTTTCTAATTTGATGATAATAAGTCGAGTCCATGTGTTTGAATAATTCTCCGATTTAAGAATGAGCAATAGTATGCTAAAAGATATTAATTGGGAAATAATTTTATCTTCTCAGCCCACTAGCTGCTGGCTTATTTTCCACAGCTTCTGCTTTCCAAGCTCTTGTCAAAGTTACACCACATTGCTTTGCTAAATCTTGCAGTGGTTTAAGATGAGAATCATTGATAAGAAAAACACGACCGTCTTCTGGCACCGTTGAAAGTATACATTCTTCAAATAATGCATCATTTTTTTTAGGTAAATTATTATATTTGTCGAGCGCTTTATTAAACGCTTCATTTTCCTTATCGCAATCTATTTTAGCACTATAATTTTGTTGACTTCGGTTTTCTAAATAAATGGTATTAATTATTGCTTTAAGTAATTTTTCAAGATATTCCTTAGAATCTGTAACATTTCGCTTTAATAAGGCATCAAATCTCATTTCAATTAACATGACTACTTCGTGACGCAATGTATATTCGCGATCATTTTTATTATCGATCACTTTTTGTAGTGCTTGTTTTATTTTATTTCTTGATAGATCTTGTTGTGGTTCACTTTTCAAAAACATCTTATTTCTCCTCGTCATTTAATGGAATTGATAAATACCTACAATTAATGAAATTGTTATTACTAAAAACCAACCTATTTGCTCAACATATTTAACTAATGTTTTTTCAACTTGTTCGCCTTTCCACATGATTAAACTGGTCACCAGAAAAAACCGTCCACCACGTCCAATGATTGATCCAATAATAAATGGAATTAAAGAAATATGTGTTGCTCCCGCTGCAATAGTAAATATTTTATAAGGGATAATGGCAAATCCGGCAAATAACATTACCCAAAAATTATAATGTTCAAACCACAATCCTACTTTATGGTAAACAGCGGCATAACCAAAATGAACAATTAATGGATAGATCATTGCTAAAAAAAATACACCCAATGCATATCCCAATAACGCTCCCAATACAGAAGCAACTGTTGTGATAAATGCATACCACCACCCTTTTTCACGACTCGCTAACACCATCGGCGCTAACATAAAATCAGGTGGAATGGGAAAAAAAGAAGATTCAGCAAAACTTAATAAAAATAAATAATAAGGAGCATGTACATGTTTAGACCATAACATGATCTTATTATAAAGACCAGAGAACATTTTCATGAATTCACTTTCACTCCATTTAACCAACCAGATAATTGTTCAAACGCTTGATAATTGGTTAAATCTAATTGCAATGGGGTAATTGAAACTTTACCTGAACTGATGGCATGAAAATCGGTACCAGGACCCGCATCTTGTTCAGGACCAGGGGGACCAATCCAATAGATTGTATTACCACGGGGATCAACTGAATTAATGGTAGGTTCTGCGCGGTGCCGTGTTCCTAATCGCACAATTTCCATACCTTTTAATTCTGTGAAAGGCACATCAGGTACATTTACATTTAAAATAGTTTGTGGCGGTAAGGGACTGCTATATAACTGTAATGCTAAATGTTTTGCGACTTCTGCAGCGGTTTCATAATATTTACATTCATGACCGACACTGGCTAATGAAATTGCCATAGCAGGAATACCTAACAAACGACCTTCTGTTGCAGCAGCAACCGTTCCTGAATACCAAACATCATCACCTAAATTTGATCCTGCATTAATTCCTGCAACAACAATATCGGGATCTTCTTCAAATAATCCTGTCACTGCCAAATGCACGCAGTCAGTTGGTGTACCTGCTACGCTGTGAAAATTATTTTCTAATTTTCTGACACGCAATGGGTTATATAACGTTAATGAGTTACTCGCGCCACTGCGATTACGATCGGGCGCTATGACTTTGACTTCACCAATTTCTGACAGCTTTTTTGCTAAGATTGCTAATCCGGGAGCATGCGCTCCGTCGTCATTACTAATTAATATTTTCACTGTTGTTCCTCTATATTTTGTTTTGTTTTACCAAATAGATTTTGTCGGACATCGCATCATATTTAATTATTTTTTTTTAGTCATTCATTAGATATTTGCAATAAAATAATTCATGTTTTGCTCAATCCGACCTACGACACTTCAAAAGAATTAACTTAAAGTAGGTGCTCTGCCGGTTGTCCATTTAACCATTAATGGAAATAATCCAATTATTAGACCAATTATAAATAGTACGATACATCGCATAAGAGGTGTTTGTTGTGGATTATCTCTGTGTTCACGGTATTGAACGAAACTAGCTACGACAAATCCTATACCAATAACATAAAAAATATCAGATAAAACATTGGTCATCACATCTGTTGCACTACTGGCATTACCAGCAACTTGTCCTAAACCAACTTGTGAATAAGATGGAATTGAATAGGTTACTAATATTCCTATTATAAATTGCCAAAATCTATCGATTAATATTTCCTTACGCATAATTTCAACTCCACAATTGCTAATTTTCATATCAATAAAATAAATAAATCCAAGAGCTAGATAAGTGAGTTATTATTATGATTACCCTCATCTACCGAAGGCACCTTCTCCCGCAAGCGATAGAAGGAAAAATAGTCGTTACTTTAAATAGAAATGTTATATACTAATATAATTTAACTACATACACCACCAGGTTATATTATGGCATTGAGACCCATTTTACATTTTCCCGATCCACGCTTGCGCTTAAAAGCAGAACCCGTTGTAAACTTCGATCAAAATCTACAAACGTTAATTGATGATATGTTGGAAACAATGTACGAAGATAATGGTTGTGGACTTGCTGCCATCCAAATAAATGTGCAACAAAGAGTTATTGTGATGGATATCAGCGATGATTATAAGCAACCGCAATGTTTTATCAATCCAGTGATTACCGCCAGAGAAGGTAGCCAAATTTCTAAAGAAGGTTGTTTATCTGTGCCAAATATTTATGAGTCAGTTAAACGCGCGGAAAAAATACAAGTCAGTGCTTTTGATCGTCATGGCAAACCTTTGCAATTTGAAGCGGAAGGATTATTCGCAATTTGTCTTCAACATGAAACTGATCATCTAGATGGCAAATTACACATTGATTATTTATCGCCATTAAAAAGACAATTTATCCAGAAAAAAATTGAAAAATTACGCAGGGAAACCATTTAAATTCCATGAGCATTCATCCCCATTTTAAAATTATTTTCGCGGGCACACCGGAATTCGCGTTACCAATGCTAGAAGCATTATTTGAATCTCCGCATGAAATATGTGCCGTTTTTACACAACCCGATAGACCTTCTGGTCGTGGTCAAAAACTTCACGCAAGTCCTATAAAACAATTTGCATTAGAAAATAATTTACCTGTAATTCAACCGCAAACTTTGCGCGATTCAGAAATTCAACAACAAATTGCACAAATGCATGCTGATGTGATGATAGTAGTTGCTTATGGATTAATAGTACCGCAAGTTGTTTTATCAATGCCTAGACTTGGTTGTATTAATGTTCACGCATCATTATTACCGCGTTGGCGAGGTGCTGCGCCAATTCAGCGCGCTATATTAGCGGGTGATGCGGAGACTGGTATTAGCATTATGCAAATGGAAGCGGGTTTAGATACGGGGCCTGTTTTCGAAAGACGATCTTGTGAAATAACGCAAAATGATACTGGCAGTAGTTTACATGATAAATTAGCGCAAATCGGCGCTGAATCTTTAATGAATACCTTAAATAAATTGATGGCAGATACGGCACACACTATTGCACAAAATGATCAATATACCACTTACGCTGCAAAAATTACCAAAGAAGAAGCCAATATTCAGTGGCAACAAAGCGCACTAGACATTAATCGTTTAGTGCGTGCATTTAATGCATGGCCTGTTGCCTATTCAACATTAAATAATCAACACATTCGAATTTGGCAAGCTACACCATTAAATCAACACAGTTCATCTTTGCCAGGAACAATTATTCAAAGTAATAAACATGAAATTATTATTGCAACTGGAAATGGTGATTTACGTTTAGATTCTTTACAATTGCCTGGCGGAAAAATGTTAGCCGCTAGAGAAATATTAAATGCTCACGCTGCATTATTTAGTCCAGGACAACAATTCAAAACAAATGCCAGCTAATAAAATAAACTTACCATTACGTGCCGTTGCAGCGAAAATCATTACGTCTGTGCTTGTCGATCAAAAATCATTAACATCTGCATTTATATTAACAACCGATCATTTACTACCAGAAAAAGAAATTAGCTTATTAAAAGAATTATGTTTTGGCACCATTCGCTGGTATCACCGTTTGCATTATATCGCGCAACAATTCATTAAAATTCCGTTAAAAACAAAAGATCAAGATATTTATGCATTAATTTTAATGGGGCTTTATCAATTATTGTATTTACGAATCGCTCAGCATGCAGCGGTATCCGAAACAGTTGCAGCCGCTTATGCATTAAAAAAAGCATGGGCAGCAAAATTAATTAATGGGGTATTACGTCAATATATTCGCAATGCGGATTCTCTATCAGCCAATATTAATCAAAATTCCGTTGCACAATTTTCACATGCTGCTTGGTTTATTGAAAAAGTACAATCTGCTTGGCCTGAACAATGGCAAACGATTTTAGAAGCTAATAATGAACGCCCACCAATGAGTTGCCGAATTAATGCACAACATTTTTCACGTGATGAATATCTTCAATTACTTGAAAGTAATCATATTGCAGCAAAAACGATCGAATTTACTTCGCATGGCTTAATTTTAGATAAACCTTGTGATGCTCATCTGCTGCCAGAATTTGCAGCGGGATCAATTTCTGTACAAGATGGCGCAGCGCAATTAGCAGCACAATTATTGGAACTTAAGCCTGGTCAGCGTGTATTAGATGCCTGTGCTGCGCCGGGTGGGAAAACGATGCATATTTTAGAATTACAGCCTGAATTAGAAAAATTGGTTGCGATTGATGTTGATGAGCAACGGGTGTTGCAGATTGAGGAAAATTTAACGAGATTGCAGATAACATTTAACTCACCCTCATCTACTGAAGGCACCTTCTCCCGCAAGCGGGAGAAGGAAAAAAAAGTTGAATGCGATGCACTTTCACATAATCATTACAATGAAGAAAATGGTGAATGTGGTGCAATTTCAGGCAAGCATTACAATAAAAAAAATGATGATGGCGGCGCAATTTCAGTCGAATGGGAGAAGGAAATAAATATTGAATTAATTATTGGTGATGCATCTGCGCCAGATACATGGTGGGACAAACAATTATTTGATCGCATCTTATGTGATGCACCTTGTTCAGCGACAGGGGTTATCAGACGACATCCTGATATTAAAATTTTACGTAGAGAAGCAGATATTGAACAATTAGTAACACAACAATGGCAATTATTAAATGCATTATGGTCTTTATTAAAACCAGGTGGTGTTTTACTTTATTGTACTTGTTCTATTTTACCTATAGAAAATAGTCAATTGTTACAACGATTTTTATCTATTCACACCGATGCACAACATAAAATCATTCCGGTTGACTGGGGAATTGCACAACCCATTGGACGTCAAATATTAACCGGCATGCATAATATGGATGGTTTTTATTTTGCTAAAATCACAAAATATCCAATAAATTAATTAATCCACTTTTAATCGCAATAAAACAAATTTCCCTTTTTGAACCACAGCGCAACTTTTCTTTTAATTTATCGACATAGCCTTCTACGGTACGTGATGAGATTTGTAACAAATGCCCAATCTTTTTGGCGGAATAACCTAAAATAACACATTTTAATACTTCAATTTCCCGCTTCGTTAAGTATTCGTTACCAAATTGTTCACCCAGTTCAAGTTGAGCTGGTTTGTCCTCACTATTACCATCGACTGATCTATTCATAAAAATTCCCCTTTTGTTGTGATTTGGGGCGGTAGTCAATTCAAAAATGAATGAACTTGCTTTCTGATAAAAGCATTATATTTTGACTACCGGAGTTGTGATTTATGGTGTTAATAAGGATAACAATATTTAAAAGTTAACCTTACAGGATTTACTAGTGATTTGTTCGTGTTTTCAAACACACCGCTGTAGAGTGGATAATCATAAAAACCTCCTAACTGTAGGATATAATTAAATTTTTTTTCTAAGGTTATTAGTTAACATAATTATTTATTATTGACAAGTAGGTAAGAATACCAATTGGCATCTATTCAGTGTCATTCTCGCTCAGGCAAAAATGATAAAGAATGCTGAACTATTAAGCGGGAACCCATTACAAAAATAGAAATAACTCCACTGAATAGTTACACTAATTAGATATCGAAATATAAGATGGATTAACTCATTGAAGAATTGATTATGCGTAAATAATTCAAATGAAAAAGGATAGAGTTAAATAATTTTTCGCGTAATCCAGCATTACTCTTATTTTATTCATCGGCGAATTACGCGAAAGTGGATTAATAAAAAATATTAATGACCACCAGTTCTTCCAGAACCTTGCTGGCCTTGCTGACCATGTTGTCCATGCTGACCTTGTTGACCTTGACGAGTTGGCGCACTTGTTTGCTGACCTGTACGACCTGTTTGTGGTCTATTTTGATTTTGCTGTGGGCTTGTTTCTTTACGTGGATTTTGCTGTGGGTTTTGATGTGACATAATTAATTACTCCTTTAATTAAAATGAAATAAAATATCTATAAAAAACGCTATTTAAATCGCCATGCAATTGATCTTTTTATGACAATTTTATTAAAAAAATTGAACCATATACTTAATCTTTTAACAATGAAATTTAAGTGTAGAAGACATTTTTGAAAAAGCAAATTGAAGTAAAAATTTTTTATTAACTATCTTAAAGCGAATGAGAATTGTAGGGTTGATTAGGCCGCAGGCCGTTATCCACCCTACATTTATTCATGAAACATATGATTAAATTAACCCAATAATGATTTGCCACCATCAATAGCAATAATTTGGCCAGTGATATAAGTATTATCCAACAAAAATTTTATACTATCGGCAATATCTTCCGGCTCGCCTACTCTCTTCAGTGGAATTTTTGCAACCAATTTTATTTGTTTTTCTGAATCGATTTGATTCTGACCTTCTGGCCAAATATTTGCACCAGGAGATATACCATTGACCCGTATCTCTGGCGCTAATTCCAAAGCCATCGATTTTGTTAACATCGCAAGACCCGCTTTTGCTATTGAATAAACGCTATGGTTTAACATCGGACGTTTGGCGTGGATATCGATGATATTAATCACATTGCCTTTTTGTTGTTTTAAATAAGGCATTGCTGCTTGTGTTAAGAATAAAGGCGCTTTAAGGTTGCTCCCCATTAAATCGCCCCATTGCACTTCATTAATTTCCCCTATGGGTGTTGGATAAAACGTAGAAGCATTATTAACTAACACATCTAATCGTTGCCATACCTGTGCACTTTCTTGCACTAAATCTTTAAGCAAGGCCGTATTTAATAAATCACCATGTATACAAAAAGCGGAATCTGGTCTTAAGGAATTTAATTCTTTAGCTAGCGCAAACGCCTCGCTGGAGGAATGGTGATAATGAATGACCACATTATAATTATGAAAATGTAAATTTCTTGCGATACTCGCGCCAATACGTCTTGCAGCACCAGTAATAAATGCAACTGGGTTATTGTTAATAGACATTTAATACTCCTTTTTATTTCTTCTCCCGCTTGCGGGAGAAGGAAAAAAATATGTGTTATTATAATATGATTAATTATCAAGTTAATTCGGATAAATCTGATGTTACCAATAAATAGTTTATCATCTCCACAATTACCTCAGCCTTCAACTGATGCAATTGAACAGAGCGTATTATTACAAAATAAAATCATCAATGAAATCAATAAAAATAACGGAAAAATTACCTTTGCAGAATATATGCGATTAGCATTATACGCACCCGGTTTGGGATATTACAGTGCAGGCTCACAAAAATTCGGTAAAAGCGGCGATTTTGTTACAGCACCTGAAATATCTCCTTTATTTGGTTACGCACTGGCAAAACAATGCCAAGAAATTTTTTTGAATAGCGATGTAAAATCACTGTTTGAAATTGGTGCTGGCACAGGTATTTTAGCAGCAACATTGCTTATAGAATTAGAAAAGTTAAATTGTTTACCCGATCACTATTTAATTTTAGAAATTAGTGCTGACCTACGACAACGGCAATATGAAACAGTATTAAATAAATGTCCACATTTAATGTCGCGTATGCAATGGATAAGTGAATGGCCAAATAAACCGATTAACGGAATTATCATTGCCAATGAAGTATTAGATGCCATGCCAGTCCATCGTTTTTATTTGGACAATAATGTCATCAGTGAATTTTATGTGATTTATGAGAACGATCAATTTAATTGGTCTTTACAAGCACCCAGTAGTGCAGAACTAGCCATAGCAATTGAGCATATTAAGCAAACATACTTACCGCAGATTAATAATTATGCCACTGAAATCAATCTTGCCATGCCGAGTTGGATAAAACAGTTGAGTGACTGTTTAAATCATGGCGTTATTTTGTTGATGGATTACGGTTTTCCCAGCGCAGAATACTATCTTGCTGATCGTAATAACGGCACCTTAATGTGTTATTACCGCCACCGTGCGCATGACAATCCTTTCCTTTGGCCGGGTTTGCAAGATATCACAGCCCATGTAGACTTCACACGGGTGGCAGAAGCCGCTAGCAATGCTGGCTTATCACTTTCAGGATATAATAGCCAAGCAGGATTTTTACTGGGTTGTGGCGTATTAGATTATTTTGAACAGCCTATAAATTCAATGGACAATATCGATCAATTTAATTTGCAACAACAATTTAAACAGTTAACATTGCCGAGTGAAATGGGCGAGATAATCAAGGTGATAGGTTTCACTCGTGATTTGAATATTTCACTGCGTGGCTTTAGTTTGCAAGATAGACAATACAATTTGAAATAATATTATTTCTCTTTCTCCTGCTTGCTGGAGAAGGAAAGAAAATGATGGGTTATTAAAATGGATGAAGTAATTACACCAACTACCATATTACCTGAATATTGTCATCGCTATGGATGGCTGGCGGATCCTTTTGGGGTCAATAATGATAAAGCACCGTTTTATGTTCCATCTTATTGGGATCACTATTTAGATTTAATCCAATATATTCAGCAACATGATAATGCTTTGATAACAATAACGGGCCCCGGTGGCAGTGGCAAAAGCACCTTTTTAAAACAGTTATTATTGCAAATTGATAGCAACATATTAACTTGCGTAATTGATGCTAAAATGCCTTTAACATCGCAATCGCTCATCGAAAATATGAGTACTGCTTTTCTATCACAAGCCCCCGCTGGCGATACTATAGAAGAGCAATTTGATTATTTACTCAATGCGATTCAATTTAAATCACAACACTTTTTATTACTAATTGATAATGCACAACTATTAACAAACGATGTCGTGCAGAATATATTGTATTGTATTGAACAACAAACTGATTACCAAATGCGATTGCATATTATTTTAGCTGGCGATTCATCACTTAAACAATTATTAGATACCATCAGCTTCTCAAGAACTAAACAAATCGTGGTCCGTACCTTAACGCTACAGCAATTAAAACAACAAGAAATACACCACTATTTACAACATCGCATTAATAATATTGGCGATCAGAATCAAAATCCTTTTAATAGTGATATCATCAAAACTATTCATAGCGAATCTAAAAATTATCCACATGAAATTAATTTAAAAGCCAAACACGTTTTGTTACATGGTTTTAATTCACCGAGCGAAAATAATAATCAAACCAACCGTAGCACATCTGCGCCTTACAAAAATGGTCTGATTACGTTATGTTTAATCATTGCGATTATTATCGTTGCGACTTTTCATTTACCGGCTAAAAAAAATAATGTTATTCAGGGAACTTTATATAAAGAGTCTACATTATCACCACCAAAAAATGATGTTCATTTTATTGCACAAAAAACACTACCTAATGCACTTTACCCTAATAATAATGTTAATACTGAACATGGCGTGCAATTAAATCAATCACAGCTCAATTCAATTAATAACCTCAATTTATTAACTAATCCGGTGACAACGAATCAAACAAAAACACTGCCTAAAAAATCGGCTAAAATTAATAATAAAAAGAAAAAAGAAAATAAAATACAAATTATTAATGCTAATTTATCGTAGTATTCTCCTTCTCTCGCTTGCGGGAGAAGGAAAAAAAAAGGAAATGTATGTCAAAATCATTAAAAATAGTTCTTGCACAATTAAATTTCACCGTAGGTGATATTACAGGTAATAAAATAAAAATAATTAATGCAGCTAAACAAGCTATTGATAAACACTCTGACATGATCATCTTCCCTGAATTAACACTCAGCGGTTATCCCCCAGAAGATTTAGTATTACGTTTAGATTTTATAGAATCTATTAATCAAGCTTTACAAGATATTGCACAAGAAACCCCTGACATATTAATTGTTTTAGGCCACCCACATCGTCATAACGATTTCCTATTTAATAGTGCTGCTGTGTTATATCAAGGCAAAATAATAGCCACACATGACAAACAGAAATTACCTAATTACGGTGTTTTTGACGAAAAAAGATATTTTCATGTAGGTCATAAACCCACGGTATTTACTTACAAAAATATTCAATTTGGCGTCACTGTTTGTGAAGATATGTGGTTTTCTGAACCCATTAGTCAAGCATCTCATGCAGGTGCACAAGTGATGATTGTCATTAATGCTTCGCCTTTTGATTATCAAAAACATAAGAGGCGCTTAGCGACACTAAGACATCGCATTAAAGAATCTCAAATTCCTATCATTTACTGTAATTTAATAGGAGGACAAGACGATCTTATTTTTGATGGCAATTCATTGGTCATGGATCGAAATGGTGAAATTTGTGCACAAGCTAATTTTGCACAAGAACAATTACTCACCATTACACTGAATGAAGATGTAACGATAAACAAGCAATCATTACCTGAAAATTTAGCTGAAGAAGCGCAAATTTATAACGCTTTAGTATTAGCAACGCGTGATTATGTGCTTAAAAATGGTTTCAAAAAAGTATTATTGGGTTTCTCTGGTGGTATTGATTCAGCACTCACTTTAACCATTGCAATGGATGCTTTGGGTAAAGAAAATGTACATGCATTGTTATTACCATCCCGATTTACCTCCGATCTCAGTCTGAATTTAGCACTGGAACAATTATCATTATGTGATGTTTCCCACCAAATTATTTCAATCGAACCTGCATTTCAAGCTTTTTTAAACACATTAAATCTGCAAGAAAATGATCAAACGACTACCATTACTGCACAAAATATTCAAGCACGTTGTAGGGCCATATTATTAATGGCATTATCAAATGCACAAGGACAATTGTTATTAAATACTGGTAATAAAAGTGAAATGGCGGTTGGCTATTGCACATTATATGGTGACATGGCTGGCGCATATGCCGTATTAAAAGATGTCTTCAAAACACGCGTATTTCAATTAGCACATTATAGAAATTCGATAAGTTATGTTATTCCCCAAGGCATTATCGATAGACCTCCTTCTGCTGAATTAGCGCCTGAACAAAAAGATGAAGATAATATTCCACCTTATGCTATGTTAGATCCCATCTTAGAACGCTATGTTGAAAAAGATCAGAGTGTCAAAGAAATAATGGCTGCAGGTTTTGACGAAAAAACGATTTATCGCATCATTGATTTAGTATTCCGTAACGAATATAAACGCCGTCAATCACCACCCGGCCCTAGAATTTCACCACGCGCATTTGGTCGAGAACGTCGCTTCCCGATTACCTCTGGCTTTTTTAAAAAATAAAATTAAACGCCATGCTCTGATCTTCTGATTAGCGCATCGAAGTTATCAGATCTGTGCTTAATTAATTTATCGATCTCATTCACTGTATTAGTGTTGTCGATATGCAAAAAAAGTGGGTTTCTGATATGGTGATTAAATAAAGGCTTATTTCGATATTCATTTAATATCTTAATCGCATTTAAATCAGAGACCTCATTCGCTACTTCCTCTTTAAGTAATTGAAAAGAACGATTTCGTATAGCCCTAAACAACGTTTGCCAAGAATCCGTATTTTCTTTAAAAAAACATTTATCAATAATTTCATGTTGATGAATATTGAGCTCATTTTTACGTTCACGCAATAATTCAAACAAATATTCTATAGTTTTGATATTTTTTATTTTATTGACATTGGTAAAAAAAAATTCTAATTGTTTACATATGGTATATTTATTTTCAAAAGTAATTATCAAATCTTGGGGGAAAACGGTATCCATTTCTTCTAATAATCGCGAATGAATTAAAAATCTCCATAACTCGCGATCCTCTGGTGTTGCTTGTGCTGAGGTCAGTCGACATTCTGCCGATTGATAAAACGATTTTGTTTGCTTTTTATTCACACTGATTTTTTCTTTTTGTTCGTCTCTACCTTCTTCTTTGACATCATTATCCTCTGCAAATCCAACATGTCCCACTTTCTTTTTCACAGGTTGTTTGGGCCTATTAATAATTTGCTGACATGATTTAATTAACCCATCATATATATATTGTGATAATTGAATTGCGGAAAGATGGTGATTTATTCCTAGGCTTGTTCCAATATCAATATGCGGAATCTCATCCGGTCGTGTTTTTAATACATGAGACTCATGATTTCGTATGGCTAATGCGCCGTGTTGAATTGCTTCTAATAATTGCGAAGACAAATTATCAGAACATTTATCTTTTATCATGACATAATGTAATGAATCTGATTCTTGAATTTTTCTGCAAATAAAAAGAGGATTTTCATTGTGAATTATTTTTAAGAGAATATTTGCGATTTCTTCAGCATTGTCTTCATGAAAAAATAAAATAGTTCTGACTTTTTCTAGGGCTTTTTTATATTTATCTATTTTTTCTAATTGTTCTATGCCAGCCAATGTAATATGTAATGTTAAATCTTTATTATTAACAAAAATCTGCTCTTTATTTCTAAGACCTTGTATTCCAATCTGTGTGTGCAAATTCACTAAGTCATAATTGATAAGACTTTGTTTAGCAATAGCTGTTAATTTTTTTGAACCCGATTTTGATAAAAAGATTTGGATAATGATCTGTCGAGATGTTGGATCAACCTTATAACTATAACGTCTATATTCACTGCTCCCAACTTCGCCATCGATTATTTCGCCTGTCGCTAATAGGGATCTCAAGTCAAACCCTGGTGACACGGATTGCATAGTCAATCTCCTTATAAATTAATTGCTTTAAAATTGATTAGTACTTTGGAAAATTGATGGTTAACGATGATGAGAATACCTAAGATAAATTTAAAACTAATCTGGATAAAGTTTCTCTTTACCCAGATTAATCTTAAAAATGAGTGAATTGCAAGAATTTTTTATCAGTGATAATTATCAAGCAGCTACATTCGGATAATTATATTGCAATATTTGTTGCGCTTGTCGTTGTTTATCGACTAATCCTAATGCGCTATAAGATTGGACTAGGACTTGCATTGCGCCAGCAACCGATGGTGTGCCTTGATAATTTTGCAAAATATAATTAGCACGATTAATAGCTGCAACATAGGCGCGACGTTGTAAATAAAAATGCGCCACATTTAGTTCATATTCTGCAAATATATTACGTAAATAAACCATATGTTGACGTGCATCAGGTGCGTAAACACTATCAGGGAACAATGTCACTAAGGTATTAAAATCGTTAAAGGATTTACGTGCTGTGCCAGGATCTAATTGTGATTCCGGTGTAGGGAAATATTTTTGTTCCCAACCGCGATCTTGTACAAAATCTGCAACACCTTTCATGTAATAAGCATAATCGACATGGGGATCACGCGGATATAAATGGGTATATCTTTCCGCAGCCGCTGCTGCAGAAGCCGGATCGCCCGACTGATAATAGGCATAGATAATATCTAATTGCGCTTGTTCAGCGTAATCACTAAATGGATACAAGGCATCCAATCCTTCAAAATGCTGTACAGCAGAACTATATTTTCCTTGCGCTAAAGCACGCTCACCACCGTAATAAATTTGTGCGGCAGATTGCCCTTTAAATTGCTCGGAAGGATCAGAAACAGAATTACATGCGGCTAGAATAATAGTCAGTATTATTAATCCAATATATTTAATGACTCTCATAGTAATGTTGGCCCTTTTTGTTGCATAATGTCCTAAGTTAATCACGCAGTATAATCAATTTTAATATGAAAAACAGTGCTTCTCACATTCATTTACAAGCAATAATCCCACCCGAATTAAAAGGTAAACGCCTTGATCAGGCGATAGCGCAATTATTTCCAGATTATTCACGCACCAAATTAACAGAATGGATTAAAGGGCAACACGTTACCGTGAATGGACAATTTGTGCAACCTAAACACCCGGTGCTCGGTGGAGAAATTATTAACATTACGGCTGAATTACCCATTGAAACACACTGGGGGGCAACAGAAATTCCATTAAATATTATTTATGAAGATGACAGTATTTTAGTAATTAATAAACCGGTGGGATTGGTTGTACACCCCGCCGCAGGTCATTTTAAAAATACTTTAGCCAATGCTCTATTACATTATTTACCAGCACTTGCAGAATTACCTCGCGCAGGTATTGTGCATCGTTTAGATAAAAACACCTCGGGTTTATTAGTAGTGGCAAAAACATTACCTGCACAAAATTATTTAGTAAAACAGCTGCATAAACACCTCGTCGAGCGTGAATATGAAGCGGTTGTGATTGGTGTATTGACCGGCGGTGGCACAGTCGATGCACCTATAGGACGGCACCCTATTCATAGACAACGTATGGCTGTGATTGACGAGGGTAAACATGCCGTAACACATTATCGTATTATTGAACGATTCGCAGGCCACACCCATCTCAAAGTATTATTAGAAACAGGCCGGACACACCAAATTAGAGTGCATATGGCAGAAATTAAACATCCTATTGTGGGTGATGCTGTTTACGGTGCGCGTGTCGTTCTTCCTAAAGGCGCAAGTACGCAATTAATTAATGCACTTCGCCAATTTAAACGGCAGGCGTTACATGCGAAACGATTAGGATTAGTTCATCCTGTTACCGGTGAATATATGCAGTGGTCTACGCCGTTACCTGAAGATATGAAAGAATTGTTAAATGCTTTAAAGAAATAATTCACATTTTTTCCTTCTCCCCTTAGGGGAGAAGGAAAAAAAACGTATAAGGAAATTATTAATGGAAAATTTGATAATCCCAGACTGGCCAGCACCCAATAATATCAAAGCATTCACCACTACCCGATTAAATGGTGTAAGCCCTGCCCCTTTTCAAAGTTTTAATTTAGCTCATCATGTCGGCGACGCGCTAGAAAATGTATTGCATAATCGCACCACTTTAAAAAAAAATTTGCAACTGCCGTCTGATCCCGTGTGGTTAAATCAAGTGCACAGCAATAGGATTAATCATTTAGATATTAATGATAATTTGGAAACAGCAGATGGCGCATATACCACACAAAAAAATAAAATCTGTGTCATTCTTACCGGTGATTGTTTGCCAATTTTGTTATGCGATAAAACAGGTACAGAAATCGCAGCAGTGCATGGCGGATGGCGAGGACTTGTGTCAGGTGTGATTGAATCGGCCTTAGCCTATTTTAATAATTCTCCTGATCAAATTTATGCATGGTTAGGTCCCGCCATTGGCCCAAAAGTTTACGAAGTAGGTGATGATGTCAGAGATCAATTTGTTGCTGTTGATAAAAATGCTCAACTGGCTTTTGAATCAATCAAAGAATCAAAATGGTTAGCCAATATCTATTTACTTGCACAACAACGCTTACAAAAATGTGGCGTTAATGAAATTTTTGGTGGCAATTTTTGTACATACACTGATAAAGAAAAATTCTTTTCTCATCGTCGCGATAAAGAAACCGGAAGAATGGCGAATTTAATTTGGATTCAAGAATAAAGATAATATTTTTGAATAAAATTGTAGCCGGATAAAAATGTGCAGCAAGGTAGCCGGGGATTAATTCAAGCTAAACTATTTGATTACTACTAATTAACATCCAGATTCAGTAGCTACCGCTTGTCCAGTTGCAGCATTATACGTCACCATACAATCAGCAATAGACTTAGTAAAATTATAAGTAGCAATATCATCTTTATAATTAACTGAATAATCGGATAACGAAGGTAAAATAGAACCAATACCGGTATCACTTGCTGTTGGAAAACCTGTTCCTGAATTCACCGTAATCATCTTGCCATTAATATTGACAGCAATATTTTTGTTGCTCGTTGTCACGTTATTTAAATGATATTGAGACGCCGCTAAGATTGTCGCATTATTAATTGCATCAACTAATCCATTTAATGCAGCACTTCTGGCATTGGCTGTTTGATTAATAAACCTTGGAATTGCTAGAACAGCAATCACAGCAATTATCACTAACACAATAATTAATTGAAAAAATGTGAATCCATTGTCCGATTTTTTCATGAGAGATCCTGGTTTTGTAAAAAAGTACAATAATGTGAAGTGAGTTGTAATGTCAATCTATTACCACCATCATCCATCTGTGGCTCCCAACAATTGTAGCCTGGATGAAAGCAAATGATGAAATAATTTCTTCTAAAAAAATCATTTACTCCTATTAATTATCTATTGCGCTGCTGGAATCCGGGAAATTAATTCGTTCTAAGATGACTTATGATTTATTATGTAATTTCTTTTCTTTCCTGTGTACTTTCCAAGCCACAATAAATTTTCGTAATGGTGTTAATCTTACATATTCTTTAAACACATCGGTATGAGGTGACAATAATTGATCTAACAATTGCAATGATAATGCAGAGGAAATCAGAGCTACACATTGTTTATAGCGATCAATACTCGGTAATTGTTCTAGCGCCAGGTTATAATATTTTTTTGCATTTTGTGCCTGTAAATTGATTAATTGACGAATTTCATCAGTCATGGTTAATTGTTGTAACTGGGATAGTGATAAATGAAATTGTTCAAGATCACACGATGAAATATAACAATGATTATGTATGACTATTTTACGAAAATCGCGTATGTTTCTAATAATTTGTTTACTGATGCCAAAATAATTTACTGCTATCAAAGTATGTTGATCAGAATACCCCAAAATATAAGCGATTATTCTCTCAATCGCGCCCGCAGTATGATGATAAAAATGCATTAAATCATCGGATGTTTCATAAAATTCTTGTGACAAGTCATGACCAATACCGTCAATATATTCTTGAAAAAGTGCAAGAGGTATTTGAAATTGATTAATAATCACAAGCAAACTTTTCGTTACAGGATGAGAGGGAGTGGAACTTAACATTTGCTGAAATTCACCTTGCCACCAAGCAAACTTTTGCATAGCCACTGATAAATCACTACAAGAAAAAATAATTTGACCAATTTGTTCTGCAAATGCTCTCACCGCACATATTGCTGTGCGTTGCTCATGAGTTACATGCATTAAACTGTAATAATGACTACTCCCTCTGGGCGCAATTTGATTTTCAATATCCAATTCAACTGATTGCATTATTATTATCTACTGCTTTATTTGATTGAATTGATGACAATAATAATTGTACTGTATCCATAATTTTATGACGCATAAAAATCAGTTGTAAACGACCACCACCCACCTGTCGCCATAACACAGCCGATCGAATGCCTGCCAGTAACAATGCGCGTACTTTATTGGCGATATCTGATTTACTTAATATTTCTGCTGAACCTAAAACTTGTATCCGAAAAGAATATGATCCAAAGATATCAACGTATATACTCGCTAAACTTGAAATTACAGTGGGGTGTGTTGCCGAAAAATAATTGGCTTGTAAAACAGCTTGTTTAATACGGCGTGTTAATGTTTCTGATTTTGTTTTATCACTGGCGATTTTCCGTTCTAAATACATCAAACTATGTATGTAACGATTCACATCTAAATTATTATATGCCATTGTTTTATCACACCATACTTTTAATTCTTGTAATCCTAATAATACACCTTCAATATCACCATAAACAGAAGGAACATCAGGTGCATCAATTTTATAAATACTATTAATACTCGCGTTAAATGATTTTTCATCTGTTTGACCGGTTTCGGCATATTTTTTTACTAATAATGCGGATTGAAAAATGCCTGCGAGTGCTATAACGATATTGATAAATTTTAAATCTTTTACCACAAAAAATTCCCTCACCCTAACCATCTCCCTAAAGAGAGAGTGGATATAAAAGTTCCACAATTAAAATTAAATTATTACACCGCCACCTATACAAACATTATCATTATAAAACACAACCGACTGGCCTGGTGTTATTGCCCTTTGTGCTTCATCAAATTCAACATGTAGTTTATTATCATCAAGCATTGTCACAATACAAGATTGATCTTTTTGTCGGTAACGTGTTTTAGCGGCACATCGTAAAGGGAATTCAGGCGCTGATCCAGATATCCAATTAATTTGATCACAAATTAACGTTTTAGCAAATAATAAAGGGTGATCATGTCCCTGCCCTACTATCAGCACATTTCTTTGCAAATCCTTTGCTAACACATACCAAGGATCGCCATCTGACATTTTTGTACCACCAATCCCTAAGCCTTGTCTTTGGCCTAATGTGTAATACATTAAACCATCATGCTTCCCCATAATTTTGCCTTCTGGCGTTTCCATCATCCCTGGTTGTGCGGGTAAATAACGCGACAAAAAAGTCTTAAAACGTCTTTCACCGATAAAACAAATTCCTGTACTGTCTTTTTTAGCGTGATTAATAAATCCGTGTTCTGTTGCTAATTTTCTTACTTCAGACTTAGCCAGTGAACCGATTGGAAATAAAGTATTTTGCAATTGTTGTTGGGTTAATGTATATAAAAAATAAGTCTGATCTTTATTTTCATCATTGCCTTTTAACATAATATTTTTTTGCGAAGAAAAATGACATTGCGCATAATGACCTGTTGCAAAATATTCACCACCTAATTGTTTTGCATAATTTAAACAAGCTTTAAATTTAATTTCGCGATTACATAAAATATCAGGATTAGGTGTGCGTCCTGCCGTATATTCAGATAGAAAATGGGTAAATACATTATCCCAATATTCTGCTGCAAAATTAACAGTATGTAGGGGGATTTTTAATTGATCACAAACTGCTTGTGCGTCAGCAACATCCTCCGCGGCTGAACAATAGTCTGAAGTATCATCTTCTTCCCAATTTTTCATGAAAAGGCCATGCACTTCATATCCTTGTTGTTGTAATAACAATGCAGAGACTGATGAATCTACACCACCAGACATGGCGACTATAACGTGTGGATTTTTACGATTAAATGACATAATAAAATTAAATGATCAATGTTAAGTACAAAATATTTGGCCCCATTGCTGAATTATCTCACGCAATCTTTCTCTCATCACTGGTTTAACAATTACATCATTCATACCAGCAGATAAACATGCCTGTCTATCTGAATCATATGCATGTGCAGTTAATGCAATAATAGGAATATTTTTATAATGAGGATGTTTATTCCTGATCACTTTAGTTATTTCTAAACCATTAATATCAGGCAAACCAATATCCATTAATATAATATTATAAAATTGTTGCGTTAATAATTGGAAAACAGCTTGACCGCTATCAGCAATATCAACGACACACCCCAATTCTTCCAGCATCATTTTTGACACTTTTTGATTGATAACATTATCCTCTACGAGTAAAACATGCATATTCTCTTTTTTTATTTTTTGGTGTTCAGAGGTGGTCATTTTTTTATCCGATTTATATTTTTTTGCCGCATTTAAAGAAGTTAATAACTCCATTTGCTGTACTGGCTTGATCAAACAATCAAAAAATCCTAATTGTTTATACTGAGCTACGGTGGTTAATGAATTTTGTTCCATCAGTAAAATGAGTGTGGTTTCTGCAAAGCCGGTCAAATTACTAATATTAATGGCTAATTCAATTGCATCAATTCCTTTTAGCTTTTGATCGATGATAACAATGTCGTATGGTGATCCATTTTGATAGGCAGTGAATATTTTCTCAAATGCATGAAGTCCTGAGACAACTTCAGGTTGACCACAATCAATTTGTTTTAACATTATTTTACCACGACGTGAATCATCAACAATTAAGATGCGACTATCATACTGATCCGCTTCAAAAGATAAGTCTTTATCAGTGATTTCTTTTAAATGAAAATTAAATACACATTTAAACTTTGTACCAACGCCCAATTCGCTATCAACAGTAATCTTTCCACCCATTAATTCGGTTAATTGTTTTGTGATTGCCAATCCTAAACCAGTACCACCATAACGACGAGAGTATGACGAATCAACTTGTTGAAAACGATCAAATATAAGATGAAGTTTTTCAGGAGGAATACCTATACCTGAATCCGCGACAATGAGTTCTAATTTAGCGTGTTTGTTATTGTTGGAAATACAATTTATGGTTAAGGTAATTTGTCCTTTATCCGTAAATTTTATTGCATTACTCACTAAATTATTTAATATTTGCCGAAAAGCACGCGCATCTGTTAAAAGATGAGATGGTAATGATTTATCGAGTTGTGTTGCTAATTTTAATCCTTTTAATTTAGCGGGATAAGCCATCATATCAATAACTTCATCGAGCATAGATTTAATATCAACATTGGTTAATTTTAATTCCATTTTGCCCGCTTCGAGTTTTGCAAAATCTAACATATCATTGACTAAAATCAGCAAATGATTACCAGCGATAGAAATATCTTGCACAAATTCGTGTTGCTCGAAAGTCAAACTTTGCATATTACTAAGAATTTGTGTCATACCGAGAATTGCATTCAATGGCGTACGTAATTCATGACTCATAATGGCCAGAAATTCTGATTTTGCTTGGTTTGCTGCTACTGCACGTTCTTTTCCAATCACCTGTTTTTCTAAATATTTTAATCGTGATATATCTTCCCCAATCATTAAATAACCCATGCACTGACTATCATGAACTAAATGCGACAATTTCCAGGCAATGCATTTTAATTCTTTGTTGGACGTATTCGCTGTTTCAGCTTGAATAATATGATCCTTATTCAAAGTCACAAACAGATCCATTGCAAATGCGGGCTGTAATTTAGCAAGCGCACAAACATCAAAATAATTTTTGTGCAAGATTTTATTCGACTTTAACTTAAATAATAATTCGGCTTGTGGGTTAAATGATGTGATATGTAAATCTAAATCTAAACAGATAACAATATTATTTGTCTGACACATTAAATGATTAAGTAAGAGGCCTGAATTTATCTTTTCATGTTGAATGGTATTCACACTGAGATTGCTCCTGGCTAAATTTTTGTTGAATTAAACTTATTTCTATTCAAATTGCATTTTATTATTTGGTCACTGATCTATTTTATTTATAAAAAAGTTCTTATAGAAATCAGTGGTTTAAGCATTATACATTAATTTAGGACTTACAGGGAGCCGGTCATTGAGAGACTTTTAGTGCCCTATATTATTTCGAGTCGAATATAGAGGATAAACTCACCAAAAAACATACGTAGTATTAACTAAAAAATGTTATCGCTCACAATTGAGACATTTAACAAGTGGCCACTGAAGCTAGAAGCGAAATATGAAGTTATTTATTGCAGGACCGTAGATTATCTTCGATCGCAGGGATGCGGGTTCGTCCGGCAATAAATAACTTCATATTTCGCGTATCACTGCGCCATCATTAGGATGTTTTAGTGAATTATTACCAAGGGCCTAATCTGCCCTAAGAATAATTGAATTAATCATTTGCAGCAGGAACTAATACTTCTCTAGTCCCATTCGATTCCATCGGGCTTACCAATCCTGCCCGCTCCATTTCTTCAATTAATCGAGCTGCTCTGTTGTAACCAATTTTTAAACGTCGTTGAACACTGGAAATTGAAGCACGTCGGGTTTCAATGACAATTTGAACGGCCTGATCATATAAAGGATCCTGCTCGCCTCCGCCATCTTCGCCACCCTCGCCATCAACCGATTCACCAGGCTCCGGTTTAGTCTCCAATATTTCGACTAAATATTCCGGTTCACCACGTTGTTTCCAATCATTGACCACTTTATGGACTTCATTATCTGCCACAAACGCACCATGCACACGAACAGGCACACCCGTACCCGGCGCTAAATACAACATATCACCATGTCCCAATAATTGTTCAGCACCTTGTTGATCCAAGATAGTTCTTGAATCAATTTTTGAAGACACTTGGAAGGCAATACGCGTGGGAATATTGGCTTTAATTAAACCCGTAATAACATCAACAGAAGGTCTTTGCGTCGCTAAAATTAAATGTATACCTGCTGCGCGTGCTTTTTGTGCAATTCTGGCAATTAATTCTTCTACTTTTTTACCAACCACCATCATCATGTCAGCAAATTCATCCACTAATACGACAATATAAGGTAGTGTATCTAATTTAACAGGCTCTTCATCTAAACTCATATGCGGTTGCCATAACGGATCATTTAACGGCTCACCCGCTTTTATGGCTTCTTCCACTTTAGCATTATATCCCGCTAAATTTCTCACCCCGAGAGACGCCATTAATTTATAACGACGATCCATTTCAGCAACACACCAACGTAATGCATTGGCAGCTTCTTTCATATCAGTAACGACGGGGGTTAATAAATGCGGAATGCCTTCATAAATGGATAATTCCAACATTTTTGGATCGATCATAATCATGCGTACTTCTTGCGGAGATGCTTTAAATAACAAACTTAATAGCATCGCATTTAAACCCACCGATTTACCCGCACCTGTAGTACCTGCTACTAATAAATGTGGCATTTTTGCTAAATCGACCACCACAGGATGACCTGCAATATCTTTGCCTAAAGCAAGACTTAATGGAGATCGTGCTTGTTCGTATTGTTCAGAAATTAATACTTCACTTAATCGCACAATTTGTCTATGTTCGTTAGGCAGCTCTAAACCAATAACAGATTTTCCAGGAATTACCTCAACAACACGTACACTGGGTACTGATAATGAACGTGCTAAATCTTTTACCAACCCTGTCACTTTACTGACTTTGAGACCTGCAGCTAATTGCAATTCAAATCGCGTCACCACAGGGCCTGGATGCACAGCAACGACTTGCACTGCAATGCCAAAATCCATTAAGCGCATTTCAACTTCGCGAGACATCTGTTCTAGCATTGCATTAGAATAACTTTTCGCAATATTACGTTCTGGCGGATCTAACAAATTTAATGAGGGTATATCGCCACTGATTTTAACTTTATTAAATACTTTGGTATTTAATGGTTGTGCTTCTTTTTTAATTTTAACAACAGCGGGTTGCGCAGCTTGATTATCTAATAATGAAGCTAGTGGGGATGAATCTGATTCTTGTGGGGTATCAAAACGTAATGTTGTCACCGTTTGTATTTGGGGTTCAATCCGTACAGTTTTACGTTTTTGTGATTCGGTTTCAGGGACAGAGATCGTGGGTTCCTGCACGTCTCTGACTGATTTAATCGGTTTAATTAATTCTTCAGCCGTTTTTTTAGAACGCCATATTGCCCACAAGCTGGCAATACTACTCAATCCCAGTAGTGATAAATAGCCAGTAGCCTCTATAACATTCATCCAAGAAAACCCCGTAAATAAAGTTATGCCACTTAATAATAATCCGAATAATAATACAATCTCACCAACACGATTAACGAGTGAAGCTAATCCAATACTGATTGCATGACCGAGAATACCACCGGTATAAAATGGTAATTCGCCATAAAAATGATTTATTTCAACATCGAGCAAACCACAACTCGCAATGATAATGGCAAAAAAACCAATCATACGGAGTAAATTAAAATGATAATTCTGCTGATTTTCATCCTTGCTTTCACGACAAGCATGCCAAGCACTAAAGCTCAATAAGAGTGGAAATAAATAGGCGATATAGCCAAAAAGAAAATATAAAACATGTGCAAATACTGCTCCAGCCCGCCCCACCGCGTCTTGATATTGTTGTGGATGGACACCCGTCATTTTATTAAATTCTGTGTGATGAAATGTCAATAATGCTATTAATAAAAAAATAGAAAATGCCGCAATGATTATAAATAATCCTTCACGCCAACGGCGATGATGATTAACATTATTTTTGTTTGTTGTAATGGTATTTTTTGTACGCAACTTTTTAGCTCTCTTAAATTTTTTTCCTTCTCACGCTTGTGCGAGAAGGAAAATTGCAAAAAACTTTTAATTAATTAAAAACCGAGTATTATACGCATTGTTTTATTCTTGGCGAGTGTTAAAGTAATCTCTCAGCAAGATATGGCCATTTTCTTTATTAACAATACACTAATTTCTTACAAGCACCCTATGAAAAAGACTGAACATCATCGATTAATTATTTTAGGCTCTGGTCCCGCTGGCTATACAGCGGCTATCTATGCAGCACGTGCTAATTTAAATCCGGTACTTATCACTGGCATAGCGCAAGGTGGACAATTAATGACAACCACTGATGTGGATAATTGGCCAGGCGATGTTGAGGGATTACAAGGCCCTGATTTAATGGATCGTATGCGACGCCATGCAGAACGATTTAATACGCACATTATTTTTGATCATATTAATACCACTGAATTATTACAGCGTCCTTTTAAATTAACAGGCGATTCTGCCGATTACACCTGTGATGCATTAATTATTGCAACGGGTGCTACAGCAAAATACCTAGGCCTACCCTCTGAAACAGCATTTATGGGTAAAGGTATTTCAGCCTGTGCGACCTGCGATGGCTTTTTTTATCGTAATCAAGCGGTGGCCATTGTAGGTGGTGGTAATACAGCAGTTGAAGAAGCGTTGTATCTTGCTAATATTGCCTCACATGTGACAGTCATTCATCGCCGCGATAAATTTCGCGCAGAAAAAATTCTCATTGATAAATTAAATGCAAAAGTGAAACAAAATAAAGTTTCAATTTTATGGAACCATACATTAGATGAAGTATTAGGTAATGAACAAGGTGTTACCGGTATTCGTGTTAAACAGACACAAACGAATGAAACTCAACAATTAGATGTACAAGGTGTTTTTATTGCGATTGGACATCAACCCAATACCAGCATATTTGAAGGACAATTAACCATGGCCAATGGCTATATTCAAGTTCGCAATAGTTTTGAAGGCGGAGCCACTGCAACAAATATTCCGGGAGTATTTGCTGCTGGTGATGTGGCGGACCATGTTTATCGCCAAGCAGTCACCTCTGCCGGTTCAGGTTGTATGGCTGCATTAGATGCTGAAAAATATTTGGATTCTTTACATAAATGAAAAATTTAATCTCTTCTTCTCCCATTGGCATTTTTGATAGTGGTATCGGCGGATTAACCGTCGCACAAGCCGTTGCTGAAATATTACCGCAAGAAAATATTATTTATTTTGGTGACACCGCACATTTACCTTATGGTGATAAATCTACCAGCGCAATACAAGCTTATTCGATTAAAGTATGTGACATGTTATTGCAACAATCCTGCAAAATTATTTTAATTGCCTGTCACTCTGCTTCATCGGCTGCCTATGATTTAGTCAAAGAATATGTGGGTAGTAAAGCCAAAATTATGAATGTTATCGATCCAACTATCGATCATTTACGCGAATATTATCCTGCAAAAAAAATTGGTTTAATTGGCACACGTCAAACCGTTAATTCCAACGTTTATAAAAAGAAAATCGATAATTTAAATTTAGGCATTCAATTAAATTCTGTTGCTACGCCTTTATTAGCGCCTTTAATCGAGGAAGGATTTGCCAGTAATACCATTATTACTTCTATTATTGCCGATTATTTAAATCACCCTGATTTATCCCAAATTGATGCATTATTATTAGCATGTACGCACTACCCATTAATTAAAAGCCATATCGCCAATTATTATCAACACCGTGTACAATTAATAGATAGCGCTGAAATTACCGCATCTACTTTAAAAGGATTATTGGAATTACATCAATTATTAAATCGGGACAGCCAACCTAACAGAAAATTTTATATTTCTGATTACACTGAGTCGTTTGTTAATTCAGCAAAATTATTTTTTCCACAAGCAACAGATATTCAGCATTATCCGCTGTGGGATTAACCACCGTTGTTTCCTTCTCCAGCACGCAGACGAAGGTGCCTTCGGTAGATGAGGGTGGTTTAAAATTATTAATGAATTTTATTTAACACCCCCTCATCCGCCTTCGGCACCTTCTCCCCTTCGGGGAGAAGGAAAAAATTACTTAGGAGTATTTATGTCTTTTCGTAGTAATGTCGTCGTAGCAGGATTATTTGGTAATGCGCTTGAATGGTATGATTTTATTTTATACGCCAATTTTGCACCAATTATAGCCGCTTTATTTTTTCCAACTAAAAATCAACTCACATCCATATTGCTCACTTTTATTGTGTTCGCTACTGGATTTTCAGTACGTCCATTCGGTGCATTAATATTTGGTTATATTGGTGATCACTTTGGCCGATTACGTGCGCTCATCATTTCAATTTATGTCATTACATTACCCACATTTCTAATCGGCTTATTACCTACTTACGATAAAATTGGTATTGCTGCACCTTTATTACTTACCTGTTTACGATTATTTCAAGGATTAGCTGTAAGTGGTGAACTCAATAGTTCCTCTACATTTTTAGTAGAACATGCACCACAAAATCGCAGAGGATTAGCAGGCTGCTTAGTGATGGGTACTGCATTTTTGGGGATCTTAATTGGTGCCGGAATAGCAGCGTTAGTTACATTCACATTATCTCAAACGGCATTACATACTTGGGGATGGCGTTTACCCTTTTTATTTGGCGGAATATTAGGTGTGATTGGCATTATCATGCGATTAAGAAGTATTGAAACGCCTTTATTTACAGTTTCAAACAATAAAATGTCTTCCATTTTATTAGTTATTACAAAATACCCTAAACAACTCATTTTATCCATTTTCATCACTTGTATCATGGCAGTAGGCAATTATATATTCATCGCTTATATAGTTACCCTTTTAGTAAAAACCCAGGGATTTGCATTAAAAGATGCGTTATTGATTAATATAATCAGTATGTCTGTTATGGTCATTATGTTTCCAATCATGGGATTATTATCAGATCATTTCGGCCGCAAACCGATATTTAAAATGGGGCTAGTTGGTTTTATTTTATTTTCAGTACCGATTTTTTGGTTGATTTCGCAAAAACAATTTTATTTAGCATTGCTGGGTGATATTGCATTATGTTTAACATTAGTTCCGATAGCCGCATTAATTCCCACAATTATTGCTGAACTTTTCCCAACTGAAATTAGAAATACCGGCACAGCATTAGGTTATAATATTTGCTTGGCATTATTCGGCGGAACAGCACCATTAATTGCATTAAGTTTAATTGCCTATACTAAAAATAATTTAGCTCCAGCTGGAATTTTAATCATTTGCACCATTATTTCTTTTATTACGCTTAAATTTATTGAAGAAAGTCATAAAAAACCACTTTCGCAAATATCATTCTCACAATCATAATAATAAATATCGTAGAGTGGATTAGGCAGCAGGCCATAATCCACCATAAATTTTGTCGTGTATCACTGCGATTTAAAAACAATATTAATCTTTTGATAATTTGGAAATATTAGATTGTTCAAGTGGTTTCTGTTCAACAGTGGCTCTTGCGTGAGCTTTTATTTGCCCTGCTTTATAATCCATGTACGCTTTGATTTCTTTGCCCATTGGATTATGTTGATAATTTATTTTTTCTTCTTCTACTGCTGCATCAAATTTTTTAAAAATCTCGTTGAGATCATGCTTTCTTTCAGATCGGTATACCTCGGCAGCAATTTTTGCATAAAGTGCATCAAGATCCTCATCATGAATTTGTGCTGATTCTACATGTGACTTTTTAAAATTAAGCGCAAGTATTACAGCATCATCTGAACTAACATGCGCTGGTTCGCGTGTAATAGCAGCTGTTTGTTGCATAGATGTTGTAGAAGATGCCATTTGAACTTGTTTTTTATAATGTTCTTCTAAAATGATTTTGAGTTGCTCATTTAAAATATTGGGTAATATTTCTGCGACAAATTTTGAAATTCTGTCACCACCATGACCATCATAAATACCTATCACAAATGGTTGAGAATTTTCATCCATTTTTCTGACTATTACTGAAATATTATCTTTACTACCTGAGTTGTATGCTTTATTAGCAAGCTCTTCCGCAATTTGATGTGAAGATTTATTAACATCTTTAGGTAGAATTGCCTCAAATAGCTCAGTTAGAAATTTAACATCTTTTGCTGTATTACCCGTGCATGTCCCACTTTTCGGCGGATATACTTCAGTTAATCCATCACAGGCAGCAATAATATAAATTTCCTCATTGGGCGTTATTTCAAATTTTTGATCTATAAATTCAGGATCTGAAATTATTACTTGTTTACCTTCGCTATCTAAGAATCTATCGCCCAATGCTCGTGCAACATTTAATTTGCCATTCACATAAAATTTATTTCGGCTCATTGTTACTACTGGAATGCCTATCTCTTCTAGTCGTTTCATCTCATGAGGATCTTCTGGTTTATGTAAATTGCTATTCAATCTCTCACAATGCGAAATTTTACCGGTAACTTTATCTCTCTTAACTATATGTAATGTCGGATCAGCAATTGAAAAACCAGATATATGAACATATTTTTTATTATTTTCAGTTATCACTTCACTCACACAGGTAAGCGCTGTTGTGCCCTCACTCGATAAAGTTTTTTTATAATTGTCAATTACACTTGATTCTATTGTATTAAATTGATCAGTGGTGAGCATGTTCAATTGTAAATTACGAATGGCACTGTCAGAACGCTTGTTGATCAAAGTTCTAATAGTCTCGTTTAATATCGTACGTTGTTCCGAAGATAAGGCATTCAGTTCTTCTGGTTTTAAACTATTAATTATATTCTCACTCAACATATTTACATCTTTTGCAGTTAACTCATCCACATTTTGTGCCAATTTCTTTCGAACATTATCCCAGAGTTCTTGCTTCTTCTCGTTTGGAATTGAGTGCCAATCTGCAGCTGAAATGAGATAAGCTAACTCAGTATCTTCCTGCCCTACACGTGCACCTTCTCTTTGAGCAACACCCGTGTTATGGCCACAATCGGCCTTGAAATCATTTGGTTTGTTACCAATTTTCTCTTTGACGAGGGTCACAGTGGTCTCTAATTTCATGTCCTTTCTCCGTTAAAATCAATTAATTAACTTTATATATAGTCTACATTTTTAACTTGTTCCAATTGACTTTATGACTACGATTAAATCTTTTGCGCAATAAATTATTTTCAGGCAAAATGTGCGACTTTAATTAATAATGAGGTTTAAACTTTTCGCATGCCGAAGCAAGATCAAATTGAAATGGATGGAACCGTTACTGAAACTTTACCTAATACGATGTTTCGCGTGACACTTGATAATGGACATATAATTACAGCTCATATCTCAGGCAAAATGCGTAAAAATTACATTCGCATTTTAACCGGAGACAGAGTCAAAGTTGAAATGACACCATACGATTTAACAAAAGGGCGCATCATCTTCCGCGACCGCGATCGTGACCGCTGATTTCCACCTCTCCACGAGCGTTATGTGCTGCACTTTTTTGTTCTTTTTCCTGACTTATTATGTAGTTCAAAGTGCTATCTTTTATTGTGAAGAGAATCTGACCGCCATTAGTAAGCTTACCGAATAATAATTCTTCTGCTAGTGGTTTTTTAATCTTTTCTTGGATAAGTCTTGCCATCGGACGAGCGCCCATTTCTTTGTCATAACCATGCTTCAATAACCACTCACGTGCAGCATGATCAACAATTAAACTGACTTTCTTAGTTTCTAATTGAACTTCTAATTCAACAATAAATTTATTGATGACGTGTTCAATGATTTCATGCGTTAAATGATCAAATTGAATAATTGCATCTAAACGATTACGAAATTCAGGTGAAAATAATTTCTTAAGTGCTCCCATTGTATCTTTAGAATGATCTTGTTCAGTAAATCCAATTGATGCACGTGTTAATTCTTCAGCACCGGCATTGGTCGTCATGATTAATATCACATGTCTAAAATCTGATTTTCGGCCATTATTATCAGTTAATGTGCCATGATCCATGACTTGTAATAATAAATTAAATACATCGGGATGTGCTTTTTCAATTTCGTCTAATAACACTACTGAATAAGGATGTTTTGCGACTGCATCTGTTAATAAACCCCCTTGATCAAAACCCACATAACCAGGAGGCGCACCAATTAATCGAGAAGCTGTGTGTCTTTCCATATATTCCGACATATCGAATCGGAGTAATTCAATGCCCATCACTTTTGCTAATTGTCGAGCAATTTCAGTTTTACCAACACCAGTGGGACCGGCGAATAAAAAGGATCCAATAGGTTTTAATCTATCACCTAATCCTGAACGCGCTAATTTAATGACAGAAGCTAACGAATCAATCGCTTTATCTTGACCAAATACTAATAATTTTAAGTCGCGCGCCAAATTATGTAAGCGACTACGATCAGAAGATGACACTGCCTTAATGGGAATTCTTGCCATACGTGCAATGATTGCTTCAATTTCACTGACACCAACCACTTTTTTACGTTTCGATTCAGGTTGCATAGCTTGATATGCACCTGCTTCATCAATCACATCAATCGCTTTATCAGGTAAAAATCGATCGGTAATATATCTAACGGATAATTCAACTGCTGCATGTAAAGCTGTAGAGGTATATTTTATATTATGATGTTTTTCAAAATGTTCTTTTAAGCCACGTAGAATTTGTACGGTATCTTCAATACTGGGTTCAATAACATCAATTTTTTGAAATCTTCGTGATAATGCACGATCTTTTTCAAATATATTGCGATATTCTTGATAAGTTGTAGCACCTAAACATTTAATAGTGCCGTGGGATAATAGAGGTTTTAATAAATTCGATGCATCCATCACACCACCCGATGCAGCACCTGCACCGATGATAGTATGAATTTCATCAATAAATAATATGGCATTATGATAGTGACGAATTTGTGCTAAAACCGCTTTAAATCTTTTTTCAAAATCACCGCGATATTTCGTACCAGCTAATAATGCACCTAAATCCAGTGCAAATACCGTGCCATTAGCAATAGCTGCAGGCACTTCACCAGCAACAATTAATTGAGCGAGTCCTTCAGCAATAGCTGTTTTACCCACGCCTGCTTCACCCACTAATAATGGATTATTTTTTCTTCTGCGGCATAACACTTGTATCGTTCTAATCACTTCATCTTTACGGCCAATTAATGGATCAATCTCGCCAGCCAATGCTTTTGCATTTAAATTCACTGCAAAATTTTCCAAGGTATTTGGCATTTCCGTTTCTTGTGAGGCTTCTTCATCTATTCGATGTAATGAACCATCAGCATCTTCACCTGCGCCACCACCTGGTAATTTTGAAATGCCATGCGCTAAATAATTAACGACATCTAATCGGCTAATATTTTCTTGTCTTAAAAAATACACCGCTTGGCTGTCTTGTTCATTAAATATTGCAACAAGAACATTTGCGCCGGTGACCTCATTATGACCCGCAGATTGCACATGAAAAACAGCGCGTTGTAATACACGTTGAAATCCCAGTGTTGGTTGAGTTTCTTGTTCTTCTGAGCTGAATGGCAAGATTGGTGTAGTAGCATTAATGAACGTCGTTAATTCCGTTCTTAATCTGTTGAGATCAGCACCGCACGCAAGCAAGGCGTGCGCTGCACTTGCATTATCGAGTAATGCTAGTAACAAATGTTCAACGGTAACATATTCATGTCTTTTTTGACGCGCGTCATTAAAAGCGAAATTCAATGTAAGTTCCAGTTCCTTGTTTAGCATGGCACTAACCCCCTTTAGCGCATAGTAACAAGGTTCTGTTATGAGTTATTGAGAGGGTTCGATACTACACATTAAAGGGTGTAGATGTTGCCGAGAATAATTTGTTATTTGAACTGCTTTAGTCTCCGCAATATCCCGGGTAAATAAGCCACAAACACCTCTACCCGTTGTATGAACCTTCCACATAATTTCTACAGCACGTTGTTCGCTTAGCGCGAAAAACTTTTGCAGCACGGCAGTTACAAAATCCATCGGTGTAAAATCATCATTTAATAAAACAACTGAATACATCGGTGGTTCTTTAATCTGGGGACGCGCTGCTTCCGTCAGCAATAAATCCTCAGTTTTTAAATTATTATTTATACTCATTTAAATTATTACCTCAAAAAAGCTCGCATTTATCTTCCTAAATTTATTTAAATATCCCTATAAAAATGCGAGCCTCAAAGATAATTCTTATCATTTCATAAATACATTTTTTTAATATCAATATATCCATATTGTTGGAGTTTTCTCCCTGTTTTTTATTTCCTCTTTAATTTTAATTCTAGTAGAGAAATAAAAAATTGCGAGGAATCAAATTAAAAAATAAATTATTTATGCAAGGAAAATTTGAAAGTTTAAAAAAGTTTTGATCGTGTGAATCTAT
>JAJYDF010000028.1 GCA_021777765.1 Pseudomonadota bacterium | reverse complement strand
TTGTTGTGATTGATTATGTATGTTTTCTTGTGTTTGCATTTCTTTAGCCCTCCTAATTTATTCAGTGAGGGCAGTGAATCATTTATTTTTTAGGGGGAAAAGATGGGATTATTGAGGGGTTACAATAAAATAATTTTAATTATATACTAAACTCACTGTGTCACTATAGTTACTAGAAACGATATACCGTAAATATATCAAAAATATCTTTTGATTTCTCGTTTCATACAGATTTGAAAAGGTTTAATAAGTATGATTCATGAATACATTAAGCGTGAACGTAAAATATAGACCAATTCGTATTGGGTGGTGTATAAAAGAAAACAATTTTGATGATTATAAAAAGGCATTAAGGTTAACTCATACAATATGGGGAGGAAGATTTAATCCTTTAATACCAGTTGATAATTTAGACCTAGCAAAAAATTTAGTTGAATTATTTAAAGTAGATGTTCTTTTCCCTTTGTCTAATGACAATTTAGTCTTAAATTTCATTGACCAATATAAACATCTTAATTGGCCATTCCTATTTAATAAAGAGCTCTTTATTAACTGGACGGGTAAATTCAAAGAGCCAGTTTTCCTAGATATATATCATGCAGCATCTCGAATCTTCTCAGATTTAAATAGACAAAATAATCATTTAAAATTTCAATTTAAACTTATCCAATGGGATGAAAACGATACTTTGACAAATATTTTTGAAGCAATGTTTGGAACAATATTAACCCCTGATGAATTAGGTGTTAAATTTGACTATAAAAAAATGTTGACTCAAAAATTTAAAACAAAAAAATTAAAATAAAAGCTGATGATACGATTCCAACATATTTGTCTCATAATAATACTCTTAATTGGTTAACCTCTTATTCCCTAAGCAGTATACAAACAATCGGCTGGAATGATCCTGGTCTATATTTAGGTGATGTTACTGAATATTATGATTTAATTAATTTTTGGAATCTGAGGGCTACAGGAATTGAATTAATTTTTTTCGATAACAATTATAAAGAACATTTAGATAGCTTCAAAGAAGCTTATATAAAACATTTACAATCACGCCCTTTATCAATATATACACAATCTGAAGCAGTTGGTATATGGATGAAAGCTGAAAATCAGGAAAAGTTTAAACAATTTGGATTTAATTCGCCTACAGTTAGATGTCATATTAGCTCTGATATCTGGAATGGGCTAAATATAAAAGCACCATTTTGGTATTTTAAAAACAAATCAACATTAGGAATTTTGAGTGAATCTCCATCTCATACTTTATCATTTCAGCTTCCAGAAAAACCTTCCGCTGATGAGCTAACTGATACTTCACAAAGGTTAGTCGCATCTCTGAATATAATTAGTGATATACAAGACAATAAAAGAACATTCCATACACCATGTATTCCTGAATTAAATTTATATTATGGAAAGGAATTATTCAGTGGTTTTAAAACTCTCAGAATGGAGCCTGATGGAATTGGTATAATTATTGAAAACGATAAAGAACATATGAATATTCATCCTACTAGTTACACAAAAATTATTAAAGGGTTATTTTAATGTTATGGTTTTCAAATATCTCATAGCAGTGCTGGATTAAGGGCTGAAAATATTATAAATATGATTGGGGGTTTATATCATTGCTCTGTATTTAAAATTGCGGGAGTAAGAAGCTTATTGGAAAAATTCAAGCCGGATGAAGCATTTACAAAACAAAATGCGATAGAAATAATCGGACAAAATGATCCAGAAACTCATAAACCCAATTTTAAACAATATGAAAACTTATATTTATTTCCTCGAAAAATTGGTTCAAAACTTAAACCAGATCATATTTTTGAATTCGTTACAAAAAAGAGTATTTTTAGTGTAGGGCTTGAGATTCAATGCACAAATTGTGAACTCAAATTCTGGAAAGGCATAGATAATTTAAAAAGTAAATTACGCTGTGAATTTTGTGGATACAAGTTTGAAATTCTAAGTCAACTTAAAGATAGGGATTGGTTTTATCGTAGATCTGGTATTTTCGGTCGAGATGATAATCAATTAAGTGCTATACCAATAGCTTTGACATTGCATCAGCTTCATAATCATTTTCATTTCAAAAATTTTGTCTATCTCACTTCAATGAGTATTAAACCTTCCGGAGCTAATATAAACGAATGCGAAACTGATTTTATTATTTTAATGTGGGATCATGATGGAAAAGCATCACTCATTGTATCTGAATGTAAATCAAGAAATCCTATAGAAAAAAAAGATGTCCTCAATTTGACAAAAATAATTGACGTATTTCCTAAGAATAGAATTGATACTTATGTCTTATTTTCAAAATTAACGAAGTTTAGTGATGAAGAGGTAAAAATATGTATGACCGCACTGGATCTATACCATAAGGGGGTTATCTTATTGACAGATCGTGAATTGGAGGGCATGCATTTATATGATGAAGCAAAAAATGAATTTCAAATTGATGAACATGCTGTTACGTGGGAACACATGGCTTTTAACACAGAAATAATTTTTGTAAATAAAAACAAGAAGTAATAATAACGTAAATAATTATGATCTTCCCTGAAACTACTTGATTAATAAGTGAATGGTTTATTTTTCATTCACCTTATCTGTCTTCAGAAATTGCTCTTCAGTATAATCTATATCTCCGTTATAATCAGTTATCCTTTTGTCAATTTGAACACAATGACATATATAACAAGTTCTATCAAAACATTACCCTAGAGTGAAAACTATATGCCAAAACCTAAATCTGATACAGTAACTACTGATAATCATAAGCAACAAAATCAACCTATTGTAATAGCTCCTGATAATAATGTTGCATTAGAGCCGGTTGAATTGAATAAAAGTAAACTTCCAGTAATAGAAATATATAACGGTCATGAAATAAAAAGCGAAAAATTCTCACATCGAATTGACGGTAAAAATTCAAAAAAGACAAAACCACTCACTAAGGAAGATGTTCATAAAATGGCAGAACATGTTACTGTGAAATTAGAACTGATTGATGCACCCGTAACCGCTAGAGCACTACCTGGATTATTAAGAATATTATCCAAGACACATACCATTTCGCTTTCAGTAGATGTTACAGGCAATTTTATTTGTACTGCTAAAGCAGCTGCCAATGTTAAACCATTATGTATTATTCGAATTGATGCAGATAAAATTCATTCTGTGTCTTTTTCCCAAATTATAAACGCTTTAACAGAAAAACCTGTTGACATAGAAAAACATCTTATCATTTCAGGTATTACTTCTACACCAATATTAAAATTGGATAAAAACGACGAACATAATGAAGAAAATGATGATGCCTTTTTGAAATTATTAAGAGATACGCACATCACTTATTTTTCATTAAGTCATAGTTTATTAAATGAAGCAGCATCTGAATCACTTGCGGTTCGTATAGGTCGTGTTAAAAGATTAAAAAAAATCCAGTTTGAGAATGTTGATTTTGCAACACAGACTGCACGCATTAATTTCTTTAAAAGAGTGACACTCCAAGAGTGTTTAAGCGAAATAATACTGCGACATTGTGGTCTTGATGACAATTGTATTATACAAGGCGGTGATTATCTAAATACAGTATTGCAATTAAAAAAATTAGATTTATCAGGTAATTTACTCACTGAGAATATCCATGAAAAAATTGGTAATGATTTTAACGATAATTACTCGATTACGACAGTTGAATTAGGAAAAACAATACCCGGTTCATTGCAGAAAATAATCGATCGCAATAAAGATCTTGCTGCATTTCACGAAAAACTTAATGCATTACAAAAAACAGTCACCTTAGTAGAACAAGCATTATCTGACCTAGATAAATTAGATGTTAATCAATCCGCTAATGCAATTTTATTACAATTAGAGGACGCGATTAAACTCTATAAAACTTGTTTTGAACAACTGGTACGAGAACAAAATTTTAATATTAACAAAGCAATCATTTCAGATGCTAAAAACAGAATTTCCGATATATTCGCAAAATGCGTTGCTTTTTCACTGCAAAGACCTTATATATTTTGCGTGAATGTATCCGACTTTATAGAAAAGTTGACTTCGTTATTAATCTATCGACCTTTAATGCCAGCACAATGGTTAATAGACTCGACCCGGATTTATTTTTTAAATAGTTTCATAACTCGCTACAATTATGATTATGCTATGTCATGCATTGAAAGATTACGCCACCATGACCATGCTCACACTGAAGAGATGTCATTACTGGGATATGAAAGCGTCCTTACCGATCACATCGCTGCTCGAAAAGCAAAAACATATAATGTAGTTAGTAACCCAAGTTTTATGTATGAATTAATGTCTAAAATGATTTCAGATAAAAATATTCATACTGTTGATGGTGCAAAAATCATGTTGAAATATATTTGCTGGTTTTTGCAAGATGATATTTTGATAGGAATATCGAATACTAAAAAAGAAATTAAAGATACATTACCTGCAATACAATTTGATGAAAGACAAATTAATCCAACCCAATTACGCGATTTATTGCAGCAAATTTTGAGTATGTATTTTTCAAAGCTAGCTTATAGTGATCATATTCTAAAAATTAAAGATCAATTTTTACCATTAGCGCAACAAGTTGTTTCTATAATGTGGAATGAAAAAATATTTTTACAGGATCATCATCAACAACTAGTCTCTACTTCTATTAGTGATATATTTGCACATGAAAATCTTAGAGACAAAATGCGTCATTCGTTGGCTAGTCCAGTACGAGTTGAAACCTCACAGCAGCAATCTATAGATAAAAAGAAAAAAGCACCGCAACTACCTTTAGCATCATCCAATGTATCTGGGGCAAGCATGTATCCAGCAGAAAAATTTAACAAAGGCAAGGAAAGAACGGCAAATCGTGCGGTGTTTGAAAAACAAAAAGAAGAAAAAGATATTATTTTACGGAAAGCACCACAGTAGAATTACGCAATAAAGATTATAAAAATTCTCATATTATTGAGGTAAATGCTTCTAGTCTATCAAGGTCTGTCGACATGTGCGGGACAAAGATATCAGCAATAGATACACAATCTTCGCATTGGAATTAAATGGGCATAATTAAGGAAACAATACAGGTAATAGTTTAATAAGCACATACCGAAACTTGTTCAAAGATTAATGTTTACACAATACTAAATTATAGCCCATATCCTTTCTGTCACATCAAATTATATCATTATTTTTCAATAACTTGCAAATTAACCGCGAACTACTATATATAAATAATATTGCCATTGTTTTTATTTTAATTAGCGCACCTATCAAACGGTCAATCGAATTAATTAAAGCCAATGTCTTTTTAGCACGATTATTAAATTATTCAGAAAAAAATGCCGTTCAACAGCTTTTACAAATGAAAAAATAATAATCTTACAAGAATTTTTTTATTTAAAACATCCGCACTTTCTCATCAAAATCCCACGAAAAGTGCATTTTTAGAGAAGAGAGATTAACCATGAAAAAGCATTTATTAGCACCTTTTAAAATAATGGCTTTATTGATTTTATTATTTTGCAGTATCACCTCATTTGCTGCATTTAATATTGTTCAAACCTTACAAAGTGATACCGCCAACCCGTTGTTACCCTTCGGTGACGGCTATGGCCAAACTGTAAAACTAAATGGTAATTTTTTGTATGTTGCGGCATCATTTGCAAGGCCTTCAGGACCGACAGATGTCGTTTCTGGTGCAATTGATATTTATCATAAAAACAATGGTCAATGGACTAAAACTCAAACCATCGAGACACTAGGTGAAGGTGACCATGATGGAGCATTAAAAATTGAGGCCGCAGGACCTTGGTTAATGTTTTCAGCACTAGGCACACCCATTGGACCAATAACAAATGATGTTGTTACTAATCAGGATTTTAAAGGCTCAATCCAAATTTATAAGCTGAATTATCAGACAAATCAGTATGAATTTTTCCAATCGTTGGACAGTAATACACCAGGATTACAAAATTTAACAGCTGCATCGCTAGCATCATTAGATCCTAGGGTGCCATTTTTTCTGAATCAACAAGGTGCAAGCTTTGGATTAAACTTTAGTTTCAATCCATTAACCAGCGTAATACTCGTTGGTGCGGAATACCAAGCAAACACCAATACTGGTGGACAAGTAATGCCCAATTCGGGTGCTGTTTATTCTTTTATCTTCAATCCATTTAAAAATAAATGGGTATATAACCAAACTCTAACTAATCCTGACGGTGTAAGCAGTAATGATGCGTTTGGTTACAACGTTGTACAAAATGGTCTTGTTGCATTAGTCAGTAATGGCACATTTTTCCAGGGACCTAAATTAGGCCCAATTGCTGCAAATAGTGCAGTTTATGTATACAACTTAAAAAGATTAAATTGGAAATTTGTACAGAAAATAACAGGAGATCAAATTACATTACCCAATGTATTTACTTTTAGTGGTTCGCAATTTCCCATGGGAGATGCCTTTGGTGAATCTATGGACATGAGTGGCTTATGGGCAATTATTGGTGCACCTTTAGAAAGCAAAGATCCTCTGTTTAATTCAATTTCAGGCGCAGTCTATTTTTATAAGCTATTTGTTGATAGTGATTACTCAATAAAATTGAAAAAAATACAAAAAATTAGTTCAGATGATCCATTTTCTTATTTGACGGGATTTATCAATATCGATATCAGTGGTAATACCGCAGTAATTTCTGATCCTGGTCGAAATGGGCCCGCTTCAGCCTATCAAGGCGGAGCAATGGTTTATCAACTACAAAACAACGGTGTCTGGGCACAAACAGATACACTATATGATCCCAATGGTGGAATAAATAATTTCTTTGGTGGTGGCGTATCGATTGAAGGTAATACTATCGCTGTAGGTGGCGTACCTTTTGGATCAATAGGCCTTGTTGCTCTTGCTCAAGCCTTTATTGGCCCTCCGTTTCATAGCAGTGTTTTGATACCATTTTTACCATTACCAAATAATCCAGTTATTATTTATCAAAATAGATCAAATTAATTGAGTTATTTAAATGAACATTACTCAATTTAAAACAAAAAAAGGCAGTCAAAATGGCTGCCTTTTTTAATTAATTTCTGAACAATTATGATTCTTTAAAAATAGGCAGGTCAAATTATTATTGATCTACCTAATAAATCATTATCAAAATTTGAATTATTAATACACTGTAATTGTTCCAACCGACCAATTTTCTCTTCAACTTTAAGCTGAGGCTAAAGATAGCAATAGTATGTTCAAGTAAACAGATTAATATTAAATGCAGAAGTTAATTTCATATATATGTTAAGGAGTTGAAATAGGAACAACAGTCCGGCTATAGTTTTTGTAGTTGAGCTCGGTTTGCTTTTTGTATTGCTACCTTTGCTTCTGATAAATACAGCATGTCTGCAGACGTCACTTGCCCACTGTTCGATAACAGTGAATTAATATATTGTTCTGGCGTAAAATTCTTTCCATTAAATGTATAGATTAATCCTGGATTTGCACCAACAGATAACAAAAATCTCACTATATTATAAGTCGATGATAAAATATGACTGCTTAAGCTTGTGCCTTTTTAAAATGGGTGGCTCAATAACTGAAGAAATCATTCTAAATATACTTGATGCAATCATGGTATTTTCAAGTATTTTAAAAAATAAAAGATACGATAACAGCAATCCTTCTCATCAAGACTATTTTATTGTATAATGCGCCAACATTATTAATATAAATATTTAATTCCATGTTTAATCCATCAGCAGCAACACATCCACGACCAGATTTTGAAGTAATAAATCAAATTTGCCGACTCTTCCTGACTATTTTTAAAAATATTGCCAATCAGTTAGCACTGCAAAATAAACCACAGCTCGAGTCAATAAAAACAATACTTAATGCAGGCATCTCCTCACTGTAAACACTCACACCAGAACAAATTAAAAAACCAGATAACTTGGGATCAACCATTGAATTGTTATCTATCACCATTGCAATACTAAAGGACGGAGATTTTTTAAAAAAAGAATTTGGCGATAATATTAACAATGAAGTCGATTTAGCATTTTTAGAATTAAAAAATTATTTTAAAACTGAAAAAATATCTAAAATACATTGTGCGACAGAGATTTATGCTTATTGTGTTCAAAACAAGATTTCTGATGCGGATAAATGGTTGAGCAAAGCAGAAGTTATTGCCAATGATTATGATAAACTTCGGCGAATGGATTTACATATCCGATTGGCTGATTTTTTAAAGCAAATTATTGAAGGTTTAATCCCTCAGCAGCTGGAAATAGTTGAATGTCTCATTAAAAAATATAATGAACATTATCAAATCGCCGATAATTTATATCCTCATGTAAAAACGTATCCTTTTCCTTCAATTGCTGAATGCAGTGGTTTATCTGATATTTATCATGGTAAATTGTGTGAATTTTATCTGCAATTGTGGAAAAATAATCAATTACGATTTAAAAATAATAAAAATGTTTCTTGTTTCGAAAAAGCGGTTAAACATGCAGAAAATATTAGCAGCCTTTACAATCAAGCTCGTGCTTTCGCGAGAGTATTAACTATTAAATATGAAGATCAAACTCTAACGGTAAATGCACGAAAAGAAATAGAAAAATGTCTATTAGAATTGAAGCAAATAGATAGTAAAACACATTTAGACTATTGCTTGTTAGCAAGCCTCTGCGCGCTATTAGACAAGCATCATGATGTAAATGATTATTTAAATAAAACATAAGATGACAAAGATTATTATAAATATTGTTATCTAATAGGTATTACCTACTATCATCGTAAAAACTACCAACATGCAGCAGATAAACTCATACTTATTCATACTACAGATGCAAAAGCGCAAATCAATTCTGCTTCTGCTTATTATATGTATTTACTTTTATCTAATAATCTTGTGAAAAAAAATACAGAAACCAAAGCATATACATTTCTTGAAATCGCTATTAACGGCAATATTAAAGAAGCATTATTAGAAAAAGGAAAAATCTCGCTCATGAAATTGAGCAGCATAAATGAGCCTACCATCCGTATAAAATTCATTGACGCTGCGCTCATGAATTTTAAAAAAGCCATGCATCTAGGCAGCGATGAGGCAAAAGCGGAATATGGAAAATTGTTGTTTGATTCCAGCAAAAAACACACTGATAAGATGGCTGCTTTTAAATTATTACAAGAAGCAGCTGAAAATGAAAATTACTATGCACAATATTATTTAGTCAGCATGTTATTTGATAACGCTATTCAAATAGACGGACTGCGTGAAAAAACCCGTAATGAATTAGCCAATAAATATTTCCACAGCGCAGTAAGTACATTTAATGAATTAATTTCACATGCACATAATCATGAAAAAGTAGTCTATACATTGTTACTGGGACATATCTATACCAGTTTTGCTAACCATAAAAAAGAAATCAAAGAATCTTATCTCAAAAAAGCGCGTTATTATTATGGGCTAGCGCAAAAATTGGGTGCTGCGGAAGCAGATAAATATCTAGCATGGTTAACGGCTCTACACTGAATGAGCCAAATTATAATTGCAATGATCTCTCATTTTTTCAAGCAATTCCCAATCCTCAAACCAAAATGGTATTAGCTATATTGCAAATCAAACCAGCGCTTGCAGATCGGGTTAATTTACAAAACCTCAGTTTTGCGGATATGCGTATTGGATTTCTCGGCAAAACACTGTTTCATTTAGCAGCAGAATGCCCGGATGGAAATATTTTGCTACAACTACTAACACATCTTTTAGAACCCACTTCTCTGTTCTAGAAAACTTTAGTAATGGAACTTGATGAATATCAGAGAACACCCTTACATTACGCAGCTAAACATGATGATGAGTCACATATTCAATTACTCATTGGCCATTGCTATTGCAATGGTGACCAAGCTTTTCAACAAGATAGATATGGTGCAACTGCATTACATGTCGCTGCTCAACATGGCAAAACGCGAATTGTTGAGATATTACTCTCAACTTTTCCTGATTTACTTTTAATGTGCGACCATGATGGCCGAACTGCATTTCATCTTGCACTAGAGCGCGGAAATTTAAAGTTAGCCAATAAACTTCTTGAAATTGGTGGATTAATACAACTCGATGAAACAGCTTTACAAAAATATCCTCAACAAGTCATGCTTCTTAACCAATCTCGAGCGTTAACCGATCAGGCGATCATCGCTTATGGTAAACGCACACCTCTTGGACTATTTGCTGCCGAACCAAGACAATCACACTCTGAGGTATTATCTGCCATTGCGCAACATGATGAACCCTATCGCCTCAACAATGTTAATTAATCATTCATTAATTATTTTATATTATTGACCTCTTTGGTATGTAATTAAAATTATTAACAATAAAACCGAAATTAGTACTTTTTCACGTAAAGTCTCCGAGAATAATTCATTTTCATTTTTAAGAAATCCCTCTCGACACGAGCAATTAACTTATTATAATGGCAAATTACGATAATTCATTTTTTTACAGAAATATCGAATAACGTCATATCGAGACGAGCTAATAAATTCAAATAAGGAAATATAACAATGCCTAAAATAATATTTGTATTAAATCATCAAGCAGAGCCAGAATATATTCAGCATAAACTTAATGCGATGATCATTAGAGGGGTCAGGCTAGCAAAAGAGAATCAAGACCAATCTACCTATTTTGAAAATTTTGTGTATAACCTCACAAAAGAAGATGATTATTGGCAATTATTACGCACCACAATTATACATAAAAAGTTTAATGCCAGACATAATGTTGCAATTGCATTTAATACATTGGATAAGAAATATCAAGCTAAACATGGCATTGATAAAAATCTTTATATTGATATTCTAGAAGTGATGAAGCTTTATTTAAATATAAAATTTAGACCAATTTATCATACAACACAAGAAAGCGCTAAAGAACAATCTAGTTTACAAGAAGAAGTGATTATAAAAAAACTATCAGATATAGCGCAAATTAAGATCAATTTAAATATGACTAATCCAATTAATAACACGCCGGCTACTCTACACAAAGAGACCAAACCCGATCAGTCCCAATTCGATAGCGTAACAAACGGTAAAACTGTTTCAAAAGATAAAACTGCCACTGACGTTAAAAATCAGTCAAAACAAAAAAAACGCAAACATAAGTCTGAAAAAGTTTATAGTGAGACAAATCGCTTTACATTTCATTATCATGATAGCGAGAAACAAAAAAAGAGAGCACTACCTCCATCTGAACCTGATGGTCCTCAGCCACAACCTCAATATGTATTAAATATGTATCATTCATCTTCTCATAATTAACCAGTGTGCAAAGGATATAACGAATGCCATAATCCTAACACTGCAAATAATAATAATAAAACACCACCAAAATAATTAAATAATTGCATAGTTTTAGATGATAATCGGTGTTTGGTAAAATTTAAAACTATATTTAAACTAATTACCCAGCTTAATGTTGCGATGAGCACACCAACACTGGCATAAAATAATGGCAGATGTGAATTTTGCGACATCACTGCAATTTGACTACTGACTGAGGACCAAAACAAAATAGTATACGGATTAATTAAAGTTAAAATATATCCATCTCTGGTATGAAGCCATAAAGCAGTATTTTGCGGGGAAGTTAATCGATTGGGTTGTTGATCCAATTTATTACTATTTAATTTTAAAGCGCTATAACCAAACCAAGCTAATACTAATGATCCTAAAATTCCTACTATTTTTAAGACAATCGCATAATGTAAAATTGTTAGCGCACCTAATGCTAACAATATAATATACGTAACATCTGCAGTGCATGCTCCAATTCCTAGTGCAACACCATATAAAGATCCATATTTTAAATTACGGCGAATAATTTCTAAATTCATCGGTCCAATGGGTATCGCAGCGCCCCACCCTAACATAAGACCAAATACCAAATGTGCTAATTGACTGGAATACATTTATTCGAATTAACCCCTTTTTTTCAAATTAACTTTGATTAGAAAACTTATTCACTCTTGGTTGTGTAAATTGATTAATTATATAACTAACCCACATCATTTTTGTCATAATTAGCATAAACTTTGATGGCTTTCATATCAGGATTCATTATCATCACTTCTGCCGCTAGCAAACCACGATTAATTTTGTAATACAATACGATACTTTGTGGCGAAGCAAATACATCCAGTAATTGGAAATGCAAAGTAGAAAATTTTTGTAATTGACGTGAAAAATAATCTCGCAAATTATCAATGCCATTCACAACACCATTCGGATCACCTAACACTTTTTGCACAACGGGAGAACAAAATTCAATAGTGTCTGCATAATGTTTCATGATGAGATCCACATCATGTTTGTTCCAGGCATCTAACCATTCATGTGCAAATTTCCAGGCTTTATCTCTATCAATCATTTTATTTTCTCCTCGATTAAAAAGTTTAACAATATAAGAGGTTCTGGTATAGAATACAACGCTGCATTCAAGGACAAAAAGACCTAGGATATTGCATGTATAAAATCACCATAGATTATCACCCCACTGAAAATGATAACCAATTCGTGACAGAACAACTCATCGCATTTAATGAGAAAATTTTCGGTGAACGTGAAAAACCGCTGTCCCTATTTTTAAGAGATGATACAGGAAAAATTGTAGGTGGTTTACAAGGTGGGCTAGATTCTGAATCACTGTATATAGATATTTTGTGGATAACAGAAAATCTGCGTAAGCAACATTATGGGACGCAATTATTGCAATCAGCAGAACAAGAAGCAAAACAATTTGGATGTCAATTTTCAACAACAAATACCTTTGATTTTCAAGCAGTCGATTTTTATTTAAAAAATGGATACCACAAAATTGGCGAAATCAATAATTATACCTTCGGTCACGCGAATATTTTTCTTAGAAAAAAATTATAAATTAGATTAAACTGCAAAGTTTTGTTGATGTATAAAAGGTATTGCATGGAAGCAGCAAACAATAAATTGATCTTGGACCCAGATTTGTTACAAATTCCCAATAGACAACAAATTATTGAATGGGTACGTCAATGGAGTGGATCAACAGTCGATGCTGTATTAGAGAGTCAGACTCACATTTATTCGATTGCTAAAATAGAGGGTTTTATTGCTTATCGTATCTCGCACGGCTGCGCTGTTGTTTTTGGTGAACCCATTTGTGCAGTAAACGACAGAGAAATCCTCACTAAATCATTTCATCAATTCATGGTGTCAAAAAACCGCCGAATTATCTATTTAATTGTTACACAAGAATTTGCTCAGTGGGCCATTAATAATGTGTGCAAGGCATTATTTCAATTTGGTGATGAATTATATTTAAATCCGCAATCTGATCCTAGCAAGACATCGGGTAGCAATAGCAGATTAATTCGCAAAAAAATTAAACATGCGGCATTAGAGGGAGTTACGGTTCAGGAATATTTTCCACACCATATAGCATTAGAAAATGCCATAGATGCCGTTAGCCAACAATGGCTTAAAAAACACCGTGGTCATCTGCATATTTCCGCACTGTCATTATTTAATCATCGTATTGGCAAAAGATGGTTTTATGCAAAAGTGCAAAATAAAATTGTTGGCGTTGTTGTGCTCAATCAAATTAAAGCAAAACAAGGTTGGTTTCTTAATAATTTATTGGTCATTCCGGAAGCGCCGCATGGTACTTCTGAATTATTAGTCATTACTGTTGTGAAAACGTTGGCTAAAGAATCATCTCATTATGTCAATTTAGGCATGGTACCTAATTCAAATCCTGGTAAGTTTATTGGACTTAACAAATTCTCATCGGGTTTAATTCATATGACATTTAGATTTGCACATTATCTAGGACACCTTGAAGGGTTGAATGTTTTCTGGAGTAAATTTAACCCGATTAAATCGCCTGGTTATATTCTTTTAAGCAGAAAATCTTTTGGATTGCGTGAATTGCTAGCGATAAAAAATGTGAGTTATGATGTGAAATAAATCTGTATTAGAGCGTTTCATAAAAGTAATCGTAGCCTGGTTGAAGCAAATGAAGATTATATAACATGATATTGTTTGTCGTTTACATTAATATTCATTTCAGCCAATGGCGTAACCCAGGAAATATTAACCCCCCGGGTTACGCAGTCGTTTTAAATAAAAATCGTTAATTATTCCTTATTATGATATATAAATATATTTTTCAATTGCTCCACCCAGGCTACAATTATTTTTTGTGCCGACTGGAATGACAACACTGTATAGTTACAATTTACTAGGATAAAGTTTGATATGTTAGATGTATTAATTATCGGCGCTGGTCCCGTTGGATTAACAGCAGCATTAACATTGTCCAGTTTAGGAAAAAACGTTCGCATAATTGATAAAAATAATGATAGTACTAAACAAATCCGTGCTATTGGGATTAATCCACGTAGCCTCATGCTGTTAGAACCATTCGGGCTCACCGCGCAACTGATTGAAAATGGCATCAAAGTGCCAAAATTAAATTTATTATATCAGTCTGATTTACTCATTGAATTAAATTTCAATCGCATAAAATGCCCTTATAATTTTATGTTGTCATTAACGCAAAATAATATTGAAAAAATATTTAATAATGAATTAGCCAAAAAAGGAATTAGTGTTGAACGTAATACAGAACTCATATCGGTGCAACAAAATAAAGATAAAGTCATCGCAACCATTAATAAAAATGGTCAAACAGAAGACGTTTCTTGTGAAATAGTATTTGGCGCAGATGGTGCGCATAGCACAGTGAGAAAACAAGCCAATATCTCTTTCACAGGCAATCAAAAAATTGAACGGTGGAGCATTATCGATGTAGAAATGGATTGGCCTTTTGCACACAGCAATATTTTTATGTTTGATAATGCATTAATGATTGTATTACCTGTCGCAGAGCATCGTTACTACGCTGTTTCAAATATTGAAAACACCCTGTCATTATTACCGAAATCATGCAACATCAAAAATTTTTATTGGCAATCACAATTTAATGTCGCATTTAAAATGGCCGATAATTATCGGTCCGACCGTATATTTTTAGGTGGCGATGCTGCACATATTTTTCCTCCGATTGGTGGACGTGGTATGAATTTAGGGATAGAGGATGCGGTGATATTTTCACAATTATTAATGAATAATCAGCTGCACGAATATGACAAAATTCAACGCGCAAATGCCGTGCAAGTGTCACATGACAGTGAAGCGCTCGTTAAAATTGCTACGCTGGCAACACCTGCAACAAAATTTGCGCGCAATCATATTTTAATCCCTGTATTACGCAATTCTTTTGTACAGCAACGATTTTGTTGGAGAATGACGGGGCTGGGGAATTCATTTACTGCTTCAGCGTTGACGAATTTAACAAAATTATTTTTAACAAATTAAATCACAATGTTTTTCTCCACTCCGGGGCGAAGGAAGAAATTTTCATGCTCTCAACATGATGAATATCTTCTGCAAAAAATTTAATTTAACAGGCATTTGATAAAGAATTCTTTCAGGATGCGCTTTTAATTTTAAAAAAATGCCATAATAAATTTTAGTCATAACACGTAGACTCGAACGTCCATCTGGATGAACATAATTTATTAAAGCTTTCGATTTCTCATAATATTCTGCTGTTTTGGCAAGCAGTTCGTTAATGACATTTTCACGCTGTTCTTTTGTCTGTGGTGCACCTGGTAAATAATGTCTACCTAATTTTGTGTCAGTGGTAACATCACGTAAAATATTAGTTAATTGAAAGGCAATCCCCTGATATTCAGCAAGTTGATCGACATTAGCACTTTGGTCGTAACCCCATATTTTTATACATATCAAACCAACCGTAGATGCTACACGGTAACAATATTGATAAAGTTCAGAAAAATTACGAAATATTGAGGGTTGCATATCTTGCTTTTGCCCATCAAACATCGCTTGTAAATAAGAAAATGGAATTTGATAGCGCAATATTGTGTCACGGAATGCTAACCAAAATTTTTCAGTCGGCGAGGGGTTTATGGATAGAAAATGTGGATCGAGTACTGCCATAGTTGCATGATAAAATTGATCGACTAATTGTTGTTTTTCAACCGGTGCGCCGTCACCGTCAACAATATCATCCAATGTTTTCATCCAAGCATATATGGCATATAAACCTAATCGCTTTATCTTGGGTGAAAGACATAAGCCGTAATAAAAATTTTTAGCATTTTTACGCGTTAATTGCTGACAATAAGCGAATGACTCTTGCAGTTGTTGGTTAAACTCAATATCACTTAACTCTTTTCTTGCCACCATGGAATAATCGCTCATCCATAAAATTTTCTAAATTAACTGCGCATGATATATTAAGCGATTGAGTTTGTAACTATATAATGTTAAGTCGCTTACAACCCAGATGTAGCCTGGGTGCAGCCATATGAAAATGTTAATAATGAATCTCACATACAATTCTATACATTAATTTCATTAGAATTGCTGGCGAAACCCGGGAATAAAGTAATTATATTCCTGGGTTTCGCCACAATTTTAAATAGATACTGACTTAAAACTGCGTTTTTTACACTGTTTTATTTCATCATTTGGCTCCACCCAGGCTACATTTTGCCAGCTGATATACAAATAAGGATATTCACATGCGAACGAAAGATCCGAAATCAACTGAATTAAGCAACGCCATTGCCTATTTAACCTCATTACAAAAAAACGAAGGTTGTGTCGTTGGTGAAGTCGTATGGTGTTCCATGATTACTGCACAATACATCATCACCGCCTATATTACACAACAAAAAATTCCACAAGATCGCAAAGATAAATTCATAAAATATTTTCAATACAGACAAACTGACCAAGGTGGTTGGGGATTGCATTCTGAATCAGAATCTTTTGTATTTACCACTGCCCTCGCCTATATCTCATTGCGCCTGCTCGGTGTTCCTGCAAATAATATTCACTGTAAAAAAGCAAGAAATTGGTTACATACGCATGGCGGTATTTTACATATACCCACTTGGGGAAAATTTTTATTGGCATTATTAAATCTTTATCAATGGGAAGGTCTTAGCCCTATTCTGCCGGAAATGTGGATATTACCAGAGTGGTTTCCATTTCATCCCAAGCGGATGTATCGACATAATCGTTTAATTTATCTGGCGATGAGTTATCTATATGCTATTAAATTTCAAATACCAGCGAATAATTTAATTCATGAATTACGCAATGAACTTTATACAAAACCCTATGAAAAAATTAATTTTCGCAAACATTGCTTTTGTATTGCGCCTACAGATGTTTATATTCAACCCGCAAAAATTTTAAAAATGATTTACCGCGGTCTATCTGTGTATGAAAAATTTCATTCCACTAAAAAACGTCAAAATGCATTAAGAAAAATACAAGATCATGTTATCTACCATCAACAGCATACCAAATATGTAGCGATTAATCCTATTAATGGGTTGTTTAATGTACTCGTTTTATATCATCTCCAACATGAATATTTTTTACCGTCATTTCAAGCGATGGATTATTGGTTTTGGGAAGATGATAATGAAGGTTTACGGATGATGGGTGCGACTAGCGAAGGGTGGGACACGGCATTTTCTATCCAAGCAATTTGTTCTGATCCTAACGATCCTATTCACACTACTCAGCATTTTCTGCAAAAATCAAATGAATATTTAATCAGTTCTATGATGAATGAAGAATTACCGCATTACCAAAATTATTATATTGATCCCATTTATGGCGGCTTTTGCTTTGGTGATGGCGCACATCGTTTGCCGGTTAGCGATTGCACAGCTGAAGCATTAAGTGCAATTTGTTTATTACGCAAACATATCTCACAGGACAAACAGTTCACAACAAATCAAATAACAAACATGATTCAATTTATTTTCTCACGTCAAAATAAAGATGGTGGATGGAGTGGTTATGATCGTTTGAACGGTGGATCATTATTAGAAATATTTAATCCCACAGAAATGTTTGGCGACTGCATGCTTGATCGTAGTTATGTTGAATGTACTGCCAGCTGTATGCATGGTTTGCAGCAAGCGTTACATTATTTCCCTGAATTACAACTGTCTGAAAGTTTTAAAGTGATCCCTGAAACCATCAAAAAAGGGGCTATTTTTCTAAGAAAATCTCAAAATAAAGATGGATCATGGCCTGGCACGTGGGGCATTAATTATATTTACGGTACGCTTTTTGGTGTCATTGGTTTATTATCCAGTGGTGCTTCATCAGATGATCCCGCTATTTTGAAAGCTTGTGAGTGGATGATTAGCAAAAGATTACACGATGGCGGTTGGGGCGAATCATGGTTAGGTTGTCGTGAATGCCGATATATTCCGCATCAACACAGTCAAATTATTATGACCAGCTGGGCATTAATTACCTTACTCAAAGCAAATTATCCAGGAAAAGCGGCAGAAATTGCTATTAATGAAGGCATTGCTGTATTAAAAAAACGTCAACTAGCTAATGGTGATTGGCCAAAAGAAAGTCCTGCTGGCGTATTTTTCGGTACTGGAATTTTAGAATATTGTCTATATAAAAATTATTTTCCGATTTGGGCGTTGTCACTTTATGAGCGGAGAATTGTTGAAAATAGGTAATATCATGTAGCCTGGGTGGAGCAAACGAAGATTTTAAATATATTAGAATGATTAAATTTTCCACACTACATGTTATATCATCTGAGTAACCCGGGATCTATCATTCCCAGGTTACGCATTACATTTAAATGATTTATCTCATAAATTTAATATTATGAAAAATAAATCAAATCCTCATTTGCCTCACCCAAATTACATCTATTCTTCCTTCTCTCACTTGCGGAAGGAGGTGCCGAAGAAGAGAAGGAAAAAAGATTTACACTTATGATAATTTTTCAATCGTCACATCCCCGACAATATTTTTAGTGATCGATGGATTACCGACATATTGAATATCACTTTTCCCTACTATATTTAAAATTAATTCTTTAATAGGATTAACTGAGATATTTGAATTCCCTGTGCCATTAATGGTGATATTTTCAGCGATAAGATTATTACTTTGAATAGAGGATTTACCACTGGCTGTAATCATTAAGTTAGTAGTATGCCCTGCTAACAAAACATCACTTTTACCACTCAAATCAATTGCTAATTGATCGGTATTAATATTTGATGCTTGTAATTGCGTTTTACCACTGATATTTAGCGCTTTTACAACAGGCACAGTAATGTTTATCGTTGGAATTTGTGATGGATTAATCACAACATTCGATTTTACTGCAATTGATAAAGTATTATTATCAGTATTCACATCAATATAAGGCAATATATTTTCATCAGCCGTTATAGCAACAGATGATTGTTTGCCATTATTAATATTAACTTTAAAATTACCACTGATATTTACAACATTTGAATTATTAATAGTCCTTGTTTGGCTTTTAATATTACCATCACCCGTTATCGGTTTATTAAAACTAAAGCTAAATCCCACTCTTGGTTCATTATTATTACCATTTTGTTGAGATGCGCCTTGCGAAATATTATCTATTATCATCACCACAGAAAATATAACGACTGCAGCCCACAGTACTTTACTACTTGATTTCATGTTTGATCCTCCTTTTATAAAGTTGTCCGATATCTTCAAGATCAATATCTAATAATTCCATTGATCTGAAAACACTGGGTAAATCAGAAGTTAAAAACTCCTCTTTTTTAAATTCAAGCGCTTGTTTACGCGCTTTCTCTGCCACAAAATAACCAATACCGCGTTGCATTTCGATAATGTTTTTATCTTGTAAAAACGCATATGTACGCATTACCGTATTGGGATTGACTTCTAAGTCTATGGCCAAATCTCGAATCGATGGAATTTTGTCACTCTCTTTCCATTGATTTAATAGAATTTGTTCACAAACATAATCGGCAATTTGTAAATAAATAGCTTTTTTATTTTGAAAGTCCATACTACCTCAGCTCAATTTCGTTAAGACGTAAATAAGTGACAATCCAGCAAACAGGCGCCGCAATGATCCAGAAAAGCAGGTGATTGATCGGTAATCTCAAATGAACTGCAAAGTCTTGCTGTAGACAATGAGGACAAACTATCAACGTTATTAATAACGAAAAAAGGCTAAATATCAAAAAATAACAGCCTATGACTAGTGCCGTTTTAATCAGCGCATATTTTTTAAATGTTACCGCGCCCAATAAAATAATGGATTGTAAAATGATATATTTAACTATTTCTCGCCAAAGTGACGGTTCTATAATATTAAATAATGGTAATTGTTGATGATACACTTGCCAATTAATTAAATTGCTGACTAATGAAAATAAGTAATATAACAATAATAATGCCAATGCATATAAAATAGATGTCTCAAACCAACGGCTGAAAAATCTTTCTAAATTAGAACAGGGTAAAGTTAAATAAAAGAATGCCTTTCTATGACTATGATAATCAGCAAATACACTACTGCTAATAATGAATCCACCTACATAAAGTATAAAGTAATAAAATGTTACATTACCTGTTACATGAAATGGAATGAGTGCTAATAACACAATCAATGTCAAAGCAACAATTAAAATATTTTTTGCATGGAGCCTGATATCATTTCTAATTAGCCAAAATAATCGGGTAAAACTCAACATATCGTGCTTTATCATTGATTGCTCCTTATACATATTGCGATGCTTGAACTGGCTGAGTGACAACGTTATTGAATAAATTTTCCAGATCAATACGTGATTCCTGTTCAATGATAGGTTGTTGATAAATAATTTTGCCATCGTTTAATATAACAATAGTGTCAATTAATTTTTCAACATCATGCACTTGGTGAGTTGAAATAATATATAATTTTTCATCAGAGATAATTGATGCCACTAATTTACGAAACTGTGTTTTGCTAGGGATATCTAAACCATTGGTCGGTTCATCCATAATTAATAAACTACAATTAGTTGCAAGGCCAAATGCAATTAAGAATTTTTTCTTTTGTCCATAAGAAAATTTAGTGAGCAATTGCTTAGGTGATAAATCAAATTCAACCAAGCTTTTTTGCATGAGTGTATGGTCGAATTGCGGATAAAATGGCGCATAAAATTTGATATATTGCTCACCTGTTAGCACCGGTACATACAAATCTTCCGGAAGAAAATAAAGATCACCTAAAAAATGTGGGTTTCTCATTTTTGGTGAACGTCCCATCACTTGAATATCACCTTCATCCGCGAATATAAGACCAGCAAGTAATTTAAGTAATGTGGTTTTTCCGGATCCATTCTTACCTAACAAGCCACAAATACCATTTTGTTCTAACCTCAATGAAAGATGGTTAAAGAGTTTGTTATGACTGGTATAACTAAATGATACGTCGTCGAGCTTAATCATGGTGTCTGTCCTTACAGAATTAGTGTACTAGGTTCATAGTGCACTAGACTTCAAGTATTGTCAAGCGTGAAGGATTCTATATATTATTACTGGGTACAGAGAATTTTTATTTCTATTGAAGGTGAATTAATGTCAACAAAATCTCAGCAATGTAAATTAGTTATTCATGGCGGCGCAGGGGCATTACATACAGATCATTTTACGCCCTCATTAGAAAAAAATTATCATCAAGTATTAAAAAAATCATTACTCGCTGGGTATAAGGTATTATCAAAAAATGGCAGCAGTCTTGATGCAGTCATTGCAGCGGTAAAAATATTGGAAAATAGTCCATTATTTAATGCAGGTTATGGTTCAGTGCTGACACAAAATGGTACTGTGGAATTAGATGCAAGTATTATGGATGGTACTAACTTAAAAGCAGGCACCGTTGCAGGTATTTCACGCATTAAAAATCCTGTATTACTGGCAAGATTAATTATGGAACAATCTAAGCATGTCATGTTAATTGGGAAACGCGCTGAATTATTTGCTAAAAAACAAGGCATGCCATTAATCGATGCGCAACAATTAATTACCAAAAAACAATTTAAACGATGGCAAACTATTAAAGCAAAAGCAACGAGTGACCATAAATTTGGTACTGTTGGTGCAGTTGCATTAGATCATAATGATCATTTAGCTGCAGCAACATCCACTGGTGGTATCATGAATAAATTACCTGGTAGGGTCGGTGATTCTGCAGTGATTGGCGCAGGAACTTACGCTAATAACAATTATTGTGCTATTTCAGGCACTGGCCAAGGTGAATTATTTATGCGTTTATTATTATCTTATGATGTCGCCGCACAAATGATGTATAAAAATGCCTCTCTTGAACAAGCAGGAACCAATGCCATTCAAAAATTAACGGATATTCAAGGCAAAGGGGGAATAATTGCATTAGATCATTTAGGAAATCATATCATGTTATTTAATACTGAATGCATGTATCGGGGATTTATTGATGCGAAGAATTTATATACATACATCTGAATTAAATGTAATTTTTATCCCGGGTTTCGCCCTTAGTTTTAAATTATAAAATGTAAATAATTATAGTTTGCGAAAATGATTTACTATTTTCTTTTGGCTACACCCAGGCTACATTCTTAAATTTAATAAATCATGCAAAAAATTAATTCCACACAATTTAATCCAAAAACATTGAACTAATCGATTCCTCTTCATTTATTCTGCGCACCGTTTGTGCCAACATCGCAGCTAAACTCAGTTGACGAATTTTTTTACATTTCTGTGCTTTACCATTTAATGGGATTGTATCGGTAACAACAACTTCATTGATATCAGAGTTTTCTATATTTTCTATGGCAGCACCTGATAAAACAGCATGGGTACAATAAGCCACAATTTTATCTGCACCATTTTCTTTGAGTACTTTCGCACCGGCACATAATGTACCGCCGGTATCAATAATGTCATCAACTAACACACAAGTACGATTTTTCACTTCACCAATTAAATTCATGACTTCCGCTTGATTACGTTGCGGACGACGTTTATCTATGATGGCGAGATCCGCATCATTTAAACGTTTAGCAAAAGCACGTCCACGCACCACACCGCCTACATCAGGAGATATCACCACAATCTCGGAATAATTTTTTTTACGGATATCTTCAATCATCAATGAGGTGGGATAAACATTATCAACCGGCATATAAAAAAAGCCTTGTACCTGATCAGCGTGTAAATCCACTGTTAATACTCTACCGATGCCTACAGAAGCCATCATGTCTGCTACCACTTTTGCTGTAATGGGCACTCGCGCAGAACGCACGCGTCTATCTTGTCGCGCATAACCAAAATAAGGCACCACAGCTGTGATGCGTGTTGCAGAGGCACGCCGTAAAGCGTCAGCCATAATGATCAATTCCATGAGATTATCATTGGAGGGCGCACAAGTGGGTTGCATGATAAAGACATCTCGACCACGCACATTTTCCAGTATTTCAACCATAGTTTCGCCATCGCTAAATCGGCCGACTATTGCTTTACCCAGCGGGATTCCTAAAAATGTCGCGATTTGTTCAGCAAGAGATAAATTGGCATTACCGCTAAAGATCATTAAATCAGACACAGGATTACTTTCCTTTTATTAAAAAGATTGACAAAAATATGTTACATCTTCCGTACTGAAATTGGCTGGGGTGCTAGGATTCGAACCTAGGTATGCGGGGATCAAAACCCCGTGCCTTACCGCTTGGCGACACCCCAAGTAAATAGAATTACATTGAATAAAATCAGATTGTGTCATAACAGCTGAATTAGATATCGATTAATAACTGTAAAAGGGATTTACATTACTTATCGATCAACACGTTAAGCCCGCTATTTTGAAGGTAGGATCAACAGCTGTCAATTGATTATTGCGATAAATATCAAAATTTCTCTGTGGATATTAAATAATTATTTATACATTTTTTTTAATTCGTGATTTTATGTAATAATCTACTCATTTTTTTCACTGTTATTACAGGCTGGTTTAAACGAAATGCAACAATCTTCTGCAAAAAAAATTTTATTTACGGGTGGTGGATCCTCAGGTCATGTCACCCCAAATCTTGCGATTATTAACTATTGCCAATCTCAAGGCTGGAATGCTTCATATATCGGATCACATCAAGGGATAGAAAAAGATATTATCGGCAGAACACATTTGCCCTACTCTGCAATTACCACAGCAAAATTGCGACGACACTTTAGCTGGCAGAATTTTATCGCACCATTTAAAGTGCTGTATGGTATTCATCAAGCATTTTGGCATTGCCGTCGCATCAAACCCAACATCGTTTTTTCTAAAGGGGGTTTTGTTGCATTTCCTGTTGTGTTAGGAGCATGGCTTAATCGAATTCCTGTCATTGCGCACGAATCTGATTTAACCCCTGGATTAGCAAATCGCATGAGCTTTCCATTTGCTAAATTTATCTGTGTGACATTTAAAGAAAGTGTTAAATATTTTAAATCGCAACAAAAAATTAAAGTCACGGGCACGCCAATACGAGCCGAATTATTTCAAGGTGATGCCAAAAAAGGATTAGCTTTGTGCCATTTTAATAATGAAAAACCGGTATTATTAATCATCGGTGGCGGGTTAGGATCGGATGCAATTAACAATGGGATTCGAAATATTTTACCGCAATTATTATCACAGTATCAGATCGTTCATGTATGTGGCAAAGGCAAAACAAATGCGTCATTTAATGATCGCATTGGCTACAAACAATTTGATTATTTAAATGAAGAGCTCGCAGATGTTTTTGCTTGTACTGATTGCGTTATATCACGCGCAGGCGCAAATACTTTATATGAAATATTGGCCTTAAAAAAACCCAATGTACTGATACCACTTTCTAAAAAAGCCAGTCGCGGTGATCAAATCATTAATGCGCAGAATTTTGCAGAGCAAGGCTATAGTAAAGTCATTACTGAAGAAAGCTTAAAAAACAGTGATATTTTATTGAATACTATTAATGATGTATTTCAACAAAAAAATGAAATTATTAATAAGCTGAATCAATTTAATATTCCAGACAGTGTGAGATTGATTTATGAATTAATTGAGAAAGAGGCTAAAAATTAAATTCTCCATTTTTTGCTTCTCTCCGAAAGGGTATTTAAATCTACTCGTCAATAATTTTAAACTACCCTCATCTACCGAAGGCACCTGTTTTTAAGCTACGCGTCCAGCTCCGCTTAAAAACCCCACCCCCTACATCCATGTAGAGGCGTTCGAAACTTCGTTTCTCACCCCGCAAGCGGGAGAAGGAAAAAAACCTTAACTAACCTGCCAACTATCAATAATTATTTTCACCACTAATCCCTGCCCTTCTAGCATAATTTGTTGTGGTAAATTCAAATTTTTAACACTGCTGTAAGTCAAATAATTAATAGTCCATCCATCTTGTTGTAATTGGGATAATAGTCCTTGATCATTAAATTGTGTTGCGTGGGCTTGATTTTGCACTGGCACACCACGTATCCAATATTTTAAATTTGAGACGGGTAAATTCCATCCTAACTCATGTCGTAATAATATTTCGGGTGTAGTCGCTTGGAGATGTTCGCCTTTACTATCAGTTAATATAATTTGTCCTGGCGTACCATTTAAATAAACCGCACCTGCACCTAAGGGACCAAATAATTCGATGGCGTAATTTTGATCTTTTTGCTGCCAAAATAGAGAAGCACTACCACCCTTTTGCGCCATTTGTACAGCAATACGACCTCGTACTGTCCATGCAGAAATTGCTTTGATTTGATGTTGTTGCGATAACCAAATAATATTTGATGATGTAGTTACAGGCTGTTGTATTGGTCGGGTGGGCATCGTAGCGCAGGCAGTTATTAAAATAAATGTAATACTCAAAATGAGACAACGTATTAAATTAAATAATTTCATTTCCTTTTATCTCTCCGACTATGGTTGGACTGAGCAAATGATATGTTATGTCAATGGAAAAATACAAATCATTGACCACCAACAGATCTTCCTATACTCTTTGCAACTCTTAAATTTTTGGCCGGGGTGGCGGAACTGGTAGACGCGCCGGACTCAAAATCCGGTGGTGGTGACACCGTGTCGGTTCGATTCCGACCCTCGGTACCAATTATTTAATACGCTACCATGACCAGCTCGATCTGATTTAATCTCATATGTCCATCCATCACCACTTACTCTTAAGACGGAGATCCGTTACTCGCTTGTAAGAAATTACCTATACATTCCACGGAAAAATGCCAATTGCATATGCCTCTTAACTCTTATTGTGCGGCGCCACATGCCTAAGTAATAATACGCACATCATTCTAATGGAGGGACTCAAAATGTTTACTATAATCGGATTCCTAGCTCTATCCATCTGTTTAATGGGATTGGTAATTTATTCCTTATATTGGACAATTAAATTAGCCAAAGAAATTCCACATGTGGATCAATATACCGATCCAAAAGATTATATTGATACTATGAGTCTTTTTCCTTGGACTAAGCCTTAATTTCATATTCTCCTTACAAGATGCATCATGTGAACAAACTTTTCTCATGATGCATTTAATTCAAAAATTATTCTCCCTTATTATCACGCAATCCTCTCTGAAATAATTCAATTAATTTAAAGTCTACTGCATTGGCAAAACATTAATTAAAACACTACAATTCAACAATAATTATTGCTGTGGAATAAATAAAAATGTCTCTTAGAACACTCGTAGGCCTCAGTGGCGTATCCAATAAAGAAAATCGTTTAGCTCAAAAATGGGGCCGTCGTTTTGAATTTTGGATGGTGCTCATTGCCATTTGGTTACCCGTACAATGGGCCATGGAACGACATCATCAAATTACTAAAGACGCAATTAACACGGGAAATTGGATCGTTTGGTCCTTCTTCCTTATAGAAACTGTTTGTTTATTGATGCTCGTCGATAATAAAAAAAAATATCTCGCTAGCAATTGGATGAATCTGATTGTAATCACTGTAGGATTTCCCACTGTGTGGACACACACACCGCTAATTGGTGTGATTCGAGGTTTACAATTATTAATCATGATGCGCTTATTATTGCCGTGGTGGGATAGTTGTATTCAAGTGTTAGGAAAAAATAAATTAGGTGCAACATTAGTAATTGCCATAATCATCACCTCACTGTGGGGTGTATTAATTTATTTTGTCGATCCCACAATTAAATCACCATGGGATGGAATTTGGTGGGCGTGGGAAACATTAACAACAGTCGGTTATGGTGATATTGTTCCCACCAATTTTTGGGCCCGTATTTTAGGCATTTTGTTAATGATCATGGGCATTCTGTTAGTCTCTTTATTAACGGCTAATTTTTCTGCATTTCTTATTAGTAAAACCAGCGCAAAAATTAAAAAAGAGGAAGATGAAATTCTTCAGTTAGTTAAATTAATCAATAATAGAATGGATAAAATTGAAAAGCAGTTAGTTAAATTAAATAAAAAAGATGATCCTAATCAGTCGGATGAATAAATTTTTTTCAGATTGTTTAATTAGTCGTAGTCGTAGCCTGGGTGAAGCAAATGAAGTAACAGAAAAGATTTACAATAGATGCAAAGTCTGCGGTATTTTTTTTCCAATTGCGCAACCCGGGGATATTAATTCCCGAATTACGCCAGAGTTTAAAATTAGAATTATCGAATATTATTATGATAAATAAATGAAATAATCAATTGCTCCATCCAGGCTACATAATTTAATCAGTCATAATTACGAATTAGTAGTGCCCACCGCACCTGTAGACGCTGTATTATCCGTTGTGGTGTTACCCGTAGAATTATTATTAATATTTCCTGTTGCAGTTGAATTATCAGTAGTTGTGCTAGGTGCACCGCTAGTATTATCCGTACTCGTAGCTGTTCCTGCCGCACTGGTATTATCTGTATTCGTAACACTTCCACCACCACTGGTATTATCCGTGCCGGTAACAGTTCCACTGCTATTAGTATTACCTGGTGCATTTACAATACCAGTACTCGATTGTGGCACAATTAATTTATCTAAATTTTTAACATTAGTGTCTTCAGGCGCTTGTTCAGCTGTATTGGTTGGCGCTGTTGAAGGTGGCATATTTTGAACAATTTGGTTGAGCTGTGCGATCCAACTTTGTAAGCGTTTTTTGTTGATGCCAAAATCATATAATCCATAACGAGAACGGCTATAGACGGCTAGCGTTGAGGAATTATCAGAAACCGCAATAAATTGCACAGTAATATAATCAGGAAAACCAAAAAATTGTGATTTTTGCACATATATATATTGCGCTTTTGCAGGAATAGTCCCAATAATATTAACGTATAATTGCTTGGCTAACATTTGATTCCAAGCATTAAATAAATCTTCAGCAGACACATTATAAATTGGTGTATATTCATTAGGCTGCACATTGCAAAAACCCTTAGGACAAATTAAATAATAATTATTTGTACTGGGTAATGTGAGATTTTGTAAATCTTCCGTTGGCATTTGACCACATCCTTCAATTAATAAAATAAATAAACATACAATAAATGCCACAAAACTTCTGAAAATATTTTTAATGCCAATAACATTTACAGAATCCATTGAAGATATCTCCCAATCACTAAATAAGATTAAATTTGTCCAAAATTATCTGCATAACCTGGAATACTAGATAATAATAAACTGGTAGGATCATTGGTACCAATATTACCTAAACCTTTCAACTGCCATTGAATATAGAAGGTATTACTATATTGAGGTGCGCCAGAATTATTTAAACTACTAAATATATGCGCTTGCACTAAACGGACTGCCCAACAACAACTATCATATTCAACACCGTAAAAATAAGCTTGCGAATGTTCATGACTTAAATTGTAATTCCAACTTCCTACGACCTGCCATTGATCTTCTAATGGCCAAACAAATGAAAATCCTGGTTGGCTTAAATTATTTTGACCACTGGTCGCTGGTACATTCGGTTCAATTGTATTTGGTGTTGAATCGGGTTGCGCAGTTAATGCATCACCATAACGTAAAAAATTATATCCCACATTAAAAATATAATCAGGTAAAGGATTATATTGCAGATTTAATCCTGCATTTTGAGTATGTAAATGTGTATTGGGATCCCAGGCGAGATTGGCGGTTGCATTCCACGCTTTATTAAAATTATAAGTCATCTGCCCAACGATGGGTGATGTACTTTCCGTTTGCGATGTAGTGCCTACAGAACTCGCGATAGGTGTTAACATACCACCCACAATCGCACTATCTGTACAACCTGGCGTATTACATAAACTCACTTGTCTATTTTCAAAATAAATGATGTCGCCCAGGCCGACTTGAAATTTTTGTTCGCCAGTATTTTGATCTAAAAAGCGTGAACTTAAACCCACACTAATTTGATTCGCATCACCAATTCTATCAACACCAGTAAAGCGATTATCGAGATATAATTGATCATACGTAAAAGGCTGAATATAAGTATCAAAAATAGGAATATCATTTTGATTACGAAATGGGACATATAAATAATAAACCCTGGGTTCTAATGTTTGTTCATAATCCCCGCCAAATAAACTGACATCGCGATCAAAATATAAACCACTATCAATATCAAAAATGGGAACCGAACGATTAATATCATCTGAAAAATTTTCTGGTTGGTTGCGCACATTATATTCAGTAAAATCAAATTGTAATTGTGGTGTTAAATAAGCAGCCGCTGTTCGCATTGGAAATAAAATACCTGGAACAAGATTTATTCGTGTACCTTCAGGAGGCAATATAGTGGATCCCGGATTTGGCGTATTAGTGAAATTCACTAATTCACCAGAAAATTCATAATTTAATTGATCGTCATAGATAGGCAAATTTGAATTTAAAACAAATTGCGGCAAACTATTATATTGATTGACAGTAACTGCTTGATTAACGGGATGTAACGTTTGGAAACTTTGCAAACGCCCCATAAAATTCCAATCTTCACTTTCATAACTAATTGTTGCTTGTTGTAATAATTGATTGGTAATAATTTCTGCGGGTGTAGCACCAAAATCTTCTAAGTAATAATCATCACTGACTCGCGTATAATTAACCGATCCTGACCAATTATCATTAAATTGTGTACTATCTTGCCAAGAAATAATGCTGCGATTATCACTATCATCTTCTAATCGTGGTAATGACACATTTCCTGCAAATCCTCCATATTGTGGAAGCATTTGCGCTTTATCTTGAAATTCTTCAAATGCACGATCACCCGGTAAATAACTGAAACTGAAATTACCACTACTATTCGATGTTAAATAACGAAATTCATTACTTAATTGCATACCGCTCTCAGTATAATAACGCGGTGTGAGCGTATCATCATAATTTGGTGCAAGATTAAAATAATAAGGAAAGCCGATGCCAATTCCGGTAATTGTAGATGAAGTATAAGTCGGAAATAAAAAACCACTCTGACGACGATTATCAATGGGAAAATTAAAATAAGGCGTGTAAAAAACGGGAACACCATACGTATAGAGAGTTGCATCGTATGCTGTTCCTCTACCTGTATTATGATCTAAATTAATTAAACGACTTTCTAAATCCCATACCCGGCTAATCGGTGGGCATGTTGAATAAGTGGTATTTTCTAATTGTTCAATTTTATTGGGTTTTTGACTTAATTTTGATGCAGATCCCCACGCATTTAAACTTTTAGCAATATTTTGCACAGACATACCAATTACCGGTGGCATTGGTTGATTTGCTTTCGGTAAAAAAAATCGATAAATCACATTATATAATTCAGCACTTTTATTTTGTAAATTGATATGACCGTTATCTGCGATCAGAAATTTACCTTGTTCATGTAACGTCACATGCCCCATTAAATTCACGTCAGTGTAAACACCATTATTTAAATATAAATTGCCTTTATCTGCAGTGACAATGCGACCTGGTTGGGAAATAACAAGATTTCCTGTCAGCGTAGAAACACCATTATTTAAATGACCTAAACCACTATTTGCTGTAATAGTTGTTTCGGTGCTGGTTATCGGTGGTAATTGCGCACTGGTCCCTGGAATGACCGGTTCTAAAAAGTAACCGCCGCAATGACTACAGGGTTCAGAAGCAATGACCCATCCCAAATTCTGTGCCATCAATAATTTTTTTGATTGCGGTGTTTTATGATTAATAGGCGTATACGGCAAAGGATTAAAAGTAGAAATTTCTATAGGGCAGAAAACAGCGGGATTTATTGAATTATCACTAGATTGATTAGTACTAATTGCAGCAGCAAGTAATAGACCACCTGGCATTATTGCACATGCCATGGTCATAAATATTAATTGTAATTTTTTTGTAATTCCCTTTTTCACATTCGATCTCATTTTTAATTTTCTTCCTTCTCCCGCTTGCGGGAGAAGGAAAAAATAGTGGTTCTGTGCCAATCCAAAATCAGCTAAAATCTCACAGTTTTGCTTTTCGTTCAAATCTTTTTATTTAGGATTACAAATATGGATCAGCGGTATCATTCATTAAAACAATGGCTAACTCAACACTTGCCACAAGAAATTGAAATAACACCTATTCTCGGTGATGCCAGTTTCCGTCGTTACTTTAGAATCAATGATAAGCAACAGACTTATATCGCGATGGACTCCCCTCCTCATTTAGAAAATCCACAGCCCTTTGTCGCCATTGCAAAAACGTTTGCGCAATTAGGATTATCGGTACCGACTATCCATGCCGCTGATCTGAAGGAAGGGTATTTATTAATTAGCGATCTGGGCGATCAATTATATTTATCCGCTTTAAATACAACCTCAGCAAATCATCTATATACCATCGCAATGAATGAATTAAATATTATTCAGTCCTGCCAAAATATTACCGATTGGGATTTACCCCCTTTTGATGAAAAATTTATGCTAACGGAATTGCATAATTGTCAGCATTGGTTTTTCGAACGCCATCTAGGCATAACGATCGATGATTCGCTCGTGCAAATGCTCAATAAAACAAATCAATCATTATTACAATCTGCATTAGAACAACCCCAATGTTGTGTCCATCGAGATTATCATTCAAGGAATTTAATGGTGTTACCACAACAAGGGGTCGGCATATTAGATTTTCAAGATGCAGTATGGGGCCCTATTACGTATGATCTCATGTCATTATTAAAAGATTGTTATATCGCATGGCCTAGCGATCAAGTGACTCATTGGGCTTTATCTTTTTATGAACAAAGACGCGAAGCAGGTGTCTTAAAAAATAGTAATCCCGAACAATTTATCCGATGGTTTGATTTAATGGGCATGCAACGACATATGAAATGTTTGTTTATTTTCTCCCGTAAATATCATCGTGATAGTACTACCAGTTATTTAAAATATTTACCCCAAACATTAAATTATTTAATTGCAAGCAGCGCTAATTATGCGGAATTTTCTTCATTTCATACATGGTTAATCAATGAAATTGCACCTAAGTTACAAGCTGTTGAGGTAACTGCGTAAATGAAAGCAATGTTATTAGCGGCAGGCCGAGGCAATCGTTTAAAACCTTGGACGGATAAAATGCCTAAACCCTTATTACCCGTCGCAGGTAAACCGTTAATTGTTCATCACCTTGAAAGGTTAGCCGCAGCAGGTATTAAAGAAATCGTGATTAATTTGTCTTATTTAGGCGAACAAATTGAGCAATTATTAAGTGACGGCAATCAATTCGGTGTGCATATTCAATATATTAAAGAAAATCCTGCGTTAGAAACGGGTGGTGGCATTTTTAATGCTTTACCCTTACTTGGTGACGATCCTTTTTTAGTGGTTAATGCAGATATTTATACCGATTATCCTTTTGCAAAAATACCCCAAAAAATTGCTGCTTTAGGACATATTATTTTAGTCAATAATCCGGCACATAATTTAAAAGGCGATTATCATTTAACAGCAGCACATAAAATTACACAGGATCCAACGATAAAATATACATTTTCTGGCATAGGCATTTATACCGCTCAGTTATTTGCCAATTGTTCTCCTGGCATATTTCGTTTACCCACGGTGTTTGAAGAAGCCATCAAAACACAACAATTATCAGGTGAAATTTATCAGGGGTTATGGTGTGATGTTGGCACAATAGAGCGTTGGAATTCATTAGAAACAGTTATTAAACAAGAAACGCAATAGCTTAATAATTGCACAAAATTCAATATCATCATACAATCCCACATAATTTATAAGGAAATACAGATTTAGTGATTCAGTTCAGTGCAATTAATTTAATGTCATATTGCATCGGAGCATAAGGAAATATGTTTTTCACACTCAGGCGTTTAGCCTCTTTATCAAAACAGATCTATTCAAGTACTCATCAAATTAGTTTTGATGATTTTCAAAATTATATGGATCATCCCCATGTCAAAAATCGTGTAGGCGCAGCTGTTTTTTACACGTTATACTTTTTTGCAAAAGCATTTATTATTATAAAAAATCCTGATCTTCTTACACAACAAGACAAGTTGAGATATAAGCGGGATAAATATGCAAAGAATTCTGATTTATCCACTTGTGCACAAGAAATGGATAAGAATATCCATTTCTATCATTTCACTAGGGTTTTGCCAAAATCGGTAGCATCTTATTATTCACTTGTGCCTTATACATCGGCATACAATGATAGAAAATCTATCAGTGACCCTATCGATCATGAAGTGGATCAAGCAGAACAATTTTTTGAACAATTCCAAAATGATTTAGAAGCAATGAAAAAACCGAGGATTATTGCTAACACAATGATTGCAACCTCTTTTGATAATTTATTGAAACCCAGCTTATTAAAATCAATAACTCACTTAGTAGATACTTTAAGCAAATTAAAAAACCACAAAAAAAGACCTGTATATTATTTAGATAACCCGAACATACAAAATAGGACTGGTTATCAGGCGTTTTTGACGCTCTATGATATCGCTATGCATAAAAAAGACCTCGAATACAATACAAAACCTTCATTAGCTGATCCGTTAAAAGCCATAAAGACGAATGATATTGCTAGAATATTTCCTCCCGATTCAATTTATAGAGCATATCTCAAATCCACACGGACATGGTGGGGGACAATAAAATCCTACATCCCATTTACCAAAGCCTATGATCTCAAAATACAAATCAGCGTTGAAATAGAACAGGCAAAAGAATTCATCGATTCTGTGGAGGAAGACATCGGAAATAATTCTATCTCTGAATTAGCACGTCGTTATCCTTTCGAATCGTTTTCTTCAGACGCACACATTATGCTAGCAACGGCAAAAGCGGTTAATATTCTCAGATCATCTTCTAACCCATCACCTAGAAGTGCTGGTAATACAGTAGTTTCAGTTGAACAGGAGAGTGATAAAGCTCAACAGTTGATACAACATCTATCCGCACCACCAACCCCATCAAGTTCAAGAATTGTGAGCTTATCTGTCAAATCACCAAGGCGCGACCCGACAAGTGAAGATGAGGGCAAACGGTCATTATCAATTCATCCGCAAAATTTAAATGATGACGACGGAACAGAAACAGAATATTACGAATCAGAACATGGACAATCTGATGAACAATTAAATGACGACAAGCTCCATTTAATCAATCGTGTTACAGTTTAACGGAATTTTTTGATTTTAATCATTAAGGGAATTAACATAAAAAATATGAATGCTGACAATAATAATTGTTTAGCTGAAATAATAAGGAGAGTGTGATGGGGAAAAGGAATGCGCATAATTCGGATAAGTTTGGTAATTTCGAGAACAATACCAAGGATTTACTGTTGTTTAGTGTGGAACACATTCAGACAATGAGAAAGACAGCTCTACAAAAAGACTTAGCTGATTTAGAAAACGAATTAGAAGTAAAACTACAACAAAAAGAGATCGAAGTTAATAAATTAGTTCATACCATGGGCGCTATTCGAATTTGGACAAATAAAAAAAACAAATTAATTAATAACAAAATCTATTTTTTATTATGTGTAGCCGAACCACATAATCATCCTGAACGTACCGCTGAGGACATCCAAAAATATCAAGAACTCATTCCTGCTTATGACAAAAGTATTCTCACTTGTGCTAATAATCTTCTGCAATTTACACAGTTACAACCCATTATTGATCAAAGAATCACTCATTTAAGAAATGAAATCACCGATTTGATAAATCATATGATCAACATAAATAATCAAATAACCTCAATTAATCAATTTCAGCAACGTCGTTCGAGCATAAACAAGCAAAGCGCAGACACAAACTATTCTGAAATGCTTTCGCAAATAGACGATCAATTACAAAATCTTCAGTTAAATGGTGAAACTGCAGAAAATAATCCAGTGATTGATGAGCAATTGAGCAGTCAATTTCACAATCTCTCATTTAAAGGCCGTTATAAATAATTAGATAAAGACTATCAAATAACTACTAGCGAGTCCTAAATAAATCTTGTAGAATCCGCGGACTTTAACTATCAGTTTAAATATTTCGATAATGACAAGATATTTTATTCACCCCTTGCTCTCTTCCTAGAAGGGGATCAAGGGGTGAGTAAATTTAGTATTTATTTTCTTTTAATATTGCAAGGATGAACAAACCACATGAAACTTCGTAAATTGTTAGTTATTTCCAGTATATGTATGACTGCAAGTTCAGCAGCATTAGCCACCGAAAATTTTAGTAACTTTTATATTTTTGGTGATAGTTTATCTGATGTAGGAAATGGTCCTGGTGCTCCCTTTACTAACAGTGGTGGACCATTATGGGTGCAAGATTTAGCTGAATTGATGGGCATTCCGCCAGTGGGCGCCTCAAGTGCTGGTGGTAATGATTACGCAATCGCTGGTGATCAAACCGGTCCTGAGCCTTTCGGACCAACAGATGGGGGTCAATTAGCACAAGTACAATCATTCCTCGCGGGTAATGCGAATAAAGCAAATTCTCATGGCTTATATTCACTTTGGGCTGGCGCGAACGATGTTAAAAATGGATTATTGTCTGGTTTCGCTCCTACTACGATTATTAATAATGCTACAACCAATATCACTACTGCTGCGAATTTATTACACTACGCCGGCGCAAAATATATCATGATATTAAATATACCTGATTTAGGTGCAACACCTGCGGTGAGACAATTTGGTCCTTCTGTTGCAGGTGCATTTACTGCAGTGAGTATTGCTTATGATCAAACACTCAATACCAAATTAAATAAAATTGGATTTGATGTTATTCAGCCTGATACCTTTGGTTTATTAGCCTATGTACAAGCTTATCCAACACTATTTGGATTTAATGGACCCTTTGGATCGGTATGTGATACTAATGGAATGAATTGTAAAAATAAAAATGCATCGCAAGATATTTTCTTTGATGGCTTCCACCCTAGTGTTGCTTCTGGCCTGGCATTATCCAATTATGTTTTATCTCTTTTCCAAGGTGCGCAAGATTACGGCATTTTAGCGGAAGAACCTTTTAACATCATTAATTCACAAAATGCCAATATCAATTCTGAATTATTAAATGTACGCACAGGCACTGATTCAGTTCCAGTGGGTCATTTCAAAGCATTTGTAGCAGGAAATTATAATCCCAATAATGTTGAACAAAATGGATTTAATTCCCCTGGTTATAATTCGGATGATTATGGTTTTACAGCCGGTGTTGATTATCGCGTTAACAATAACTTTGTGGTGGGCGCTGCAGTTGGTCGTAACAATGACGATGTTGATTTTGATCACCCAGGTGGTGAAGCACAAATCAATGAAAATTCTATTTCATTATTTGGTGGATATAATTATCAACAAATCTATGCTACGGGTGAATTTAATTACGGCATACCAGAATTTAATGTTGATCGAAATGTAATTATTGGTTTAGCAAGATTTGAAAATAATGGTGACACCGACGGCTTGCAATATGGCGCAGCAGGTACAGTAGGTTGGAACATTATTGACAACGCATTTAAAACAGGTCCGTATGTTGATGCGGAATATCAAAACTTGCATGTCAATGGCTATGAAGAACACGGTATTGCACCTTTTGCTGATATGAATTATCAAAGCCAATTTAATCAATCCCTTGCAGGTGGTATCGGTTGGCAGGCAGCTTATTGTGGATACAGTGTTGCCAATATTCAATTTTTACCCTATGCACAAGCTGAATTTGATCATCAATTCATGAATCCAAATCGCACGATTGAAGGTAATCCAATCAGTGCAAATGGCGGCATGGGCGCATTTCCGTTTGTTCAACCCAGCGGTAATTTCGTAACATTAGGCGCAGGCATCCAAGGTATGTTTACTAATAATATCTCAGTCACTTTGGGATATGATGCAGAATTAGGTGATCAGTTTGCTGAAACACATTCACAAGATGTGGCACTTAATTTAGCCGTTGCGATTTAATCTGTTATATTTCCTTCTCTCATTATTGAGAGAAGGAAAAACACTTGCGAAGAAACTACGATTCAATAGCATTTATCTCTTCTTATGGGAACGACTTGGTCGGCTCTTTATTAATACTTATTCCCGCTTCTAGTTCTTTTTTTTCATTATGCGCTTGAATGATGGGTTTTAATCGGTCATCGTTGATTCTGTTTAGAATTTCCATATCCTTTTCATTTAAATATTTCGAAAATCTAAGCATTAATGAGATTAAACATTCTAATTTAGCTCGATGAATTTTTTTTGAACTAAAATAATCTTTAGCGATTTTTTTAACACAACATTGAGGCGCGTTTAGAGTATTACTATCTATAACTTCTGGTTTTAACTCATTATTTTGCAATAAATACTCAATGACTCGTTGCGCGTCAACCAAAATTGCATAATTTAGAATTGGCAACTTACCTAAATCAGTTGCCAATAATCGATTAATATCCAACTGTTTATTATTTTGTAAAAAACTTGTAATAAACTTTACATCATCTTTTTTTAATGCATTAATGATATCTAAATTTTGCAATAATTCTTTTAGAGGCAATCTTTCTTTTAATATACTTTCGTTGGTTCCTTTATTTATTTTACTGCTTTGCTCTGCTTGCAATAACTGTTCACTCGTCATTACTGAGCATTTGATATTTAATAATTGTGAAAGTTCTTGATTACAGTCTTCAAAATCCCATGATGATAAATTTTGACCATTTTGTACTTCAACTTGAAAATCTAACTGTGAATCCCAACGCATTTTACCGCCGATACTGCTACCATAAACCATTACAGATTCAGGATTAAATTTAAACTTTATTAATATATTGTTAAATATTTTAATGTTATTCTGCAGGTAATTAAAATCAAATATAAAATTTAACATTACATCTCTCCTTTTACATGCTATATCCACGCGGTCTGTGTGGCTGCTGTTCTTTATCTTCCGATTCGGGAGCCTTGGGCTTCGGCAGTGGTTTAGGCTTTTCTATACTTGCCTTTTCCTTCTCGGTTAGAAGTTTTTCCATTTTTTTATCGCTCATATTGATAGCGCTATCATCTTGTGAATAATTTAACTTTTTCGCTATTTCATAAAATTTATTTGACTTCATATTGTCATAAACCATAGTCGATCGCGTACTATAATTCTTATCAAAATCTACAAAAGCAGAAAACTGCTTCTTCAAGTTCTGTAAATCTTCTTTAATAGGGATGACATGCTCAGTTGCAATTGTTGAAATATCAGATTTTTTAGCAGTATAAATATCATGTAATAAGCCCTGATTTCTTTCAACTATAATTCTCTGCAATCCCTCATCCACTTTTTTAAATGCTGATAATTCACTCATCAATTCATATGCTGTCTCTTTGTCTCTTAAATCTCTTATTAATTGACCCACTGTACCTATCGCATATTCAAGATCGAGGTTGCTAAATAATTTAAAAACTTGGGGCTTGTCCTGATTTTCTTCAATCATTTTTTCAACGAATTCTATTTCTTTTATCAGATTATCTAATATTTTTTCTGCTTGTTCAAATTCATCTTTTACAGATTGATTGTTTATACTCGTTGTCTTTGCGCTTAATTCACTAATAAAGAGTTTCAGGCTAGGAATGCAACTCTGCTGTGTTGCTTGTTCTGGCACATCTTTCTTCGCATGCAGTTGACCTACTTCACCAAGTTCTTTTTCTACGTCTTTTAAATTTGAAGCAATGAGTTTTAATTTCTCTCCTGTTATCTCATCAAATACTTGAAGTGATATAGACTTATCCTTTTGCTCATTCAAAAATCCTATTATAACATCAAAAGTTTTCTTTCTTTGAGTATCTGACTGGCTGGAACCGGTAACACTTAATTTATCCTCTTCGAATTTTATGACTAATTCATCTAACGTCATGTTCTTATTCTTTATTCCTTTAGTAAGCTTACTATAATCCTGTAAAATTTTCTTTTCATCATTGAATCCATCTTTTTTACGTTTTAAACTATTTTTCTTCTCTTCAATTTCTCGTCTTTTTTTATCAAGTTTCTCCTCGAGTGTTTTTTTCAAAAAATAATTTTCCATCATTTCTTGTGCTTCTTGGGGAAAACTTATTTTTAAATTTCGAGCGATACCTTTAGTATCTAGCACTTGTACAGAAATATCTTCTTTTCCTCTATTTTGTTCTGACAATATTGCTTCCTTAAATCTTTTAGATAAGTTACCAATTTCTCTGAGTTGTTCAGTTGTGGCAGCTTTAGTATCAAATTCTTTACCATATAAAATTTCAATTACAAGTGGTTCAATATAAGCTCTAGAAAACGTATCTGCAATTTTCTTTGAAGTTTCTTTAATATTGATATCATCAATAATATTATCAACTACTATTACGGCTTCTTTAAATAATTTCCAGGTTTCTTCAGCATCAAACTCTGATTGATTGAAAACTTTTTTGTCACGTAGTTTTGTTAAAACATCCATTATTCTTTTATTAAAAATGATAGGAATACCTTCATTGCTTATGTCTTGTAGGTGGCCTAATGCAATTGAATACGATTTTTGTAAATCAATTAACTTACCATGCCAACGATGGGTTAAACCATTTCGAATGTTAACAAATTGTTTATAGGGAATTTCCGTATCGTGCATTTTGGCATCATAACTGAGGTTATTAACTGTTTCTCCTATGATTAGCAAAGCTCTTGCTAATTCATATCGACATCTACGTGAAGATAAGTCAATGGTATATATTCCTGAGTTATTATTATCAGATATATTAAACAAATGTTGTAAGCCACGTTCATCTTGAAAATAATTTGTTAATACACGGATATTGGGTGTTTGTGCGCTGACTTCACCTATTTTAACTGGGATATCAACCAAACTTATTGATAGCTTCTCAATCATACCTTTTAATTTTACATTTTCTTTATCAATTAAATTCTGTTGAACTTCTTCAAAGTAAGGTTTTTCGAGGTTAATAATTAATTGTATTGAATTTTGTAATATACCAATTTCGTTACAAATATCAGTAAGCCCAACTTCAAATAATTTATGATATTCAGATTTTTCTACTCCATTATATTGAGCTGCATTAAAAATATCATTTAGTAAGCATAAATTCTCCCATGCAACTCCCGTCTCTCTTATTTGACCACTATTTGATCTATCAATGTAACCATGCTTATTTCTAATACATGTTTTATCTTTATCATTGTGACTCACTTTTGCCAGTACACCTATCGCAGCAAGCGCTTGTTTGCAACCTTCAAAGTCTGCCAGTTTAAAAGCGGTCATAAATAATTCTATTTGAGTATTCATATCACAAAGTAATTGCATGTCTTTCAAAAAAGCAGATTGTTTGTTTTTCAATCTGGAGATATTTTCCTGTTCCTGCTTTTTTAAAATATTTTCTGGTATGGCATTTTTTGCAATAAAATTTTTTCTGATGTGACTATCTAAATGCAAATATTTATTCATATTTTCAACATGCTTTATTCTTAGCATAATCGCTTGGTTTTCATATAATTGAGCACTAATCTCTTGACCTGTAAGTCTTTTTAATATCTCTTCTGAGACTATAATGCCACTTGAAACTGCATCATGTGGCGATTGTCGTGCTTCTAAATCAACCTTACGATTTTCGATTTTTACAGTGAATTCAGATCCTTTATATTTTTCTTGTATAGCATTTGTTAATGGGCCAAGTAGTTCTTTACTTATTTGATCTTTACCATAAGGATCGTATGCTTGAATAATAAAGTTGAGATTATTACCTATTTTATTTAATTTAATTTCGCAAGTTAACCAAATACTATCATTGACACAATAAGGAAATATAATTTTCGCATTATCTTCTTCAGACATTTTAACCAAAATTTCGTCTAGTACATCTTTTTTACTTTTTTTCGCTAATAAATTTATTTCATTATTAAGTCTAAAGTAATCAAATTCTATATCTTTAAGTTTCATGATAACCTTATTAATCATCGCTTCTTCTATAATTGATGGAACTAGTATTTCTTTTAGCTTTTCGAACAGTTTAGAATCTTCGAGACCCTTCAATTTATCTATATTATTTAATATTTCTGTATAAGCTTTGATAACAGCAGAATTATGTAGTGATTTATTTAAAAAAGCACACTGTGGATTCATATCCTGTCGCAAATCAATAGCGTCAACAAATGCCACGAAATAATCTTTTCCGTCAGTATCTTTAAATTTTCCTGCAGTAGTATCTCCGTTACCTTGCAATAGATAGGGACTGTCTTTAGCAAAACCACCATATGCATTCTTAATCATCATTAAAACATAATTCGATATATCCATCTCGTTATACCAACTATTTATTCCTAAGTTTTTACTGCCACTAGAGGATGTGAATTTGGATTTACTAGAGACGTCAAGTTCAATAATCGAATCTTGTAGTAAGTGTTTAAAACACTCAGGAACATTATCGCTATCGACCTGATAATGGATTAAGCTGGGATTACCTATTTTTATTTCTAATTTTTGCGGGTCATGAAAGTCAGTGGTTTTATAGGGCTCTCTATGAATATCACTAAAATTAATTATTAATTCAACATTCCATTGTTGAGCTAAACAACCTAATTCATCAGCAGTTATCATTACAATAGAATCTGATATTTGTTTGCAGTAATTTTCATAGATATTATCCCATACGGGTAATAACATAGGCTCAACAAAATAACGGCTAATTGAACTTACTATAGATTCATAGTTTGTGTCGAAAATCTGTGTATTACTAATTAAGTTATCTTCGTTGAAATCTAAATTTTCAAGTAACCCTAGAATTGTTTTCAATTGTGGATTTAGCTTGCTTATCTCTAATGCACATGAAAAGAGATATTGGTTCATCTCAGCAACAAATTTTTCTCTTTGTTGGCTTGAAAGATCACCGCCACTAATTAATTTCCATGCAGATTTATATAATTTATATTTTTGTATAATATTCTGCAAAGGACCCTCTGACAGTGCAACATCTTGAAATAGAGTATCGATATTATAATCTTGTTGTTTTGCCAAATTTATTATATTTTCTCGAACAGCCTGAATGTCTAAGTCATTTATTTTTGTTTCATTAATAAAATAACAAGCGTTTGTTGTCCACTCATTGTTATTAATATTCAATTTTTCTTTTTCTTCAATCCACAGTCTATTAAGCTCTATTATAAATTCCATATTTTCCTTATTTGAATAAAAAGCTTCCATTTCTTCGTTTAACTCAACTTTATCCCCATGCAAATAATTCCTACATAAGCTTTGAAAATGGTTATATCGATCAATTTTATTTTGGTTATTATTGCGAAGTGCCTCACCAAGCTCTTTGCGAAGCGCTTCACCAAGGCTCCTGATTTTAATTTCATGCATTATATCTTTCTCTGAAAATTGTCCAGAGGCTATCAACTCTTCTACGGGAAAATTTTTTGCAAAATCAGGTATTGTTACATTAATTTCTAATTCTGGCTTTAAAATTAAACCTAGCTGACTCGACAATAATAATGCATATAAACCACAGTTATTTCCAGCGCCAGATACATTTAAAAATTTTGGCTTGGTTTTTTCTTTGAGAGATTTTTTGGTTGGAGTGGAACTATTTTCTGCACCTTTTGGTAAATCTTCTTGTTCGTTATTCATATTGAGATTCTCCATAATCAATCACATTTATAATTATAGCATCTGCATATAGATTATGCGGCTACAGATATAATTAAGTACTAAAATTAAATAGATTACAAAGAGACACACGTTTAATTATTTGATATATATATAAATTAGCAGAAAATGAAAATTCTGTTAAATGTAAAATATGAATTATCATGTCCTTGATAATTATCAACGTATCAAATCATAAGATTGTGACAATTATTCATAATTCTTATAATACTCATTCAGCACATATGGATAATCTATTAAATATTGTTTCTCTTTTTTGTTTAGCGATTTAATATATTTTTCAACTTTCATGGCAATGCTTTTATCACCATAGACTTTCCAACACTGCACAATCTTTATTGGTTTGAATGCGCGAGTAAATTTACATTTTTTTGTGCCTCTAACATGTTCTTTATATCGACGAAGCATATTAGTCGTATACCCTGTATAATATGAATTATTATCGCATAGGAGAATATATACATAATTGTAATTATATAATGAGGAACATTTTATCAGTTGCATGGGACTTTTGAGACTTTATTTACAACACTTCGATAATTCAAATTGTCACTGGCTCAGGTTTCTTGGGATCAATTTTATATTTCTTAATCGCTTCCGCCACTTTCTTCGCAGGAATTTGTTTCTGATCCGCCAATGCTTTTAATGCCGCAATAGCAATAAAATATCTATTGACCTCAAAGAAATGCCGTAATTGTTGACGTGTATCGCTACGACCAAAACCATCAGTGCCTAATACTGTATAGGAATGTGGTACAAATGCACGGACTTGATCCGCATAATTACGCATATAATCTGTTGCTGCAATTACAGGGCCTGATCGATTTTTCAAACACTGCGTCACATAATTTTCTGCAATTTTTTCGGTAGGATTTAATAATTGTTGCCGTTCTAGCGATAATGCTTCCCGTCTTAATTCAGTAAAGCTGGTTACACTCCAAATATCTGCTGCAATATCAAAATCATTATTTAATAATTCAGCGGCAGCAATGACTTCTCGTAAAATAGCGCCGCAACCTAATAATTGCACAATTAATTGATCTTTTTTCTTTTTGCTTTCACGTAATAAATACATGCCTTTGATAATTCCCTCTTCTACCCCTTTAGGCATTGCTGGATGATTATAATTTTCATTCATCACCGTAATGTAATAAAAAACATTTTCATTTTCTTGATACATGCGGCGTAAACCATCATGAATAATTACCGCTAACTCGTAACTGTAAGTGGGATCATAAGAAATACAATTAGGAATTGTTGCTGATTGCAAATGACTATGACCATCTTGATGTTGCAATCCTTCACCCGCTAATGTGGTGCGCCCTGCTGTACCCCCTAATAAAAAGCCGCGCACTTGCATATCACCTGCAGCCCACGCCAAATCACCGATGCGTTGAAAACCAAACATGGAATAATAAATATAAAATGGCACCATCGGTATATTATTAGTGCTATAAGAACTGCCAGCTGCCATCCACGAGCAAAATGATCCCGCTTCATTAATACCTTCTTCCAAAATTTGTCCATTTTTTGCTTCTTTATAAGACATAATTTGTTCAACATCGACTGGTGTATATAACTGCCCTACCGGAGAATAAATACCAATTTGACGAAACATGCCTTCCATACCAAATGTACGTGATTCATCGGGCACGATAGGTACAACATGATTACCCATATCTTTATCTTTAATTAATAAAGTCAGCAAGCGTACAAATGCCATGGTGGTAGAAATTTCTCTATCGCCCGTGTCTTGTAATAAAGGGGCAAATAAATCGAATGCGGGCACATTCAATTTTTTTGTTTCACGCGTTCTGCGCGCCGGTAAAAATCCACCTAATTTATGACGCCTTTCTAATAAATATTTAATTTCAGGACTATCTTCGGCGGGACGATAAAATTGTGCTTCGGCAATTTGTTTATCAGTGATAGGCACTTCAAAACGATCACGAAATACTTTTAATGAAGTTTCATCCATTTTTTTCTGCTGATGGGTAATATTCATTCCTTCACCGGCAGCACCCATCCCATAACCTTTAATAGTTTTCGCTAAAATAACGACGGGTTGATTTTGATGTTGTACTGCTGCTGCATAAGCGGCATACACTTTAAGGGGATCATGTCCGCCTCGGCGCATATGCCAAATATCATCATCAGTTTTATCTGCCACTAATGCTTTTAATTCGGGATATTTACCAAAAAATTGTTCTCTAATATAAGCACCATCTTTGGAGCGATAATTTTGATAATCCCCATCAACGGCTTCCATCATACGGTGCCGTAAAAGTCCTGATTTATCTTTTGCTAATAATTCATCCCACTGTCTGCCCCAAATTACTTTGAGTGCATGCCAACCAGCCCCCTTAAATACCCCTTCTAATTCTTGAATAATTTTGCCATTGCCACGCACGGGGCCATCTAAACGTTGTAAATTACAATTAATCACAAAAATTAAATTATCTAATTTTTCGCGAGCAGCAATAGTTAATGCGCCTAAAGATTCTGGTTCATCCATTTCACCATCACCGCAAAATGCCCACACTTTTCTACCAGCTGTTTTTGCTAAACCACGATTTTCTAAATATTTTAAAAATCGTGCTTGATAAATCGCTTGCAAAGGGCCAAGCCCCATAGATACCGTTGGAAATTGCCAAAACTCTGGCATTAAATGCGGATGCGGATAAGAGGATAAACCATTGCCGTTCACTTCTTGACGGAAACGCTCTAATTGTTCAGTTGATAAGCGACCTTCTAAATAAGCACGTGAATAAATACCGGGTGAGGAATGTCCTTGTACATAAATTAAATCACCCTCTTGTGTTTCCGTTGTTCCTCTAAAAAAATGATTAAAGCCCACAGAATATAATGTTTCTGCAGAAGCAAAACTGGCAATATGACCACCCAATTCTGGTGCTTTTTTACCTGCACGTAAAACCATGGCAATAGCATTCCAACGAATAATGGCACTGATGCGTTTTTCCATCTCTTCATCGCCGGGAAATATTGCTTCTTGTGCTGGATCAATGGTGTTTACATAATCCGTGGTTATGCCAGTGGGGACTGAGAGTCCTGCTTTTTTACTTTCATTTAATAATTCGTGTATTAAAAATTGCGCGCGATCTTTGCCCACATACTTAACAACGTCACGCAATGCAGCAAGCCATTCTTGGGTTTCACTGGGATCGATATCATTTGCCATAATTGTTCCTGTGTTTTTTAATGCGAAAAGCGAAATTGTACGCAGTATTGCGAGAGTACTCAATGTATAAGTCGTAAGTCGAATTGAACAAGATAGGATGTAACGGTACGGCGGACTGAGCAGTAGTAGCCTGGGTGGAGCCAAATGGAAATATCATTAATTTATATAAATTTTAATTATTAA
>JAJYDF010000004.1 GCA_021777765.1 Pseudomonadota bacterium | reverse complement strand
ATCTAGTTGTTTAGGTGTATCGAAACCTTTAGTATCTATTTTTGTCAATTCTAAGGGAGCGTCATATCCACCTAATTCGACAGGATACCAAAAGTCCATAATTTTAAGTTCGATATAAGCATGGATATTATTTATCGAAATTCTAGAGCGATAATCTTTAAATGGTTGTGATTGCGTAAATAATTTCCGCGTTTTGCGATGCATTACTATTGAACGATTTATACAATCACCGATTTGTTGTTCATCACGTGCAGTCAGAATTTGTTCTCCTGTTGCGCGATCCGGTAATTTCAAATCACCCGGATGAAAATCTTTACAATGTTTAATAAGTGCTTTTATCTCATTGGGATAGTCTACTTTTTGGATTTTTTTGATGACTGAACCAATTTCAATAATAAAATTTATTTTTGATGGGGTGAGCTTGCCTTCTTTGAATTTTTTTGCACGAATGGCATAAAAATTCTCTGTTGTAAAATATTTAATTTCAACAGGAGAGTGATCACGGGGATCATCGGGATTTTTAGGTTTATAATTAAGATCTTTATAATCTGTGTAAAATGCAATTAATGTTTCACCAGAAAATTTTGAGGGTAATCTCGTCCATTGTGTGGTGATAACGATATCCTCATTAACAGGATCATAGAGTAAATAATCTTGTGTCGACTGGCCAGGTTGCCAAAAACGTTCTTTATATTGATTACGTAACGGTTCGGCAGAGAAAGCAATTTCTTTAACTTGAAGGAGATCGCCATCATAGATTTGATTATGAATAATTTTGATCTCGGCGCCACTCGTATCAACATTCGTAACAACTTCAAAACGGTATTGTGCGGGGTGATAAATGGGGGGGTAGAATAATTCTTTCGCAGAAAGTTTTGTTTCCGTAGTTGATTTATCACCATCTTGAGGAATCTTATAAACTAATTGATCTTTTTGTTCTACAGATGATTGTGATAATAAATGCTGAGTAGTCTGTTTATTGTTTGACGGTGCATGTGAGCGTGATCCAGCCTGAGTAGAATTTTTATCAGCGTTTTGATTTTGATTAGAGTGCGTATGTTTCGCTTGTTTTTGATGTGAATCAGCTGAAATTGGTTGATGTTTAATTTTTGCATTATCATCATTAATATTGTTGCTTCCTACTAATTTACTCCCTAAATTTCCTAGAAAACCCATCAAAGAGGGCGTACTGTTGTCTGCGCTATTTTGTTTTGCAGATGAATTACCTCTATGTGGTCTATTGGGTAAACTGCTGTTATTAGCTTCGTCTGAATAACCCGAGCTTCTATTATGACTTTTATAATTACCCCCATTTGAGTTTCCATAACCATAGCCAGTTGAATAGGCTGAATTTCCGTAATTATGATGAGATGAGGAAACGACATATTTGGTGTCCAATTCTTGGTCTGCTTTATTATCGTAGCTATCGTGATAAGACCAAAATGATCGTGAAGGTTCTTTAGTAATTAAAGTAACTTGTGATGAAGCACACCGTTTTAGTTTCTCTAAAACAGCTTTAGATAAACCAGTATTAATCAGGGATATTTTTTTAAGATTATCTAATTTAAGGTCATCTGGAATATCTGCGTCAGTGAGATTAGTGATTTCTACATTTTTGAAGGCGAATGCAGCAATATTACTTGCTACTTTTAATAAAATTATAAATAATTTTCCGGGGAATTGCCTAGGTTCATTATTTTTTTCAAAAACATATTGAAATGTCGCTAATTGAGATAATTGCGCGTTATAAAATAAACTGATCTGACCATTTGATAATTCATCAAAGTTAATATCTATATTGGTAAATTCAATGGATTGCAATTTAAATGATCTTGCTGTTATTGCAAGTAATAATCTACCCGGAAAATAGCATTCCGTTGGATGCGTAAGAGAAAATTTGTCTAAGTTTTCAAATTCGAACATGGGAGGGCATAAAGATAAACGAGAAAAGTCTACAGATGATAGCTGTATTGTTTTAACATTTCTGGCCGCTAATAAGAGTCTAATAACGAGATCACCCGGAAATCGGTTGTTAATGCCACCTTGCTGAATTGAGAAAGTTTTTAATTGGGCAAGATTAATTTTTTCAAACCATTTAGATAAAGATGCAAAATCTAAAGCAGAATTCATTGACGATTTGTACCACTCCAATTCTGTGACATTTGAAGCCATAGACAAAATCATGAGCCATGTTTCAATCGTAACGCCCGAATTGTCAAATTTAATATGGGTTACATGCGGTAATTTTATATCTGGTATTAAATAGTGATTGTTATTTGTTGATACTTCTGCGCCCGAAAAAGTGAGTGTGCGTAGAGAGGCTGATTTATATAGGAAAAGGACCAGTGCGAGTGGTAAATTGGACTCATGCAAATAACAACATTGTAAGTTTATGATAGCAGGTAACACAAAGTAATTACATTTCTTGGGAATATGTATTAATTCGATATTATTGCAATTCAGCGAGTGCAATATAGGTGTTTTTATTAATAACGATAAGAATAAATCATGGTGAATAATGGTTCTTGATAAATCAAGCGATGTTAATTTTGCAAGAGATTTAATATCGCTTTGCTTGATATTCTCCGAGATTCTACACGCCTCAAGTGCTAAAGCAGTTAAATTTTCATGATTTTTAAACAGCCAATGTGTTGTATTTATTCCTATATATATAAAAGGATGTGACTCATTATTGTAAATAGAAAATTTTTTAATTTTATAAGATAATCGGACTAGGTCTGGCTGATTAAAATCACATTTATTAAAATTATTGCATTTTGAGATAATCACTTCCGTTAATTGCTGCGCGCCTAGCAGAAGGTGTTTAATAGCGGCTTCATCGATATCATTGCACTCCCTAATTACCAATGTAGTCAATTGCGATAACCCTTTAGATCCCGCTGGCTTTTCTTTTACAAACTCAAGGCCAATACAATTATCTAATTTCAAAATCTTAAGATTAGGAAACGCGTTATGAATAAATTTGAGAAAATCAGGTGATAATGATAAATTTTTAAGTGATATTTCGGAAATCGTTAAAAAAGATGAAGAAGCTGAAATACCTGCAAAAATATCTCTTGCACCAACTTTTTCGTAATGTAAAGTAAGTTTTTGTAATGATTTGGACTGTAAAATGATTTGATTAATTATGATGGGATCAAAGTCTGAATCTGTAATATTTATTTCTGTTAAATAAAGAAATTGAGTAGCAATATATTTTGCTATAGGAGGATCATTCGATTTAACTATTAGTTTACACTTGTTAATTTGAATATTTTTTAATGTGCCTGCATATTGTATGAGTTGAATATAAAATGAATGAGGTAATTGGGAATTATCAAGTTCGATTGTTTCAACTCTATCCCTGATTGATTGATTGGTGCTCATCATTGACATATCGACTTTACTGAAATCGGCATTGGATATTTTAATATTTTTAAGGTTAAGAGAGTTAACAATAAGTCCATATAAAAAAGTATATGATATGCATGGCTTGCCTTCACATGTGATAGATTCCAAAGCATTAAAAGAAATATGTTCGGGAAATTTATCTTCCTTAACTGCCATGGAAGAATAACTGTTACCGTTTAATTGCAGCTTTTTTAAAAGAGGTGCAGCTGCTATTAAATCTTCTAGCAAGTGTTGTGAAATTGTAGATCCAGTGATTATTAAATCTTGTAAAGAGGTATGTGGTCTGATTTTTATGGTGCTTGTAATATCGTTGTATCTGGTATTCTGCAATACAATCGTCTCAACATTGGCACAAGCATTAATGAGTTGCGCTAAAAATGGAATACCACCATCTGTGCAATAATCAATCTCAATTTTTTTGACATTATCAAATCTTACATTATCTGGAATAGTGTAAGGTAGATTATAATCTTTATACGGCCAATTCCATTTTAACATTATATTCGATTTACTAATTGTACTATCCATTGAAGAGGAGTAAAAATAAGTATTAGAACTCGCTGTCGTTCCTAATTTTAAAACTGTTGCGACTGGGATATTGGCATTGCTGTAATTAAAGGTGCTTAAATTTTTCAGATTTAGCATGATCTCATCTGTTAATAATTCAGCTGAAAGATCAGCACAGTGTTTGCAGGCACTTATATTAATGAGATTAATTTGATCAGATGATTTAATAAAACGTAATATTGCTCTACCCGTGATATCTATGGTTTCAAACGATAAATATTTAAGTTTGCTCAATTTTAATTCTTGCGGAAGATCTTGCTCAGTGATTGTAGGACCATTTAGTGATTTTTTGTTATCAGACGCATAGCCAGGACATCTCTCTATTTCCTGCAAATTGGGCAGTTTAGCTAACAGCATTGCAATTAATGTACCTACTCGCGGATGATTAGTTAGCCATAATTTATTGATATGTTCTAATGAAAGTTTATTTAAATCCTTACTCTCATAATCACTCCACAGATCTACCATGCCTAAATTTAAGACATCACCTTTTAAACGAGAGGATAATAACCATAAATATTCATTAATGGATAAATTAGAATTAGTGGCAGATAAAGAAAACTCTCGTTGTAAGTGAAGTTCTTCAATGTTTTTGCTCAAATTGAATGTGTTGAGTAATGGACAACATTGAACTTCAACCTTTTTGAGTTTAGCGCTTTTGGCAATTATCTTAGTCAATGTATCACCACGTATATTACTGTTGTTTCCTATTATGCTTTGAAGATTTTCAAATACTATATCATCCGGAATCTGTTCAGGTGTAAAGTCTGCAATTTCACTACAATCAGCGAAATTAATTTTTGTTATTTTATTAGCCAGACAGAGTAATTTACTCAGATATTGACCAGTGATGGTGGATTTATTGACATCAATTTCTGTAATGGCATTAAGTTTGATTTGAGGTAACTGATTTAAAGAATTGAGATGGCATGGTTGATTTAAATTATTAACATGACGAAGATCAATTTGTGTTTGCTGAGGTGCGCAAGAAATGAGTTTAAGATAGGTGCCAAGTGGTATTTCTATACTTCTGAGCTTATCTCGAGAAAAATAGTCAGTATCGCTAGGTATTTTCCCATTAAACACCTTTAACACTTGAAGCTGTGGTAATTTCGTTTGATCGGATATTGCATCAGGTAATAAAAGCTCCACAGCTTGGGGTATATTTATTAAAACTAATTCTTGTAGTTGTTCGGAAACAAGTAATATCTTTGTTATCGTATTAAAAAAGGATAAAGATTTATTTTGAGTTAGTTCAATAACTTGGAATTTTCTTAATTGCTTAAACGCATTCTTTGTCTCTATTTCAGTGGTATTAAAACCATCAAGATCAACACAGTGATAGAGGGCTAATCGACTTAGATTATTGGCGGAGAGCATTATATCTTGCATAAATCGTGGCAAATGCTGGACACTACGCAATTCTATTTCAACTAACTTCGGGTATGATAAATTATTAAAATCCAATGGGATATCGCTACAAAATGCAAGATTACTTATAATAAGCGATTGCAATGAATGTGCGTTTTTCATTAAAAATACAAAAATATTTATACTCAATGCGCAGTGAGATATGTTAATTTTTTCTAAGCAATTATTTTTCTTGCAAGGGGTTTTCGTAACATCTAAACCGATACAACCTGACAGATCAATTTCTTGTAAGTAATCACCTTGTTCTAGAATTTGTGTAACGATAAAACCTGGCATATTCGAGTATGAATCTACAGCTAATCTTTTTAGTTTTGGTAGGTTAATAGTGATATTGTTTTCGTCAGTATATTTTTCCCAATCTTCTTTTTTGATTAATTTAAAATTACATAGCCTATCACCCGCATCGTATTTATCACGTAGCTCTTTCCATTCAAGCTCTTCTAAATGAGGCGTTTTATGTATTAATTCCAACAATGAAATATCAGAGACATCTATCAATATCAATCCAATAATTTTGTTTGAAAATTTATTCACAAATGTAATCAGACGATCGATGACTTTTTGATCAACTTTCTCATACAGGTGATTTCTAGGCTGAGATTTGGACTCTACAGCACATTTAAGCGCGAGAGACATTTTTTTGTTTTCTAGCCATAAATCTATTTCTTGAGGTATTTCTTCATAAATATTGAGATCGGCAATATCTAAAACATCGTTTTGCGTTGAAAATTTTGCACTATACAACTTAAATTCATTTAAAATCTTTCTCAGTGAAAAATAATCCAAATGTAATATGGCTTCTGGGGGGATTTGTTGTTGCGCTAGAGTCTTATTGATTTCTGTATCGCTAGTCGCTTTAACGTGGCTCAATTGCTTTGCTATATCTTGTTCAGTCAATTTACTGGTTTCATGACCATTCCAGATTCTTACATCAAATTTGATATTGATAAGAGTTTTAACCAGTGATTCGACGGCTTCTAAAAAATATTTATTGGGTTCTTTGCTCAGAGAAAAATCACTTACCACAACGGTGACTTTCTCTTTTTTGACTTCAGTACCCGGTATGTGGAATGGCTTGCTTTTTAAAATACGATTAATTTTAAGCGTGCCAGGATAGTTCGCATAGTCTAACTCTAAGGAAAGCTTGATAGGGTCATAATAAAATTTATCTGATTTTTCTATAGCTAACTGTAATTGAGATTCATTATTAGAAAACATTTATACCTCTAAAACTGTAAATAACTTTCGAGATTTATCTACTGATGATTCTTGCAAAAGCATCCAAGCTGATTGGGAAAAAGAGATTATACAGGATATTCGTTAATGGAATATTAAGGATTTATAATCGATTCAATTTTTTTTCTTCGCCCAGAAGTGTGCGGTGCCTTCGGTAGATGAGAGGGTATTAAAAGTACACGACAAAATTTGAAAACACTTCATAAATTATAAAAATTTTATTTGTAGCCCTTCCATCGGAGCACAGCGATGTGTCCGGGTTGTGTGCACATCTAAAAGGAATTCAACAATTATTTAACACACCCTCATCCGCCTTTGGCACCTTCTCCCGCAAGCGGGAGAAGGAAAAAAATAAATACAAAAATAATGCTCCACCATTTAATAATTCCTTAAGCATTAATTGATAAAATTCTCCCCCGAATTAATCACTTCAAAGACGTCACACATATATTGTGAATGTACTTATTACAAGAGAATTAAAATGACAAAAACTAAAATGACGAAAAATATAGAGCAACGTGCAGTTTCTGCAATCTCATCCAAAAAGCAAGAGAAAGCTAAATCCGAAAGTAATATTACGGCTGTTTATCTCTTTCATCCTTTCAAAACGAAGCGACAGGTTAATCAAGATGTTGAAAAAATTTTTACCAAAGAAATTGATTCAATTGTAGCCAGTTGCTTAAAACAACCTGTTTTCTTTTCCATCGATAATGCCATACAATATGGCCGGTTTATGAGTGGTAACTATGTGGTTTTAAAAGCCTATGTGCATGAAACTGCCATTGAAGGTAAAAGCCAAGCATTGTATTTAAAAAATAATAGCGTCAATAAAATACAAGTCCATGGTTGTTATCCAGATTGGGGCAAGGGCAAGATTTATTACCGTAATCCTCATTTTTATAAATTGCTTGAATCAGCAGTGTCTTTGTAGATGCCTAAGTGTCATTCCCGCACTGGAAAGATATGAATAGTAATCAGTGATTGCAAGCGGGAATCTATTACAAAAATCGAATCGAAGTATGATTATAAAGATATCAATACAAGAGATAAATTCACAAATAGATTCCCGCTTGAAAGTTAATTAAGTCCGCTATTTTCTGTGCAAGCGGGAATGACAACACTGAATTGTTACCAATTTAGGTACATTAATTAGGAGATAAAATGTCAAAGCAGGATTTATTCACCCATTTAGCAAAAGAAACTCAACAATTAAGAGATACCGGATTATTCAAAATTGAACGCGAAATTACCTCACCGCAACAAGCGGCTATAACCGTTAAACCGCGTAAAGAAGTTATTAATTTTTGCGCAAATAATTATTTAGGTTTATCTAATCATCCTTTATTAATTGCCGAAGGACAAAAAGCATTACAAGAACATGGTTTTGGCATGTCTTCAGTGCGATTTATTTGTGGCACACAAGATATTCATAAAGTATTGGAACAACGATTAAGTGAATTTTTAGGACTGCAAGATACCATTTTGTATTCATCCTGTTTTGATGCCAATGGTGGTTTATTTGAAGCTATTTTAGGTGAAGAAGATGCGATTATTAGTGATGCTTTAAATCATGCCAGCATTATTGATGGTATCCGTCTTTGTAAAGCAAAGCGTTTTCGTTATGAAAATAACAATATGGCGGATTTAGAAAAACAATTACAAGCTGCTAAAGATTGTCGTTATCGTTTAATTGCAACGGATGGTGTTTTTTCCATGGATGGCATCATTGCCAATTTATCTGAAATTTGTAATTTAGCCGATAAATACGATGCATTAGTCATGGTAGATGATTCACATTCAGTAGGATTTATGGGTGAAAATGGCCGCGGTACACATGAATTTTGTAACGTCATGGGACGTGTGGATATTATTACTGGTACTTTAGGAAAAGCATTAGGTGGCGCATCGGGTGGTTATGTCAGTGCCCGCGCAGAAATTGTGACATGGTTACGCAATAAATCACGTCCCTATTTATTTTCTAATTCAGTAGCACCGGTGATTGTAGCTGCATCAATAAAAGTATTAGATTTATTAAATACGGAAGGCATTTCATTACGAAAACAATTACAAGAAAATAGCCAATATTTCCGACGTCACATGACAGAATTAGGATTTAATTTGGTGCCAGGTGAGCATCCTATTATTCCGGTAATGTTAGGCGATGCAAAACTCGCTGCACAAATGGCCGATGATTTATTAAATGAAGGAATTTATGTGATCGGATTTTCATTTCCTGTAGTACCTAAAAATCAAGCGAGAATTCGAGTACAAATGTCAGCAGCGCATCAACGTGTACATTTGGATCAAGCCATTCACGCATTTGCAAAAGTAGGTCGTCAATTAGGTGTCATTAAATGATGAAAGCACTTGTTAAAAAAGAAGCAGCACCAGGTATTTGGTTGCAAGATGTTCCTGTACCAGAAATTGGCCATAATGATGTATTAATTAAAATCAATAAAACGGCAATTTGTGGCACTGATATTCATATTTTTAATTGGGATGAATGGGCACAAAAAACCATTAAAGTGCCAATGACAATTGGGCATGAATTTGTCGGTGAAATAGTTGCATTAGGCAGCGAAGTGGTGGGGTTAAATATAGGTCAAAGAGTTTCCGGCGAAGGACATATTACGTGTGGTCATTGCAGAAATTGCCGCGCTGGACGACGTCATTTATGCCGTAATACATTAGGAACCGGCGTTAATAGACCCGGATGTTTTGCAGAATATTTAGCAATGCCCGCAGTCAATGTATTTCCTATTCCCGATAATATTGCTGATGAAATTGCATCCATTTTAGATCCCTTCGGTAATTCAACGCATACTGCTTTATCATTTGATTTAGTCGGAGAAGATGTATTAATTACTGGCGCAGGTCCTACAGGCATTATGGCAGTGGCCATTGCACAACATGTCGGCGCACGACATGTGGTTATTACGGATGTGAATGAATATCGCTTAGCATTAGCAAAAAAAATGGGTGCCACTCGCGCGATTAATATCCAACAAATTAAATTAAATGAAGTCATGACTGATTTAGGAATGACGGAAGGATTTGATGTCGGATTAGAAATGTCAGGAAATCCCAATGCGTTTAATGATTTATTTCAATTTATGAATCATGGTGGCAGAGTGGCCTTACTTGGTATTCCACCACATCCTGTTGCTATTGATTGGAACCATGTAATTTTCAAAGGATTAACATTAAAAGGCATTTATGGCCGTGAAATGTTTGAAACCTGGTATAAAATGATTGCGATGTTACAAGGCGGGTTAAATATTTCAGCGATAATAACGCACCATTTTAAAATGAATGATTATCAACAAGCATTTGAAATTATGCGATCAGGTCAAGCAGGTAAAGTAATTTTAGATTGGACGTAAATGGAGCAAACGCATCTAAATCATAGTCGTAGCCTGGGTGTAGCCAAATGAAAATTATAATTAAATATTAAAACTTTTAATTATCTACAAATTGATATATAAAACTAAGGGCGAAACCCGGGACAAAAATTAATTTCCTACATTTAATTAAGTTGATAGTTGATACTTGATCCTTTATATCGTTCCCGAGCAATAAGCACGTACCACAACATCAAGACTATAATTACCTAAGATATTTTTGTAATTATCTTCATTGACAGTAGCCAGTGTATCTAATAATTTTTGCGTGCGACTTTTAAATGAAAATAAACCGCCCGAGAAAAAACCTGCATTAAGATATTGTTTCCATTCTGGCTCATTTCTTACTTCAACGACTAAATCACTTAAACTTTTATTACCAGAAGTGATGATAAGTTTTTTTAAATAATATAATCCATCTTGTTTTTTTGATTTCCTTTTTTCAAATAAGCACAAGCAGTTTGAATTTTCTAATTCACTACTTAATTTTTCTATTTGTTGTTGAATATGGTCAAGGGCTGCTTTTTTATGATTGGGTAAAAGGTTAAATGGTATTAATTGTGAATTTGCTGCTGGAGAGGAGGGGCTAGCTACTCCCTTTGTAGATGTTAATGATTGTTTATTATTAATGGTACTTATCGCAATAGTTTCAGAGGGTCTGCTATGTTCGCTTCTCGCTTGATGAGTATTCCCACTAGATTGTGATGTTGTAGTTTGAGTATTCTGAGGTAATTGTTTTGTATTTTGAGGGTGTGAAGTAATACGAGATGATGGTAATTTCTTTTGTTTGCCGAAAATCATTGATAATCCTGAAGGAGAATTATCATATGGTCTGATTTTTTCTTTTTTAAATTTGATTTGATTAAGAGGATTATAAGAATTCTCTGCAATATTATGCTGATGTAGTAATGTATAAAATTTAATGAGACGATCGCGCCAATCATGATTTTTAGAAGTAAAATCAATATTTTTTTTAAATTCAGTAGGGAATTGAGCGGAATATTCAATATTAGATACCACGTTGTTTATCTTATGATGCCAAGTGTGTAACAAACGATTCTCAATAACGATAGTATTATGGTTTTTTAAAAGCAACGATTTTTCTATATCATTTACGCAATGATAAATAGATGAGAAATAAATTTGCTGAACAGAGAGATCACTAAAGTCATTATTAATATCAAAAGGTTTGTGACGAAGAACAGCATCTAAATCTTGTTTCATTTCTTGTAATACTAATTCTCGTAATAAATGTATTTGATTGAGTTTTTCTTTAAGCGCTGATCGGATGTCATCATCGAAACATACCGATTTTAATAAATTTTTTTCAATGAGGGATTTGCTGACCTCAATCAATTGAATAGCATTGGCTATTTGAGAGATTTTTCTAACAAAAGAAGCATCATCATCATTTTTTGACTTATCAACTTGAACTGAAGTGTTGATACAGTTAATTGTTTCATTGATAAAGTGAATAAATCCCAGCGTAACTTCATTAATGATTTTTTTGTCAGGGAATGTTAATAGCGTTAAGGCAGGCACTGCGTTTTTCCTCAAGAATATCAATTTTTGTGCAGTGCATATGATAAATAATTTGTAGCTATAACTCAACTGCGATGGTAGGGATGCCCTGCCAATATACTCCAGGCTCGATAAAGTTGTTCAATGACCACGATCCTCACTAATGGATGCGGCATGGTGAGAGGGGACAATGACCAGCGTAATTGCGCTCTGGCCAAACAAGAATGGGCTAAACCATCGGGCCCCCCAATAATCATAGAAATGTCACGCCCAGCATGTTGCCAACGATACAATTGTTGTGCGAGAGAAGGGGTATCAAACATTTGTCCGCGCACGTCTAAGGCAATAACAAAATGATTCGCTTGAATATGCATTAATATTTCTTCACCTTCGCGTTGCATTAATTGTTCAATATTAGAATTTTTGGCACGTTTTTGCGCACTCACTTCAATTAATTGCAAATTATATTCACGTGGTAATCGCTTAGCATAATCAACATAAGCTTTATTGACCCATTCAGGCATGTGTTTACCAACGGCGATTAATTGGATTTTCATAAGTAATACTCAGCGGATTAAATTTAAATAGAAATGGTATAGCTTATAGTTATTTATCGCAACAAAATGTAGCCCGGACACGTCGCTGCGCTCCTTTGTCCGGGCTACATTTTAAATTGATTACTTATTGCTATTATTCACCAATAAATAATGGATTGTTTGGTTTTAATTGCATTAAAAATTTATGAGAGGGGACGCACAAAACATTATCTATTTTAAGCATTTCCTCACCTTGATAGAGTAATAATGCTTTAGCTTGTGGATAATCATCTAAAAATGTTTTTAATGATTTAATATCTGTGTTGTGTACTCGTTTAGAATTTTTAACTTCAATCGCATAAAAATATTTTTCACCATAGATTATAAAATCAACTTCTAATCCTGCTCGAGTGCGCCAATAATATAATGAATGTTTTACTTTACTATAATCGATCCAGGCTCTCAGATGTTGCGCAATTAATCCTTCTAATGCTGCACCATTTATTTCATCAACGCTATCCAATATTCCTCGAGGTCGCAAAGCATGAAATATACCTGAATCAAATAAATAAAATTTGGGATGACTCACTAATTCACGTTGTGCGCGTTTATCAAAAACATTGATATGAAATCCTAATAATAAATCTTCAAGAATATTGACATAATTTTCAACAGTCTTTCGCTTTACTTCACATTCTCTTGCGATATTTGTGATATTTAATTGTTCGGCATGCGAAAAACTAATCACTTCTAAAAATCGCGCAAAATCTTCAAGATTGCGTACTAATCCTTCTGCTTGTATTTCTTCTTTTAGATATAAATTGATATAAGCATGTAAAACACTAGCTGCTTCTTTTGCTTCCCAAATCAATGGTAATAAACCATGTTGTAATGCGCGTTGTAAATTGAATGCAGTTCCTAATTCTGCTGCCATGAAAGGATGTAATGTACATTTTAAAGCGCGACCACCTAATAAATCTGCACCCGTTGCTTTTAATTTACGTGAACTTGATCCAGTTAAGATAAATTGTAATGATTTTTTTCGTTCAATTAATTGATGTACGACGGATAATAATTGTGGCGCTTTTTGCACTTCATCGATGACGATAATTTTTTTATCAGGATTTCCTTGCACTACATCATGTAGCCGTTCTGGATATGAGAAATATTGACGAACAATATCCGGTCTCAGTAAATCAATCCAAATGGAGTTTTCTCCATGCTTCTTCTCTAACAATGTTGATTTACCCGTACCGCGTGGTCCAAACAGGAAAAAACTGGATTCAGGTTCGTGAAATAATCGCGGAAATTCGTCCATTTATAGCCCTCTTGTCGCAAAGTGGCATCGCTAATGCCATATTTGCGGTAATTTTGGCATTAGCGATGCCATTTTGCAAGATTACATGGGTTTAATGTTTGGTATTGATTTGATTGAAATACTCGTAGATGAATGATTGAGTGAAAATAAATGGAGAATTTAAATGAACAAGAAATTGTATAAATGTAATACGCCTCACACTGCCACCATTGGGTAAATCACTGGTGGAGGTGAGGCGCACATTACACTCGTTATTTTTTATATCATGGGTTCATTGAGGATCGATGTGTCGGCTCCTGGGCGTGTACGGCTTCTTGTGACAATACTGGGTTGAGCGTACGTTTAAGCTCCTGCAATTTTTGCAACGCTGCATTATTCCAAGCATTTAAAGTCGGCAAATCCTTTTTGAGCTCGGACACACAGAAATAGTCTTGGGGTAAGGCTCTGGCAACATTCATATCCGAACGTGTTATTGCATATACCGGTATGCCATTACGATTAACTTCATCAGTCATCGACTTATTATAAAATTTAACTTCACAATTAACTGGTGGTGCCACGTCATTTTCATAATTTGGTACTGGAACAAATGGATGATCTTTTCGGCAGTATTCTAGTAGTAAGGCAGCAGGAAGCTTGTAGAATCTTGATGATAATGTCATGGACCGCTGGGAATGCTCAGGGGCATATAGAATATCAGAATCGAATTTATCAATATAATCATGCATTGCATTTATTAGCGGTGTGATATCAAAGTGCGGGTCTTGCTCGCGGGCAGGATTTTCTAATTCTACTAACTGCTCAAATGCTTCTTGGTATTTTTCTTTAGGTAAATACTTAAGCATTATCGCCCACATGTGCCAATTCAAACCCCACAGTGCCAATTGCCATGGACTTTCGTACCCGGGTAATTTTTTAACAATAAATCAGGGTGTTCTTTTAAGATATTTTCGACTACATCTCGCTTACCGCGTGAAACAGCATTTAGCAAAATATTTGGCGTTTCTTGATGAGGGCCACGTTGAAGAAATCTTACAACACGAACTGGTTTGAAGATTTCATATTCAGGGTAATACAATCGCAAACGTTGCTCCGCCATTGACGGGGTAGACAATTGATCCACCTCTGCTCTTTGCTGTTCTCTCATTGCTTGGTATTGCGCTTCTCGCTCGCGTTGCGAATTAGCATCTCGCTTATCAGTTTGTGATTGATTATCTGCTTTTGTGGGTGCTGGTTCTGGGTAATACTTAATAGGTTCCTATTTAAAAAAAATAAAAGGGTGTCATTATTTAATAATAATCTTAAGAGTCTCTTTTCAATTATTAATCTCAATTCAGTTAATATTTGACACTGATGCTCTTCTGGAGGAGAGATGAATCGTGCAGGTTGGGACGCATATTATATAGATAATTTATTAAGGAAACATTCACTATTTTTGGTAAGTATTTATTTTGCGTGCTGACCAATTAAATACTAATAATAAAAATATCATTAGTAATGGCCAAAAATTGCCGATAATTAATAGAGGTGTATTACCAATTCTGGGTTGTGCTGTACCCGTTAAAACGGTTTGTTGGAATTTCGGAATGGTATCTAATATTTTTCCACGCGAATCAATAATTGCAGTAATGCCACTGTTGGTTGCAAATAGAACATCACGTCCTGTAGCTATTGCCCAAAATTGTCCCATTTGTAAATGTTGACCGGGGGCGAATGAATCACCGAACCAGGTATCATCACTTATTGTGACTAATAAATTAGCGTGTTTTGCTGTGGAAATGACTAAATTGGGAAAGGCGATTTCATAACAAATAAATGGCGCTAGAGAAATGCCTTTTGCATTTAATAATTGTTGATGTGATGGACCATCACTAAAATCAGACATCGGTAAATTTAAAAAACCAAATAAACCACGTAATAAATTTTGAAAGGGGACATATTCACCGAATGGGACTAAATGTCTTTTAAAATAATGACCAGAGCCATCACCAAAAGCGATCATGCTGCTGTAATAATTTACGGAATTTGTTTTGTCATCGAATAAAGGAATGGGAATGCCTGATAAAATTGCTGTGTTATGTAATTTTGCGGTATTAGAAAGTGGTTTTAAATAATTCATTGCATCGGGTAATAAAAAAGTAATAGCACTTTCTGGCCATACAATAATATCACTGTTCCAATGTTCAGTAGTTAATTGTTGATAAATATTAAGCGATGTTGCAGCTTGTTGAGGATCCCATTTAATGGATTGGGGAATATTTCCTTGCACTAAGCTCACAAAAATGCGATTACCCACGGATTGTGTCCATTTAATGGGCATTAAACAAAATGCAAATAACCATAATAAAATAAAAGGTAATAAACTTTTATACCAATGACGTTTTCCATCACGAAAAATTAATAATAATAATCCGCTCGACAATGTAACAATAAACGATAATCCATACACACCGACTAAAGGAGCGAGTGATTTGAAAGGAGAATTGGTTTGACTATATCCTAATAAAAGCCAAGGAAATCCCGTCAAAATCCAACTGCGTATCCATTCGAGTAATACCCACATTGCAGGAAATGCAATTAATATTTTACTGCGGTTATTTTGTGGAAATAATCTTGTGAATAAATAGCCTTGCGTTGCTATAAATAATGCTAAAACGGCAACGAATAATAAGGTGAAAATAAATGATAAAATGGCGTTAGTGTTTCCATAGCGATGAATACTGATATAAACCCACGAAACGCCGATACCGAAAAATCCAATGCCATAAAAAAAGCCACGCCAAAAAGATTGGCGTGGATTAGCTTGTAACCATAATATTAATAATAGGGCAGGGGAGATAATAGCTAAAATAGAAATACCGATCGGGGCAAATGCAAGTGGTAATAATGTGCCTGCTAACAACGCAAATAAATAATTTAAATATTCTTTTGTGGGAAAGAAATTTTTTGTCATTGAGCAATACCTTCTAATATCCAATATCTCTCACACTAGTACAAATCAATTGTAGCTTCGGTGAAGCCAAGTAAAAAAGTAATTAATTTCAATTTAACATTAATCTTGTGAAAAAATAATTAGTTCTACTGGCGGAACCCGGGAAACAATTTGTTTTATTCCTGGGTTTCGCCTGTATTTTTAATTGATTTTTGTGTAAATATCTATTGTTTCACTTTGTTGAATTACATTATTTGGCTACACCCAGGCTACATATTTTTCTATCGTTTTGTTCCTTCTCCCGCAAGCGGGGGGTAGGAACAAATGTTTAAGTATTTTCTGTTGCTTTCTCATGCACACCCTTCGGCAATTTCACACGCAATAATCTAATTCTTCTATTGTCTGCATGTAATACTTTAAAACGATATTGGTTAATTAATATATTCTCACCCCGTTTAGGTAAATGACCAAAAGCTTTTAATACTAACCCACCAATCGTATCAAATTCAGAGGCATCGAAATTCGCATTAAAAAATTGATTAAAATCTTCAATAGGTGTTAATGCCTTCACGGTATAAACAGTATCACTGTGTTTTTTTATAGTTAAATCTTCGGGCACATCATATTCATCTTCAATTTCACCCACGATTTGTTCCAAAATATCTTCAATGGTTACTAATCCTGCAACACCACCATATTCATCTACTACAATCGCTAAATGATTATGATTAATGCGAAATTCCTGTAATAAAACATCTAATCTTTTACTTTCAGGAACAAATATGGCTGGCCGTAAAATTTCGCGCAATTGAAAACGGGATAGGGAATCTTCTGAACGATATTGCAATAAATCTTTTGCTAATAAAATTCCGACAACTTCATCTCGTTCTTCACCAATCACTGGAAATCGTGAATGAGCCGATTCAATAATAGTCGGCAAAAATTGTTCTGGAGAATCATCGGCATTCACAACTACCATTTGCGATCGCGGGATCATAATATCGCTGACACGCATTTCTGATACTTGCAAAACACCTTCGATCATCGCCAGCGCGTGTGCATCTAATAAATGACGTTGCTCAGCATCGCGCAATAAATCCACTAATTGTTCTCGATCTTGTGGTTCACGTAATAATGCTTTGCTTAATCTTTCTAACCATGAACGGTGCGTTTGTGCTTCGGTTTCATGTGGGTGTTCTTGATTATTATTTTTCATTGATCTGCTCCGCAGAAGAATTTTCTATAAATTGATAAGGATTATTTATTCCTAAAGAATGTAAAATATGTATTTCCAAGTTTTCCATAATCGTGGCTTGATCCTCTTTAATATGATCATGTCCCAGTAAATGCAACGCGCCATGCACAATAAGATGGGCCCAATGCGATTCAACTTCTTTATGTTGCATAGTTGCTTCTTGCATTACGACGGGAGCACAAATAACAAGATCACCTATTAAGCAAGTATTCTCTTGATGTTCAATTAAAGTAGTTGGCTTTTTATTAATGGCAAGTTGTTTATAAGGGAAAGATAAAATATTCGTTGCGCCTTGTTTTTGTCGGTATTGTTGATTTAATTGTGCACTTTCCTCTTCATCGACAATACGAACTGTAATTTCTGCCTGATTAATTCGCGAATTCAAAGCAGAAATAATCCATGTTTTAAATTGATTTTTTGTTGGGATTTTTTTAATGCGGCTCACATTTTGCAAGTGTATTTTATAACTCACTTGTTTTCCTTTTCATTATCCACAAGATTGTCATGACGATCATACGCTTTAACGATGGCTTGAACTAATGGATGTCGCACCACATCGTGTGCATCGAAATAGGTGAAACTAATGCCCGTTAATTTTTTTAATACATTAATGGCATGTCGTAATCCTGAATGATGAATTCCTTTAGGCAAATCAACTTGGGTAATATCGCCAGTGATTACCACTTTTGAACCGAATCCAATGCGGGTCAGAAACATTTTCATTTGTTCGCGTGTGGTATTTTGTGCTTCATCAAGAATAATAAAAGCATCATTTAATGTGCGGCCACGCATATAAGCCAATGGTGCAATTTCAATGATTTGTCGTTCAATCATTTTGGCGACGCGTTCAAATCCTAACATGTCATAAAGACTGTCATAGAGAGGGCGGAAATAAGGATTAACTTTTTGGACTAAATCCCCGGGCAAAAATCCCAAATGCTCGCCGGCTTCAACGACAGGTCGTACTAATAAAATGCGTTTGATTTGTGCTTGTTCCAAGGCATGACAAGCACTGGCTACAGCGAGATACGTTTTGCCCGTACCTGCTGGACCCACTCCAAAATTAATATCATGTGTGGCAATATTTTTTAAATATTCTTCTTGATGCAAACTGTAGGTTTTAATAGATCCTTTTTTGCTGTAAACAGAGAGTTCGGGAGCTGTAGCTATTGTTGTTTTCAATAATCGATTACGGGTTTCTTGTAAGGCTAAATGTAATTGATCAGCGCTTAAATTATCGATGGTGGCTGTTTCAGCATAAAGTTCATTGAGTAAATCGCCAGCTGCACGTACTGCATTTGCATTTCCTGCGATGTTAAAGTGATGTCCCCGATTATGGATAGACACGCCTAAAATGCTTTCAATTTGACGTAAATTTTCGTCAAACTGTCCACATAGCAAAGCGAGACGTTTATTGTCTTGCGGGGTGAGATGAAAACTGGTTTGTTGATCTAAAAGTTTCAAAGTTGTTTCTAAATGCTCAAAAAATAAAGGTTATGACGATTTATATATTTATTATAGCTGATATTATCGGCTATAGAAACCATAAAACAGATATGATACTCTGCGCCGCTTTTCATTGAAAGTTCCCAGCGAATTCCTAGCATTTATTGTGATTAATACCATTTGGACGAGGTAAGGACTATGGATAAACGAAATAGGATCGAATTACACAACTTATCATTTTTATTCTTGTTTTCTTTGTTGATCATTTTGCAATTGCTATTTATTAATAAGGTGTATGCTGCAGATACCCCTAAAATATATGTAGCGAATACACAAGATAATAATATTAGTGTGATTGATAGTGGTACAAATCAAGTTATAAAAACGATTCCAGTACCCACTGATCCTGAAGGAATGGCAATTACTCTCGATGATAAAATTGTCTATGTCGGCAGTAATTCCACATCCTCTGTCACGCTTATCAATACATTACCAAATGAAGTTGTTTATTCAGTTGATGTCGGTGGAGGATCACCTGATCTCACTTTAACACCTGATGGCAGTGAATTATTAGTCGCAGTTCCTACCCAAGATTATTTTTCAATTATTGATACAGGATCAAATAAGGCGGTCGGTAAAGTTGCTCTGCCCGGGGTGAGTGCAATTACGATTGATCCCGCAGGCACTTATGGGTTTGCTAATTCTCATTATCATGCCGATTTTTCGCTTAATGAATTTACAGTTGCTACGAATGCAATGTTATTTCCCATTAATACCAAAACTTTTGCGAATGCTTTGAGTTTTAGTCCGGATAGCAAATCGCTTTATTTTGTGTTGGATGGTAAAAAGTCAGTGACAGTGCTGGATATATTTAACAAAAGCGTTATTGCAGAAATTCCTGTTGGTAATAATCCATATGCAATTACTTTTACGCATGATGGAAATACTGGGTTAGTTGTTAGTCGAGATGATGGCACATTAACTTTATTTAATCCCAAAACGAATCAAGTGACTGCAACAATTAATGTGGGTACCAATCCTTATGCGATTGCGATTAATAGAGATGACAGTAAAGCGTATGTGGTTAATGAAGGATCAAATAATGTTTCTGTTGTAGATCTCGCAAGCAAGAAAGTCATTGCAACAATAGCTGTTGGCAAAGGACCGCGCAATATTGTGATGCAGAGAGTTTAAGTTTGTACATAAGTAAAAATGTAGCCCAGACACGTCGCTGAGCTCTTTTGTCCGGGCTACATTAATTACAAATATCAAGAATTATGATAAAAGAGATTTATTCAATGAAAAAAGAGATAAGAAATTTATTAATATTAAGTACTTTTTTACCAATCAATTGTTTTGCATTATGCATAGGTCCTTGTACACCAAATTATTCAGCTATGCCTGTACAAATGACAACTTTGTCGAATGATGATTATATTAATCAACTTAAACCTATCCATCATCCAGTCCAAAATAAAAAATTACAAAATAAACCGGCTGTTGCAATTGTAAAAAACAATGCTAATGAAAATACAGTAACGAAAACAGCAGTGCCAAATAATACGACAACAACTGCGCAACAATCCATTAATATAACAACTCCAACAACGACTCCCAATGATGTGACTAAAGAAAATGTTGAAATAAATGAAAGCTCATTTTGGACGAGATATTTTAATACCGACAATAACACTACTTATGATTCATCAAATCATGGATCAAATCCGTTTAATTTTAGTTTGTATAAACCGACATATATTATTCCAATATTTCATGCCACTGAAAAACCCAATTCAGCAGTAGCTGTTGAGTCGGGGCAACCCACTAATGATTTTCCTATCTCTCCATCGGAGTTTGATTTTCAACTCAGTTTTAAAGTGCCAGTGTGGGAAAATATTTTTGTCTGGCCTGATACTTTATATATGGCGTATACGCAAGATTCTTATTGGCAGTTGTATACCGATGATCCTTATTTCCGGGAAACAGATTATGAACCGGAAGTATTTTTGGATAATGAAATCAATAAATCATTAGGATATGGTTGGAATTTCAGTGATTTAGATTTAGGCGCTATGCATCAATCAAACGGTAGAGGCGGAATAACAGAAAGAAGTTGGAATCGTGCTTATTTTACTACGGATTTTACCAATGGAAATTGGCTGATCAGTATTCAACCATGGACGCCAATATTTGCTGATGAATCGAGTAATTTACATAATCCCAATATCACCCATTTTTTAGGGTATGGCCAAGAAACGGTTGCTTATAATTATGACAATAATACTTTCTCGCTCTCAACCAGAAATGTTGTAGAAAGTAATTTTAGCCGAGGCGCAGAGTGGTTGACGTGGAGTTTTCCTTTATTTCATAGAAATATTAAAGGGTATGTCTATTTATTTAGCGGATTTGGCTATGATTTAATTGATTATAACCATTATCTTAATGGTGCAGGGTTGGGTATTACTTTGAATGATTGGATGTAACCTCGAATTTTTTTACTTCTGAATATTCTTTCACCCACATCGCCGTAGCTCCCGCCACAGCCGCAGGCATTACAAAAAAATTAATCACAGGCACATAAATAAATAATAAAGTTGATATGCCAAAGCTCAATGACAATAATTTTTTTTGACCGATCGCTTGCCGTAAATCTTTAAATGAAATGTGATTATTGTCCATCGGATAATCAATATATTGAATCGTTAACATCCATGCAGTGAACAAAAACCATGCAATTGTTGCGAAAATATGAATCACTGGAATGAATGAAAGTAATAATAAAATTGCAGCACGCAGTAAATAATAAATAATTAATTGAAGTTGACGGCCAATAGTACGAGGAATTGATTTCAATACCGTTGACCATGATGAGGATTCTAATGATTGCCCTGTTAAATAATATTCAACTTTTTCTGATAAAAAAGAATTAAAAGGTGTTCCGATTAAATTGGTAAATAAGGTGAAGGTGTAAGCATATAAAGTAAAAATTAATACAGTAAATAAAATCCATAATAACCATTGTAACCAATGTAGCCATTTTGGTAATAGATGATTAATCCATAAAGTTAATTCATGAAAAAAATGAATGCCAATAAAAAACATGGCGATAAATAATAAAATATTTATCAAAACAGGAATGATAATATAAAGTCTAATTTGTTTTTCAAATATAAGCGAAAAACCTTTTAAAATATAATCAAAACCATTGGATGAATGAGATTCCATAAATGTTCACCATGTTTTTTCCTTCTTCCCTTCAGGGAGAAGGAGAAGAAATTTCGCCACGTAATGTATTTGTTTTCACTTCCGTAATTTTCACCGGAATAATTTGCCCAATTAATTCCTTATCACCAATAAAATTCACCACACGATTATTTTCAGTACGTCCCGCTAATTCATGATGATTTCTTTTTGACACACTATCAACTAATACAGTTTGTGTCGTATTTAACATGGTATTGCTAATAGCTAATGCTTGCGCCATCAATCGTTGTTGCACAATTTCCAATCGTTTTTTCTTTTCTTCTAAAGTGACATCATCGGGTAAATTCGCTGCAGGTGTACCCGGTCTTTTGCTGTAAATAAAACTGAATGAATTATCAAAACCTATCTCATGAATTAAATTCATTGTTGCCATAAAATCAGCTTCAGTTTCACCGGGAAAACCAATAATAAAATCTGAAGTAATACTAATATTCGGTCTTACTTGTCGTAATTTTCGTATTTTAGATTTATATTCTAATGCGGTATAACCGCGTTTCATTAATGATAAAATACGATCGGATCCACTTTGTACTGGCAAATGTAATTGATTCGCTAATTTGGGAATTTTAGCAAATGCATCAATTAATCGATCGGAAAAAGCTAATGGGTGAGAAGTCGTAAAACAAATACGGGCAATATTATCGAGTGCAGCAATATAATGAATTAATAAGGCTAAATCAGCAATTTCACCACTATGCATTTTACCGCGATAATCATTAACATTTTGTCCTAATAAAGTAATTTCGCGTACACCTTGATTGGCTAAATTAACTACTTCGGCAATAACATCATCAAATGGTCTGCTAATTTCTTCACCGCGTGTATAAGGCACTACACAAAAACTGCAATATTTACTACATCCTTCCATGATGGAAACATAAGCTCGCGGACCTTCAGCACGGGGCTCCGGCATACGATCAAATTTTTCGATTTCTGGAAATGAAATATCGATAGCAGGTTTACCTTTTTGTCTAACCTGATCCAACATTTCGGGTAAACGATGTAAAGTTTGTGGACCAAATATAATATCTACATAGGGCGCACGTTGACGAATAACATGACCTTCCTGACTTGCAACACAACCACCCACACCAATAATTATTTCTGGACGGAGTTTTTTATATTCACGCCAGCGTCCTAATTCTGAAAATACTTTTTCTTGTGCTTTTTCACGAACAGAACAAGTATTCATCAATAAAATATCCGCTTCTTCTAAGTTCTTGGTGAGTTCAACTTGATGTGATTTTCGCAACACATTGGCCATGCTAGATGAATCATATTCATTCATCTGACAACCATAGGTTTGTATAAATAGTTTGTCTGTCATTGTGTGATATCCTTTGAAGGGGTCAGGTACCGTTAACTTGTTAGACGGTACTTGCTCCCTTCACTAGTACGAAATTAAATTGACAAATTTTACAGGGATATGGTGGTTTTTGCTAGCAATGATGTTATATCAGTTTTTTTATTGTTTCTTTGCTATAGGGGTAATAATCTGCGTTGGTTCTTCTGAATCAACGGGTATGATAGTTTCCAATTCATTCAGCTCGTTATTTAATATAACAGAAGATCTTTTTAAATCATTAATGACTTTATCTAAGGTACTCGCATTTGCAGATGAAGAAAATAAACTGGTGATGTATGAGCTAGTTTTATTCGCTGGTGATTTTTTTTCTAATAAGCCAATTAATTCTGGTAATAACCGAGTTATCAAACAATTAATTCTTTTATAATAGGATTGCAAATAAATTTGTGTATTTTCTGGAGCCTGTAATTTTTTGCCATCATAAATGGTATTTGTGGAATTGGGTTGTTCACGTTTAATTGTTAAGAAATTATCAATATCGCTACGTAGAATAGTGCTATTGGTGGGTCTTACGACTCTTTCACGCATGGAGGCAGCATCATTTAATATTTGATAAAATTCTATGATTTTATTTAATAACTTTTCTTCGGGAGTGATTTTAGGATGGGAATGGAAAGTATCAATTGCTTGAGTTGCAATTTTACCGAGTTCATTTCTATTTGAAGTTGCACCAGCATAATGAAGTGAATGGTAAAGAATTGAATAATCAGTAGGGCATATTTCATCCAGTTTCCTATTGATCTCTTGTAATGTTCTCTCGATATCAGCAAGGCTGACATTGACTGCTGTAGTTTGTTCTTTGATTGCTGTATCGGCAGATAATGCATTTAATCTGGAGAGTTCAATATTTAATCGCACACGTTGCGCACAAAGCTGACCTGCTTGTTGGTACAATTGTTGTGCTGCTGTCACTTTATGGATTAATTGCGCATCTCGTAAACATTGATTACCAGACTCTCGCAATTCTTTACTATTTTTAAATAATTTCTCAATTGTGGTTGATTCTGCAAGGTGTTTTTCTATATCACTAAGATAAACTTTGCGTTGAATTAATTGATTTTGTGCTGATTCAGCTTGATCATTAATTAGAGATGCCGTATTAAAACATTCTTCTGCGTCTTTAAGCAGTTTATCAAAAATAGTGGGTGGCAAAGTATTGTTATATTTTTCTATCATGATATTGCGGTAGGAGTTGGGATCGCACATAAATGTTTTTAGCGCAGTTTCCATTTCATCTAAAATAGTGCTTTTCAACAAAATGGCATTAATTGCATCTATTTTTCTTTTCTCTAAATCTTTTGCAGATTGGTTTGATGATTGCATATTTTTTTCTCCGATATAATGTATCAATTCATAAATCTATTTATACGCATTACATTTTAGATATATAAAAACTGCGATAGTGATTTTGGCCCTGATTTGGTGAAGAGTATTATTTGACTAACTCTTTAATAAAATCGCAATTAAATAAATAAACGAAGGCAGAATTAGCAGATAAAAATAGTCTTATTTGTAATTCTAAAAATAGAAGTATAATGAAGAATAATTAACTGAATATTAAGCATTTAAAGCATTCTTTTATTCCCTTTCCCTCTGGAAGAAGGTTAGTAGTAGTTGTAGCCTGGATGAAAGCAAATGGCAAAATAATATAAATATCAAGTCTGGTTCATGTTAAATAATTATTTCATGTGCTGCTGAAATCCGGGGAAATCAATGTTCATCCCGGGTTTCGCCATTAGTTCTAAATAAATAATTGTAAATAATTAAAACTTATCTAACTAAATTATAATTTTCATTTGGCTCCACCCAGGCTACGTCTAATGTTAAGATGCGTTGGTTTTTTTTCACCCTGTAACGTGAAAGCGAGCGCGAGGGAATTAATTAATTGAGGAGTAAAATTTATGCGTTATTTACATGCCATGGTGCGTGTCTTAGATGTCGATCAATCATTAGATTTTTATGTGAATAAATTAGGCTTAAAGGAAATATCTCGAAGAGATCATGAGCAGGGGAGATTTACATTAATTTTTCTAGCAACTGGGCCTGATGAACCGATGATCGAATTAACACACAATTGGGATCAGGCCGAATCTTATTCTGGCGGTCGTAATTTTGGCCATCTCGCATTTGAAGTTGAAAATATTTATGAGTTTTGTGCGCAATTACAGAATAAAGGCGTCACTATTTTGCGCCCACCACGTGATGGAAAAATGGCATTTATACGCTCACCTGATCAAATTTCCATTGAATTATTGCAGAAAGGTCCTGCATTACCGCCTGCTGAACCCTGGCAATCGATGAAAAATGTGGGAGAATGGTAGGCCTTTGATTACCTGCATTTGCGCTGATCAATTTGTAGTCATTTAGCCATGGACATTGTCAGAGTCGCTGTTATAATGCGCGGGCTTTTTATAACTTTATACGATAATAATTGGAGATCATAAAATGAAAAAAATCTTAGCCCTTTCAGCAGGTTTATTAATCAGTGGTTTTGCATTAGCTAGCAACGTTCAAACTTCAGAAGTTCCTTTAGTAGGCGGTAACATCGCTCCTAAAAGCACTTTAGTGATCAAATTGAACACATTAGTTGCAAATGCACCTTATCAAGTAACTTGCACAATTCAAGATCCTGTACACAGCACCGATAAAGATGTTGCTATTATGGCTGCATACAACACCATGGGTTCAAATAATGTTAAGTTTTCTCTGAATGGTAATAAATTTACTTCAGTTGCTTATTTGAGCAATAAACATAAAGATAATTCTTTCGTTGCTTCACCTGTAACAAGTCAAAGTGGCATGACAGCAAATACATTATCTATCAGCAATCTCGACAATACCGCATTTTTAACTGTTGAAAATTGCGTTGCAGTTCCTACCACCAAGTAATAGTTCAATATGATGCTCCTTCTTTTTAAGGAGGAGCATCTGATATATCGCACTTATAAATCAATCGTAGCCTGGGTAAAGCCAAGTAAATAAGTAAAAATTTCACTTTAATACTACTCTTGTGAAAAAAATACTGAGTTCTACTGGCGGAACCCGGGAAATAATGTGTTTAATTCACGGGTTTCGCCAGCATCTATAATTGATTTTTGTTTAGATTTCTATTATTTCAATCTATTGCATTACATCATTTGGCTGCACCCAGGCTACATTGTCTTAATAAATATCCTCATTTTCTGTTTAAAATAAATATGCTAGTATTGCCCGCCACACATTTCATCAAACGGAGATTTGCAAATGAGGAAATTGAATGCATTAATAATATCGTTGTTTTTATGTGGATCTGCATGTGCTGCTAATATTGTACCTTTATCTGTCAGTAACAATGGCATAATCAATCCTAAACATGGTTCGGTAAATATTTCTCTCGACCCATTATATCCCAGCAAACCTTATGAAATTACTTGTACTGTTACTAATACAGCTGCACCGAACAAAGTGCAATTGGGTGTTGTTTATCCCATTATTCCCGGTGTGAAAACAATTTATTCAGTGAATAATAAACAGTTTGTACGTTATGCAGAATTAACAGATGCAACAAATACTTTTATTGCTGAAAACATTGAAAATACTGCGCCACTCAGTTCAGTTTTAACATTAATTAATTTAGATGATCAGTATGAAATTAATGTGACCAGTTGTACCGCTAAATTGGTTGGTGGAGTATCAAAAACTAAATAATCCTTATTTTTACACCACCGGGATAGTTACCGTATGAATTAATCCAGATTATCGATATTATTTTTTAATTTATTTAAAAACATAAAATAGTTATCACTTAAACTGGAGGACATTCCTATGAAAAAAACATTATTGCAAATAAGCTCACTTTTTGTTTGCCAAATGGTATTTGCTGATACACCACCTAATGGCGATATTGATCTCAATGGTGGATCAATTGCTGGTGACCAACCAAAACCGTTAGCGATTTCTTTAACGAGTTTATTTCCCGGGGTGTTATATCAAGTGACATGTACTATTGATAATCCTAATTACAAAACAAATTCCGCAATGATTACAGCGAGTTTTAGCAATCCTGCTCATACCTCAAATCCCACTTTTTCACTGAATACAAAGACATTTACTAATGCAATTGCATTATCTACGACACAAGAAGGTAACGCTTTTGTGGCATCGAATATTGCCAATTATACGGCTACACCTGCGATTACTTTGAATATTGGTAATATTGATACCGATAAAACGTCCGCCTTACGAGTATCAGATTGTATAGCTGTGCCGATGATGGAGATGCATTGATTTCTAGTTACGTATTGTTTAAATATGATAGGATGGCGCGCTAAACATTTACGTTATAGGGAGAATTTTTAAATGCAAAAATTGAGTGCATTATTATTATCGTTGGTATTTTGTGGGGCAGCGTTTGGATCAGTGTCTATTCCGTTATCAATTACTAACGGTGGTTTAATAACACATAATAATGGTACTGTTGATGTAAATCTCAGCCCATTATTTCTAAACATGCCTTATGAAATAGATTGTACTGTAGGCGATACAGGATTTCCCAATAAAGTGGTATTTGGTGTTATATATCCACAAAACCCAGACGTGAATGCTACCTATTTAATGAATAATATTCCATTTACACGACTTGTTGAAATAAAAAATTCGACAAATACATTTGTAGCAGACAATATTGAAAATACAACACCAACTAATAGTGTATTAACATTTGCTAATTTAGATCTAACTTATGACATTCAAGTTACTGCCTGTTCAGCAAAACCTATTGTTGGTTTAGCCAAGGCAAAAAATCTTAATTAGATGATCTAAGCTTGAGGTGGATTTGCGCTCTGAGGAATTATTTAAGAAAGGAATACATTAATTAAATCTTCAAGCGCATAATCTACAAATAATAAAAAGCTATAAATTTACGAGTAAATCAATTTAAATTAATTATATTTATTGTATAAAATATAAGAATAATAAGGCGCCGGTCTATTTACAAATTAACATCGCATTTTTTTCTGCTAGCAAATTATCAATAACATCCTGCTTTTCTCCTCAGTACAAGTAAAAACTATCCAAATTAAAGCCAAGCCCACGCATCTTATTGAAAGTTATTAATATTTATTTAATATTTTTAACGTATAATGATTCGATATTTTTTTAAATAATTAACGAGGAGCAAAACATGAAGAAACTCATATTGCCTATGTGATTTCTATTAGGCTCAAGCAGTTCTTACGCCGATAATGGTCCTGTAGTTTTACAAGGTGGTGTAATTCCACCCCAAGCAACGCTTACGATTCCAGTAAATACATTAGCAGTTAATGTGGCATATAAAGTCAAATGCGTTATTGAGGATCCTGCCTATCAAAGCGATGCTGTTATTATTAAACCTTATTCTTGTGGTGGAACGGAATATTGTGTCCCACCACTGTGGTCATTAAATGGAACACCATTTACTGTAACTGCAGCATTGACATTCCAATCAAATGCATTTGAAGCAAAAGGCGTTGGCAACGACGGTTTACAACCACCATTAAATAGTGTGTTCACCATTAGTAATCTCGATCAGAATGCAACAATCAAGGTTTCATCATGCGTTGCTTATCCTGCGACACAATCGGTGAAAGTAAAGTGAATATTAAAAATTCAGTGAATAAAGTGGTAATCAAATTGATTGAGCTCGACTGTTTTAGGTTATTTAAATAATCTTCATTACATTCTCCTCATTTTTGAGGAGAATGTTTAAATGATGTTTGAAATGATAGCTTAGAATTTCATAAGAAGTGATTAGAATAATGTACAAGTACAACTTCTTCGATTGTTGTTTAACAGCGGGGTATGTACATTTGCTGGTGCATTCTCAATTTGTAATTCTTGTTGTAACAATTTTAAAAATTCGCGATGATTATCTATATCAACACATGCTCTGATTTTCTTTACACGTGCTTCTGCAGTAGCAACATCAATTTGTTCTTTTCTTATGAGGTAGGCAATTAATATTGTCGGGCTACGATGTGCACCACCATCACAATGTACAAGCACTTTAATATTCTTTGATAATGCATCTTCAATAAAATCATACACTCTATGAAAGTTATCCATTACAGCTTGACGTTCTTCAGCAGATTGCGCTGAGAAATTTTTATCACCAAATTTTACATCCAGATGCATGATAGAGCCATTTGCAATAGCAGCTTCTTCTCCTTTTGCAACACTATGTGTGCATCGGACAATTGCTATTGCTGGTTTCGTTTCGTTTTTTGATGCTTTATTGATAGCTTCGTCTGCGGCGGAACCATTTCCCAAATATAATTTATTTTTGATGATTTCATGTTGAGGTGTTAATAATGCTTGTAAAATTACTTCATTTTGCATTCGAGATTACTCTTGGTGGTTAAACATAACGATTATTTTAACAAATAGTTATTAAGGTAGTATTAAATGAATTCATGTCTCTCAAATAACAGAAATCCCTTAAAGGGCTTCTTATTTTTTTAATAGTATTTATTTAATTCATCTTACTATAGCATCATGCAATGATTTTCTATTATCCTCTTCTCGATGCATATTTTACCGATTTCTGATGTATTATCTAATTTCTTGACAAAGTAATGCGGTTGCATTACTCTAAATTATAGAGGCATTCAAACTTAATAGGGTAGTAATATGGCTAGAGTTTTACATACAGAATCTACATTGACCGATCGTTATCAAACGACCATACCCGAACCAATTCGAGATGCTCTACATTTAAAGAAACGAGATAAGATTTCTTATGAAATAGATGAAAATGGCAAAGTTATAATATCTCGTGTTAGTGATAATGATCCTGTACTTTCGAAGTTTTTATCTTTTGTAGCTAATGATATTAAAAATAATCCATCTCATGTACGTTCTATCGATCCAACATTGATAGAACGAGCACTCTCATTAATTTCAGGTGTTGAAGTTGACATGGATGCACCTCTTTCTGAGAAAGATGAATGACATACCAACAATCTGACGCACTAATTATTAATGGATGGTATATATTTGCGCATCCTATATTCTTAGATCAGTTTGAGCAACTAATTATACAAGTTGAAAAATATCGTGAGAAAGATCCTAATTTATACAAAGAAAAAAATGCGACCAAAAGATTAGTGGCAATAACAAATCTAATTCTAAAAAAAATTCCACGAGATCCCGCATTAACTGAATATAGGCAGGGAGCAACGCTTGGTGAAAAAAATAAGCACTGGTTCAGAGCGAAATTTTTTCAGCAATATCGATTATTTTTTAGATATCATCATGAAAGCAGAATAATTGTTTATGCGTGGGTTAATGATGAGAATACTAAACGAGCTTATGACAGTAAAACAGATGCTTATTCAGTGTTTAAGACAATGCTTTCAAATGATAAGCCACCATCTGATTGGAATGAATTGTTTAAAGAGGCACAGAAAGAAATAAAAAGATTTGCGAATTATATTAATAAATTAAATATAATATAATGTTAATAATTATGATATGAGCTATAAAAAGTGCTATTTATAGCCAGTATAAAAGAGTATCAACGATGTGTGTGGATAATTTAATGAATTCCCGGACACGTCGCTGGCGCTCCTTTATCCGGGCTACATTTTAGTCGCAACCTTATCTACATATTAATTTACTGATTTTTGTAATTTTATTTTGTACATTCTGATTTAATCTGATGGAATAATTCGTTCATAAGTTCATTTAAAAATTGTTCTCTTTCTCCAGAATTTTGATTTTCATTATATATATCTTCTAGTTTATATTGTAAATCATGAATGGAAATTACAATTTTATCTTTGTTACAGATATTCCTAATACGAATTAGATTTTCCTCGTTATTGCTAAATTTACCTGTATCCAATCCCCATTCGATTACGATTATATTTCCATATTCTTTTTTAGGCGTGCTTCAACTTTTGTTTTACCCTCAGTTAAGTTATCCATTACTACCCCCCTTGTAAATATTTCTTCAATAAATCATTCAACTGTTGCGGATTCGCTTTCCCACCCGTCACTTTCATCGCTTGTCCAACAAAAAAGCCGAATAATTTATCTTTGCCAGAGCGGTATTGTTGTAACTGATCAGGATTTGCTGCAATTATTTCTTCGATAATTTTAATTAATGCAGAATCATCGGTGACTTGTTGTAAACCTTGTTCAGCAATAACAGTATCTGCATCTTTTCCAGATTCCCACATATGTTCAAATACGGTTTTCGCTAATTTACCTGATAAAGTATTATCGCTGATACGTTTCATTAATCCTGCTAATAATTCAGCTGAAATTTTGCTTTCAGAAATAGATAAATTATTTTTATTTAATGCGCCTGATAATTCACCCATTACCCAATTTGCAACTAATTTTGCTGATGATGCTGATAATTTCACCGTATTTTCATAATAATCGGCTAATTCTCTGGTGCTAGATAAAACAGTTGCATCATATTCATTCAATTCATATTGTGATTTAAAGCGTTCTTTCTTTTGCGCTGGTAATTCAGGCATGTTTTTGCGCACATGATCAATAAATTCTGCTGAAACATGTAAAGGTAATAAATCGGGATCAGGAAAATAGCGATAATCATGTGCTTCTTCTTTACTACGCATACTGCGGGTTTCATTTTTATCCGCATCATATAATCGTGTTTCTTGAATTACTTTGCCGCCATCTTCTAAAATAGCAATTTGTCTTTCCACTTCATAATTAATGGCTTTTTCTACAAAACGAAATGAATTCACATTTTTAATTTCAGCGCGCGTGCCTAATTTAGGATCGCCTTTTCTTCGCACTGACACATTCGCATCACAACGAAATGATCCTTCTTGCATATTGCCATCACATATTCCTAAATATACAACGAGTGAATGTAATGTTTTTAAATAAGCAATTGCATCTTTTGCGGAGCGTAAATCGGGTTCTGAAACAATTTCTAATAACGGTGTTCCGGCACGATTTAAATCAATTCCGCTCATGCCCTCAATAGCATCATGTAATGATTTTCCTGCATCTTCTTCTAAATGCGCACGGGTAATGCCAACACGTTGTGTGGTGCCATCTTCTAATAAAACATCTAAATAACCTTTACCAACTACAGGTAATTCATATTGACTAATTTGATATCCTTTAGGTAAGTCAGGATAAAAATAATTTTTTCGTGCAAAAACTGAGCGATGTGAAATTTCTGAATTTAAACTTAATCCTAATTTCACTGCCATTTCCACAGCAGCTTCATTTAATACTGGTAAAATTCCTGGAAATCCCAGATCCACTGCGCAGGCTTGTGTATTCGCTTCTGCACCATAGGCAGTCGCTGCACCGGAAAATAATTTTGATTGGGTTAATAATTGTGTATGGACTTCAAGACCGATGACTGTTTCCCATTCTGACATGATTAATATTACCTTCTTAAGATATAAATTAAATAATATATATATTTTCCTTCTCCTCGAAGGGGAGAAGGAAAAAAATGTGTTATTTTTCGAATTCTCCTGGAACTCTTAAATGCCAATCTGTTCCTTGTTGATATTTATGCGCAACATTTAATAATTTCCCTTCATTAAAATAATTACCAATTAATTGCATACCCATTGGTAAACCTTGATTAAATCCAACAGGAATAGATAGTCCAGGAATGCCTGCCAAATTCACTGCAATGGTATAAATATCGGATAAATACATGCTAATTGGATCGGAAGCTTTTTCACCAATTTTAAATGCGACAGTAGGGGCGGTGGGACCAATAATGACATCGACTTTTTCAAATGCTTGCACAAAATCATCGCGAATTAAGCGGCGAATTTTTTGGGCTTTTAAATAATAAGCATCATAATATCCAGCAGATAAAGCATAAGTACCTGTTAAAATACGGCGTTTTACTTCGGCACCAAAACCTTCACCGCGTGATCGACAATACATATCTAATAAATCTTTAGGATTTTGACAACGATAACCAAAACGAACACCATCATAACGCGATAAATTAGATGAACATTCTGCGGGAGCAACAACATAATAAACTGGCACAGCATGTTTTGTATTCGGTAATTGTATTTTATGAATGGTTGCGCCTAATTTTTCATACTGTTTTACAGCATTATCAATAGCGGTAGCAATTGCAGGATCTAATCCTTCACCAAAATATTCTTCAGGTAAACCAATTTTTAATCCGGTTAAATCATCATTTAATGTTTTCGTATAATCAGGTACGGGTTCATTCACACTGGTTGAATCCATTTTATCGAAACCGGCCATGGCATTTAACACCATCGCAATATCTTCCGCGCTAGCTGCAAATAATCCACCTTGATCTAAGCTCGATGCAAAAGCAATCATGCCGTATCGTGAAACACGACCATAAGTCGGTTTTAATCCAGAAATACCGCAAAAAGCAGCAGGTTGGCGAATTGATCCACCCGTATCAGTACCTGTAGCAATAGGTGCTAATCGTGCAGCAACTGCAGCAGCCGATCCACCAGATGATCCGCCAGGAACATACGCTAAATCCCAGGGATTTTTTACTGGCCCATAAAAACTATTTTCATTCGATGAACCCATCGCAAATTCATCCATATTGGTTTTACCTAATAAAATCATGCCGGCATTATTTAAATTTTGAACGACAGTGGAATTATAAGGTGCGATAAAATTATCTAACATTTTCGAACCACAACTGGTTTTAATTCCGTCAGTACAAAAAATATCTTTTTGCGCAATAGGTAAACCCGTTAATGGTGTAGCATTTCCTTTTGCACGTTGATCATCAGCTATTTTTGCTTGTTTTAATGCCTGTTCTGCTGTGACGGTAATAAATGAATTTAATTGTTTATCATATTGATTAATTCGATTTAAAAAATGTTCTGTTAATTCAACGCTAGATATTTTTTTTGCATCAAGCGCGCGCGATAATTCTGCTAGTGTATTTTTAAACATAGAAATTAATTCCTTATTCAATGACTTTAGGAACGAGATATAAACCGGCTTCAGCAAGTGGTGCATTTTTTTGAAAATAATCACGCAGGTTTTGTTCTGAAATGACATCGGGACGTAATCGTTGCGGTTTATCGAGTGGGTGTGCCATTGGTTCAATATTATTGGTATCGACAGCATTCATTTCAGCAATTAAATTCAGCAAATTAATTAAATTATTGGTATACACAGGAATATCTGCCTCAACTATTTCTAGTCGCGCTAAATGTGCAATCTTGGTAATGTCTTTTTCAGTTAATGCCATAGTGGTTCTCGCTAAAAAATCAATTCGAAATAATGAAAAACACCTATTGTAGCCTGGGTGAAGCCAAATTAAAAATTAATTTATTGCACAAGAATTAAATCTTGCTGTAGTCAAATTATGTACCCTGGCGAAACCAGGGTTCCACCCGCACTTCGAAATTAATATCAATGGCTAATCAAGATTTTGTATATGAAAATCTGATGATCATTTGGTTGCACCCAGGCTACATTTTGCACACGAAACCTGGGTTTTGTCCTTGCAGCGAATTAATAGCAAAGTCTAATAGTGTATTTGTACATGCAAATAAGATAATTATTTGGTTTCATCCAAGCGACAAATCGAACAAACAAACCGCTAGCAGTAATTACCTATTTCAGTTAAAATCGCCGATTCATCGTGACAGGCAATGTCCCATCAAAAATATTAAATTTGTTGAAATTATTAAAGGTATTCATCATGTTCAGAAAATTACGCGGTGTTTTTTCAAAAGATGTTTCAATTGACTTAGGCACAGCAAATACACTTATTTATGTGCGCGGCGAAGGTATCGTTTTAAATGAACCTTCCGTAGTAGCAATTCGTCAAGATAATCAAGCGCAAGGACAACGTCGCGTAGCAGCAGTAGGCATTGAAGCCAAAAGAATGTTAGGTAGAACTCCCGGCAATATCACTGCAATTAGACCATTAAAAGATGGTGTTATCGCTGACTTTTTTGTCACCGAAAAAATGTTGCAACATTTTATTCACAAAATTCATCAAAATAAATTCTTACGCCCCAGCCCACGTGTTTTAGTGTGCGTCCCTTGCGGATCAACGCAAGTAGAACGCCGTGCGATTCGTGAATCTGCGATGGGTGCTGGTGCACGTGAAGTCTATTTAATTGAAGAGCCTATGGCAGCTGCAATAGGCGCGGGTTTACCCGTCGAAGAAGCACGTGGTTCAATGGTCGTTGATATCGGTGGTGGTACTACTGAAGTCGCCATTATTTCATTAAATGGTATTGTTTATGCACAATCGGTGCGCATTGGTGGTGACCGATTTGACGAAGCCATCGTTAATTACGTTCGCAGAAATTACGGCAGTTTAATTGGTGAAACCACGGCTGAAAGGATTAAAACAGATATAGGTACTGCATTCCCAGGTACTGAAGTGCGTGAAGTAGAAGTGCGCGGTCGTAATTTAGCCGAAGGCGTGCCACGCAGTTTCACCTTAAATAGCAATGAAATTTTAGAAGCCTTGCAAGAACCTTTATCAGGTATTGTGGGCGCAGTACGTGCCGCTTTAGAACAAACCCCGCCAGAATTAGCTTCAGACATTGCTGAACGCGGCATGATTTTGACTGGTGGTGGCGCGTTGTTAAAACATCTTGACCGTTTACTCATGGAAGAAACCGGCTTGCCCGTTTTAGTCGCAGAAGATCCACTCACTTGTGTCGCTCGTGGTGGTGGCCGTGCATTAGAATTGATGGACAATATGTCGGGTGATTTTTTAGTTAAGGATTAGAGGATTGAGCCATTAGTCAATTATTCGCACGGGGACCAGCGCTTGGACTTCGCTTATTATTCTTCAGTATTTTATCTATCGTGTTGATGGTGGTTGATCACCGTCAACATATGGTTACGCAAGTGCGTGACAGTATCACTTTATTATCTACACCGGTCATGTATGCCGTAAATTCTCCATTTAATTTATTTGATAAATTGTCGCAAAGTATCGCGACACATCAACAATTATTAACTGAAAATGAAAAATTACGCGCTCAACAATTATTTTTAATGGGACAATTACAACAATTGCAATCCATTCAACAAAAAAATAATCAATTATTAGCCTTATTAAAATCGCCCGCTTTAACTAATAAAGATCGGTTGCTCGCCGCGCAAGTTTTAGCCGTTCGTATTGAGCCCTTTATCAATGAAATCATTTTAGACAAAGGTAAAAATGATGGCGCATTTGTGGGGCAAGCTGTCATCGATGCAAATGGCATTATGGGTCAAATTATTCAAACGGGCCCCTGGACCAGTCGCTTATTATTAATTTCAGATACGCGTAGCGCAGTGCCTATTCGCAATACCCGTACTGGGTTATATGGCATTGTGGTAGGTCAAGGTGACTCACAGAATTTAACATGGGCAAACGTACCTGTTACTGCAGATGTTAAAAAAGGTGATGTATTAATTAGTTCAGGATTAGGAGGGCATTATCCGGAAGGATTTCCAGTGGGTGCTGTGATAGCGGTTCAACATAATCCTGATAATCAATTTGAAAGTATTTATGTGGCGCCCTCAGCATCATTAACAAAAACAGCAGACGTTTTATTAGTATGGCCCACTAAAAATAATAGGCCGGTGGATAATTCACTGTTACAACCACCCGCGGATGCTAATAAAACAAATCATAATCCATCTCAACCCCTAAAAGTGACGCCATGAGTAAATATCCTTGGGTAGTAATTCCGTTGAGTTTTTTGTTGGCATTCTTGTTGAGTTTATTACCTATGCCAACTTGGTTTGAAAATGCACGTCCTGAATGGGTGGCATTAGTATTAATTTTTTGGGTCAGTACTATGCCGCACCGGGTGAACATTGGCATCGCTTGGATGTTAGGATTAATTTTGGATGGCTTTAATGACACCTTATTAGGGGAGCATGCATTAGCATTGGCAGTTGTTGCTTATGTAGCGAGTAAAATGCACAGAAGAATGCGCATGTTATCGCAGTGGCAACAAATGTTGAGTATTTTATTATTAATTTTGCTTTATCATATGATTTTATTTTGGGTGCAAGGGATGATAGGTGAGCCTGAACCGTTAAATTGGTTTTGGTTATCGGCAATAAGTAGCGCCGTTATTTGGCCTTGGATATTTACCATATTAAGAGATTTTCGGAGTGGCTTTAGGACGGCGAATAATTTTGAGTAATTCAGAATTATCCGCTAAGTAAAATGAATTTTTTTTAAAACGTAGCCCGGACACGTCGCTCGCGCTCCTTTGTCCGGGCTACATATTTCTAAAATAATTTAATTATATAAAAAGGTATTTATATTTAATTGGACACCACTACCCCAAAAAAATGGCCACGCCGCCTTATAATCATCATTAGCATTATCATAATGCTAATTGCCCTTTCATTTGCTCTCACGCGTACCCTACAATTTTTCCTCTCTGATTATCGATTAACTATTGCTGATAAAGCGAGCCAATTAATTCATCAACCTGTTGAAATAGGTGCAATATCCGCAACATGGCGTGGCTTAGAACCCGTGGTGCAATTATCTAACGTCGATATTTTAAGTGATGATCATGTATTCCGTTTAGTGAGTGCAAATCAATTAGATGTAGGTATTAATGTTTTGCAATCATTGCTTCAAAAACAATTGGTTTTGCGCAGTATTATGATTTCCGGTATGAATTTATCGGTTCGTCAAACAGTAAATGGTGAATGGATAATTAATGGCGTAAGCAATTTCACAACATCGACTAATTTAAATAATTCAGCAAAATTGCAAGAATTTATCAGTTGGTTATCGGCATTTCGTCAAGTGAGTTTACATGATATTGCGATTAACTGGGTAGATCCTAATAATAAGTTATGGGCTTTGTCGCACGTTAATATCAAATTTAAATCCGACGGACAAGATTATAAATTAAAGGGCCAAACCTACATTCAACAAAATAATCATCCAGCGCTGATCACCATTAAATTAAATGCCAAAGGAGATATTAATCAATTAACGGAGATGCAAGCAAAAGGTGATATCAATACAGAACAATTAAATGCCGGCCCCATATTACAATTGATTTTGACTCATTTCCCACATTGGCAACAAATGGTTGTTGATATGCAACCCACGGGTGAAGTCAGTAACATATCAGTGAATTATAATGGGCATCAAACACAACCCGCAGATTGGAAAATTACCGCACAATTACAACATATTAATTGGTTGCGTTATCAAAATATTCCTGGTGTACAAAACCTGACGGGACAATTAATTCTCACCCCTGAGTTGCAGAATTTTTATATTAATAGTAATGATATTACTTTAGATTTTGGAAAATTATTTAATGCGCCGATAAAGCTAAATTATTTATATGCTGAAAATGCTATTACCAAAAATAATAATATTTTAAATATTCAAACAGACAATTTTGCAGTAGAGAATGCGGATATTCATATAGTAGGTCAAAATACACTGACATTACCATTGCAACAAGTATCTTCTGGCACAATTAATTTATCAGCAAAATTCCAAATTAATGATGGCGTATTTGCTAAGGTCAAATCTTATCTTCCTTTAACTATTATTCCACCACCGGTAATTAATTGGTTGGAAAATGCGATTCAAAATACCGGCGATAGTCATGGCGTGGGGACATTAATTTTACGGGGCCCACTATTGAATTTTCCCTATTCGGATGGAACTGGTCAGTTTCTCATTGATAGTCAATTAAAGGATTTTAATTTAAATTATTATCCGGGTTGGCCAGCAGCACAACATATGTTTGGCCATTTTGTTTTTGCAGGGAGTGCATTAAATGCGAATGTAGCTACTGCGCATATTTTAAATATGCCTTTGCAAAATATTACTGCGACGATTCCAGATATGTCTAAAGATGCCACATTAGCCATTCAAGGTAATGTGAATGCTGATTTAGCGGATGCACAACAATTTGTGATGCAAAGTCCTCTTAAGAAAACAGTGGGTGCACAATTACAAGCGATCCAATTGCATGCGCCCATGCAAATGAAATTAAATTTATCGATACCGTTAGATGCAGATAGTAAAAAAACAACACAAGTGCAAGGGTTGGTTAACTTTAATCGGGGTAATTTATTGTTGCCTGCATGGCATTTACAGTTACCCAATTTAGCAGGGCAATTTCAATTTACTGAGCAAGGATTTTCAGCAGATAATATTGTTGGTTCATTATTTAATGGACCAATTACTTTAGCAATTAAAACACTGAAAACAGATACAATGAATTCGTTAACGCGTATTAATGCTAAAGGTGTCATTAATCTCAATCAATTAAGTTATTATATTCCTGCAAAAATATTAAATAAGATGTCTGGAACAACCAATTATCAAGCCATTTTAGATATTCCGTCTGCAAATAAACGAGCGAAACATTTAACGATTACCTCACAATTACAAGGTGTAGCGATTAATTTTACAGACCCCTTTAATAAAACTGCCTCTCAAGCCGTTAATTTTAAATTAGATACTGATTTTGGTAGTGCAGCTGTTCGTCAAATGATTATCAATTATGGCAGTAATGCGGTGACATTAAAGTATGATGCCAGTGGTAAAAATATTCAGCAAATTACAGCACAAATGGCACAATTAAATGTGTATAATCAATCTTTAGGTAATACCAATATTGTTGCAAATCGTTTGCCAGCAGCATGGGGAATAGCGATTAATAATGCAAATGTTAATGGTAAGTTGAATATTCCGGATCAATATATGACGCAAGGAATTCAAGGACAATTTTCATCCATTAAATTACAATCATCTCCTGTAAAAAATAATACGACACAATTAAAACCAACTGATGTGCCTCCGATCAATATCACGAGTAATATATTTTCTTATGGCGCAATTAATTTGCAGCAAGTGCAATTACAATTACAACCTATTAAAATTGGTTTATTAATTAATAACGCTAACGCATCAGGCCCCAGTTATAATGCGCAATCCAATGGCACATGGTATTTATCACAATCGAAAAGCGGCAATACCACGCATGTACAAGGAAAATTACAGACTAATAATGTGGAATCAACACTGACCAGTTGGGGAATACCTGCAGGATTATCTGGTAAAAATGGCTTGGTGACATTTAATTTATATTGGGATGGCGCACCTTATCGCTTTAATCTTGCAACATTACAAGGTCAAATGACTCTCAATTTAAAACAAGGTATTTTCTCTAATATTGGATCAACATCTGCAGCAAAAATGGATTTCGGTAAATTATTAAGTGTTATCAGTTTACGCACCATCGCGCGAATTTTAAAATTAGATTTTAGTGATATTACTGCGAAAGGATTTCCATACGATACTTTCAGTGGGGATTTTACATTAATCAGTGGTGTTGCGATGACAAGAAATACTTTAATTGATGGTCCGATCGCACAAATAGCATTAGCAGGTAATATCGATTTAAATAATGAATTATACAATTTAAATATACAAGTAACGCCACATATGTCTTCTAGTTTGAGCGTTCCTCTTGTCGCGACCTTAGCGGGTGGTCCCGTTGCTGGAGTGGTAGCTTTAGCTGCGAATCGTTTAATAAGTCCTGAAGTGCAAAAAATGGCGACCAGTAATTATCGTGTAACAGGACCTTGGAAAAATCCTAGCATTGTTGAATTAAACTTTAATACAAATAGAATTAAATAATTCTATTGTTTTTTTTCTTTTGTTTTTTTCCCTTCTCCCGCAAGCGGGAGAAGGAAAAAACGTCGAGATCGTAGTAAACTAAAATCTCTTAACATAATCACTTAATTGTAATCAGGAAAAAATCTATGAACCAACCACTGGAAATTGCTCGTAACACCTTATTAACACCTACTGGTTTAACTGAACAACAATTAGAAAAAATATTAGGGAATATTTTAGGTAGCACTATCGATAATGCGGATCTTTATTTTCAAGCAGATTATCAAGAATCTTGGATATTAGAAGATGGCTTTGTTAAAGAAGGTAGTTATCACATTCATCAAGGTGTAGGCGTACGCGCCATGAGTGGTGAAAAAACAGGATTTGCCTATTCAGACGATATTATTTTACCGGCATTAAATAATGCAGCAATTGCCGCGCGTAGCATTGCGCATCATGGACAATCTGGGCAATTACATATCACTGGCAATATTGTTGGCCATAATCTTTATCCAGCAGTTAATCCTCTGACAACGATTGATGAACAAGCAAAAATTAATTTATTACGCACAATAGATATTGAAGCCAGAAAAATGGATCCCCGCATACATCAAGTCATAGCCAGTTTGGCAGGTAGTTATGAAGTCGTTTTAATTATGACCACAGAAGGAAAACTAGCAGCTGATATTCGTCCCTTAGTTCGTTTAAGCGTTTCGGTCTTAGCGGAACAAGGTGGTCGTCGTGAATCTGGTACAGCGGGCGGCGGCGGTCGTACCGGTTATCAATTCTTTTTAGAAAATGATCGCGCTTTACACTATGCGCGTGAAGCGGTGCGCGTGGCTTTATTAAATCTAGAAGCAGTTCCTGCACCGGCTGGTACTATGCCAGTGGTATTAGGCCCTGGTTGGCCAGGTGTGTTATTGCATGAAGCAATTGGCCATGGTTTAGAAGGGGATTTTAATCGCAAAGGCACATCTGCATTTTCAGGCAAAATTGGTCAACGTGTGGCTGCAGATTGTTGCACTATTGTGGATGATGGCACTTTAGCCGGGCGTCGCGGATCATTAAATATTGATGATGAAGGCACACCCACTAATTGCACCATGTTAATCGAGAACGGCATTTTAAAAGGCTATATGCAAGATAAACACAATGCGCGATTAATGGGGACACAATCTACTGGGAACGGCCGACGCGAATCTTATTCTCATTTACCCATGCCGCGGATGACCAATACTTATATGTTGCCAGGAAAATATGATCCCAAAGAAATTATTGCTTCAGTCGATAAAGGATTATATGCCGTGAATTTTGGTGGCGGACAAGTGGATATCACCTCCGGTAAATTTGTATTTTCGGCGAGCGAAGCCTATTTAATTGAAAACGGTAAAGTGACTCGCCCAGTAAAAGGCGCCACATTAATAGGTAATGGCCCTGATGTATTAACCCAAGTATCTATGTTAGGCAATGATTTGAAATTAGATGATGGCATTGGTACTTGTGGTAAAGAAGGGCAGAGTGTCCCCGTTGGCGTAGGGCAGCCTACCGTGAAAATAGATGCATTAACAGTGGGCGGTACGGACCGATAACACAAGGGGTCAAGTACCGTTTATCAAGTTAATGGGAGTTAACTTGATAAACGGTACTTGACCCCTTTGATATTATTTTTATTGGTTATATTGCCCAGGCCCTCTTCGTTCTTGTTTCCCTTTTTTAACAGGGGTTGGATTATCATCCGTATCTTTTTCTAATCTTTGCTCTACAGCTGCTAGTGGATCTGCATTTGAAGAGCTCGCTGAATTTGCAATAAAAATTCCATTTAATTGTGCTAATCGAGCTGGGGTGGGGTGATTCCTCGGAGAGCGGCGCACATCTACTTCTTCATTGGGACGTTTTTTCCCTTTTGGGGGTTGTTCAGCGGGTAATTGCTCCGCATTAGTTGGCTGACTGACAGGGGCGACGGGGGGTAACGGAGTTCCCGCCGATGCTCCACTGCTTGACTGTTGTTGCGCTACAGCTACACAGGCTGCATTTGCTTGTGCCAGAACTGCACCAGCCGCGTTTACTGCTGGTTGGAGATTACGTATTTTTCGTAATCTTTGATATACGAAGAGTGATAGGTCATGTAATTCTTCGTATATTTTAGTTAAATTTTCTTCAGCTATCGGCATGCTGTTTAAAGTCAAAACGGGATGCTGATTGGGTTTTAAAAGAATGATCTCTTTCAATAAACTTCTTCTACCGACAGCTGGAGAGCCAAGTCCTGCAGCGGGTTTCATCATTGGTGCAGATGGACTATGCATCAAACCAGCTGGGGATGGAGCAACAGCAGCAGCTTGAGTAGAAGCTTGTTGAGATTCAGGAATCAATACGCCTAGTGGAATTGTAAATGTTTGAGGAGGCGGTGCGGATGGAAGAGGAGCAGCAGAAACTTGAGTAGAATCTTGTTGAGATGCAGGTATGCCCGCCGCAGCTGGAATGTGATAGCCCAAAGGAAGGAAAGGAAGGGTTACAGGGCTTGCGTTCTGCTGAGCAGGACTTGGAGCAGGAATGCTTGGCAAAATAGGCGTTGGGAGTAGGTTCTCTAATGATTCTTTAAACTGCTTTTTTGTCATTTCTTTTCTAATAAAAGACGCTACTGTTTGTTTTAAATCAGTGAAAAAGGTGTTATTAATCGTATTCGATACAGCACATTTTCTAACGAATATGCCAAAGTCACGCCATAAATTAGTATTTTTCAATTGAAGAAGTAATGGAATCTCAATAGCTTCAATAATTTTCTTTGTAAAAGCTGCTTGTCTACCATAATTCTGAAAATATCCACATGATGTGAGCTCAAGAAAAATACAGCAAGAATCAGTTGTATATTTCTTACCATCACTTATAGCAAGTTGAATGGCTCTAGTATCATACGTATCTACATTAGGGTTGTCTAAAACAGCCTGCATTAATTTTCTATCTATTTCAATTTTGTTATTAAATAAAAAATTGCACAATTTTAATCTATTACAAACTGCATTTGATTCAGCAAAGAGAAGAATTTTTTTATCGAGTAAATCTAAGAAATGGCTATTGGTTAAAACGGGAATCATCTTTCTCAATAATGGTTCATCATGACGTTCTGGATGAGATTTTTGGTTAGCTTCAGCAATAAACTCAAAAAATGATATTGTTTCACGCGGTGCGCGATAACGTGGGACAGTGATAGTTGCAGTGGGGTCAATTATCAGTTTAAGTGCTCTAGGTGAAAATCCTGAAAGAATATTAGCAATATCCTGCCGCATCGCTTTATTTTTTTGACCAGTCATTAATTCAATGAATTTCTTCAATATTTGCTCGTATTCTAAGGGCAATTGTAATGCTAATAGCAGAGCATGCTGAGCAAGAATATTATCGTCACTATGCAATAATTTTGTCATGCTATCATCAAATTTTGTCAATTTATCGCATAATTTAATGATTGAATCCGCTGTAAATTGCGAGAGGTTTTTTAATAAAGTCGTTTTAAGCCGATCTTCAACAATTTTATCAGGAACAGTTTTAAGTCTATCTATCAATTCTAAAAATTTTTACACGAACTTCTGGGTTACGAATGAATAATAATGTTGCAACCAGTTTATCTAAATTTTGCTCATTTTCTTGATTATTTGCTGATAAATAAACTTGTAATGCTTGTTTCAACTTTTGTTTTAATTCTTCGGATACTGCTTGACTGATTGCTTCAGGATGTTGCATAAAAATACCTCTCTCGAGACATCAATGAATAAAGAACGTCTGAGTACGATAGAGGTTTTCAGCGTTAAAATGGGGTCAAACAGTGTAGCGTGTGAATATTAAGGCAATATTAATAAAATTGATGCAGATCAAAAAGTGTTTCGTACGCGACAAATATCATTTCTGCGTTGTTTTTCCTTCTCCCGCTGTCGGGAGAAGGTGTCACGAAGTGACGGATGAGGGTGGTTTAAAAGATTTTTCGTTATTATTTTAGATCACCCTCATCTACCGAAGGCACCTTCTCCCACAAGTGGGAGAAGGAAAAAATACATTAATTTAATTTTTGTCGTGCACCGAGCAAAGTGATAGTCAAAACACTAAAGCTTTTGTATGATGCGTGATTCGGCTTTGCGTGATTAGGATGTCATAACAAGGAGAAAGTTTTATGGAGAAAGCGGCAGCTAATATTTTGATCAATCAATTCAATTCTTATTGTACCCATGTATTCGAAGCTGCAAATACCTATGCAGCGAGCCGCTTTCATTATGAAGTCACTATTGAGCATTTTTTAATAAAATTACTGGAAGCGACGGGCGGAGATTGTGACCAGTTGTGGCGTTATTTTCGGGTTGATCAAAGCTTGCTGAGACAAATTACCCTGCAAGCGATTGCTAAACTGCGTGTGGGTAATCAAGGTAAACCTACGTTATCTCACTATTTAACCGAATGGTTTAGTCAAGCAAATGCAATTAATGCCCGTTTTTATCAAGAACCCATGATTCGATCCGTTGTTTTAATTGATGCGCTAGTTGAATTAGCACAATCAATACCTTTTCTGCAAAATACCGATGTTTTAGAAAATATTTCGCTTGAAAAATTAAGACGTCATTATAGTGAAATTTTACGACACTCCAGTGAGGGTAAAAATACGCTAATTAGAACTACGCATAATCGCAGCGATGATAATCAAGCCGATGAAACTGAAAAAAATACATCACAGCCGCTACCCATTATAGATTTATTAGAAAAAATCCGCACTGACATATCTCATCCTGTGGTGGCACGCCATACTGAAATACATCAAATGATTAATGCTTTATGCAGAATTAATCAAAGACACATTTTTGTGACGGGTGACTATGGTGTTGGTAAAACCAGTATTATTCACGGTTTGTCCGCGAGAATTGCAGCAGGTGATGTTCCAGAGCATTTAAAAAATATCCGACTGATATTATTAAATAATGCATTAATTCAATCCAATAACATCATTGAGCAGTTACAAAATATTTTTAATCCCATTAAATCATCTAAACATCAAACGATTTTGGTTATTGATGATATTCATTTATTATTCGATTTTGCTAATAGTAATATCAATTATTTATTGAATATGTTAATTGCTGAAATGCAGAATTCATCTATTCAATTTATTATCACCACAACCACCACGCATTACGCACAGTTATTTAGCAACTGTAACGAATTAATTAAACAAATGCAGGTGGTTCCCGTTGCACAACCAACAACTGACGCTGTGCTGATGATGATTAATAGTCAAAAAGAATTTATTCAAAAAAATTATAATATTTTAATCACTGATGAAGCGATTACCACCGCAGTGACACTTTCACAACGCTATATCAATCAATGCCAATTGCCGGGTAAAGCAATTGCTGTATTAGATGCGGCAGCAGCACTTGCGAAAAATAGTCAGCATGCTTCCCCTTTGATTATTGAAGAACTTAAAGGACACATCGCCTGTTTAGAACAGCGTTTGGAAAATATTTATGCCGAATTACGCAATGGTATTACTGGCCGTGAAAAAATATTAGGGAATATTCAAATAGAATTAGATGAGAAAAATACTGAATTGAATAACTTGAAACAAAAGTGGCATCGTGAAAAAGAAATGGTCGATTTAATTCACCATAATAGAAAACAATTGCAAAACATGAATGCCACACGCAGTGAAGCAGAAATGTTAGAAATTAAAGTGGCAACATTATTAGCTCAGGAAGAGCTTGCAGAATTGCAGGGTGATTCACCGATGATGCATATTGAAGTCAATAAAAATACCATCGCAGAAGTCATTGCTGAAAAGGCGGACATTTCACGCATGATATTGCAACAAATATTACAAGGTGAAAATAATCATTTAGCACACCGATTAACGCAATCTATTTTTGCACAAAATGATGCGCTCAATTATTTGGTTAATCATATTGAAATGAAACAACAGCATTTAACAAATAATTATTCTACGATGGGTGCCTATTTATTGGCTGGGCCTAAAGGTGTAGGAAAAACATTAACTGCACGTATTCTGACCAAAGAGTTATTTGGTGATGACAAATTCATGAATACGCTAGAAGGAAAGTTGTATCAGCAAGATGCTAATGCTACGAATTTTATTAATCATTTAATTCGGCTAAGAATGATCAATGAATATGGCGTGATAGTTATCGAAAATATAGATAAAGCGCATCCTGCAATTATTCATTTGTTAAGTAATTTATTTCATCGTGGTCAAATTGAAAGAGAGGATGGATCTATTATTGCGTTTGACCATATTTTGTTTTTATTATCTGTTTCTATACCCCGTGAAGATTTGCCTAATGCCACTCCATCAGTTTCATATGGCACAACGACGTTTTTAGCGCGTACACCAATTGCTGCTAGAAATAGTGCGAATTATTATGCGGATAAATGTGACGAACAATTGTCTGATTATCAAGAAATTTGCAGTAAAATTAAAAACCAATTAAGTCAACAATTTGAAGATACTTTTCTAGCTAATATCACTGTTGTTGCATTTCGATCACTGGATCGTTTCGCATTGACTAGATTATTAACGCATAAAATTCAATTGATTGAACAAAATTTACTGGATAATTATCAGATCCAATTACAGCATCATGATGCAACCATTAATCTGTTAACAGAAGAATGTGCAAAATATGGTGCCGGCGCATGGTACATTAATACGGTTATCGAAGAGAAATTATTACCGCAAATTTATAAAATCATATCCAATAAAACCGATGAAAATTCTGCCATGAAATCACTCACCATTCATGTGGATGATTTTAGTAATATCAAAGTAGATTCTTTTGATACACAAAATAATACTCATACACATATGGGCGATGATCAATGGAACCGAAATATGAGTCCCGCTGAAAAAAATTATATGAATACCGATTCGTTCGAATTGGGTTATGATTAACTCGAATATGTAGCCTGGGCGTAACCATTTGATCAATTAATTTAAAACGAAGAATAGGCGTAATTATTTAAATTTATCTTACATCGTGCTGGTGAAACCCAGGAATTAATTATCCCGGGTTTCGCCAGCAAATTAAATGAGGCTTTTAGAATAACCAGCCATTGATATACAAAATGAGATTTTCATATGGCTGCACCCAGGCTACATAGAAGAGGATTTATTAGAAATGATTGATATTGTTTTAGCCACTAATAACATGGGCAAAGTCAAAGAATTTCAGGAATTATTAAATAATTTTTCTTGGCGAATTATTCCACAATCTGCGTTTGGCTTGCCTAGTGTTGCAGAAACAGGGCTGACGTTTGTTGAAAATGCCTTAATAAAAGCACGATATGCAACAGAGCACACGGGATTAGCTGCGTTAGCAGATGATTCTGGATTAGTCGTAGATGCATTGCATGGTGCTCCTGGTATTTATTCAGCGCGATATGCGGGAGAAAATGCAACAGAGGAACAACATATTGCAAAATTATTGCACGAATTAAGAGAAATTCCTGAAGATAAACGCACAGCTCATTTTCATTGTGCATTAGTTTATATGCGATATCCTGCCGATCCGTCTCCAATTATTGCGCAAGGCATATGGGAAGGGCGCATATTAAATTCACCGGTAGGTAAAAAAGGATTTGGTTATGATCCTGTTTTTTATCTGTCTGAATTTCACTGTAGTGCGGCTGAATTAACGGTGGAAATTAAAAATAAAATAAGTCACCGTGGGCAAGCATTAATTAAATTAATGCAAGAATTAGCGTCAGCAAATATTAATTTTTCTAAATAATCACTTCCAGCTTTCCCCTCGGAAATGATCTCATAAAAAACATTAATAACTTGATCAAGATCAAATTATTCTCAAGCTATTATCTATATATTTTATCTAAACCCGTGAGCTGAATTATAAATATCTGATAAGGAGGCATTATGAAATATTTTGTCGCATGGTTATTAGGTGTGCCGATGGGAATATTATTTATTATTTGGATATTTTCTCATTTCTTTCATTAATCTAAAAATCATAGATGATTTTCATACAATTAAATAATATTTTTATCGGTATGGAAAGTCCCGAAATCACATTTTAATTTAATACATTTATTATTGAGGAGATATGTTATGAGTTATGAATTTCCTAAAGATAAACCTGTAACGCCAGGTCAAGATAATCCTGATAAATCTAATCCTGGTCAACAATGTCCTGCAGATCCTTCAAATGGAGGTTCTCCATCTAATAATCCCTCAAGAAATGACCCTTATCCAGTTGAGGGTGATGAAATCCGAAAAGATCCAGATGAATAATGTTTATTAAAAAGGAATGAATAGTAAATCTGTTTTAATAATGACAATGGATTTATTGTTTGAGTAAATATATTGAGCAATTTATAAAGGAGAAAATTTATGTATATTATAGTGAGAACCTTATTAATCTCGTTTGTGAGTTCATTATTAATTATTTCAGCCGTAATGGCCAATGTTACTAATGATAGTGTTATTACTGCAAAAATTAAAAGTGAGATGGTTGCAAATCCGCTAACACACCCATTAGAAGTCAATGTTGTAACAAAGAATGGTGTTGTGTATTTATCGGGTGCTGTTGAAACTAATACTGAAGCCGCAACCATTGTGCAAATTGCTGAATCAACAAAATATGTCAGTGATGTCAATACGGATAATTTATCTGTATCCAACAGTAATGACAGCACAGCTGGACAGACACTCAAAGACAGCTATATTACTGCCAAAATAAAAGGATTATATATTAGAAATCATTTGGTCTCTGATAGACCCAATGTGCCGATGTCTATAACTGTTGAAACTAAAAATGGGATAGTTTATTTAGGTGGAACTGCTGATAAAAAATCCCAAGTGAGAGAAGCCGTAAAGGTCGCTAATTCAGTGGATGGTGTAAATCAGGTTATTTCGGGAATACAGCTCAATTCATAATTGGCCAATGAAATACACTCTATATCAAATCATAGACCTCTCTCCTATGACCGGAGAGAGGAATTTATTTTTTATAAGACCCAGCAAATACTACACAAAATAATCCCACCAACATTAAAACAAACGCTACCAAGACGGATAAAGAAAGTTGTTCGTCTAAAAAAATTATTGAAGAAAGTAAACTGGTAATAGGAACTGCTAATAAACAAATTGATGTAGTAGAAACGGGCAATGATTTTGTGATTTGCATGCTAGCCCAATAACCAAATGCAGTGGCAATTAATGCTAAATAAGCTAAACAACCGATAAATGAATAATTAACAATAATAGTAGGGTGAGGATCAATGATCATTGAAAATAGCAAGGTAGGAACAGCAGCGATTAATAATTGCCAAGGTAATAATTGCAATGCTGGGCTATGCCATGTTGCAAAACGCATATGTATCATCGCTAAACTACAGGATACCGCAGCAAGAAGTAACAAACTGTTCCCTAATAAAGTATTATGATCATGCCAATTTATTGCCCAGGGACTAAATAATAATATAATCCCACTTAAACCAAACAATAAGCCCATTAATTTTAAGGCTGATAATTGTTCGCCGAACCAAATACAAGCAATAGGTGTAACGATAAGTGGCGTACAGTAAGATAAAATAGCAGATTGTCCAGGTTGAACATATTTTAGTCCCACATTAACCAGTAAAATATAGATAGAAATTTGTAATAATCCTACACTTAATAATAAAGGAATATCCTTTCGTTTGGGTAAATAGAGTTCTCGTTTGAAAAATAAATAAGTGGTGACTGCGATAAATGCAACGATAAATCGAAATGTAACAAACCAACAGGGCGGACAATAACGTATACTGGTTTTTATGACAGGCCAACCTAAACCCCACGCTATAATTAATAATAAAAATAAAAGATATATTGAAAATTCTGAGGGTTTTGTTAGTGTTTGTGGTTGCGCAAATGTTTTCATAATAAACGCTTTATTTTAATATTTTTGTATAAATGTAGCCCTTCCATCAGAGCGCAGCGACGTGTCCGGGATTATGTATAAACAACCTGGACACGTCGCTGCGCTCCTTTATCCGGGCTACAATATTAAATCAATATTTATATGATTTTTAGGAACATCTACACATTATGCCAAATAATTCAACACCAGATAACCCATCCGCTGCCAATGAACCCCGTTTTGTCGCAGATTTATTAGCAAAAGCTATTGAAGCCTATCATCAAAAAGATTTAGAACATGCCAATTCTTTATATGAGCAAATCATTAGTATTGATCCCTATCATCCTGATGCGCTCATGGCTTTAGCTAATATAGCGATAGAATTTAATGATATTGATAATGCGCTGACGTATCTTGAGCGCGGTGTGAAAGCGCATCCAAACATTGCTGAATTTCATTGCCATTTAGCCAATGTACTAATGAAAAAAAATAAGATGTCTGGGGCGGAACAATGTTATCAACAGGCATTACAATTAAAACCAGATTATGCTGAGGCTTATCATAATTTAGGTATTTTATATTATAAAACACACCGCCGTGAGCAAGCATTGCAGAGTTTTGCTAAGGCCGTACAAATTAATCCAGAATATGTCGATGCGCACTTTAGTTTAGGATTATTATTTTTAGTGCAACAACAATATGATGCAGCATTTAAAGAATTTCGCAACGTTATTGAATTATATCCTGGACATTTGTCTGCGCAGTATCAATTAGCCAATCTCTATTTACAGCGTCAGGAATTAACAGATGCGCTACGGCATTATTATGAGGTGTTAAAATTTCAACCGGAACATTTAGAAGCATTAAATAATGTAGGGGCAATTTTGTTTCAACAAAATAAAGATACCGATGCGTTACAATATTTTTATCGTATCATCAATCTCGAGCCAAACCATACCGAAGCCCACTTTAATATGGCAACGATTTTGATGAAATATTATCGATTTTCAGAAGCCTTAGCACATTATCAACAAATCGTAGCATTACAACCTGAAGATATCGATGCGCATTATAATTTAGGAGTTGTATTGTATGAGTTGGATAAGCTAGATGATGCTATTAAAGAAAATTTATGGATTATTCAACGTGAGCCCAATCATATTGCCGCATTGATTAATTTGGGCGCAGCTTATTTAAAAAAAGGCGAGCTCAATACGGCATTAGAATATTATCAAAAAGTGTTGGTATTACAGCCTGACAATGAAAGTATCAAATATCTTGTCTGTGCATTATCCGGATCACAACAACCGCAACAAGCACCTGAGGCGTATATCAAACAATTATTTGACCAATACGCAAGCCATTATGATTTACATATCACCAAAACCTTACAATATAATGTACCTCAACAAATGAAAAATATTTTGAAAAATGTGCTCAATCTAACATTGTTAAATATTTCCCTCTTAGATTTAGGCTGCGGAACAGGTTTAACAGGTGCTGAATTTCGTGATGTAGCTAAACGTCTTGTTGGTATTGATTTATCTGAGAAAATGCTCAATATAGCGCGTGAAAAAAATGTTTATGATGAATTAATTGAAGGAGACATCACCGTTGTATTGCAACAATTAACAGAACAATTTGATTTAATTCTATCAGCGGATACATTTGTTTATTTTGGTGATTTGCAAGCATTATTTTCAGCTTGTCGATCGGTATTAAATAATAATGGATATTTAGTATTTTCTACTGAATTGCTCGCAGACGATGGACGAGATTATGTCTTGCAAAATACAGGGCGTTATAAACATCAGCAACGCTATATTCTTCAATTAGCTACACAAAATAATTATTCTGTCATGACGCAACAACCTGTTATTTTACGTATACAAGATGATGTACCTTGTGAAGGATTAATTACGGTATTATTAAAGAATAATTAGTCATAGTTATTGTTTGGTTGAAATTATGATCGAAGTATTATTTAGAATTTTCATTTCAAGTTAAAATTTTTGCAATAGATTCCCGCTTGTTAGCGCATTATGTTTGCTCATTATTGAGCGTGCGGGAATGACAATAAATAATTATCTTTATTGAGTATATGAGAATGACAATCAATTATTATCGTTCATAATTAAAAACTTATGGATAAATACGAAATAAATAATCTTTTTAGCTTATATTTTATTTTGATTATTTCTTTTTTCTTGCAACTATACAATAAATTAGGTATCATACCGGCCATTTTTTTTAAAACCTCATTACTATAAACTCCTGTACTCGTTTAAACTAAAAATAGAAGACCTCTTATGCAAAGCCCTGATTCCCATGCTCCAATTCCCAGTGTAGAAGATAAGTATCAAGCGCTTCTCAAAAAAATTTCAGAAGAATATATTGATTTGATAACAGCTGAAATATTCTTTGATCCCTATGTTATGGATGACGGCGACTCAATTGAAAAAGAAGCCTTTGATGCTCTTGTCATTGATGTTGAAAAAAAGAAGGAGCAGGAAAAAAAAGAACAACAACAGAAAAAAGAAAAAAATGAAATACAATTGCTACATCCTGGTAAGCGCATTCCAATAGCTAAAATTGTCTATCCTAATAATCATTTAAAAAAGACTATTGCACATCTATTACAATCACAACCAGCACTTTGGGTTGATGTTTATGTTCCGCAGTCTCTTAAAATCAATTTTGCAAAGCTAATCGATGGGTCTCATTTTGAATCTTTAAATAAAGAAATTATCAAGCACCCGCGCTTATTGATTGAGAAGATGAGTGATAAACACAATGCAATAACCTATTTGGAATTAATTTGTATAAAAGCACCGTCAGAAGCACTCACAAAAATTATCCAAACAGCAGTGCCATTTAAAATCCTTATCGTAAATTATTTTAAATCGGATGGCGTAGCTTTATACAAAATTTTATTCGATAAAAAAGATTTTAATAATATTAAAATATTGGCTGAATTATTTGCTTGGCAGTCATCGTTTTATTTAGAGCGAATATACAAGGCCGCTGAAACGCAAAATTTTGAGGAATTAGTGGCGTGGAGACAATTAAGTAACATGACTCTTGATACAGGGGGACAAATAAAAATAATAAAATACGCTTTTAAATCGAATAATGTATCACCACAAATAGTTAAGATTTTATTAGAACAGTTTAAATTAACAGAAGAACGTATACATAAGCTTAAAAATAATATTTTACACGAGCTTATTCAAGAAAAAGCAGAAGCACAAGTAAAATTTGTGTTATTAGAAGGTGCCGATGCTTTGGCATTAAATGAGCTCAATGAAACCGCTTTTCATGTTGCAATTAAATATAATTCACCTGCAATATTAAAAATGCTATTAGCTGATGCAAAGATCAATGACGATTTTTGCGCTGAATTATTATCTCATTTATTAATTTATGCCATACAAAATAATAATATAGAGATGATGGAATTATTATTAGAGCATGGTGCTGATCCTTTAAAATTAGTGAAACCGCTGATATTAATGGAGCGACCCATTTCAGCAGTTTCTCTCGCAGCGCGTGTTGGTAACGAGGCTATTATAAAAATATTGAGTCAGAAAATAGAGCCATATCAATTTTTAAATGCACTGCTTGAATCAGGAGGAATTACGACTGCTGATATTAAAAGGCTTGAGAGGTTATTGGATTGGGATAAAGAATTTTATCAAAAACAAGCATGGCACGCCATTGACAACAGAGGTAGAGATGTACTGAAATTATGCTGCGAAAGTGGCATCGATTTAAATATGCCGGCAAAAAAGAAAATGTATAAAGGTAACACCTTGCTTCATGCCGCATTAATCAAAGGATATGATGGTGGTGCAACAGTATTGTTAGATGCCGGTGCATTAATCGATATTAAAAACAGACAAGGAAACACAGCATTACACTGCGCAGCTAAAGCAGCCAGTGAAGATGTATTACGAACAATTATTGCAAAATCACCTGACCAAGTGAGAGAAAAAAATAAAAATAACCAATATCCTATTGATATAGCGATAGCAGAGCAAAACAAAATTAATGAAGAAATTTTAAAACAGTATTTTAATCCAAGCGAAATAACTCAGCCTATTAGTTCACCTTTTCCTGTTCAAGCGAGTGAACAAGGTAAGCAGCAAACGGATAGCCATTTTATTCAAAGCCATGGTAAAACTTTGTTACAACTGCAGAGAAATAATAAATCAGCGCAGATTGAATCAAATTCCAATAATTCGCAGAATTCAGTAACTCACAATAATGTCGAAATAGCTCATGTAACATCGGAACCATTAATAAAGAATACTGTTATTTCATTATTACAAAAGCGAGCTGATATTTTTAATAAATTATTTGATGTTATTAATAAAAATAATAGCAAGAATAGCATTTATGCAATTCAGTTGCTGCGTAAAATGAATGTATGTACAGATAATTACTACAAGTCGTTATCTCTTGCATTAGCTAATAAAGAGATAGCTGTGGCAAAAGAGGCTGCTATATCTTTAGTGCAATTAATTGGCGGGCGTTTACATAATGATAAAGGTGAAATGAATGAGACACAATCAAGGCTAGATATGATATTAGCACAAATAGACAGGAGGCAGTCGATATATAATGCTGAGGTTATCGTTTTTATTGCAGGACAATTCAAAATCCTATCAAAGCCTATCATAGCTACCATTTTAATAGCATTTTTTCATTTAAATCAGAAAGTTCGTGTAGAAGCAGAAGCGATATTGAAAAAGATAATTCCAATTTGTAAATATAATTTATATGGAAAACATTTGGAACCGCAACTGTATAAAGACTTTTTAGAGACTCATTTTGCAAGTTCAATGATATTTGTTTTAGAATTTGATAATGATCATAAAGTTAAAGAATTATTATTTAATTCAATTGATATGAAAGAAAATAACGCTGAAATAATTGTTGATAAATTATTATTTCAATTTATAAACAATCCCTCCATCGATAAGCGGTGTAGGGCGCTTGCCAACTTGTTTAATTTCATGGCGCTCTCAAAAGAGATAGCACAATTAATATTTTTAAAATTAAATACAAATAAAGAATTAGTGATAGATTCAGCGCGTAATTTACTTTTGCAAAAAGATGATCAAGGTAATTCAGTGATCGTTAAATATCTAAAATTATTTGATAAGCCAGATAGTACGGCTGCATTCTTATTGCGTAAAATTCAAGAATTGAAAGAGTCGGATAAAGTCTGTAACGCCATAAGTGCATTGGCAAATTATGACCATATATTTTTAAAACCATTAATAGGCGTATTTAGCCATAATGACACTCACATTATGCTTGCTACAACAAAAAAATTGATGCCAATTATCAGTGAATTCAGCAAAGATCAAAAAGATATCATTACTCATGGGGTGATGAAATTAAATGAAAATTTAATGAAAATAATTATGAGCAATGAATGTACTATAGCTGAACAATTTAATGCAATTAACTTCATGTGCGACTTGTGTATTTTATCGAATCAGTTGCAGATGTCTGAAGGATTTTATAAATTATTATTAGAATTTCTTATGCATGATGTATCTGATAATCGTGAGGCTAAAACATTGCATATACTAAATTGCATTAAAAAAATGCCAAATAATCAGCAGAAGATGTTATTTTTAAATAAAATGATAACATGTTCCCCTTCAATAGAAATGATTAAGATTATAATAAATGATTTAAGACAATGTGGACAAAAAGATGAAACGATGATTCAGTTCATAGTGGGTACACATAACCTAGTCCATACCCGTTGCGGAGATAGAGAACATATACACTCAATCCAGGTATTAAGATGTTTGAATAAAATGAACGATTCAGGGGTTCAACTATTGCAGAAGTTACTTAAGTCAGAGTCCGGTGAATGTCGCTATTTTGCTGCTATTGCATTATGTGAATTTAATATCATCACTGACGATGTGAAAAAAACATTATTAGAAATTATATCTTTGCCAGATGAGAATCTATTGAAAAACGCGATAAAAGCCTTAATGGCAATAGATATATTAACCGCAGATATTGTTGAGCAATTAATAGATAAAATAATGAAATCTCAATCCAAAGTAAATTGGGATATGGACGAAGTTGCAGATGGATTATGCAGATTATTCGCACCCATTGATAGGTATGCAAATCCTCAATCCAGTTTATCGCAATCTAATTTTGTGGAAGGTGTATCTGCTGCACCACAAGCATTTCCTCCTAGGGTTAGACCATAAAAATGACAGGTAAATTACGTATCAATGATATCGAGCAAATAAACAATCTATATTATTGATCCTGCGCACATGCAATGGTATTTGGTGGATTTGTTCCTGCTAAATATCCGCAATACCAATAGGGTTGAGGAATGATAAAAGTAAAACGAAACATTTTATTATGTTCTGTTCCATACCAGGTATTAATTAAATCACCTGTATAATGGCCGGTTTGATGAAATGCAATATATTGTAAATCTGATGGTAATTTTTGGCATTGTGTGTTGCCGGTATATAGCCAATACCATGTTTCGTTATGAGGGATATAATAATTATAAATTTTAACTTTAGTATTTTCAGGAATAAATCCTTCACCACTTGGACAATCATTTGTTACGACTAGATCGGACATTATTTGTTGAGGTGATAATACATTAAACATTGGCCAACCAGCAAAAACAGTCGGCGATATAATAATTAATAACGAATATGAAACGATATAAAAAAGAGATTTACGCATATTATTTTTATCCTTATGTTATTACGTAAAATGGTGTGAAATAAATGCAGTGGAATAATGTAGGGTGGATTAGGCCGAAGGCCGTAATCCACCAACTAAAACAATGTGATTATAATTAATTACTAATTATTTCAAAGAAGCAATTAAATAAACTTTTCAATAAAATATCTCACGATTTGTTTTTTATTGCATAGAGCAAGCTTGATGTGCTTCAAAATGAACAATTTATCCCTATGTAGAATTAACAAGCTTATTGACGTTAAAAAGAAAATACATTATAATGTCACACTTTTTTAAAATTAATTACAATGCATTCCTTCACTCGTTTAAACTACAAATAGAGAATCACCTATGGATACACCAGAATCAATTCAACCCCAGCTCGATTTACAAGCCAAATACAATAAACTCATCAAAATAATTTCTGAAGAAAATATTTGTATGCTTACATTAGAAATATTTTTTTTACCAGTAACGATGAGTGATGGTGATGCAATTGAAGAAGAAGCTTTTAACAATTACGCTAAAGATTGTGAGCAAAAGCAATTGGCATTACGCAACCCAGAGAAGCGTACACCAGTGGATAAAAAAACGTATCCTAATAATCATTTAAGAAAAACAATTGCAAAATTATTAGATTATCAACCTGAGCTATGGGCTGAGGTCTATCTTCCTAAAGCATTAATTGCCAATTTTGAAACACATTTGAATAATAATAATATCTCAGAGATATGTGCTGCAATTAATCAGCATCCGCGGTTATTGCTTGAAAAGATTAATAACAAACATAACGCAATCACCTTTTTGGAATTAATTGCTGCGCAAGTAGAATCTTCACAATTAACAATTATCATTAAATCATTTAATAAATTTAAGACTCTTGTTTCTAACCATTTTAAATCTGAAGGCGAAGCATTGTTTAGAATCCTTGTTAGTCGGCGCGATATTAACAATATAAAATTATTGGCCGCTCTATTTGGCTGGCAATCAGGTTTTTATTTGAAGCAAGTTTATTGGGCCATAGCATCAAAAAAAACTAATGAATTAAAATTATGTTTGGAATTGAGTGATGTTACTAATAATGTCGATGAACAATTACAAATTTTTAAAGCAGCAGTCAAGATAATGAATTTCTCAGTGGAAGTAATAAAGATACTGTTTAACCACTTTAATTTCACGGCAGAACAGATCAAGGATTTTAAAAATATTATTTTACATGAAGCAATTAAAGAGAAAGCTGATGCGTTAGTTCAATTTATTTTAGACGAAGATGCCGATCCGCTTTCTTTAAATGACCAACAGGAAACTGCTTTTCATGCCGCAGTAAGGTTAAGTTCGCTGCAGATATTAAAATTTTTATTAATCAAGATAAAATGGGATAAGGAAAAGCGAGATAAATTATTAATTAGCTTATTAAAGACAGCGCTAGAAAATAATCGTGAAGACATGGTGGAATATTTATTATCAGAAGGTGTAGATCCTTTAACTTATGATGAGAAACATATTGCTATTATTCATACAGCATTGCACAAAGGAAATGATGATATTATTAAGCTTCTGACATCTAAAATAGAGCCCTATAATTTGTTAAGTTTTGTAAGTTCGTTACGTTCAGTTGCTAGTGATATTGTTTTGCTAGAACAAAAAATGCGGTGGGGTCGCGAACTTTATCAAGAACAAGCCTGGCTGGCAGTTGAAAAAAAAGATTTAAATACATTAGGAATATGTTGTTTAAATGGCATTGATTTAAATCTGCAGAATAAAAAAAAGAAATATAAAGGTAAGACGTTACTTCATATTGCTTTGCAAACTCAATTTGATAGTGGCACTTCTTTATTGTTAGAAGCGGGCGCTTCAGTCGATATTAAAGATCGTAAAGGAAATGCTGCATTACATACGGCTGCAATGACTGCCAACGAAGTTTTATTACGCAGAATTATTGATAAATCCCCTAAACAATTACAAGAATGTAATAATAAAAGTCAATACCCTTGTCAATTAGCTGCAGAACATAACAAACATAATGAAAAAGTATTATTGGAGTATTTTAAACTACCAATTAGATCGCAACATCAAACATCATCATCACAAATTACAACAAAAGATTATCTAAAACAAACTGAAACAGCTGATAATTTTATTCAACGACAAAATAAAGCCTTATTAAGTTTGCCGTCAGTTATTGAAAAAACATCTGCTGCGCCATACCTTACAAGCTCGTCAGAAATTATCGTCAGGAGTGCTGTACCTCTTGTTACTCGTGAGGGCAAGATATCAGTAATATGTAATAATAAGATGTCAAAAGATTATGGTGATATTTCGTTATTACAAAAACGTTCTATCTTGGTTGAGAAATTATTAGCTTTAATAATAAAAAGTAAAAACAGTCATAATTGTATATTTGCTATTCAAATATTAAGTAAAATGAAAGTAAGTAATGAAAAATTTCGTGAAGCATTGCTTTCATTTTTAAATGCTTATAATTTACAATTAGCAAAAGAAGCCGCCAAGGCTTTAATGCAAATAGCTGGAGGCCGATTAGTCTCCGAAGCTGATATGAATGAAACTCAAGCAGCGCTATTAAATATTTTAATAAAAGGATACGTGAAAAAAGAATATCGGCCAGAGATAATTGTATTTATTGCTGGACAAGTTGCTACACCTTCAGAACAGGTTATAACGTTACTTAAAGCGACTATAGTGCATGAAAATCCTCAAGTCCGTTTTGAGGCCGCGAAAGCATTGATTAAATTAATGCCCATTTATGAGGCAATGAATAATACACCATTTGAAAAATCATATATACTGAATATGCTTATAATAGAGGATGATAATATAAAAGAACTTTTTATTAATTCCTTTGAGGTACAAATAAAGAATGCGGTAATTATTGTTAAAAAATTATTAGCTGTTTTATTTAATGCTAATTTCCATAATGTACAGTTTAAAATATTTAATAAATTATCTCAGTTTATGGCTCTTTCAGAAGATGTGTCCCAATTGATAGTGTCTCATTTAAAAGATCACAAAGAAATTGTCATTTCAAATATTCACCGACAAATTTTGCAGCGAGGAGATAAATGCGAACAGCATCTCCTAACATTATTAAATCAATTTGAAAACTCATCTGATACTATCAATTTCATATTTAAACAGTGTGAAAATCGAGACATAAATGAATATTGTAATGCGCTCTCTATTTTAGAAAAATATAAACATCATTCTGCGATAATTATAAAACAGCTTTTGAATTTATTATATCATAATAATATGAATTTACTTTTTACAATCATTAAGATTCTTATGTGTTTCAATGATGAGTTGAGCGATGATGAGTGGCGGAGTATTGAGTCTAAGAAAAAGTTACTTGCTGCTGGCTATATTGATATAATAAGAGGGAATAATTCTTTAAATGAAAAACTTGACTCAGTAAACAGATTTGGTGAATTGCAAGTAAAAAGCAAAGAATTAAATAATAAATTCTTCAAAATTTTAGATTCATTAATGTCTGATTATAGAATGGGTGATACAGTTTTAGATTTTATATCCGCTGTAAATAAATTACCTACTTCTCAAAATAAAATAGTTTTTCTTCAAAGATTATCTATGCAAACTCACCATATTGAAATTATTGGTACAGCAATTGATGGTTTAAAGCAATCTGGGATAACTATTGAAAAAATTAGCGATTTATCAAAAAATACGTTACAGACAAACGTAAGTGACTCGTATTATGTGAATGCAATTCAAATATACCGAAGCTTAAAAATTGCAGATCCGTTATGTATTCAAGCATGTCATGATTTGCTGAGTAAAGCCGATGAAGTTAATCAATATTACGCTGCAATAGCATTAGCTGAATTTAATCATTGTACACCGCAAGTCGTTTCTCTATTAATGAAAATAATTTCAGCACCCAATGAACTTTTATTTCATCATGCTATTAAGGCATTGACTTCAGATAAGGTCCTTAATGTGGATATCATTGAATATATTATTGATCAAGTCGTTACGACGAACTTATTAAATACATTGGAATGTAATGATGTTGCGAATGCTGTTGCTAAAGTATTTGCCCAAATAAATCAATTGGAAGTTGATTTCAAAGACTTTTTTGAAGAAATGACACAATCATTATTAGAAATGCATAGTGAACAACAAGTGCCTGCAGCAGTTTCTGTTCCTTCGCCCGTTGTTTCTAGTGGAGGTAGACGATAAAAATCATGGCTTATTCGATGATCTTTAAGCCGCCTGTGTAGTTCCACAAAATCTCTGGAATATGTATGCGTCCTTGAGCATCTTGATAATTTTCCATCAGCGCAATTAAAGTGCGTCCGACTGCAAGACCTGATCCATTTAATGTATGCAATAATTCTACTTTATTAGTTTCAGGATTACGCCACCGTGCTTGCATGCGCCGTGCTTGAAATGCTTCATAATTACTACAAGAAGAAATTTCACGATATTTTTGTTGGCCTGGCAACCATACTTCTAAATCGTAGGTTTTTGCTGCACAAAATCCAATATCTGCTGTACATAATACAACGACGCGGTAGGGCAGACCCAATTTCTGTAATATCATTTCTGCATGATGGGTTAATTCTTCATGGGCTTGATAAGATAATTCGGGACGCACTAATTGCACTAATTCGACTTTTTCAAATTGATGTTGGCGAATCATTCCTTTGGTATCTTTACCATAAGATCCGGCTTCACTACGAAAACAAGGTGTATGGCAAACATATTTAAGGGGTAATTGACCACCCTCAATAATTTCATTGCGTGCTAAATTAGTGACAGGAATTTCTGCAGTAGAAATTAAATAATATTTATTTTCACCGCTAATTGCGAATAAATCTTCTTTAAATTTGGGTAGTTGACCTGTGCCATATAAACTGTCTTCATTGACCAAATAGGGCACATATACTTCTTGATAACCATGTTCTTTAGTATGCACATCCATCATAAATTGAATTAATGCACGGTGTAATCGCGCGATGCCACCTCGCATAACAACAAAGCGAGCACCGGTCAATTTCGCTGAAGTGGTAAAATCAATCAGATTATTAGGTGTGCCTAATTCAGTATGGTCTTTCGCAGTGAAATTAAATTGTTTAGGTTCACCCCAACGACGAATTTCAACATTATCGTCCTCACTTTTTCCATTGGGCACATCGGGGTGTGGAATATTAGGCATACTGTAATAGATAGTATTTAATTCATTTAATAGCGCATTTAATTGTGTTTCATTTTCTTGTAATTGAGCAGGAATTTTCTCGGCTTCAGCTAACAAGGGCGCAATATCTTGTCCTGCTGCTTTAGCTTGGCCCACTTGTTTAGCCAAATTATTGCGTTTATTTTGCAACTCTTGGGTTTGAGTTTGAATCTGTTTACGCTTTTCTTCTAATGCAGATAATTTTTCAATATCTAATTCAAAGCCACGACGCGCTAATTGGTTAGCAATTTCTTGTGGATTGGTGCGTAATAATTTGGTATCTAACATGCAAGAGTCCTCAATAAATCATTTTAAAAGGTAACTGATAACTTTACTAAACTCTTATGCTGAATGCTAGAATAGGCATCGTGATTTTATTCAATTTGATGCATTAATTAAAGCAACCGAACAATGTTCAGATTACGAAAATAGAGCTGATCTCAAAGACATAGTCAATTTATTGCAAACTGAATAAATACATGCAAAAAGTATGCAATATCTGGCTGTAAAAACGCTATACGCCCACAAGGAAAAAGGAATGAGTATTCCTTTAACTGAAGATTTAGAACCCTTTGTTGAGCAAGTAAAAAAATTGAACGAATTAAAGAAAAAAAGAAGTAAACATTTTATGCGTCTGTAAATAATTCTATGTAACAAGCCGTTCTGAGGATCGCGATTTGTGTCTTATAATCCTTGAGTAATTCAACGTAAGCTTTCTCTGTTTGGCAGCTTTCGTAAACCCAGGGTGAATTTTATTACAAACACAGCTTACCTGGTTATATCTTGAAAATTCGATTGTATATTCCGAATTTTCAATGTATATTAAGCGAATGATTAATCGACTTGCCTATTTAAATGAAATCAAATCATCTCTCGCGCTCAATCCAGTAGTAGCGCTGATAGGACCACGTCAGGTTGGAAAGACAACCTTATCAAGAGAGTTAGCTACGCAAACTTCACCGACCACATTTTTTGACCTGGAAAACCCAGCACATCTTGCGCGTATAACTGATCCCATGCTGGCTTTACAAAATCTGGAAGGATTAGTTGTCGTAGATGAAATTCAACATCAACCTGATTTGTTTAAAATATTACGCGTTTTGGCTGATAGACCAATATCAAAATGTAAATTTTTAGTATTGGGTAGTGCGTCTCCTGTGTTACTCAAACAAACCTCAGAGTCATTAGCTGGCCGAATTGCATATATAGAAATCAAAGGATTTTCGATAGCAGAAGTTGGCGTCGATAATATTGATAAGCTATGGTTACGCGGATCATTTCCTCGAGCATTTCTTGCTCCATCCAACCAAGCAAGTGTGTTATGGCGACAAGATTTTATCCGCACTTTTTTAGAACGCGATTTACCGCAATTAGGGATTAATATTCCAGCGGCAACAATGCGACGTTTTTGGATGATGATAGCTCATTACCACGGTCAACTGTGGAATTCTTCTGAATTTGCAAGAGCGTTTGGGATGAGTGATAAATCAGTAAGAAATTACTTAGATATTTTGACATCCACTTTTGTTATTAAACAGTTACCACCTTGGTGGGAAAATATTTCCAAGCGTCAGGTAAAATCACCGAAAGTATATTTAAATGATACTGGAATATTACATACTTTATTAAACCTCAATACATCCGAAGAATTAGAAAATCATCCAAAAGTAGGTGCATCTTGGGAAAGCTTTGCGCTCAATAGCGTTCTTGATCATCTTAATGTGTTATCTGAAGAAGCGTTTTATTGGCGTACTCATAGCGGCGCTGAATTGGATTTATTCATTAATCGTGGTGCTAAGCGTATCGGTTTTAAATTTAAACGAACAGTGGCTCCCCAACTGACACGTTCGATGCATATCGCTAGTCAAGATTTACAGTTAACACATCTTTATATTGTTCACGCAGGAATAGAAAGTTATCAGCTAGCTAAAAATGTTACTGCTTTGAGCTTGTATCGGGTATTAACTGATTTAACAAATATTTAATAAATTTCAATATTAGTCGATTGATTCATTTGAAACTGTTTTGCGAACTATATTAATTGAGTAAAGATTGTTCGCAAAAGGAATCCTTCAATGGCGATTTAAATGATCGCCATTTTTATTTCTAGTAAATAAATTTTCCTTGTTTTTATCGAGCGAAATTAAATAAGAATTTAGTGAATAATTCATTTAACGTATGACTTAATCAATTTGATGATATTTATCTTGTATTGCTGATAGCAGTTCTATATCTGATTTATACAATTGTACAAATATTACATTTTCTATTATCAGATAATAAACCTGAATTTTCATTGATTACTCGAGTTGGTTGAGTTGACTGAATAGAAGGGATATCTGTAGATAATGACTGAGCAAATAAACCAAATTTATCGGCGCCATTAGCGCTAATAGCATCTTGTTGTGCGAGTGATGAATTTATGCGAAGTGGTAATAATTTAAATAAATCTCTAGGGGTAATTGCTTGTGGTACATCAAATAATCCACACTGATATTGTGAGTGTAATTGTTGTTTAACTCGATCAACGGGATTTTTACGGTTTGTAATAGTTTGGAACATATTCAAAATATTATTTCTATTCTCGAGTAATGAATGAGAAAATTGTATCACTGGTGGTAAATTAGTCATAAAACATTGATTTTCTACCGCGATATAAAATGAAATTATTTCTAAGTTGTGATGAAGTTGATTTTTATTATTTAAATATAATTGGTGTGTGAAATCTGATGTATTTGCACTGACATTATCACAAACAATAATTTTTGTACCCGCACGCATTTTTTGTGCAAGAGTTGTTGATAATAACCGAGAGTTTGTCAAAACGGGATCCACAATACAGGCATATTTATTTAACTGAGATATTGTTGCCGTGTTTTCATTACCAAAATGAATTGGCGAATAGAGTGGATCTATCCTGAAAACATCTACTGTGATGCCTAGACGTTGATATTGTTCTAAGAAAGGTGGATTTTCCTGAAAATTTGTTGCTGGTTTATCTGAATGGCAACCGACTAATAATACTAACAGTGATGATGTAGATGCATTAATTTCCTTATTAAGACGAACGTGATCAATTAAGCCATAGATTTTCTCAAAATGTGATGGCGTATCGGGAAAAGGCTTAGTCATTAATTTTTCTGATTGAGAAAAATACTCTAAAACAGTTTGTTTTAGTAATTTGTCGCGTTTTTGGAGGTCAAACGATGTAAAATTAAGAAAACTTGGATTTAGATTTAAACTGGTTAGTAATTCAGAAAGTGTTATGTTATCGTTTATTTGGCCACGGATTACTACAGATTTGAATTCGAAATTGAATTGAATGGAATCAATATAATCTGTTTTTACAGTGTTAACTGAAGTTGCTAATTTTGATAATAAAGCAGCATTTTTAGGGTTATTAAATTCTTGTTCAAGATCTAGGTAAATTGTATAAAACATAGTAGTTAATTCTCATTTTAATCATCTATAGGTTGTTTATTGTACTGGATGAAAATTAACATAAACTTAACTCTCATTATGGCATTATTTTTTTCTTCTCCCACTTGTGGGAGAAGGTGCCTTCGATAGATGAGGGTGATTTAAAATAATACCGCAAAATCTTTTAAACCACCCTCATCCGTTACTTCGTGACACCCTCTCCCGCGGGCGGGAGAAGGAAATTAGTGAAATTAAAATTTTTGCCGTGTGCAGAAAGTTTTTATTTTTTATCAAGTTCTCGAAGATGTTTCAATTTTTCTGCGATTTTAATTTCTAAGCCACGATCAACAGGGAAATAATATTGTTTTTCTCCCATTTCTTCGGGGAAATATTTTTCACCTGCTGCATATCCTTCGGGCTCGTCATGCGCGTAACGATAATTTTTTCCATAATTTAATTGTTTCATTAATTTGGTTGGGGCATTTCTGATATGTAGTGGAACTTCTAATGATCCATAATTAATAACGTCCGCTTTTGCAAGGTCGAATGCGGTATAAACAGCATTACTTTTTGCAGTACAGGCGAGATAAACAACGGCTTGCGCTAAGGCTAATTCTCCTTCAGGACTGCCTAATCGTTCTTGTACATCCCAAGCATTTAATGTTAATTCTAATGCGCGCGGATCCGCATTGCCGATTTCTTCAGTAGCCATACGTGCAATACGTCTTGCTAAATATAGAGGATCGCAACCGCCATCTAACATGCGTGCTAACCAATATAATGCAGCATCTGGTGAAGATCCTCTGACTGATTTATGTAATGCAGATATTTGATCATAAAAATTTTCACCGCCTTTATCAAAGCGGCGCACGCCGGCAATTAAAACTTCTTCAAATTGTTTTTCAGTGATAACCAATTTATCGACATGAGGTTCAGCTAAATCAGCTAATATTTCTAAGATATTTAAGGCGCGTCTTGCATCCCCATCAGCAACTTTCGCTAATTTGATTTTAAGTTCTTCGGGTATTTCTAAGGATAAATTACCTAAGCCACGATCTTTATCTGTTAATGCGTGATCAATTATTTGTAATATATCTTCGATTTGTAAACTTTTTAAAACGTAAACACGTGCGCGGGATAATAATGCACTGATTAATTCAAATGAGGGATTTTCAGTTGTAGCACCAATAAAAGTGATAGTGCCATTTTCAACGTAGGGTAAAAATGCATCTTGTTGTGCTTTGTTAAATCGATGTACTTCGTCGACAAATAAAATGGTGGCTTGTTGTTGATCCATGATGGCTTCTTGTGCGCGATCGACTGCAGCGCGAATGTCTTTTACACCTGCCATGACTGCTGAAATTGTTTCGAACCGGGCATCGGATCGTTCAGCCATTAATTTTGCTAGCGTAGTTTTACCTGTGCCAGGCGGTCCCCATAAAACCATAGAGTGTAAATGACCATGTTCAATCGCAGTGCGCAAGGGTTTGCCTTTGGCGAGGATATGTTGTTGGCCAAAGAATTCGTCGAGATTTCTTGGTCTTAAACGGGCAGCTAGGGGTTCGAAGGAGGTCATAGATATCTCTCTCTTTTTTCCTTCTCCCCGAAGGGGAGAAGGTGCCGAAGGCGGATGAGGGGGGGTAAAAGGTATTTGTGACTTAATTTAACACACCCTCATCCGTCACTTCGTGACACTTTCTCCCGCAAGCGGGAGAAGGAATAAAATCGTAGTTATGTGCCAGTTACAACATCAACACCTTTTGGCGGTGAAAATTGAAATAACGCAGTATTAATTGCAATATTATTTTTAACTAAGTGAAATTGAATTAATGTTGTTTGATCAAGATTATCTTTTAAACGCATTGTTTGTAATAAACCGTGATTAAAATAGAGTTGCACTGATTGAAATAAGGCATTTTTATCAATCGGCACTAAATTAAATCCTTGATCGGTATTTGCTATCGGCGTTAATGAACTCACAGTAAATTCATGTGACAATTTCGTAACATTGCCACTCAATAAAGCACCCGGTGAATTATTTGCAGCAATTTGTGGTTGACGTGTTGCTTGTTGTAATTGCGAATCGTAAACCCATATATTTTTGCCATCAGCTAAAGCCAATTGTGGATTAGGATGCTGTGTTTCCCATCTGAATTTCCCTGGCCGTTGTAACGCCATGATACCACTGCTTTGTTGTAAAACATTGCCATTGGGATCGGTGATGGATTGATTGAACTGTGAAGACATGCTATGGAAATTATTTAATAGGCTCGTGAGTTGTGTTGTTGCAGTATTTTGAGCATATACACAAACACTTATGCAGGAGATGAAGAGAAATACTATCATTTTCAAGCAATGCACAATATTTAAATGTTTCATAATATATTTTGATTTCCCAGGTAGAATATTTAAAGAAGTAAAAGTATATCATAAATGGGCTATTAAACTTAAATTGGGGTAGACAGTTATTTTGACAGCTGAATAAAGATGGGATAAATTTAAAATATGTCAAAAACTTTTAAAGGTGTCATATGCAAGAATATAGGACAAAATTAGGTGAAGATGGCAGGATTGTAATTCCTGCTGATTGTCGACGAATTTTGCATTTACAACCCGGTGAAGAACTTATCATTCATATTAATGACGAGGAATTACATCTTTATAGTTTGAGGCAATCAATAAAAAAAGCACAAGAGACGGTCCGTAAATATTCAAAGGGCAAATCACTTATAGAAAAATTAAAAGAAATGCGAAAAAAGGACAATAAGAATGAATAAAATAGTACTTGACGCTTCAGCTGTTCTTGCATTAATTAACCAAGAAACGGGCTATAAAGTGGTTGAAAAGGTAATTTCGCAAGCAATGATCTCAACAGTCAATTTGGCAGAAGTAATTGCAGTATTGGTTGATATCGGTATGACTAATAAAGAAGCGGAAACAATAACTTATGGATTAATAAACGAAGTTGTTCCATTTGATCATGATCAATCTATTGTTACAGGTATTTTAAGAAAGAATACGAAGCAGTATGGTTTGTCCCTAGGAGATCGCGCCTGTTTAGCTTTGGCAAAGATTCATTCTTTACCCGTATTAACGGCAGATAAAGTGTGGTCAAAACTTGAAATTGGTATTGAAGTTAATTTATTAAGATAAATAAATTATTTAGGAAAACATCTATGCCTGATAATAATTATAGTGAAATCCACAAATAGTAAATAAATAATCTGACAAAAGATGTTTGTGCTTTTGTGTATCAGGGTTTCGAAGTTGTTAATCTTGACACATTATCCCCATTTTGCAGTGTATCTAATCGCGGAATTTCTTGCGCATTGCTGTTGACATATTCAAATATTAAAAGCATTTGTTGATTGAGTTCTTCTTTTTGACCATTTCTTTGTTGTAACATATATCGACGGAGATCATCACCTAACACTAATTTACCTTGTGAAATTTGATCTAAAAATGATTTGATTAATAACGGGTCTTGTGCATTATGTAATATAACATATGTGATAAGACAAATAGCGCAATCATTTGTTTCATAATGATTTAATAATTTATTATATTTATTCAGTCGAGCTAATAAATCATTGGGTAGACTTTGCGAAAAGGTTTTTAGATTATAATTTTGGCGTAGCAATTCATCGATCGCTTTATGTAATTTCTCTGCTAATTGAGATATTTCAATTCGAGTAGATGGTAACCGATTTACAATATCTTTATCTGATGCTACATTTTGTATGGAAGATATTTTGAGAGCCGGCGCACTCACGGTTGATAAAACCGGTAAAGAGGGTGTTATCTTTTTAATTTGAGCTTGTATAATATTCAGTAGTTCACTTTTAGCGGGACAATCAGGGACAATTTTCACAATATTTTCGGATAGCGAATTTAACTCTACAACCTTTTGAAAAAAACCAATAATTAACATATTGAGTTCATTGTGATTAATTTTAATCAATTTGTTGAAAATATTTTCTGTAGCATTATAGGGTAACGAAATCAGTTCAGTAATTTGCGCGCCTACAATTCTTTTTGTGATATTGATCATTTCTATCAATTGTGCAGGGGTTAAGCTATTAAATTCTAAAAAGGCATAAGTCAATAAGTTATGCTGTAATTCACCGTCCTTTAGGGGTTTTTTAACGATATGTTGCAGTAATTGTTTCGCCTTTACATCTTCAAGGATTGACACGCCAATTCTAAAAAGCATTATCATTCCTCTGTTAATAGCTGATAATAGATAGGGATATAATTCACCTTGTCGATTTAATTTCAAGTTAGCGGATTTAATATGATCTTCATTTAGAGCGCCTGAGGCCAATAATTTTTTGATTAAATCTATTTTGCGAACCCTTAATAAATAACATAATGCATCACGATGTGTTAATGGGAGCAAATTATTTTTATGTCTATGCTCAATCCATTGCTCTAACAAGGCCTTATAGGCTTGATCTTTTAAAAAATATAGCAATGCTAAAGCGTTATTTTCATTGTCATGCTCAATCAAACAATTAAAGATATTGCCATAGTTTTTCTGCTGATATTCACAAGGCGTTAAATACCATGTGAGATAGGAATCGATATCAAGGTGACGAGATAAAAATAGTGCAATTTCTATGGCATTAGTTGAAGATGTTTTAAGCCAAGCGAATTGAACATATCGACTATCTAATGATGGAATTTTACTCAGCAAAGCATTTATCATTACCTTTGGATCAGTGAGTGATAGTATAGGTTTTATAGGATCGATAGGATTTCGATCCGATGTATTAAGCAAAATACCAGGAAATGCATTATCTGTTGAGGGTTGTTGTATTAAAAAGTGTTGTTGTTCTTGTTCTGTAAACAATGATAAAAGTATTTTAGCTAATGAAAAATTTTTAGATACACAGAAATAGGTAATAAGACATTCAATATGCGCTTGATTTATTTCACATGACTGAGAGTTTTGTTGTGATTGTGCGATCTCATTCAATAATTGTTTATAATCTGCTGCGTTAGAGATTTTTAATAATGGGTCTGATTGCTGTATATCAAAAATGTTAATGATATGTTGTATTATCGGCCACAAAAAACATTTTTTAATATCATTACTCTTTAAGTGGAAAGTAATAAGCTCTTGGTAAATATCTACTAACAAATTGATATCATCGATATGTTTTACTATCAATGCGGTTAAATCAATGGAGTTAAACTGCAAGAGCAACTCGAATAATACGTCGTATTTTTGTCTATTCTGTTGTATTGATATTTGAAATTGTTTTCCTAGAGCAGATAAGAGTTTTTCGATAAATGCGATATATTGAGGACTACCGTCAAATTTTTCTACAGCCTTAATAATACAATTAATTTGAGAGTTATTTTTATCATTTACAAATTCTAAGAGGGAAAGTTGAATTTCATTATTCTTTAAAGCAGCTAATGTCAGGGATTTTGCATCCACTAAATTTTTTGAACCAAGCCATAAGTATTGAATAAGTGATATTTCTTCAGAAGTAATCAGCTCGGGATAGGGTAAGCAGAGTAATATTTCTAATAGGGGCAAGCCAGACATTGCTGATAAATCTATTCTGTGTTCAATATTTAAATTAACAATATGAGGAATTAATAAATGATGTAATTTGCTTGGGAAATTCAAATCTAAATACAAGGTAAAATAAATATGTAACTCGCTGTGTATTATTTGCAGCAAGATAGTCTGACGTTCATCACTCGTTAATAAATTCAGTATTTGTTTGCAAATACCCCACTGTTTCTTTAACCAAAATGCTTGAAATACATTGCAATAACAGAACATGTCTTGTTTTATACATTCTTTGCTCTTATCTATACCCAGTATGCGCACAATATCTTCAAAATGGGTTGCTGAATTATTGAGCGTTAACATATAAAAAATGTTAGGATATTCTTGGTTTTTCGCGTATATGAATGGAGATGTCATCAGTCCGATAGCATGATTTATTAAATCTTTATGCTTATACATTTTTAAAATATTAAAAAATGTATCAAATTGCAGATGAGTGTATGCCTCTGTTAGTTGGGAGCATAATGAAGTTATATCAATATTTTGATCTATTTCGGACAACGGCTGAGGAAACTGATTCATAAATTTTTTTCATCACTTTTTTAATAAACTTATATAGTTAGCATTATAAAGGTAATTAAGCTGAAGATGATTTATCTTGTTGATCAGGATAAGGAAATGCAATATTAACTATGAAAGGTGATAATTTCATTAATATCAGACCTAGCATTAATTCAATAAATCCCCGGATAACATAATAGGTTGGAACTCCAAATGGTACATTTGGATATAAATTCAGCATATAAAGTAAACCACGTATTAGAAAAATTGATCCTTCACAGAGGCCTACTAATCCAGCTGTTGCTACAATAATTTTAAATATTTCTTGTGGTTTCATTATATTGCGCCTTATCAATTGTCTTTTTCTATATTAAAATGCGCATTCTATACTAATCGGATTGGTAAAGCACTATGTCTCATGATTTTGTTCACCTGCGTATACACACAGAATATTCTTTAGTCGATGGAATAGTCAGAATTAAACCATTAATAAAAGCTATTGCCGCTAAAAATATGGACGCAGTTGCCGTTACCGATCAATGTAATCTATTTGCAGCAATTAAATTTTATAAAGCCGCTATTGCAGGTGGCGTTAAACCAATTATTGGTGTGGATATTTTATTAAATAATGAACAGCAAGTGAAAACGCCCTATCGCCTAACATTATTATGTCAAAATCAAACAGGTTATAAAAATATTACAGAAATTATTTCACGTGCTTATTTAGAAGGGCAGGTGGGTGATATACCGCTGGTTGATAAAAAATGGTTAACAGATAAAACCGATGGATTAATTGCATTATCTGGTGCGCGTGAGGGAGATGTTGGGCAATTATTATTAGCTGGCAATCAAAATAGTGCGAAGGATGCTTTAAATTTTTGGCTGCGCTTATTTCCCGATCGATATTATTTGGAATTACAACGTACTGCACGAGTTGATGAAGATAATTATTGTCAATTAGCTGTGCAACTTGCGCAACAATATGAGGTGCCTGTTGTCGCAACGAATGATGTGCGTTTTATCAACGCACAAGATTACGAAGCACATGAAGCACGTGTTTGTATTCACCAATGCTATACATTAAGTGATGAAAATAGACCCCGACATTATTCTGATCAACAATATCTACGCACACCGGCAGAAATGGCTGAGTTATTTGCTGATTTACCAGAGGCCATAGAAAATACTGTTGAGATTGCTAAACGTTGTAATTTAGAAATTGAATTAGGTAAAAATTATTTACCGAATTTTCCCACACCCAATGGCATTCCTATTGATCAATATTTAACTCAGCAAGCACAACAAGGATTAGAAAATCGATTATTAAAAATATTTGATACCAGTGCACCTGAATTTAAAGAAAAAAGAAAACCCTATGATGAACGATTAAATATGGAAGTAGAAGTGATTAACCGCATGGGCTTTGCGGGCTATTTTTTAATTGTTGCGGATTTTATCAGTTGGGCTAAACAAAATAATATTCCAGTGGGACCAGGTCGTGGTTCGGGTGCTGGATCATTAGTTGCTTATTCTTTGCAAATTACGGATTTAGATCCATTAGCCTATGATTTACTGTTTGAAAGATTTTTAAATCCTGAAAGAAAATCCATGCCTGATATAGATATCGATTTTTGTATGGATGGCCGCGATCGTGTCATTGAATATGTCGCGCAAAAATATGGACGAGATAGTGTTTCACAAATTATTACGTATGGCTCAATGGCTGCCAAAGCAGTAGTGCGCGATGTGGGACGTGTATTAGGACATCCTTATGGATTTGTCGATAAAATAGCCAAATTAATTCCTTTTGAATTGGGGATTACTTTAGAAAAAGCATTAGAACAAGAAGAAGAGTTAAAAAAATTATATGAGGAAGAAGAAGAAATCAAAGCATTAATTGATCTCGCCCGTAAATTAGAAGGCATAACGCGTAATGCAGGAAAACATGCTGGTGGTGTGGTTATTTCGCCCTCATTAATTACTGATTTTGTGCCTTTATATTGTGAACCGGGCGGATTAAATCCTGTCACGCAATTTGATAAAGATGATGTTGAAGCCGTTGGTTTAGTGAAATTCGATTTTTTAGGATTACGCACTTTAACAATTATTGATTGGGCAGTGAAAAATATTAATGAAAAAAATAATTCGTTATTAGATATTTCTTTATTATCTACCGATGATAAAAAAACGTATGATTTAATTAAATCTTGCTCAACCACTGCCGTATTTCAATTAGAATCACGCGGCATGAAAGATTTAATTAAACGGTTACAGCCCGATGATTTTGAAGAAATTATTGCATTAGTCGCATTATTCCGTCCTGGCCCTTTACAGTCAGGCATGGTCGATGATTTTATTAACAGAAAATTTGGTCGCGCTAAAGTCGATTATTTTCATCCCTCATTAGAAACTATTTTAAAACCTACTTATGGCATTATTGTTTATCAAGAACAAGTGATGCAAATTGCGCAAGTATTAGCAGGATATTCTAAAGGTGAAGCGGATGGTTTACGTAAAGCCATGGGTAAAAAGAAACCGGAAGAAATGGCACAACAACGTAATATTTTTACAAGCGGTGCCATTGCACGCAATGTCGATGCTAATTTAGCGAAAACAATTTTTGATTTAATGGAAAAATTTGCGGGATATGGTTTTAATAAATCACATTCAGCCGCTTATGCATTAGTTTCATATCAAACCGCTTGGTTAAAAATGCATTACCCTGCACAATTTATGGCCGCAGTTTTATCATCGGATATGGATAATACCGATAAGGTAGTGATGTTTTTAGAAGAATGCCGTGTGATGGGATTAAAAATTATTTCACCGCATATTAATCACAGTCAGTATCAATTTACCGTCAGCGATCAAGGTGGAATTATTTATGGATTAGGTGCAATTAAAGGTGTTGGTGAAGCAGCAATTTCAATCATTATCAATAATCGTAATAGCGATGGCTTATTTAAAGATTTATTTGATTTTTGTTATCGTGTAGATTTACGCAAAGTGAATCGTCGCGTGTTGGAAGCGTTAATACGGGGAGGTGCTTTTGATCAATTAGGATCTCACCGTGCCAGTATGATGGCGACATTAGATAAAGCGATTCTTGCCGCAGAACAACGTGATGCTTCTTTAGCGGCAGGTCAAGGTGATTTATTTGGTCATGTTGATCATGAAATCAAATCAGTTACGCATGAATTTATAAATATTGCAGAATATAGTGACATAATAAGATTATCACATGAAAAAGAAGTGTTAGGTCATTATTTATCAGGTCATCCCATTAATTCACATCAAACAGAATTAAATCAATTTATTACTACAAAATTAATTGATATTCAAACAGCAATCAATCAAACGGTTATTGTTGCTGGTTTAGTGGCTGGCTTGCGTACTATGTTTACTAAACGGGGTGATCGTATTGCATTTATTGTATTAGAAGATAACAGTACTAAAATTGAATTAACGGTATTTTCAGAATTATTTGATCAATATAAATCTGTGTTAATGAAAGACGCGATTATTGTCACAGAAGCAGAAGTCAGTATGGATAATTTTACGGGTAATTATAAGTTAATTGCTAAAACCATTTATACATTAGAACAGGCGCGGGATAAATTTGCGCGTTCTATACAATTAAATTTAGAAGGTCATGTATTTAATGATCAAATGTTGAATAATTTATCATCTATTTTAATGCCTTTTCGATCAGGAAAATGTTCTGTTAACATTCGTTATCAAATGAATAATGCTTCAGCCTTACTGCAGTTAGGTGATGAGTGGCGCGTGAGATTAACTGAAGATTTATTACAGAGTCTGCGTAATTTATTGGGGCAGGAGCAAGTAAAAGTAATTTATATTTAATGTGCAAGGATTTTTCATCTAATGAATGAATATAAACGTCTGTCTGAATCATTTCTGTGGGATTATCAACAACAATTTTATATTCGTGAAGGAATCGCCGCTTGGCAAACTGTTCCCTATTATGTCACTAGCAATCCATTAATTGCGAAAAGCTTTGCGAATGTCATTATGGGTTATTTAAGAGATATTTTGAGTTTAGAAAATAGCCAGAATATTGATTTTAATTTACCTATCTATATTGTTGAGCTAGGCACGGGTACTGGTCGATTTAGCTTTTACTTTTTAAAACATTTTTTTGAAAATATTAATCTGCCTCTATTAAGTAACATTAAAATTGTGTATGTGGTCACAGATATTGTTTCAAAAAATGTAGAATATTGCCAATCCCAGCAATGTTTTACAAAGTATATTGCGAATGGCCAAATGGATTTTGCAGTTTTTGACGTGATTGCCGATCAATCTATTCATTTAATCAATAGTAATGCCAAAATAACAAAAAATGCTAATAATAATCCTATTATATTTATCTCAAATTATGTTTTTGATAGCATGCGCAATGACCTATTTATGATTGATAACGCTATACTATCAGCCGCACATATCGCTTTAAATCAAGATAATCTAGATTTGTTCAATGATGCCTCTTTTCAACATGATTTTTTAAATAATAATCAATTATCTTTTAACTTAGAACCGATTGATAATAATTATTACACAAACCCTTTGTGGAATTCTTTATTGTCATTATATAAAGGCAAGTGCGATCAGGGCACTTTTTTATTTCCTATTGATGCTTTAACGGCAATTAATAATATGTTTGAGTTAACGCATCATAAATGTTTGATATTATCTGCTGATAGAGGTCATTCAGAATTTACTGAAAGCTTATCCAGTGATTTATCAAAAATTGGGGTACATGGTAGCATTTCACTGGAAGTTAATTTTTATTTGCTAGCACAGTTTGTGACAGCGAAAAAGGGTCTTGTTAAACAAATTAAACGATATGAAAATGGAATAAATTTTGCTCTATTTGTAATTAATGAGAAAAAACAAACATTTCCAGAAACACTGCAATCCTTTAATGATTGGATTGCTCACTTTAATTCATATGATTTTCTTAAGATAAAAAAACTCTTGGAACGAATTGGCAATGCCGCTACATTAGACGAAATTTTAGCCATTTTTCAATTAAGCCATTGGGATCAAAAAATCTTTGCTATACTTCTACAGCATCTTAAATTACAACTATTTCAACTTGATGATCATCAAAAAAACCGATTACGACAATCATTAGATAACTTAATAGAGTGGTTTTATCCTAATGAAGATGAGATTGAGTTGTTTGAGGAATTACAAAGTCTCCAAAAGCAGTTGTCAATTTAAATCATTTTTTTTCGAGAGGGTAATAATTCGATTACAGGAGTCAATATCATGGACGAAAAGATATCTATAACATTTTCTGTTGCTAAGGAAGCACAATCACAAAACAATGCTAAAAATAGTGATAAAACTAAAATCTTATTGCAAGGATATAATAATAAAGATGGCATAGGTGATTTTGAGCACCTCATTGATTTTTTTCATTTGTGCGAAACTAATTTTCCTGATTCCGCAGAAGCTAATAATATCCAAGCGGTGGCATATGTTGATAAAGCTAAATTAAATTTAGCACAAAATATTCTGCCTCATTCATTATCTGCACGAACTTATATATGGGATATTAATGAAGCGCTTGATATTGGAAAAGCAAAAACAGCTTCTTTAATCGTTGTATCGGGTTGGACTGATAAAGACAATAATAAAAAGGTCGTAGTCGATTCAGCCAGTGCATTGCATAATGCAAACGTGTTGCTTACACCAAATTTATTTATGAATATTTCTATGCCTCTTAAAAATATTGATGGTGGCTTAGTGAATCATTTATCGGATGATTGCCTCAAATATTCCATATTAGAATATAATGCTAAACCTGAATTCTATAAAACGGATAAAGTCTATGTTCATGAAATTCCTATGGGTTTTTCATCGGCTTATCAACAAATTGGGATTAAATTTAATCAGGAAATTGCTGATTTAAGAAGTATGACATTACCCAGTAAAATGAATGCTCTTTTATTGTTGAAAAACAAAAAATTGATGAAATCCTTAATAGGAATGGATGCTAATATAGAAATACCTGATTTTGATGAATCACGCGATTTTATTATACCGCCTGCTCGGATTCTAGCAGAGCAAAGAGCGAGCTTTTATTTGCGATATGTTCCATTTGCGATGGGATATTTGCAAGATGTTACTGATACTCATTTATTTGTAAAAACACTGACTGGTCGTTATTCAGCACGAGAGTTTGTTAATAAACCGCAGCTCGATATTATGGTGAATAAAAATTTTATTGATACAGTTATTAAAGAAACTGACATATCAACTATTGCTGCAATTAAAAAATTGTTAGAAGGTTCTAAATACACGTCACTCGTTATACTTGATAATGATGGCAAAGTATTAATTTCATATCCAAAAGGTGTCGATACAACGCAAACGAATACCTTAAGACTGATTAAATTTAATGGTATAGATAATAATGATAAAATTACACTTTCTGGTATGGCTGAAGCCATGTCAGGTTCAGGTGATAATTCTTTTAGTGCAGTAGCTTCCGCAGATGTATTTCCTTATTTAGGAATGCCTTATTGGAAATCAGGATTTGTGGCTTTATTAAAACAAATTAGTCATCAATTAGGTGCGCCTGAATTAACGCAATTTATGGATTTAAATTACCAAATTACCATGGCTAAGCAAGATAAAAATGAGAATATTGGAAAATATACGCAACTTTATGATAGCTTCATTGCATATGCTTCACAACATTATGAAAAAATTAAAAACCAATGGACAGTATTATCATCTATTTTGGCCAATAATCATGATGTAAAACATTATTTCCACGAAATCCGTGCTAATGAAGAAATAAACCAATTAATCACTTACGCTGGTAAAAAGGAAAATCAAGTTGATGAAGCGGTCATTTTAACAAATATCAAACAATTTGCTTCATTAATTGCTGGTATGTTTATTAGAGGAATACCCATTAATTTAGAAATTATTAAATCATTAAATGAAGATATTAAAGATATTGTATTTAATAGTTGTTGTTTACACAGTAGTGAAATTGTTGGCAGACAAAAGCAGTGTCAACAACATGTGGATTTATTACTCTATGCAGCAATTATGAAGAAAGATAAAACATTATGTTATAAGGCACTTCAAGCAGGCGCACAATTAATCTTAGATCCGCATGTATTGAATTGTTTACATGAAGATGGTCTTAATTCATTGCATATGTTAGATATCAAGCAAACAACCGATAAAATCATTTTAGATATGTTATTACATAAATTTCCTCATAAAGCATTACAAGCGCTCAAAATGGAAAATAACTCAAAAGAAGTGCCTTTACAGGCTCATCGCGCTAATTTATCATTACCGCCCCTCGATAATAGTGTGCGTGAAGGCGTGATGAATTATTTGGCAGACAGAGGAATTTCTTTTTATAAAATAGGTAGTGATGAAAAATTACCTGTTGCGCAAAATGCAGTCTTAATCAGTTGTAAATCACTGAAAGAAACTGCAGCATTAAATGCTATCATTGAGGAATTTAATTTACGATCACCCAAAGATTATATGCATGTCGATGGTCATAGTGTTGTTGCTATTAAAGATGCTGGTTTTAAACAAATAACGCAAGATCTACTGAATTTTAATGCATTTCAAAAAAGTATTTCACTCAAATGATAGAAAATAAACAGCGTATTGCTTTAGGTGTCGAATATATTGGAACTGCGTATTCAGGTTGGCAAAGCCAACATTTCGATCAATTACCCACTATTCAAGATCAGGTAGAAAAAGCCATTGCAAAAGTTGCAAATCATCCTGTGCAGGTTATTTGTGCAGGTAGAACCGATGCAGGCGTTCATGCCAAAGGTCAGGTGGTCCATTTTGAAACATCAGCACAACGCGCTGAACATAATTGGATTTTGGGCATAAACAGTAATTTACCACCTGATATTTCGGTGCATTGGGCCAAACAAATGCCCGAAGATTTTCATGCGCGGTTTTCTGCAATTGCAAGACAATATCAATATTGTATTTATAATCATCCGTTTCGTAGTGCTTTATATTATCGACGCGCGACCTGGATTTATTTGCCTTTAGATATTCATCAGATGCAAAAAGCCACACAATATTTCATTGGCGAACATGATTTTACATCATTTCGTGCGCAGTATTGCCAGGCTAAATCTCCCACCAGAACGATTGAGTCTATGAATATTGAACAACATGATGATTTAATTATTTTAACAATTAAAGCGAATGCTTTTTTGCATCATATGGTGAGAAATATAGTCGGGGTATTATTACCTATTGGTAGAGGCGAAAAAAATCCAGAGTGGGTTGAGGATGTTATTAATGCTCATGATCGTAAAGCCGCTGGCGTTACAGCACCAGCGGATGGTTTATATTTAAAACGCGTATTTTATCCTGATAAATTTAATGTTCCCTATCGATAACAGTAAATTATGAATGCACTCTTACAGTTGGTGTAGGAGCTGAGAAGCTTCCATTTGAAGTATTATAGGATTCAATAGCGGCATGATATGTCGTTGAGCGTGGTTGTGGTGCTGCTATCACAGGCACTGGTGCTGATTTAAATAATGAGGATATTGTTGCAGGATTTGGATTAGACATGAATTTTTGAACAGCAGGTTTATTGGCATTAGTGTTACCAATTTGATCTTTAACACTGTTTACCGTATTCATCAGTCTCACTACAGCAGCTAAAAATATCTCTTTTGGTTTATTTTCTTTGTCTAAATCTATTGCATCGGTATGATCTAAATCTTTTGTTAAATCGGGACTAGTTACGTATTGTTTTAATGAATCATTCAATTTTTTTAATCTTGTTTTAAGTAATGCAATATCATCCAAAATATCTTTATCGGTTACTATTTGTCGTAAAAAATGAAAGGATGTTTGATTGGCGATTTTAATGTCATACGCTAGCTCATAGGCTCGTATATGCTTTAAGAATTGTTCTAGTAATTCTGCTATTTTGGTAGGATCTGTGAGGTCTTTTAAATCATTCTTTTCCAAATCGGTGCTATATAGGCTGAGATTTTTTTTGGCTGATAACTGTGCTGCAGTTGTCATAAGTTGACTCCTCAGAAGATGCAATAGAGATGCTATTGATTGATGGTGGTCAATCATATGCAATTTAAGCGCAAATTTCAATGAGAATAGTCGATATTCAAGAAATTAAGGGCGTCTTAAAGTCGGGCTTTTGTTTATTATGGAAGAATCAACAGCAGGTTTACTGGGCTCAGTCGATGTCGTATCCACTGTATGTGTAGGTAAGGGAGAAGAATTTTGATTCGATACTGAGACAGATGACAAAGTCGTTGAATCGGGCACAGGGGATAGTGAAGCAGAGTTGTTTGTTGGTAGTGAGTCAATCGGTAATCGAACAGTAGATGTAATAGGGCAAGTTGTAACAATAGGTAAAGTGGGTACAAGTGCATGGTTTGCTACTTGGCTCGTCGCAGTTAATGGTTTAGGCTGAAATGAATTTTCATTATAAAAAATGGCTTTCCAGTCTGAGATGCCGGCTCTTTTTGGCAGAGATTGAAAATAATGTTCTAACTCACATTGTATTATGAAGACCTCACTCATCAAATTTGTGATAAAACATTTTATATGAGCATGATTTTCCGCTGGTTGATTAATATTTCTGTTGGCATACATTTGATATCCACAATCAAGTGCTTCTTTAAGTGGTTGAAACGCCCCATTTTTGAGATACGTTAAAAAAAGAGTTTCAAGATGAATGAGATAATCTCTTGGGGTATTAAAAGGCAATTGTGGTTCATTATGCGCTATTTTAGGAGAAGCGGAGCGACTTCTAAAAAATTGAGTGAATGCTCCTTTATTCTTTTCACGAGATGACGGTTTTACTTGACTAATTACTTTCATCAAAGATTCTTTTGTTTCATTTTTGATGAAATAAGTATTGTAAAGTTGAATGATTTTTAATTGCAGCGCTAAGATTTTCTCGTTACATGCTAAACAGGTAATGAATCTATCATGAGTGGTTTTGATGAGATTATATGAAATCATAAGTGATTCATGTTCAGATTGTGTATCAGGATTATTATTGATACAGGTTAAAATATTTTGTCTATTAGCAAAATTAATATTTATCATTAATTCAGCTAGCTCTGTTCTTACTTGCACGATTTCGTTTGGTTTATAACAGCCATTGGTATCTTCATAAAATTTAATATATTTTTGTAACATGATTGATGTGACGCTGAGCGATTGAGTCAATTCAGTGATTTTATCTGAAATAGTTTTCTTAATCGTTGCTATAGATTGTGTATTATTTTGCATCTGTTCTTGTAATTGTTGTGCTTCGCGTGTTAGTGCAGCGATGTTTTTTTCAGTTTGTTCAAATGTGTCTAAATCAGCAGCAGCATTTGCAGGTAATATCGCATTTAATTCAGAGTGCTCTTTTAATTTAGGATTTAATAGATTTCGATATAAAATGAGTGCTTTTTCATCATGTTCTATTTGAAGCTGAAGTTCAGCGATTTGTTTTTCTTGAGTGCTTACATCAATATTAAGTTGATTAATATGTTGAGTGATTTGTTCAGGTTTACTAAACGGTGATAATGTTTTAATAAATAGCGTATAGGGATTAGAGTCACTGGTTAAAGTCTTTTTCACACTGATTAAACTTTGCTCAATCTGGCTTTTTTTAGCGAGTGTGCTGGCATACCTATTTTGTACTTGAGATAATTTATCGGTTAACTCGGTAATACTTTTTTTCTGTACATTTATTTTCTTCAATTTTTGTGCATTCATTGCAACGCTATCTAAAATATCATGTTGGCTAGCAAGTCGTGCAAGCATTGATTTACTGGCTGACTCAAGCGTTAATCTTTCAGCGGATAATTGTTGTAATTGAATATTGAGACCTTCGATATCACCATAATCATCCATTTTTTTTCTAGCCCATTCAATTTGAGTATTATTTTGTGTGATTATGCTTTTAATATTATTAATGAGGTCACTTTGATCGTGCTCAAAATAGTTTTCGATAAATTTTAATAGACAAGTAATTTTTGCAGTCGCTGCATACAAATCAGCGCTATATTGAGCAACAATATGTTTCTGACTTTCTGATTGAATTTTATCGATTGCAAGTGGAGTCAATACAAACTTTTTAATGATGTAGGCAAATAATTGTTTCAGATTACTATCAATTTCTTCATTGAGTGTTTGAATCCTGTATAAAACGGGATTAAAACAATCTGCTGGGCAATTAATATAACATTGTGTTAATTCAGCGCATTCCTTTTCAAGATCTGTCTTAACGTTTGCAAGTTGGTTAAGTGTTCTCACATAATATTCATCATCACATACGGGTAATAAACAATCCGTTTTTAACACAATGGTTGAACGTTGAATGAGTTTCTGAATATCTTGTTCGAGAAATTGCAATACACGTTTTTTAATGACATTTTCAGCAACAATAATTTGTTCTGCCAAGGATTGTAACTCTTCTATTGCTCCTAATAAGGGGTGCTTAATATTTTTAGCAAATTCACCACTATTATCTGCATTTAACATGAAATGTTGAAATGCATCTAAATCTTTTTCAAACGAAAGATGAGTGAATAAATCACGAATAACATGAAATGGAATAGGATTGTTTTCGGTGTTGAGATCTGCTGCTAGAGCGATTGCTCTTTTATAGATAATTAATTTTTCACCAACTAACTTACTAATTAATTGCGGTACGTTCTCAGTTATTATTGAGGCAAGTTCACATTTTGATTCTATAGCGTTGAGATATTCTTCACTGTTACTTATTTCAGTCACTTTTTGATTGGTATTGTAAACGGAAAAAATTTTATCAGCGCTTTTTTTACCTGTTAGATAGGCAATTTCATCCTGTTCATTGTGATTTGCCAGAGGTAAATAGATCAGTTCGGTTCCTGCTAATATTTCTTTTTTTGATTTTTGAATAATGCTGTTGATTAACCTTACATCAGTTTCATAATCAAATTTGAGTATATTACCTAATAAATCTTGCAAAGAGATATTGGAAATTTGGAGGTTCGGATTGTTATTGAATAATTGGTGAAAGAATTTGAATATCCTGGAATATTTAGCAGCTATTTCATCCGCTTGAATATCAATATTGTCTAGAGATGAGATCTTATATTTTCTAGCTTGGTATTTTTTGATCAGTTTTGACATTTGTTCGAAATAAAGATTACTGAAATATCCGCAATTACTGAGCGCCTCGGTTCTTTTTTTATTGAGATAAGAATAAAAAGGGACATATATAGGAATTTCAGGAGCAAAATCCATGGCGTGTGGATTATTTTTAATGCTTTCTAAAAACGATGAATAAATTTGTGCTAATTCATAAGTGATATCATCAACGATGTTAATGAGATAGGTTTGGCCTTTTTCAGCGGTGTTATCTAAATATTTAAAATTGTCTTCAACAAATTGTAGATGCGATTTGTAATTGAGAATACAACTTTTAAAGTCTGTTTTGCAGAGATTAACAATCTGATAAGCTCTAACGGCAATATTCCACACTGCTTTAACAGCATTAGTAGGATAGCGACAATTATTTATATCTTTGAAGCCATGTTGTTCGATTAATATTTTTAGATTTGCTGCACTGACTAAAATGTTAGGGTCAATCATTTTTTCATGCGCATCTGTGATGTTATCGAGGTGTGCAGTTTGTAAATCAAATTCGCGCAAATCATTCGCATTTTGTGGGATTATTTCAGGGAATGCCTGTCTTAATGCTTGAATTAATTTAAGTAATGCTTCTTTCATTTTAACGAATGCCCTGCTTGTAGTTGTGTAATTATTTCATAGTCGTGAACTAATAATACAAATTTAAGCTTAAAGTAATCTTAAGCTAATTCGTTTGAGAGGATACGAATTTTGTTCATGACAAAAATTAAAATTGATACGTGCAGTCGTATCAATTGGTATCGTTTACATCACTGTAGAGTAGGGAAGTAATTTTATTTTTCTAATACCTGATAAAAAACTTCACCTTGGCTAATCATGCCAAAATCATTTCGAGCATGTTCTTGAATGGCATCTTCGCCATGTTTGAGATCTTCAATTTCAGCGCTCAGTTGATTGTTACGTGTGGTGAGTTGAAAATTCTCTGTGTTTTGCAAAGAAATAGCTTGTCTCAGGTGTAGCCAATCTTGAATGCCATCAGCTTCAAACCAAAGTTTATATTGTAGTATTGCTAAGAAAGCAATTAATGAAAGTGTTAACCACTTCATGACAGTCCTTTGCGCGTACGTGAAGGAGGCAAATGCTATCACAATCCTTATTGAATAAAAATATGGAAGTTTATTGTTTTTTAAAAAATATTTTGTGGGATGACTGGAATAGCCTACTACTAATTCATCATCGTTAAAGCGGAGGCTAAATAAAAATGTAGCCCGGACACATCGCTGACGCTCCTTTGTCTGGACTACATTTAATTATTGTAAACAAACGAATGCACTACGCCCAGCATACTTCGCTGATTTTCCTAACACATCTTCAATACGCAATAATTCATTATATTTTGCAACTCTATCAGAGCGACATAACGATCCCGTTTTAATCTGTCCAGCTCCTGTAGCTACTGCTAAATCAGCAATAAAACTATCTTCAGTTTCGCCAGAGCGGTGAGAAATAATGGTGGCGTAATTTGCATGTTTAGCCATTGCTATCGCTGCCAAGGTTTCTGTTAAAGTTCCAATTTGATTCGGTTTGATTAAAATAGCATTGGCAATATTTTGCGAAATGCCACGTTGTAAAATTTCAGTGTTAGTCACAAATAAATCATCACCGACTAACTGAATTTTGTTACCTAATTGATGGGTGATATGCGACCATCCATACCAGTCGTCTTCGCTCATGCCATCTTCAATGCTAATTATGGGGTAATTATCAACCCATTTGGCTAAATATTCTGTCCATTGTTGCGCATTAAATTGTTTATTTTCTGATTTTAAATGGTATAAACCGTCACGATAAAATTCGCTGCTAGCAACATCTAATCCTAAATAAATATCGTGACCTGGTTTGTAACCTGCTTTAGTAATTGCCTCCATAATTAAATCTAAAGCGGCTTGATGTGAGGGTAAATTAGGTGCAAATCCACCTTCATCTCCAACCGCAGTGTTTAATTCTTTTTTACGTAATAAATCTTTTAACGTATGAAAAATTTCTGCGCCATATCTTAATGCTTCTGCAAAATTAGGTGCACCAACGGGCAAGATCATAAATTCCTGAATATCTAAATTATTATCGGCGTGTGCACCCCCATTAATAATATTCATCATTGGCACAGGTAATAAAAAATCGGCTGTTTTTAAATGGGCATATAAAGGTTTTTCTAAAGCAGCTGCATTTGCGCGAGCTAATGCTAAAGAAACAGCTAAAATCGCATTGGCGCCTAAGCGTGCTTTGTTGGGCGTGCCATCTAAATTAATTAATAAATTATCTAATTCAGTTTGATTGCCGATAGGGTGATTAATTAATGTCTGCGCAATTTCATTATTAATATGTGATACCGCTTGTAACACGCCTTTTTTGTTATAGCGATGGGGATCATGATCACGTAATTCCAATGCTTCTCGTGATCCGGTGGAGGCGCCTGATGGCGCAGCTGCTCTGCCTATATCACCAGATTCTAAGGTAATTTCTGCTTCAACGGTGGGATTACCGCGTGAATCTAAAATTTCACGGCCGTGGACTTGAGTAATTTTTAACATAGGATTTCCTTGTAAATATGGGGAAATGAATTTAACGGAAATATTAAAATTGTTTTATTATGAAATTGTAATAATCGTATATCAAACAGAGCAAGATTACGTGTAATTATTTACATTAACTCTTTAAATCCAACGAGTTTAACAACAGTATCTATTTCTTTTAATGTGGTTAATAATTCCGCCATTTTACCCAGTGGCCAGGAGTTGGGGCCATCACTTAATGCTTTATCTGGATTTGGATGCGTTTCTATAAATAATCCTGATACCCCTGCAGCAATGGCAGCGCGTGATAATACGGACACAAATTCACGTTGTCCTCCCGTCGCATTCCCTAACCCACCCGGTAATTGCACTGAATGTGTTGCATCGAAAACGACTGGACAACCTGTGTCACGCATGATTGCCAATGAACGCATATCGGTGACTAAATTATTGTAACCAAACGAGACGCCACGTTCACAAACTAAGATCTGAGAATTACCGGTCGCACGTGCTTTATTCACTACATTTTGCATGTCCCACGGTGCTAAAAATTGTCCTTTTTTAATATTAACGGGCAAATTTTGTTGCATGACTTTTTGAATAAAATTGGTTTGACGGCATAAAAAAGCCGGTGTTTGTAAAACATCCACAACAGCACTGACTTCGTTTAATGGCGTGTCTTCATGCACATCAGTTATTACAGGAATTTGTAAGGTATTTTTCACCAATTCAAGAATACGCAAACCTTCTTCAATACCTAAACCCCGAAAACTTTGATGAGAAGATCGGTTCGCTTTATCAAATGAGGATTTATAAATAAAGGGAATTTTTAATCGTTGCGTGATTTCTTTTAATAAACCCGCTGATTCAATCGCGAGTTGTTCGCTTTCAATAACACACGGTCCAGCAATTAAAAAAAAGGGTTTGTCTAAACCAACTTCGAAACCGCAGAGTTGCATATTTTAATTTTCCTCACTTAATTATAAAGCTTTTGGGGAATTGACCCGATACCAATTTTGCGAGCGGCCAAATAATGAAATGCCAATATATCCTCGCACTTCCATAGATTTGCCATCTTGTGATAAATAAATTTTACAGCGATAGACTTTACCGATTTTAGGATCAAGGATTTGTCCATTTGACCAAGTATTATTTCCTACATAGGTCATGCCCCATAAAATAGTCATACCTAAAATGCGTTGCGTGTTAAGTGGTGGTGCACATTTTACACACAGATCGGTAGGGTATTCGCCTTGACGAAAATTAATTCGTACTAATCGGCCTTGTATTTGTCCATTACTATCCCAAATTTGCACAATACTTCGTGGTGTACCTGTTACATCATCAATGGTTTTCCAATATCCAACTGGACTTACTGATTGAGCAAATACCGGATGCGAAAATAAACTCAAAAATAAAGCTAATGGTATAAAAAATGCACCAAAAATAGTTAACAAATTACGGTTGTTTTGCATGATTAATGTGTCCTTGATGAATTAATTGAAATTAAGCATTCGCGATCCATGCTCTGCGTAAATAATCATTTAACGAAGGTGGATTAGGCCGCAGGCTGTATCCACCAAATGATCATTTTTTAACTTCTTCAGCATGCTCATGACCACAATAAGATTTATGCGGGCAACTACAGAGATATTTAAATAAAGCAGCAACACCCAATATAGGTAAAGCAACATCAAAAAATCGGGCGGTTAATCCAATGATATTCAACCAATGATCGGAAAGATTTCCAGCAATACATGCCATTACACCCATAGCAAGTGCAATAAGCACAATTAAACCAACAATTATTCTTCCAAACATAGACAATCTCCACTGTGAATTGAATCCATGAGCGACAAAGCGCGCAGCTTAGCATATTTTGTTGGGAAGCCCAAATGGGAGATAAAATTAAGTTGTGACATGAGGTGATAACGATTATCATACCCAAATTGGGTACGATCGTACCCAATTTGGGTACGGAATGGATGATATGACAGAGGCATTATTTACGAAAGTTAGGCAGAGAGTTTTGGGTTTGCTTTATAGCCACCCGGATGTTGATTTTAATACTAGGGAAATAATTAAAGCTTGTCATTCAGGTTTTGGAGCAGTACAACGAGAACTAGAAAAATTAACTGCTGCTGGATATGTTATAGCAAGACAATTCAGTAATCAAAAACGTTATCAAGCAAATAAAGCCGCACCGTTTTATGAGGAAATGCGTGGCATAATACTAAAATCATTTGGTTTAGCAGATGTACTAAGGGAATCATTAAAGTCAGTGCTTTTAAAACGAGTACTATTTGCATTTATTTTTGGTTCAATTGCAAAACAAAAAGATACTACTCAAAGTGATATTGATTTGTTGCTAATTGGTGAAGATTTAACGTATGCAAATGTTTTTAAAATATTACATAAAGCTGAAAAGCGTTTAGGACGAACAATTAATCCAATTTTTTATTCGCCTTCGGATTGGCTAAAGAAAATACAAGAAAAAAATAATTTTATAACTCAAATAATAAAACAACCTAAAATTTTTCTCAGAGGAGATGAATATGAGCTCAAAGAATTTGGAAAATCTAGTCAAAACAGGCATGTTAAAAATTGAACCATTCAATCAAATTGAATTTGACGGTTTAATTAACTCTGGCAAATTACGGTTACATGATGCAGAAAATGAGAAACTTTCTTATGAGAGTCGTTTTGATTTGGCATATAATGCATCACATGCTTTTGCGTTGGCAGCATTGCGTAAAAAGGGGTATCGATCGACTAAGCGTTATATTATTTTTCATGTTTTACCAGATACCCTAGGCGTCGGTCCTGAAATTTGGCGAGTCTTGGCAAAATGTCACGACAATCGGAATGCTGTTGAATATGAGGGATATTCTGAAGTGGATAATCAATTATTAAGTGAATTGATTACAGTTGTTAGGAAATTGTTAGAGATATTAGATATATCAAAATAATTTTTTTAATTAATAAAGGATTGTTTATGGCACAAAAACCGTCGGCAAAAGGATCTTGGTGGCAACGATTTGCGATTTATTCTTTGAGTATATTATTAGGGTTGCTTTTTTACTGGTTAATCGGTTTTTTCTTGGATGATATTGCAGGTATACCGGGGCCTCAGTATGAAACATACACCGCGCAAGTTGATCAATCGCCGCAAAAAATTCAAGCGAATGCTTTAGATCAACAAATATCTCAATTGCAAACTCAAATTCAAAATTTGCAACAGCAACAAACATTACTCAAAAATGCTTTAGCAAATTCGCAAAATACCATAAATCAAATATTGCAAATTCAAAAAACAAATGCGGAAAAAGGGCAGGCGGCGAGCAATGAATTAAATAATGCGTTTCAACAAAATACGCAATTATTTATAACACAACAAAATAAAGTGCAACAATTAAATGATCAAATTAGTCAATTAAATATCCAATTACAACCCTTGCAAATAAAGCGGGATGCTTTAAATAAACAAATTGATCAATTAATGTCAAAAGTTCAAAAACAATATGATTCAGCATCACAAACGCATCAGATGCAATTGGGATTATTACAAATTGGATTATTATTGGTATTTTTAGCGATTGTGGTATTTCTCTTATTTAATAAATCATCCAGCTATGCTCGTATTATTTGGACAGCGATTGGTTTAGCTATTTTAATTAAAGTCTTTTTAGTGATTCATGATTATTTTCCAAGTCGATATTTTAAATATATTCTCACAATTTCGTTAATTATTGTGGTGTTCTATGCGTTAAGAGATTTATTAAGACGACGTGCATTTCCAGCCGCCAGTTATTTATTAAAACAATTTCGTGATGCTTATGAGCATTTTATTTGCCCTATTTGTGAATATCCGATCCGTCGCGGGCCAATGCGTTATGCGTTTTGGACACGTCGTAGTTTGAAAAAATTAAATCTGGGTCAATATCACGTTGAAGATCAGGAACCCTACCATTGTCCCCATTGTGGTACATCTTTATTTCAATCTTGCGATAAATGCCATTCTATCAGGCAAAGTTTGCTGCCATTTTGTGAGCATTGTGGCAACGAAAACCCCCTAAAAAGTTGAAATATATTGAATTTTCTTAATATTGCCTTAAGTTTGAACGCGTAAAATATCTGATTAAAACATAACAAAGTATGTGTAAATAATTTAATTAGTTTTAGGCAGGTTGAAGTATGAAATTCAGTGATGTTAATGATAAACATAACTTACTCACGGCAATTGAAAAGGTCCATGAGCAGTATTCCGCGTTAAACTTTCTCGGCGATAATTTTATTGAACAAGGCCGTAATAAAGTGAGTTTGCTAGAGGGTGTGCAATCTGCAGCAGACCGTAACCAGAACAGCCCAGTTGTGATGGATATAGACGGTTGCCATGTCACTATGACATTCAATAAAGATCCTGCTTCGAATCGAATATCTCTACTGATTTCTACCAATCCACCGATTCCACCAAGCGAAATATCAGCTACAGCGAATAACCAGCATCCTTTGCCCAAATATGAGAGCGTTAAAGAAAAATTGGCTCTGCTGTGTAATAAAAACTTTACCTTAACTAAAAATGCTAAAGGTGAATTATGCCCCTCTGTCGATGCAGATTTTAATGCCAATACACGATACACATTGGGTGGCGCTGATAAATATCCACTCTATAAGACCCACTTAAATAATCTTGCCAATATTTATAAACACATCAAAAGTGGTGAAGATATTAAAAATATCTTGATTGCATTGGCCACCGGATCCGGTAAAACATTCATGCAGGCATTATGGTTATTAGTGATCGATATAGCTGGTTTAGATGGACTTTTTGTATTACCACAAGAATTAATTGAACAATTTAAAAAAGATTTTAAAAAATTATTACCCGATGAATTATGTAATAAAATCGCTCTGATAGATAAGAGTACTGTTGCAGTCGAAGATGAGGCTATTCTTAATGAGCTCGGTAATAAAGAAATTAATAACAGAAAACGTTTTGTGATTTCTTCCTATGAAAAAACCTTAGACAATCATTTTAATGAAGTAGAAGGTCTCTCAAAGAATGTCTTAATGACATTCGATGAGCAGCATAAAGTCACTGAGGTTGAATCACGCAAATTAAAGCTCAAAAAACTGGCTAAAAAGTTTTTGTTAATGGCATTAACGGCAACACCCGATAAATTATCTTATGAATTAGCGGGCGGAAAACCTGTTGCGACCATGTCAAATGCAATGAAGGCAAAAAATAATCAGGGTAATTTACCACGTTTTATTACATCGATGGCTAAAACGGTCGATGACAAATTAGCTGAAGCTGACGAGCGACTAAACACCTTTAAAAATAAAGTAAAGTTGCGATTCGTCGATACTATACAAGAGCCATTAAGTAGTCCTATTATGACTACCTTGCAAGAATTACCTTTTATGGTGATTGAACAAGGCGCTGGAATTCCTGCAAGACGTCCTGTGGGTGATAAATTGCTGGTCGCACTCGATGATGTCAATGAAATGATTAATTTGAATAATGTGATCAGGCAAGAAGAAAATTATCAAGAGAATGATAGCAAAGTTAATGCGATTATTTATGCAAAAACAAACACAGAGGTAACAACAGTAGTAGAAAAAAAATACGATGCTAATAATCCTATCCGAATTTATCACGATGAGAACAAGAAAAACCGTGACAAAATTTATAGCTTTTTTAATTTTGATCAATATGAAATAGAAGAAGTAGGTAATGCAAAGACAGTTGAGTATGATAATGTTGAAAAAGAAATTCATCGCTCTTATTTAGCAGAAAAAAGACAAACACTGGCTACAAAAGTTGCTGGTGTTCAACACATCACGCTACAAAGACAAATCGATCAAAATATATTGAGTAGTTTCGTGGAATATTTGATCAGATTAATGACTGGCTTAGATACAATACAATTAAATTTATTAAGAAAGAATAACAAGGCAGGTTTAATGACATTAATCAGGAGTAAATTAGCAGATTTAAATGCTAAATCCGAACTTGATTATTATAATAAATTAATTGAAGACGGTATTGATCATGAAGGTGCCTTAAAAATTGCAACAATTTTATCTCAAATTGCATGGAGATTTACTTCATTTAGCCCCTTTCTTGAAAAATTAGTGATGAATAGTAGCTTGGATAATGCTATTTATGAAGAAGCTTTAAACTCAGTAACACAATCTCATCAATTTAGAGACTATGTAAAAACTCATCGTACCTTATATTTGATGGAAGGGTATAATGAAAATAAACCATTTACCCATTTTAAAGAAACGCATAAAAGAGTGTTCGATGAAAATGGACTGTTAAATAAAGATGCTAAAAAGCGCAAACATGATATTACTGACACATTAGATAAAGACAGCATTGAATATTTTTATGAACCACAATCAATTACATTCGCAGCGGATAGCAAAACCAATGAGACCATCGCTGATAATTATTTTAAATTGGGTTTTGTGGGAATGTATATCAGTAACAAAAAAACGGAAGGATTCAATGACCCTAATTTAGCAACAGTAATTCAAGTCATTCCCAATGAAGCTAATTCACTGAATAATCCACAAAAAGCGATTCAAGCTGCAGGTCGTGCGCGTGGTTTAGATGAAACAAAAGCACCTGTTGTTATTCAAGCGATTGGTCATGGTGTAAAGCCCTGTTTTGACCTCAATAAAAATCTCAATAAATATGATTTTTATCCTGATTATTTTGCAGCAATGAATAAATATAAAAATATTCATTTTAATGCAATGGCCGTTAGGATTAAAGATGAAGTCATGCAATGGATTTATAAAAATTGTGATGCTAAAGGAAAAGTGGATAAAAATAAATTAATTAAAGTCATTGAAAGCACGGTTGCAAATGCGGTGCGTGAAATAAATAATTTTAATGATCATAAACTTAAGGTAACTCGACAACAAATAAGCCAATTAATTTATTTAACACAAGATGAAATTAATAAAGAAATTATAAAATTGCAAGAACCCAATAAAATGAGTTTTGGTGCTAGCCTTTTAGGCAATATAATTTATGGTGTCAGCAATGTAGTGATTGGATTTAATGATTTTGTTACAAAGAGAAAATTGGATTTTTATAGATACTATATCCGTTTATCTAATTGGTTTAATAAAGAAACTGTCACTGAAGATTCTAAGGTCGAATTATTATATTTAAATATATTAAATAAAACGAGCTATAAAGATTTAACTGAGAAAGGTTTTCAAGCTGCATCAGTAATAAATGTAATAACAACCAAACAAACCAATCTTAAAAAATTAATGGATGTGAATGCGCCTAAATATCTAAAAGAAAGCTCCATTAAACAAATGAACCAAATTGCAAAATCTAAATTATTGCCTGGTTTATCAAAATGGGTAAGACCTGATATGCAAACAATGATTATGCAAGCAGGTGAGCGCTTTAACGAATGGCATTTATTACTTTATCGCCATGAAAAAGATTTTAATTTACTCAAAAATAATATCAATACCATCGGTGCTCAACAAAGTCGCAAAGAGGCCGTGTTACGCATTTTAAAACAAATTCCAGGATTAGCAAAAGTGACCTTGGAACAGGTGGTAGATGTTCCTTCAATGATTGAAGCCTCAAAAGAAAGGGTGAAGACAGCAGCAGAAGCAGCCTATAAATTATCACTCAAGAATTATATAGCAAGCGGACAATTTTTATCTCGATTACGCGTTGCTTTATTTGAAGATGATTTTGAAAAAATAAGTGTTATTTTTGCAAATCCACAAAATCAGGATGAATGGTCAGTTCGCTTTTATAATTTTATTAAAAATGATCAGAATGGAATGGATGAGCAACAAATATTTACCTTATTTAAACAATTTGTACGATCAAAAGATGCACGATTATCGGAATTAGAGCTCACATTTGAACGAGCAAACAGGGCCGATGAATTGTTTGAACCATTACAAAATTGTTTTAATCATATTAAACAACATCCACTAGAGCATTTGAATGATATCATGCGTGGTGAGATTAACGCATTAACAGTAAAAGAACTTGCTGGTTCTTTTGTGAAGTTTTTTGAATTTAAAGCGCAAGAACAGTTATTGTCTGCAATTGAAAAATATACGAAATGGCCTGAATTGTATTTTGAATTTAAAGAACAATTAGAAGCAATCAATGCGATTCAAAATGATTCAGACCGACAATTACAAGCATTGCAAGATGTTGTAATACAAATGTTATTAAAAATAGAAGGTGATAGATTATTACCCGCTAATTTTATTCATGCTAACAAACGTGATTTAAAATCAACAGCTGAATCAGCAGCACAACAAATTGAAAAATATGTCGAAGAAATAAGTAATCGTCGTACAACTCAAATCAGTGCTGCGGCAAATGCGACAGTGTCACAAGTTAAAAACACAGCAAGTTCTGTGGTAAATAGTGTGGGTAATTTCTTTGGGTCATTAATAGGTAGTAATGATAAGAGCCAACCTGTTAATCCTGCAGTTTCAGTTGATCTAACAAAATCTCAACAAAATACCGCACAAAATAAAACATTTACCCAGGAAGGTATGATATATGTGCTCGCTGAGATGCTAAATGATCGTCGTTTTATCATGATGCTTGAGCCATTTTTTTCATATGCTAGTCATAGAACTCTCTATGAAACATTATTTAATGAGGCGAATAAGAAAAATGCGGAAAAATTGGCGACCGATTTAATAACGAAAAATAACATCGTGGATCCCAGCGAGTTAAAGCAAAAAGCGCCGGAAGAAATTGCTCAAATGTTGATACGCAGTTACAACAATGTCTTTACACCTAAACGGATAGAAACGGTAGATAGAACATTAATCCATGGTTTTAATCAGTTAAAAGCAAAACATGATGGCATCGAGTCGTTAAATCCGAAACAATATTTAAAACAAGAAGATATCACTTTTATTAATGATCAGATGAAGCGATGCTTTTTACCATTTATTTTAAAATGGATATCACTTGATCATCTTGAGAATTTTAAAACAATCTCTAGCAATTATCGCAATTGGCCAGAAATTTTAAAAATCTATCAAAATGAGTTTGAAAAAATAAGAGACTTATTTGATGGTCAAAATACCAGTGATATTGATAGCTTAATTGCAATTGAAGGGCAAGTTATCAGTTTTGTTAAACTCATAGTGAATCAAATCACACAAGATAGCAGAGTTCCTCAATTGCCTGATAATGCGACTATTCCTTATTTTAGTCAGGCTAAGAGTGACAAAGATTCTTTAACAACAGAAATCACTGCGTTATTTGGTATTAACTGTCCACAAAAACAATCCATTATTACCGTGATGAATGAGATTATTAATGAAACCGGCATGTCATCTATTTTCTATACATTTGATGGCAGTGATGTGGTTCAGGCAAAGACTGGATTATCAGCAAATAATGCAGCTGTTCAACCAGCAGAATTAGCAAGTGCAGTTTTAGCTAGCGCAACATCAGTAACGACTAATACCAGTATTCAAGTTGTTTCAGAACAAACTCAAATTCCTCAACCTGCTAATGGTTTCAAACAAAATAAAGAATTGATACAAAAAGGTATTATGGAATTATCAGACAATGATAAACAATCCATTAAATTAACATCTGCAACAAAATTAAGTCAGATCGCTAAAATATTTTTTACTAAGAAGGATTGTGTAGTGTTTGATGAAGCGTTACGAAGCTGTAGCGATTTACATTGGATATTATTTAATGCTAAAGATAAGTTAGAAAAACATGCCAATCTAAACTTGGATAAAGAGCATCGCGATTTTTATATTTTCAATGAAGTTGCCGTACAATTACAAAAAAGGCTGACATTGCCTGTAAAATTTAGCATTAATCCTCATAATATATTTGAAGGTCGATCTAAAATTGAACGACTATTTGATCAAAATCTTGAAGCGAGTAAAAGTTCTCCATGGTATAAACGTTGGATTGGAGTTCAACATTCTGAGCAAGCTATTATTTCATCTTTCTGTAATTATATTCAGAACGAAGAGTTTATAAAGTCACTGCATTATTTCTATAATGCGAATATTGTCAGTGAAATTGCCAAGATTATAAATAGTGCCGATACAATTAAGGCATTACTCCTCAACTTATATCGTCTAGGTCAGCTGAATTTAAAATCATTATTGGCTGAGATAACTACAAATAACGCTGCAATAAGCAATGGTATTCAGATTTTTAATGACATTAGTAATATCGCTGATTATCTTGATCAAGAATACTGTCTTGAGAAAGTGGCATCTGTCGCTACCCAACAATATCAAAATCTCAAAAATAAAGTCAATTCACATAAGGCTGAAATTACCCGTGGTGTAAATGTGGAAACAAAATTTGCCTCAGTGATTACCAATTATTTATTGAAGACACAAAAACCTGAAGACTTTGATATTAATACCTTATCTCATTTATATAAAATATCATTTGCTGATAATTTAGATGATACTCAACTATTATTGTCTGCTGAAGATGTTGCACACATTGGTACTGATCTGTTGGATATGATTAAAAATAATAAAAATAAACATTTGGATAAAAATAAGTTGACACAATTATTTACTAAAGAAATTTTACCCGTTATTTCGGATGAAGCTTATCTGAGTATTATTGAATCATCGATGGGGTATTTTAGTGAAGAAGACTTTATGACGATGTTATGCTTTGTGCAACCTGAATTAAAAGGTGCAACACATTTCGAACCTTATATTCATCAAATTCAAGAATTTATCAAACTGATCAAGGATCAACAATTTTCTGAATTAATTAAAAAATATTTTAACTTAAATACCATTGATTTTAATGAGTCTGATGATATGGATGTTTTATGTGATCAGTTATTAGGTATTAAAGTGATGAAATCTTTGAGAGCTATCATGGAAGAGGTGACGCATTGTAAAAAGTATTATTATCAAGTGAAAAATAAAAATCATAATAAGGAGGATCGGGTGACTGCCGAACAAGCAGATTCTCTATTAGTCAAAAAAATGACATCGGCATCACCTGTAGCAGAATGTGTTTCAACAGCGCATGAGGATTACACCGCTTCATTATCATTGCAAGGTACCTGCAATTCATTTGAATCATCGAATAGAGTGCAAACCCTAGCGCATCAAAACATTATTAACATTTTTAAACATGTTAATGGCGTGTTGGAAAATATGGCAGAGAGTGATTCTAGTAATGCGAATGATGTTCTATCAGTTGAAGATGGTGAAGACACCCATTTAATTAGAACCCATGTGAGAATATTTAATGGATTAAAAGAATTGGGGGATGCTGATCTTCGTAAACCTAACTGTCCTGCAGATGCATTACAACCATTAATTGCTGATGCAGCGTCTGATTCTAATATGCACATGTTAGAGACATATCGTACTAGAATTTATTTCCAATTAAAGAGATTACCTTTAGACAATTCTGATTCATTGAATCAAGCTACTCGAGAGGCCCTGAATTCTTTAATGACGCTATTAAATGACGATAATACAGAACCTGAAATGCGTCTCAAGCTATTTAGAGCGCAATTACAGGAACATCGATTTAAAATTTCAGCAATGGTTTTAAATAGAAGACAAGAAAATAGTGAGTTTATGGAACCCGTTGCTAAACCTGAAGTACAACCAAAATATAAGTTAAAAATCGGTTAAGAAAGTTATAGGTTCAACTATCATCTATTAACTTAACTTAACTTAACTTAACTTAGCCTAATGTAACTTAACTTAGTCAATACAATTTTTTTCTTCTGTATCCCACGAAAACTAATTCTATGTTATTTTTTTTCCTTCTCCCGCTCGCGGGAGAAGGTGTCACGCAGTGACGGATGAGGGTGGTTTAAAAGTTTTTGAGGTATTTATTAAATCACCCTCATCCGCCTTCTCCCACAAATGGGAGAAGGAAAAAATTGCAGATATACGATACAATGTCAAACCCACAATCCATTTCCGAAATTAAATGCAATATGATGAGTACTCAAATGCGTGCCTTATTTTCAGCGAAAGAAATAAAAATATTGCTGATGATTGCTTTACCACTTGTCATTACTGGCTTTATTGAAGCATCGGTAGGATTTACTTCGACATTAATGGTGGCACATTTGAGCCATTATGAATTAGCGGCATTAGGATTAGTGTCTAGTTTATTTGCTACTTTAATGGTAGTGATTTGGGGCACATTAGGCGCAACCAGTATCTTAATATCGCAACATCATGGTGCAAATAATGTTGCTGCTGTGGCACGTGTTTACTTAGATAGTATGATTTTGGCAATTATTTTAAGTATTCCAGCCATGATTATTTTATGGAATATTTCCCCAATATTATTGTTGTTTGGTCAACCGCCCCAAATTGTCTCATTAACTAAAAGCTATTTACATGCGCTGTCGTTTGCCATGATTCCTGATTTTACGGGTATTATTTTATTGCAGTTTGTATTAGGTCTAGGGCATACCCGGATTAATTTATTATTCAGTCTCATGTGGGTGCCATGTACTATTGTTGCTAATTATGTATTTATTTATGGTAAATGGGGTATTCCTGCATTTGGTATTGCGGGAATAGGGTGGGGTACTGCTGTTTCATTTTGGTTTACTTTGTTTTTTATGGGTGGCTATTTATATTTAAATCCCACTTATCGTCCCTATTTACGTAAAAATGCGGCTCAAGGTCAGCCCAGTCAGATGAAGGAGTTATTAAGAGTGGGCATGCCGCTAGGTGGCATGTTTTGTATTGAAGTCACTTTTTTTATGGTTCTGGCTTTATTAATGGGCCATATCAGCATGGAACAATTGGCTGCTAATCAAATTGCTTTACAATTTGTTTCGCAATTTACTGTCGCCAGTTTTTCTCTCGCTCAAGCAATCACGGTACGCATGGGGCATACTATTGGCGCGCAAGATTATCATGCTGCTAAACGCGCTGGTTATTTGGGTATTATGCTTGGTTTGATTTATATGAGTGTAATCGCCATAATTTATTGGCTTTTTCCTACCTTGTTAATTTCCATTGATTTAAAAGTGCATGATGCGGTTAATCAAAATTTAATTCATTATGTTAAACAATTTTTAGTATTGGCTGCATTATTTCAATTATTTGAGATATTACGTATTACGGCATTTGGTGCATTACGTGCCTTACGAGATACTAAATTTACGATGTTAATTTCATCGGTCATGTTTTGGGGTATTGCATTACCGAGCGGTTATTTGTTCGCATTTATTTTGCATTGGCAAGGTAATGGTTTGTGGTTAGGAATGGTTTTTGGTGCAGTCGTTGGCGCAACCATATTAATTGCGCGGTTTAAAAATAAAATTGCTACATATTGTAACTTAGAAGATCGTGTCAAGTTGTGAAATATGCAGTGAATATGTCGTAGTATAAATCGTAGATCGTAGGTTGGACTGAGCGCAAAAAAGATACTTATTTAAAGCAAAGAAATTGAAATTACTTTCATTTCTGTTTAATTTATCTGCGCGATGTCCAACAAACAATTGTCGGACATCGCCTTAATATTACATTACGAATCTCATATTCATGAGTAATAAAATATATTTTACCTTGCTCAGTCCGACCTACGGTAGTCTATAAGATAATGTAATTAATTTATATAAATTTTAATTTTCTACAATTAATTATTTAATGTTTATGGCATAACCCGGGATAAATCATTATTATTTTGTTGACTTGTATTGTGACATGGCTCTTCATTGATTGCTGTTAATTCATCACTATTGGCATCTCTTAAAATTATTCCGATTTCTGGTATTGTATTTTCATGTCCATTAATAAACTGAATAACTTTATTAATTTGATTTTTAAAATCATGCTGTTTTGTTTGATTATTAATCGTTAAGAATAATTCTAAATCTTTAATTAATAATTCTTTGTCCAACGCAAATTGTTCTAAAACAAAATTAACTAAATTACGCCCTTTTTCATTGTGAAATAACGCTAATGCAATAACACATATAGCAGTAGGATTATGTTTATAATCTTTGTATTGTTTCAATAAATTTTTAAATGCAACTGCTCTAGGACGTCCATCATTTGACCGAAGCGTTTGCCACGCTGTTAATCCGGTTTGCATGAATTGAATATAATGGTCAATGCCACGGTAAATATTAATAATCACATCTGAAAAAGGAAGGCGTGTATGTAAGAGATAGGGCATGTCTTTTTTATGTTTTGCACATTGGCTTAACAATCCCTGAGTCAACTCAAGTTTATGTTGTTGATCAGCTAGGGTAGCAATAGCGGGTGAGAATGCTTGATCGGTAATTTTAAATGTAATTTTTTGAATGTCATTATCGACCTGACTACTTTGACTGATAGATTTTTGTATCACAGGAATGCGATCTTTAGCAGCTTTTAATGATTTGACAAGAGCAAATTGTGCCCAGTCTTTAGCAATTTTTTGTTGCTGATAAGCATTTATTTCTTCGCGTTTTGATAAGAGATAATCGAGGAATTTGAGCGATGTATGTAATACATTTTTAAGTATTCTGTAACTAGAATTATTCATAGCGTCATTGATTATCTGTTGTAAAAAATGAATTTTACGTGGGTCATCTACGTATGTGTTGTTAATGCTCATCTCAAAGAAACTCATGTGCATAATTATTTTTTCAGCCAAATTGTGGAGTTTTGCGCTATCGTTTATTATTGTGTCGATGACGTTAAATTTGAAATGATTTAGAAATGAGAGAAGCCCATTTAGCATTTTTTTACCAGTAGGTATCCGATAACACCGATTTAAATTGACGCGCTGTTCCAATGAAAGGGATAGAATAAATAATTCATCTGCTAGCATAACGTTATAAATAGGATAATCACTATCGATATCACTATTTTGTTTTTTATAGTTAATAATGCTCTCTAATAAATTGTATAAAAACTTTAATAAATCATCTTGTAAATGATTATTATTATTGAGTATAGCCAATGCTTTATCAATGAGTTGTACTGTTAAATCATAATTCGCTTGATGGTAAAAATATTCAATAAGCGGTTCTAATATCTCAACTGTAAACGTTTTATGTGGGTTTTTTTCATAGTGATATACAACATTATTAAAGTGCATATCAGCTAAGATACTATTTTCCCGTTGATGGATTTTACCCGATAATTGATGTAGATCGGTGATAAAATTATCGGCGTTACTACTATATATTAACGGGTGTAAAATACTGATTGCATCGCAACTCGATAGTGTATCGTGACACCATAAATTTTCAATCAGATTGCATATAGTCTCTCCATAACCTCTCTGTGCATAATAGGTGAAGCTTTTTTTGAGTAATGCTAATCCTTCGCCTGTCCAAAGCATTTCATGATAAGAAGGGCATAATTTAAAAATCTTAAAAAGGCTGTATATCGCTTGTTCCTCGTTGCGAGCCACAATAATGCGAGCGACAAAAGAAATCCCTTTTTCCATACAGAGAGCAGTATAATAATTTGCAATGGGTATGAGGTCATCTAATCTTTGCAATACACAAAAAAAATGACTGGAATTTGTTTCGAGTAGCGATTGATATAATTTAGCTGTAGCGGTTTGCCAGAAGGGTGCAATCATTGCTTTCTGATTATCTTTGAGATAGTTGCTCGATGAGTTATAACAAAAATAAAAAGTTTCAAAAAATATAATTAAATAATGTATTGGGAAATCTTTATGTAAAAAAGTGTTTAACAAATCTAATATTTTAAGACGCATTTGTTCATTAAGATCGAAATAAATTTCTCTTAATGCATCATAAATTTTACTTGCGATAATGTCATGATTTTTGATAACCGTTATATGAGCACGAAAAACATTTTTAGCTTCAGAATAGGTTAAATGCTTAACAAGCAAGTTAAAGAAATCTAATATAGATTCGACATCATTTACATTCGTTGAGATGTAGGGTTTGAAATAAATTTGTTGTTCTTTATTATAAAATAAACACATATAAATCAATTTAACATCGATATTCTGGCGTAATAAGCCGTAACAGAGTTTGTAAAAATTTTGTAAATTAACAGTAGAAGTTGGGTTTATCATGTTTAAATATTGACTAAAGAAGTAATTTTTAGTGTTAATATTGTGGATTCTCTTCACTATATATTCAATTAATACAATAGTAGACATTTTGTTGATATCATCTGTAGATAGTTCTAGTAATCTATATACTAAAGTTAGATCAACTAAGCTGAATAAATGCTTAATATCTTTTGTCGGTGCGGAATTGCTATATGATGAAAGAATAGATGGAATAGTACTTAATAGTTCTTTAGCTAATATCAATTCATCAGCAGTCGGTATGAGTTTGCTAACAGCTGCTGCATCATAAGATCTTGTTTTTATTAAATACTCATAATGAGGGTATTTTATCAATCGTGCTAGTAGTTGTATGTTTAATGATAGAAAGGGCAATTGAATGTGGAAATTATTCTCAGCAATAATTTGTTCTAAAATGCTGGGATTCTTGCCGAATTTCGTTTTTAAAATCTTAATAATGCTAATCGGTTGCAAGCTGTCTAATAACTGCATGCAGTAATCTATTATCTCTTTTAACAGATGCTCTCTTATGATTGCATTTGGTGAGTGAAGGTAATCAGCACATAATTGTTGGAGTTTTTGTTCAATTTCATAGGAAATTACTGGGATTCTATTAGTTGTATAAGGCATATTGCTTGCTCGTTTAATCTAATGAATTATTTATTTAGGGGGCGAATTGTAACATAATTTGTTATATAGAGGTGCTTATTTTGCACACACTTCCATGATTCCATACAAACTTACCCGAAAACATGCCATAATTTGCAACTTTGCCACTAACTGAGATTACTATGGCTCACCATTTTAAAAAGAGTGATTTTAACTATCATTTACCACCTGAATTAATTGCACAATATCCGACAAAACAGCGGACTGATAGCCGTTTATTATGTTTATATGGACATAATGCTATTCAACATAATTATTTTAGAGATTTACCTTCATTATTAAATAGTAATGATTTATTGGTTTTTAATAACACACGTGTTGTGCCAGCGCGTTTATTTGGTCACAAAAAAACCGGTGGTAAAATAGAAGTATTAGTGGAAAGAATATTAGATAATCATTGTGTTTTTGCACATATTCGTTCGAGTAAATCACCTAGAGTGGGTTGTGAATTATTGTTGGAAAATGCTATTACTGCGAAAGTAAATGGCAGGCATGAAGATTTATTTGAATTAGAATTTCTTGCAAGCAATTCTGTTATCGAAATATTAGAAAATAGTGGGCATATGCCATTACCTCCTTATATTAATCGTTCAGATGAACATGCAGATAAAGAACGCTATCAAACGGTGTATGGTATTCATAAAGGTGCTGTCGCGGCACCTACCGCCGGGTTACATTTTGATCATCATTTATTGGAACAAATTAAATCAGTAGGTGTGCAAAGTACTTTTGTAACGTTACATGTGGGTGCGGGTACGTTTCAGCCTATGCGCGTTGAGAATATTGCTGAGCATGTAATGCACAGCGAATATGCTGAAATTTCTGAACAAACCGTTGCATTAATTCATCAGACTAAAGAGAGGGGTGGTCGTGTTATTGCAGTTGGCACAACCAGCACTCGTGTTTTAGAATCAGCGGCTTTGTCTGGAGACTTGAAATCTTTTCAAGGTGACACCAAATTGTTTATCACCCCGGGATTTGAGTTTCGTTGTGTTGATGCGATGATTACCAATTTTCATTTGCCAGAATCTACCCTAATGATGTTAGTATGTGCGTTTGCGGGTTATGAAGAGATGATGACTGCATATCGTGTTGCGATTGAACAGCGTTATCGGTTTTATAGTTATGGGGATGCGATGTTTGTAATGAGAAAGGAGCAACTATGAGTTTTTTTATATCTGATGCGTTAGCAGCCGCTACACCAGCGAGTCAAGCACAAGGTGGTGGTATGGGTTCGATTTTGATGTTGGCCGGATTTGTCATTATTTTTTATTTATTATTTTGGTTGCCGCAAAGTAAACGTGCAAAAGAACATCGCAGCTTAGTTAATAATCTTACACAAGGTGATGAAGTCATTACCAATGGCGGTATATTAGGAAAAATTAAAAAAGTCGGTGATGATTTTATTACATTGACCATCGCAGAAAATATCGATATTAAAATACAAAAACCAGCCATTGCTACCACTGTTCCAAAAGGTACATTTAAAACAAATTAATCTCATTCACTGGACGAAGCTATGCTCAACAAATATCCGCTGTGGAAAAATCTATTATTAATCGTATTAATATGCTTGGGATTTATTTATGCCGCGCCAAATATCTTTGGTGAAGATCCTGCGGTGCAGGTATCTGGTGTGCCAGGTGTAGAAATATCTGATCAATTATTATCGCAAATTGACAATACGCTACAAACAAATCATTTAAATTATAAATCCGCTGTAATTGATAAAAGAAATATCTTAGTACGATTTAATGATACGGATACGCAGCTTAAAGCCAGTGATATTTTAAAAGCCAGTTTAGGCGATAATTATACGGTTGCATTAAATTTAGCGCCGGCCACACCTTCATGGTTGATTGCATTAGGTGCGCAACCGATGAAATTAGGATTAGATTTACGTGGTGGTGTCCATTTTTTATTAGATGTTGATATTGATTCAGTCGTTGGTCATCGACAAGAAGGTAATATTTCTAATATTACTTCATCATTACACGATAATTTAATTCGTTATGCCGATATTGAATTAGGTAAAGATAATATTATTACTTTAACATTTCGTGATGAGAATAATCTTGAGGCTGCGCAAAGTTTAATTAACAGAGATTATCAAGATTTAGTGGTTAATAAAAATAATGTACCAAATACTTATCAATTATATGCACAGTTATCTCCCGCTGCATTACAAAAAATTGATCAATATACTATTGATCAAACCATGACCACTTTACGTAATCGTGTTAATGAATTAGGTGTGAGTGAAGCTGTTGTACAGCAACAAGGTTTAGATCGTGTTTCTGTTGATTTGCCGGGTATTCAAGATACAGCGCATGCAAAAGAAATATTAGGTGGTACTGCGACATTAGAATTTCATATGGTTGATCAAGATCATGATGCGCATACTGCTGCTGCGAGTGGTATTCCACCAGCGGGATCAAAACTTTATACGTGGAATGATGAGGGACGTAGCGAACCGATATTATTAAAAGATCAAATTATTCTGACCGGTAATTCTATTACAGATGCGACAGCAACTTTTGATGAAAATGGCCGACCCTCTGTTGATATTAATTTAGGCGGCGGTGGTGAAAATTTATTTAGCCGTGTTACTCGGGAAAATATTGGTAAATTAATGTCAGTGGTATTTGTTGAATCAAAAATACAAAGTCAATTAATCAATGGCAAAGTGGTTAAAACGACACATAAAAATGAACGTATCATCAGTGTGGCAACCATTCAAAATGCATTAGGTGCCCATTTCCAAATTACAGGTCTTACTAATGAGCAAGAATCACAAAATCTTGCCTTATTATTACGCGCTGGTGCATTACCTGCAGCAATTGATTACGAAGAAGAACGTACTGTCGGACCGAGTTTGGGACAAGAAAATATACATAAAGGTATTTTATCGGTTGAAGTCGGTATGTTGTTAGTCGGCTTATTTATGGCAGTTTATTATCGATTATTCGGCGTTATTGCGGATGTCGCTTTAACGTTAAATTTAGTGTTATTGGTCGCATTATTATCAATATTAGGAGCGACATTAACATTACCAGGTATTGCCGGTATTGTGCTTACGGTGGGTATGGCGGTCGATGCCAATGTATTAATTTTTGAACGTATTCGTGAAGAATTGCGAAATGGTTTAACACCTCAAGCAAGTATTCATGCGGGATATGAACGTGCGTTGGTCACCATTGTTGATGCCAATGTGACCAGTTTAATTGTTGCCATGGTTTTATTTGGTATTGGTACTGATGCAGTAAAAGGATTTGCGGTGACTTTAACATTGGGATTATTAACATCGATGTTTTCGGCGATTATGGTGACAAGAGCATTAATAAACGCGATTTATGGTGGTAGGGCGGTGAAGGGTTTATCAATTGGGATCTGACTTTACCTTCTCCCGCTTGCGGGAGAAAGAAAAAATATATATGAGGTATTAACACATGGAATTTTTTAAAAAGAAAACCGCAATTAATTTTTTAGGTCTGCGTAAATATGCGGCTGCCTTTTCAATGATTTTATTTATTTTATCTATCACGTCTTTATCCATCAAAGGATTAAATTGGGGATTAGATTTTACCGGTGGTACACAAATACAAATTTCCTATCCGCAAGCGGCTGATGTCATTAGTGTGCGCAATGAATTAGATAATGCGGGATTTAAAGAAGCAGTCGTGCAAAGTTATGGTAATGCTGAAAATTTATTAATCAGTATTGCGCCGCGTGTTAATGTTGATCAACAACATTTAACACAACAAGTGATGTCAGTATTACAAGGTGCTAAATTACAACGCGTTGATTATGTAGGGCCTAAAGTAGGACAAGAAATGGCGACAAAAGGATTTTTAGCGATATTAGTCGCGTTATTGGGCACTATGATTTATATCGCGATTCGTTTTGAATATCGTTTTGCCATTGGGTCAGCCGTTGCATTAATTCATGATCCGGTTTTAATTATGGGCATGTTTTCTTATTTTCAATTGGAATTTAATTTAACCGCATTAGCTGCAGTGTTGGCCGTGATTGGTTATTCATTAAATGACACTATCGTTATTTTTGATAGAATTCGTGAAAATTTCCGTAAAGTACGCAAAGGCACGCCTGTTGAAATTGTCAATTTATCGATTAATCAAACTTTATCTCGAACAGTAATGACCTCTGCAACGACATTAGTGGTTGTGTTGGCATTGTTTTTTCTCGGTGGTGAAATGATTCATGGTTTTGCTACCGCATTTATTATTGGTATTGTGATCGGTACCTATTCTTCCATCTATGTTGCTGGTGCATTGGCTGTTGCATTAGGTTTAAATAAGCAAGATTTAATGCCAATCGCGAAGAAAGAATTGGATGATAGACCATAACATTTTTAATAGGATTTAATCATTTTCTGTAAACAATATTTCAGTCATATTTAACAAATTCGATTCTTTAGTTAATTTACGGATAAATTCATTTATTTTTGGATCTTTTCTACTGATTATTTTTCTCATAAATTCGAATGATTTTTCACTAAATGGGTACCACATCTGGTTTAACACGGATGATATAATCACTTGTTGTTCAGTGATATTGTCCGTAGTCCGATAAATATCCTGTAATTTATCCAACAACACTAATTTCTGTTTCTCAGAGAGATATCTGTTAATTGTATTCATGCAATAGGTGAGATGTAAAAAAGAACCATCCGCTAAGAATTCATTAATGAGGTCGGATACATTGGTGGTTAATATTTTTGAGATTAATGGTAATAAAGTGTGTGCTAAAGATTTTTCAATTTTAATTTGCTCATCCTTTGTCATCATTATTGACACGTTTTCTTCTGCTGTTTCGTAGATATATGAAATGGTGTTATTGGCAGTGAGTGCGGGATTCGTTTGTGGTTCGCGGGGTAGTTTCCAATAACAACCAATAATTTGCCAATTGAATGATGACAAGTCCATATTACCTGTTATTTTAAATACTAAGCGGCCTGTCACATCATAATTATCTTTTTGCACACCTGACACGTAATCTTGAACTAACATATATTTATCTTTAAGCCAATGTTTAGCGATAGTTTGATCACCCATAAAATATCTTTCTGCAAAAACTTTCAGTAATAATAATTGATTTTGTAAAGCGACCACATCATTGAGAAATGCCTCGAATTGCTTTTTAGCAATCAGTGTCACTCCATGGCCTAATGTTTTATTAGTTGGTTTAATCATGACATAATCATGTTGAAATAAATTTAAAAATTCTTTGAGTGTATTCTTGTTATTTAATGCAAGATCAATATGGATGAGTTGTGTTTTGGGATAATGAGAATTGGATCTGGAAAGAAATAATTCTAAAAAAGCTTTATCTGCAAAACAAAGATATAGCGCGCCACCATAATTTAAAGCAGCGGTGTTGGGTTTTTTTAATAAGTCTTCTAATGGACAAAGGGTTTCATCATTCAGAGGTAAGAATAAGGTGTTATTAATATTGGTATAATTTTCAAATTGTGCAATTGTTGCAACGAATTGATTTTTGCCCAGTTCATTTAAATAGCGAATAAATTTTTCATCATTAATAATAGATTTAATATGTAAATCATCTTCGATTAATATTTTTTCAATTTGATTATTTTGAGCAAATTCAGCAATGGATTGTGCAATAAGCTGTTCCATCGTTTGGTTATGCAACCGATTATATCCTACAAACATTGAAGCTGTTGCACTGTCTAATTCAAAAATATTAAATTCGTCATTATGCAATTTCCCATCAATGATTCCTATAATGAAAGTTTTATTGGTCATATTAGATCCTTGTTTAAACTGCGATATGATGAATTGAGCTATATTAATTGAGCCTATCGTGTCATAATAGCATGACTTGATATTAGATTAGAATTCCACGTGTAATAACCTCGATCGCAACATTAAAAAAACATATGGCTCAAACAAGTGAAATCATCGAAATAGAATTAGCGATTGAAAAAATCCACCAATCCAAACTGGTATTTTTGTACCAAAGAATGATTAATTGGCTATGGCAGGCTGATTATCGAACTGTAGAATTAGTGCTTGATAGGATAAATTATGCTATCGAACACATTTCTGATATTACAGCGAAGGATCACAAACTCATTCAAGTCTTATTTGATGGCATCATTAAAAAAGCTATTAATGAAATTACTCCCCAAGAGCACTTTATAGTAGGACTGATTTATTACTATGAATTAGGCAATATAAAACGTAGTTTGTTAGACGCACATAAACATCTGCAGTTTGCTGCAGATAAAGAGCTTATCCCAGCCATTTATTTATTAGGCCATTTAACGCTAGAAATAGATAAAAAAAATATTGATAGTGCGAGATCCTATTGGGCGCGTGCAGCTGATAAGCAATTTGCACAGGCATTATTGCATTTAGGTCATATTGCATTTAAAGCCACTGATATAACTGTGCAGAAACATGCTGAGGATTACTTTAAAAGAGCAGCAGAGTTAGGATCTATTGAAGGACGTTTGTGGTCAGGCATATACCACTTGGAGATCAGTAAAAATCATGAGGTTGCACGATATTATTTACAAACTGCAGCAAAACAGGGCAACGTCTTGGCTTTATCCAAATTATTTTTTCTTTATCAAAATGATTTTTCTGTGAGTCAAAATGAAGTTATTGCATCTACCTATTTTAAATTGATGTTAAAACATGCGCCTCTTAATCAATTTGATCTAAAAAAGCAATTTCAAATTTTTTTACAAAATATTACTTACATTACAGACGGTAAAAAATATTCTGAATCGTTACCACAGTGGGCAATTGAAAAAGGTGTCTGTAATGGCTTTGTTTTTATGCTGTTTCGCGCAGCGCTTATTGGTGAAGTTGAACATTATTTAAACCGACTACAATTTATCAGTTATTTAAACGATGACCAAATGAAGTTAATGGGCGAACTTTTTTCAGCTTATCGTAATGCATATAAAAAGCATTCATTAAAATTGCAGCCTGAATTAATAGAACAATTGCATCATTGTGAGAGCGTCACTCAAATTGAAGGAATAATAAAATCACATAATCAATTAAGATATGAAAATGAAGAACTGAGTTTAAAATTTGAAAGTCCTAAAATAAATTTGTTCAAAGCAATTGATCTCTACACTTTTATAAGTTCTTTGTTATTTACTGCGTCACCTCGCAGAATACCCGTAACAGAAAATAATAAAAGTATTTCACAAAGTGATTTTATTGCCATGTTAACATTGTTACCGCCTGATCAATTTATTTCTGGCAATTTTATGAAAACAACACCTTGCACAGATAAGCTTGAGAAAAAATCACAAAATCTAAATAATAAGCGTGATATAACCGATGTGGTTGAAGTATTTAATTTTGCTTTTGTATTTAATGATCATGAATTGGCATATACCATTATAAAATCGATTCTGTGGGGTGATATGGTCATCGTGGCTGATGGTGAGCATAAAATTTATTTTTCTTATTCTAAAGCAGGATATTTTTTTTATGATCCATCAGCAAATGATATATTGATTTTAAATAATTGTCAGGAATTAGTTGAAGCGATTAAATACTTTTTTTACACTCGGTATGGTCATGATGATAGTTATTTGGCTATTGGTTTAAAAGTTTTTTCATTAAATCAATCAAATAATATGAGGCCATCTATCAATCAATTAATATCAGACATTTTGCAACAACGTCGAAATAATCCCCAATTAGAAGCAGCAGCATGGAATGGCACAACGGCACTTTATATCGCGGCGATTAATGGTAATTATCAGGTTGCTGAACAATTATTAATGAGAAACACAAATGTGAATGCACGTGTATTAAATGGATCCACTTCAACACACATCGCAGCGCGGCGGGGATATACTGATTTAATGAATTTATTCATTATTCAGCATGCAGATTTAAATGAAATAGATAGTTTTGGTAGAATCGCTTTATTTGATGCAATATTACATGGTCAACTAGCAGTTGTAGAAGTATTGGCAAATCATCAATATGATTTTACTGTAGTCAATAAGCAAAATGGCTGGAATGCGCTACACTATGCAATATATTTTAATCATAGGGATATAGTCACATTTTTATTGCAAAAATATGACTTTCTATTAAAAAAATCAGATAATAAAGGGCTATCGCCTATGTTTTTTGCTATGGAAAGTAAAGATTTAAGTATGATTATAGAGATACTCGGTTTAATAAAAAATCTCAATGCGCTTTCTACCAGTGATATTGATTTGTTAAATTCCCTTCGCGAAAAATTGGTCGATTATTTTCTTGAGGGTGTTAAAGCCAGAAAAGATATTTCACAAAAATTAACTATCCTCATTGATGTTATAAAATCACAAAATGCATTGGGACAGTTTTTTAATAAATCAACTTATTCTTTTTTCTTTAAAAATTTATTTGAAGATAAACCCGTAAGTACGCAAAAAATTATGGCCTATTGGGATGAATTATTTGGGAGTATAAATAAAGTGGATGCGCAATTGTCGAGCGTTCACACGGTCCGTCTAAATAGTTAGCCTGGATGTAAGCAAATGACAAAATAATAAAAATATATGGCCTTGAAAATGCAATGTAATGATTTTATGCACTGCCGAAATCCGGGAAATCAAATTTTATCCCGGGTTTCGCCCTTGGATTTGAATAATAATAGTAAATAGTTAAAGTTTGTGAAAATAAATTATTATTTTCATTTGGCTGCACCCAGGCTACGATTTTAATTATTTAAATCATAAAGCTTTATTTGCCATATTATTTAAATTGTCGCGCAATTTTCTGAGTAGCATTAATTAATGCATCAGTATTACTAGGTTCACTAGCCGCATGTCCTGCATCGGGTGTGAAAATTAATTCTGATTTTGGCCATGCATTATGTAAGCGCCATGCATTAATTGGTGGGCATACTAAATCATAACGACCATGAATAATAATACCGGGTATGTGTTTTATCTTGTGTATATCGCGCAATATTTGATCCTGCGCAATAAAACAGTGGTTAATAAAATAATGACATTCAATGCGTGCGACGCTTATTGCATGTAATGGTTCTGTAAAATAATCTACTAATTTGGGATTTGGTTTTAAGCTAGAGGTATAGCCTTCCCAAGCTGACCATGCTTTAGCAGCAGTAAGTTGTTCCTGATAATCAGAAGAAGTTAAACGCTTGTAATAAGCAGTAATTAAATCCTGGCGTTCATTTTCAGGTATGGGCGCAATGAATTCATCCCAATGTTCTGGATATAATTGATTGACGCCATACTCAAAAAACCATTTTTTATCATTGTTATTACACAGAAATATTCCGCGGACTATGAGTGCTAAAACGGTATCGGGATATGCTTGTGCATAAAGTAATGCTAATGTTGATCCCCATGAGCCACCAAAAATAACCCATTTATCAATATTTAAATGATTACGAATGATTTCAATATCATTAATTAAATCTTGAGTGGTATTGTTCGTTAATTCTGCATGAGGTGTTGATTGGCCACTCCCACGTTGATCAAATAAAATAATGCGATAAATTTCAGGATCAAAAAAACATCTTTGTTGCGGATTTGTTCCGCCACCGGGTCCGCCATGTATAAATAATACCGGTAAACCGTTTGGATTTCCTGATTCTTCAACATATATATTATGCGGTGGCGTCACAGCTAAAAGATGTGTTGCATAAGGGTCAATGGGGGGATAGTAAGTTAGCATAGCAATTCCTAATTAATATAAAGTAATGTATTAATGCGGTTTATTAATTTTGGTATATATTTTTGCCCTCACCCTAACCCTCTCCCTTTAGGGAGAGGGTTAGGGTGAGGGCGTTTAATTACTCACAAAATAATCAAATCTATTCAGTGCTGAATTATTGCTGATAATTATTTTGTGCCAAATAATCGATCACCCGCATCACCGAGACCCGGTAAGATAAATCCATTATCATTTAATTCTCGATCTAAACTCGCCGCAAAAATCGTAACATCGGGATGGGCTTTGGATAAACGTTCAACACCTTCTGGTGCAGCCACTAGACATACAAATGTGATTCTATGGATTTTATTGAGTTTTAATCGATCAATAGTTTCAACGGCAGAACCACCTGTTGCTAACATCGGATCGCAGACAAAAAATTGGCGATCATGACTGTTTGGTGGGATTTTAAAATAATATAACTTGGGCTGAAGGGTTTCTTCATCACGGAACAAGCCAATATGTCCCACGCGTGCTGATGGCATTAAAGATAAAAATGCATCTACCATGCCAATACCGGCACGTAAAATAGGTAAAATTACGGGTTTTTTTCCTTGTAATACCGGTGCTGAAAAAGTTTCTAATGGTGTTTTAATTAATTTATGAGTAATGGGTAATTCTTTAGTTGCTTCGTAAACTAATAATAAGGTGATTTCATAGACTAATTCTTTAAATTCTTTTTTGTTAGTTCTGTGATTACGTAGTGTTGATAATTTATGGAGTAATAATGGATGTCGGACTTCATGAAAATTATTAAATTCAGGATGTTCTTTTACAATCGTCATATGGCTGCTCACTATGCATTTACTATGGGATTAAAGTCAAACCTTCATATTGTGCAGCAATATGTGATTTGTGTAAATGACAAAGAGTACAAATGCAAACAAAAATGCTTGTATTATTACGGTCATTAATTATACTCACGCAGATATTTTTTTCATTGTCCCTCCCTTTAGGAAAAATTATGACAGTCATGAAACAATCAGAAATGGCATTTTCACCAATTAGTAATGATGATTTTGTTAAATGGCAAAAAGTTGTTGCTGATATTTTAGCTGAGGCAAAAACTCAAGGTGCAACTGCTGCAGAAGTGAGTGCGGGATATTCTTCGGGATTTAATGCCACAGTTCGCATGGGTGATGTTGAAACAGTAACTTATAATAATGATAAAAATGTGGGCGTGACGATTTATTTGGGACAACAACAAGGTTCAGCGACAACATCTGATATTAGTCCAGCTGCAATAAAATCTACAGTTGCTGCAGCTTGTTCCATAGCGCGTTTAACGGGGAGTGATTCATTTGCTGGTTTGGCAGATAAAGATTTATTAGCAGAAAATTATCCAGAGCTAGATTTATATCATCCATGGCCTATTTCAGTTGAAGAAGGAATAGATTTAGCGCTGAAGTGTGAAAATTATGCGCGTTCATTGGATAAACGTATTACTAATTCTGAAGGGGCAACCTGTTCTACGCATCAAGGGTTACATGTTTATGGCAATAGTGACGGATTTTTGGGATCTTATTCGAGTAGTAGACACAGTTTAAGTTGTTCATTGATTGCACAAGCAGGTAATCAAATGAAATCAGATTATAGTTTTACTGTTGCGAGAGCAGTAGAAGATTTATTGTCTGACAAATGGGTTGCTGAACAAGTGGTACAACGTGCCGTGGGTCAATTAGGTGCGCAACGATTATCAACACGCGAAGCACCTGTGATTTTTGCAGCAGATTTGGCTGGTGGGTTAATCGGACATTTTATTGCAGCTATTCGTGGTTCTAGTTTATATCGTAAATCATCATTTTTATTGGATCATTTGGGTAAAAAAGTTTTTCCTGAATATATTCATATTTATCAGCAACCGCATTTATTGAAGGGGCTCGGCAGTGCGCCTTTTGATGCCGAAGGGGTGAGGACGCAGCAGCTTGATTATATTCATCAGGGTATTTTGCAAAATTATGTGTTGAGTAGTTATTCAGCCCGTAAATTAGGCATGAAAACGACGGGTAATGCAGGGGGCGTTTTTAATTTATTTGTGGATGCTACTGCAGGTGATTTAGCCGACTTATTAAAGAAAATGGATAAAGGTTTATTGGTCACGCATTTAATGGGACAGGGTGTCAATATTGTAACGGGTGATTATTCTCGGGGTGCTACAGGTTTTTGGGTTGAGAATGGTCAGATTCAATTTCCTGTTGAAGAAATTACAATTGCAGGGAATTTGCGGGAGATGTTTTTACATTTACTGGCAGTGGGGAATGATGTTGAACGGCGCGGGAATATTCAGACTGGGTCGTTGTTGATCGAGAAAATGATTATTGCGGGGGAATGATTTGGATTATTGCTCGGGAATAATTATCAAAGTGCGGTGCCACTGGCGAAATATTAATTATTTATTGCCGGACAAGGCCGCTCCCTGCGATCGGATGACACGTCCATGTGTCATACGGTCATGCAATAAATAATTAATATTTCGCTTGATAGGTCTGAGTGCTTGGGTAAATGTCTGCGATAGGTGTGTGGATGTTGATCAAAAGTGTGGGAGAGGTAGGAGGGAGAAATTAATTTAATTTGTGCTAATTTCTTTCTTTTTTAATGTATTAAATGTGTAATAAAAATTAAAATTTTCACTAAATAATAAAAATAAAAAAACATGAAAATATTTTCTATGCTATTTCTAGTAGGCATTTGTTGTTTAAATTTATTTTCAACAATTCCAAGCATTTATGTTTGTTTCTCATTAATTATTCCATTATTCATTGGATTATTATTTCCACGACCTTATAGAAATATTGCTAAATATCTATTGCCAATTATTTTAGGATTTTGTTGGGTATTATGTGAGAGTTATTGGGTGACTTCTTTAAAGTTGCCGCAAACTAACTCCTCAGACTTAACAATTATAGGGACCGTTTCATCAATTCCTGAGCAACATCAATCTGCGATGGTATTTAATTTTTCTGCGACACAAATTAATCAAACCCATTTTTATTCTTTTCATCCATTAATAATGAGACTGACTTGGTATGGGTATCAGCCAGAGCATGTAAGGGTGGGTGATAAATGGCGATTGCAAGTGCGAATAACGCAACCGCATTGGTCAATGAATGCGGGGAATTTTAATTATCAGCAATGGTTATTTGAAAATAAGATCAATTGTATTGGTGTAATACAAAATAAAGGGATTAACTTATTGTTGCGTATTAATCGTTGGCGTCATCCTGTGGATCGTTTTCGTCAATTATTGAGTGAACAATTGCAAATTATTTTATCTGGGTTGCCTGTAGCTGGCATGATTAATGCTTTATGTGTTGGTATGCGTGATCATATTACGCAACCGCAATGGCAGGTATTACGCAATACGGGAACAAATCATTTGATGGCAATTGCCGGATTACATATTAGTTGCATTGTCAGTATGGTTATTTTATTAGCTAATCTATTATGTAGAAGATTAAATCGGTTATTTCTATTGATGCCGTTACAACAAATTTCTGCTTTATTATCATTAATTGCGGCACTCATTTATAGTGCTTTAGCCGGTTTTTCATTACCAACGCAACGTGCAATCATTATGTTATCTGCATTTATTATTACCCATTTATTACGCAGAAATATATCTGCATGGAGTGCGTGGTGTTTAGCATTATTAGTGATTTTAATTATTCATCCCTTAAGTTTTTTGTCATCCAGTTTTTGGTTATCATTTGGTACGGTTGCATTAATTATTTATGGTAATAGCGCGCGTTTATATATGAAAGGAATATGGTGGCATTGGGGGCGCATGCAATGGATCATCGGGTTAGGCATCATGCCATTTAGTATCTTATTTTTTCAACAAGTCTCTCTGTTAAGTTTTATTGCAAATACTATTGCAATTCCCTGTGTCGGTTTTGTGATATTGCCATTATGTTTTGTGGGGAGTTTTTTGTTAATGGTGTTACCATCAATTGGCAAATATGTGATTTTAATCGCTGAGAAGTTATTAGAATATTTATGGATTATTTTAGAAAAATTAAGTGCTATTTCATATTTACAATGGCATGTGAATTTTTCGTATTATTATCAGTTTTTATTTTTTCTGATTGCAGTGGTTTTATTATTAGCACCAAAAGGATGGCCTGGACGATGGTTGAGTGTTTTATGGGCGTTGCCTGTTATAATAAATGATTTGCATATTAAATAATTTTTCACCGTATAAATTGTTAAGGTTGTATTGGCCAACTAAAATAAAATGTTGATCCTTTTCCTACAATAGATTGAACAGTGATTTTACCTTCATGTTTTTCTACTATTTTTTTGACAATTGCTAAGCCTATGCCAGTGCCTTCTGTTTGATCACGTGACTGCAAGGTTTTAAATAATTCAAATATTTTTTCGTGAAATTTTTCTTCAATGCCTGGCCCATCGTCTTTTACATAAAAAATAAAGAAGTGATCTTCTGCTTGATAACCTATATTGATATGACCGTGCGGTTTATCATGAAATTTAATGGCATTACTGATGAGATTGAGAAAAACTTGTGTTAAAGCAATTTTATCTGTTGTTAGGGTAGGCATGATCTCATCAATAGTGATTTTAATATTTTTAGGTGCGTTAAGATTATCGATAATTTCATCCAGCATTTTATTTAAATCAACCTCTTCTAAATTACCACCGCTAGTTTTTATGCGAGAGTATGCGAGAATACCGCTGATTAATTCATCTAAACGCCGCACTCTTTTTTTCAATAGATCCAGATGATGACGCGATTTTTCCGGTAACAAACTATGAGATTCTTCTATTATCCATTGTGATAATAATTCAATGCCTTGTAATGGTGCACGTAAATCATGTGAGGCAGTATAAGCAAATTGATCCAATTCACGATTAGATTCTGCTAATTGCATAGTGATATGTCTTAAATTATCTTCTGTTAATTTTCTGCGTTCTATTTCTTCTAACAATTTATCGCGAGACACAGTAGTGGTACGCAATTTATTAATTAATAATAGGAAGGCACTGGTTAATATTTTAATTTCACCACTGTATTTTGTAGGATTAATATGTATTGTAATATCAAGATTTTCAGTACTGAGGCGTTTCATATCAGTTGATAAAATTTTAATGGGTCGTGAAATAGTTTCTGCCCATAAATAAGCCAATATTAATGATAAAAGGAGTGCGTCAAAGAAAATAATGATGGTTTTATGAATACTATTTAATAATAATGCTTCAGTATTTTTTGATGCAAGTTTAACTGTCACGACGGAAGTTTCATTGGTAATGACATTATAATGTTGATAATAAGTATTTAATATTTCATTAAAGTTTTGGATCGAATTCAAATATTGACTATTTGTTAGTAATCTTGATGCTTCCGTAATATTATTTTGTTGCATAGCTGAAATGACATGTGACCATTCATCTTCTATTAAACTAAATTGTAATGCTATTGTAGACCACAAAGTCACGTTTGTATTTTTAACTCTGTTGATTAATTGATCTAAGATAGCTTGATTCATAAAATAATCTTGTAGCGAAGCATTATCATTAGTATTCACATAATTTTTGAGATTATTTTCAACAGTACTGACTTGATATTGTAAACGGAATATTAAATTGGTTTTATTAATCGCATTTTCTAATTGATCGACGCTGCGTGGAATACTTTGTGGCGTTAATGGCTCAATAAGATTTTTTAATTGCAGATAAAATATTAAGCCAACCACAAGAATTAAGCTTGTGATACTGACAAAAGAAAGAATTAATTTAGTTCTTAAATTCACAATATATCCTTATATTATTTTCCTTCTCCCCTTCGGGGAGAAGGAAAAATAATGAGTGCTTTATTTAATATATCGGCTGGAATTTTTGTCCCTAATATTTTTGCAGTAGCCATATTAATAATTAATATACCTTGTTTCGGCGCCTCACTTTGTAACCAACTAGGGTCAGCGCCGCGTAATATTAATGCGGCTTTATTGCCAGCCAATTTTCCTAAATCGTATGAATTTGCAACATATCCCATTAAAGCACCATTTTGTACATCATCTCTATTACAACTGAAATTAGGAATTTTATTTTCTAAACTGTATTTAGCAATGAACGTACCACCTCCTTCTTGCATCAGGGTGTCGCAAGCTGAATAAATGGCATTATATTCTTTTATCGCTAATAATTTTTGATGGATATCATCCACGTCAATTGCTGGCATGTCCCATACCACAATATTGCGCAGATTCAATAAATTTTTAAATTCTTGCAATTGAATTTGTGAATCAGGGTCGCCTTTATGATGCACAAAAGCGATGGCTTTTATATTGGGATATAATTTTTCAAGCGCATTAAATTGTTGAGCAGCGGAAATGTAATTCAATGTGCCGACACTATTATTTGCTGAATTGTTGAGCGAAGCGATAATACCTATTTCTACAGGATAGGTAACGCCTGAAAAAACGATTGGTATATTTTTAGTCATACCTTTTACAATTAAAGTTCCCGGTGTGGTTAATGAAAAAATTAAATTAACTTTGTCGTCAATAAAAGACTGGATAATATTGATTTGATTTTCAATATTTGAATTAGGATTTTTGATGATCAACTGAACGTTGTTACCTTCTCTAAAACCATACTCAGCTAGGCCATCTTTAAAACCATTTATAATTTCATTGTTTTCAGCGTTATTGTTCCATGAAGAGATACCTATTTTGTAGAAAGTGGGATGAATGGGATGCCATAAAAAAATATATAAAGTGACAAATAAAATGAACAGCAGCGTAATGCTTAATAAAATGGGCAACAATATTCGTTTAAATTTTAAGATAAGTACTGTCATTTTTCTGGTTTTAATCACAACGATATGCAATTTATTTATGTTATACAGTAATAATAATACTGCCATAAGAGCGATTAATAAGGGCACAATTAAATCGACAATCAGTATGGTCCATTTTAATTTTGAAGCAATCTGCACTTGTTGTTCAATACTATTTTGTGTATATCGATTGGTAAATTGATTCCAATTGGTTAATTTTTTATTCGTTGAGCGATCATAAAAATAGGCTAAAGAATTATCTTGATATTTCACTAGCCAGCCTGAAATAGGTTCTATCCATAATTGCAGATTGACATCAACTTTAACGCCTCTTTGTTGCGGCACTCCCGGTAAATACGTTAAATTTTCAGTTTGATCGGCTTGATATTGTGCGGCGTAATGATATACGGTTAAATTATTGATTTTTTCTTTATCGATAAAATTTAATGGAGCCGGCGCATTATAATTAACATGCCAATAGGTAAAACTGTTTTTGTTTGCGAAGCGTGGACCAAATAAATAGCCTATTCTTTTTTCTTGTCCTACCACATTCACATATTGTTCATTATAAGGGTTTATATTGTAAATGCGTGACACAGAAATTATCGGTGTCCCATTCAGTGTAAAAACTTCAAAATGGTTTTCTATCATTAAATAATTGGCTGTTTTACCGATGACTTTATAAGTAAAAGAAGATTTAGATATTTCTTGACCTTGAAATTTATTTGTATGTTCGTCGAAAAAATTATCCAATGATAATAAATCAGCCGAATAGGAAAAATTATCGGATAATTTGGTAAATTGAGGTGCAATCCACAGTATCCAGATGGGTAATAATAATATCAGTAGAAAAAAACAAGTTGCACTGAGCCAACGTTGCCAATTTAAAACGTGAATTAATTGTGGTGTTTTAACCATTAAGCATTCCTTTGCTTTCATTTTTTTTCCTTCTCCCGCTTGCGGGAGAAGGTGCCTTCGGTACCTTCTCCCCTTCGAGGAGAAGGAAAAAATTATAAAACTACCAGATATGCTAATATTTTAAAAGAAGGGCATGTGCTTAGTATCTTATCTAAAGTCTAGATTTGAACTAATAAGCGGCATACTAGGGAGTGGGTAATGCAGAAAAAATTACACTTTTTTATCATTGATGATGATGAAGCCATTAATGAACAAATCACTCGGTTATTGTCAGCAAAGGGTCATAAAGTTTCCTCCTATACATCTAGCAAAAATGCTTTGTCAGAAATCATCGCCAAACAACCTGATTGTGTTTTATGTGATTTATTATTACCAGGAGTTGATGGCCTAGAATTGTATAAGGAAATTCGAAAAACCAATGAAATTAAACAACCGGTGTTTATTATTGTAACTGGCAAGCGCTATGAATTTGACCGACGACATGCACTTGATTTAGGTATAGATGGTTATATCAACAAACCACTTAATGAAAAAACATTTGCGTATGATTTATTAGATATTATCAATGAACCAATCACTATTGAATTTTGGGGATGTAGAGGGACGCTTCCCATACCCGGTAAAGGAGCGATTCGCTATGGTGGAAATACTAATTGTGTTTCTTTATGTATCGCAAAAAAGCAATTCTTTATTTTTGATGCAGGTACCGGTATTAAAGTGTTATCTGATTATTTAGTGAATGAAAAGAAATTGCCCATCTCAGCTAAAATATTTATTACCCATCCTCATTATGATCACATTAGTGGTATTCCCTTTTTTGTTCCGCTTTATATGAAAGGCAATGAATTTGAAATATTGGGTGCTGATCAAGCCAGTATTAATTTAGAAAAATTTGTTGGTGATTTGATGGATAGTGTTTATTTTCCAGTTACCATGAAAGAATTTTCAGCTAAAATTGATTTTTGTAGCTTAAAAGAAAGTGAATTTGATATTGGTGATGTGCACATAAAAACATTGTTATTAAATCATCCAGGGCGTACTTTAGGTTATCGCGTAGAATATAAAAATAAAGTATTTTCCTATATTACTGACAATGAATTATTTTTAGAAGATTCCCCACACTTTATTCAAGCGGATGTTGATCGTTTAATTCAATTTATTCATAAATCGGATGTATTAATAATGGATACCACTTATGACGATGAAACGTATCTGAATAAAATTGGATGGGGACATTCCTGTGTAAGCAGAGTGATAGATGTCGCAGATAAAGCAGATATTAAATTATTATGTTTATACCACCACGATCCTGCACAAAGTGATGATGATATCGATTTGAAATTACATCATGCAAAAGAATTGTTAAAAGCGCGGCATTCAAAAACCAAGTGTATTGCGCCAAAAGAAGGGGAGAGGATTACCATTTAATGAATGGGGGCAAGTCTCCAGGGTAATCGCACTTATAAATCAATCGTAGCCTGGGTGAAGCCAAGATAAAACGTAATGAATTTCACTTTATTATTAATCTTGTAGAAAGATACTTAATTTTTCTGGCGCAACCCGGGACATAAATTATTTAATTCCCGGGTTCCGCCAGCATTTTTAATTGATTTTTGTTTGGATTTCTATTATTTCACACTATTGTATTAATTCATTTGGCTCCACCCAGGCTACATTTTTAACTATTTATTAATACGATGAATTTTTGCACCTAATTGTGAAAACTTTTCTTCGATACATTCATAGCCACGATCAATATGATAAATGCGATCAACAATGGTTTCGCCTTCTGCAACTAATCCAGCAAGAACTAAACTTGCCGATGCGCGTAAATCAGTTGCCATCACTGGTGCAGCGGTGAGGCGCTCAACACCGTTAATTATGGCGGTATTTCCTTCTAATTTAATATCAGCGCCCATGCGCAATAATTCTTGAACGTGCATAAAACGATTTTCAAAAATAGTTTCTGTAATAGTGCCTGTGCCAGCAGCGATGGTATTTAAGGCCATTAATTGGGCTTGCATATCTGTTGGAAAAGCAGGGAAGGGTGCCGTTTTGATGTTGACCGCTTTAGGGCGTTCGTCATGCATATTAATTTCAATCCAATTATCACCAGCTGTGATCTCTGCGCCGGCTTCGTTCAATTTTAATAATACAGACTCTAATAAATCAGGTTGAATTTCTTTAACACGAATTTTGCCACGCGTACATGCCGCTGCTGTTAAAAAAGTGCCAGCTTCAATGCGATCGGGCATGATACGATGTGAACCACCACATAATTGTTCAACACCTTCAATGGTAATGGTGTCTGTGCCAGCCCCAGAAATTTTTGCACCGGCGTTATTTAAAAATTTTGCCAAGTCAACAACCTCAGGCTCACGAGCGGCATTTTTGAGGACAGTTGTTCCTTCCGCTAATGTTGCTGCCATAATGAGATTTTCAGTACCTGTCACCGTTATGCCATCAAATACAATGATATTTCCTTTAAGCCGGCCATTTTTTACGCTGGCATGAATATAGCCATTCTCAACACGTATATTGGCACCTAACATTTGCATGCCTTGCAAGTGCAGATTGACAGGGCGTGTACCAATCGCACAACCACCCGGTAATGAAACAACGGCTGATTTGTGACGAGAAAGTAATGGCCCTAATACTAAAATTGAGGCACGCATGGTACGGACTAATTCATAAGGCGCATAAAATTGCGAGACATTACGCGAATCTACTTCAATAGTTAACTTATCATCGATGATAAATTGTGTGCCCATACCACCTAATAATTCCAAGGTAGTAGTTACATCATGCAAATGCGGAATGTTGGATAACTGTATAGGTTCATCAAGCATTAATGTGGCAGCTAAAATAGGTAATGCTGCATTTTTTGCACCAGAAATTCTGACTTCGCCTTTGAGTGGTATGCCACCTGTAATTAATAATTTATCCATGTTGTTTGCCCCACAGTTCTGGTGTAAATGTTTTTAATGAAAGCGCATGAATTTCACCGCTTAAAATGTATTGATTGATTGCTGCATTGACCATTTGTTGTTGTTGTAATTTTGATTTTTTATCGAATAATTCACTGATGACAGTTGCGTCGAAGTGGACGTTATCGTTGGTATTAATGACGACGGTTGCACCAGGGATATTATGTTCGATGATATGTTGGATTTCTTCTGAATTCATTAATGGGTCCTCAGATTTTCTTTCTTCTCTCGCAAGCGGGAGAAGGAAAAAAAGTATTTTAATTTATTAAAGGCAAAACACTATCTAAATTACTTACTTTCGCTGCAGATAATAATTTCGCAGGTAAGTGACTAAAGCTAATTTTTTTATTCAATTTTTTAGCCGCGCGACACCAAGCAATTAACACTGCTAAACCAATGCTACTGCTCTGATTAATTTGTGAGAGATTAAAATGGATTGCATTATTATTTGCAATTAAATTTTTACCATGGTTCAATAAATCATTTGCAGTAAAAAAAGTTAAATCTCCGCAAATGATTTGTTCATTTTCATTTTTACCTGGTTTAATTTCACATTGCATCATGATGAGTAACTATTTGAACTATTATGTTGAGCCAGTTTTTGGGTTAATAAGGCTAAATTACCTTGATTTAAATCGCTGGCAAATTGTGCGCGGTAATTTTCAACAATACTCACACCATCGACGCTGAAATCGATTAATTTCCAGCCGCTGTTTTCTAACGCAAGACGATAACTCACTGGAATAGGTGGACCATCGGGTTGTGTCACTTCTGTATTGACTTGTACTGGTGATTGATTTTCATAACCACCTCGTATTGGATAAACCCGTACGCTTTGATTGGTATAAGAGGCCAATGCAGTTGCGTAGGTGCGCATTAATGTCATGGTAAATTGTTGAATAAATGCTTGGCGATCGGATTGATTTGCATTTAACCATGCGTTGCGTCCAACCACGAGCCGAGACATTGTTGCTAAATCAGCGTGTGGGAGTAGCACACGGTTAACTATATCGTAAACAACGTTAGGATCAGTTTTTAATGTTGCTTGGCGTATTTGTAATTGCGACAACATTTGATCAGAAGTGGTTTGTACCATATCTGTTGGTGAGGAAAACGCAAATGCCATTTTTGAAATTAAACAGAATAATATCAGTGTAATTTGTATTATCTGTTTTTGTAGATTGTTTTTCATAACAGGTCCTTAAAAATAAAAATTATGTCAAATAAGCATAGATTAAGAATTTAATTATTCAATTTTTTTCCTTCTCCCCGAAGAGGAGAAGGAAGAAATTTTCTAATTTTTCTTATCCCCACTACCATTCAATTTATACATCACTTGCCCAATAATATTCTCTAATATAATTGCTGGGTGTGTATTATCGATACTACCGCCTTCTTTTAAAAATGTATTATCAAAGCCAGGACTCAAACTAATATAATTTGAACCTAATAATCCTTGCGTTAATATACTGGCTGAACTATCGACAGGGATTTCATCTTGCCTGGGATTAATTTGCATCGTGACAACAGCGCGAAATGTTTGCTGATCCAATTTGATTCCTGTAACTTCTCCAACCCTAACGCCGGCGATGGTAACGGGGGCGCGGATTTTTAAGTCGCCTACATTATCAAATGTTGCATTAATATGATAGCCGTCCTCACCCACAACATTACCCAGGCCACTGACTTTGAGTGCTAAAACAAAAAGTGCAATTGCACCGCCTAAGATAAATAACCCTACCATTATTTCTACGAATTTATTATTGCGCAATTTACCAACCTCCCAGCATGATTGCTGTTAATACAAAATCTAAACCTAACACAGCTAATGACGAATAAACGACTGTGCGTGTTGTGGAACGGCTAATCCCTTCAGAAGTCGGCACACAACTATATCCTTGATAGACTGCAATCCACGTACACACTAAGCCAAATACAATACTTTTGATTACACCATTTAATATGTCTTCATGGAATTCTACAGAAGCCTGCATATTGCCCCAAAAAGATCCTGTATCAACACCTAACCATAATACGCCAACCAAATAACCACCGAAAATTGCTAATGCACTGAAAATTAATGCTAGCAATGGCATCGCAATAAAGCCTGCCCAAAAACGCGGTGAAATGACACGCCATAAGGGATCAACCCCCATCATTTCCATGCTGGCTAATTGTTCTGTTGCTTTCATTAAACCAATTTCAGCAGTTAATGCAGATCCGGCGCGTCCTGCAAATAGCAAAGCTGTGACCACCGGGCCCAGTTCTCTGACCACACTAAGCGCAACTAAATTACCTAATTCTTGTGATGCACCGAATTTATTTAATGTGTTGTAACCTTGTAAACCGACTACCATTCCGATAAATAATGCAGAAACAATGATAATAACTAATGACAATACACCAATTGAATAAAGTTCATTTATTAATAATGGAAAACTTTTAATGGTCTTAGGTTTGCGAAATAAAGTTTGTATTAAAAATAAGCCGAATTCACCTAAATCAGCACAAATATTGATGCCATAGCGGCCCCAGGTACGGATATGATTTATCATTCTGATGTTTCTCCGTATAAATCTTGGGCATAATTAATTGCGGGATAATGAAAAGGGACAACGCCATCGGGTAATCCTTGCATAAATTGTAAAACTTGCGGCGCTTTATTATTGGCCATTTCAGCCGGCGACCCTTGGCCGATAATTTTACCGTCGGCAATCAAGTAGATGTAATCTGCTATCTGCGCGACTTCAGCAACATCATGTGAAACCAAAATAGAGGTCATGCCTAATGCATCATTTAATCGGCGGATTAAATTCAAAATCACACCCATTGCGATAGGGTCTTGGCCTGTAAAGGGTTCATCATACATGATTAATTGCGGATCTAATACAATGGCACGGGCCAATGCAGCGCGTCTTGCCATACCACCGGATAATTCACTGGGCATTAAATCTCTGGCACCACGTAATCCTACGGCTTGTAATTTCAATAATACGATATCGCGAATTAATTCTTCCGCTAATTTAGTGTGTTCTCTTAAAGGAAAAGCCACATTTTCAAAAGTATTTAAATTGGTAAATAATGCGCTGCTTTGAAATAACATTCCCATCGATTGACGTGCTTTATAAAGTTCTTTTTGTGACAATTGATGAATATTTTTACCATCAAATTCAACGGTACCCGCATCAGGATATAATTGCGCACCAATAAGACGTAATAGAGTGGTTTTACCAGTACCACTGGGTCCCATCACTGCAGTAATTTTGCCGCGTTGAATATCAAAATTGACATTATCAAATATTTTGCGGTCACCACGATAAAAGGTGAGATTGCGAATTGTGACAAGGGTTTCATTATGATTAAGCATCGGTCTATTTACTCTTGCAAAGTTAACCGCTATTTATACTAGATTTTATTGATGAACGCTAGCAAGGTGATTATATTAAAATTAATTGGAGATATTTTAAGTGATCCCATCATTGAACATATACTATAATTGATTGTAAAAATAGCTCATCAAGGTCAAATAACGAATGGAAATATTAGAACCAAAACAACCTTTTTATCAACGTAATTTACCATCAATGAATGATGTTCTTATCTTTTTAAGAACAACAAATGCTGATCTTCCCAGGCAATTGAGTGATTACTATCAGTCAATATTATCAAAGCAAGATGATGAACTAGAAAAAAAGTTGGCTAAACAAGTTAAAAAGGAAGCTGCTGATTCTTCGGATTCTTCTTTTCAAATACCTGATACAGGTAGAGATATAAAATTAAAATTATTAGCAGAAATCATGCGCATATTATCAACTGATCAAAGGAAACAATATAAATCATTACTTGATGAAATGATAGCCGAGTATGATAATTTAATTATTGCAAATTTTAATCCTGTTGTAACATCACCTATTCAAAAAAAATTATTAATTCAATTCATTGAAAAAAAATTAAAAGAATCATTTGTTACATTTATGTTGCCCAAAATAGCTGATGCTTTTTTGTCTTTACCTACCATGCTAGAGAGTTAGCAAACCAATACATATTTTACACAAAAATTACATAATGAATATGAAATTGATCCTGCGCAGTGTATTGTTGCGCCTGAAAATAGCATGTTAGTTAGCGGTCCTGTGATAGTAAATAATATTAAATATGTTGGATTTTCTGGAGTGCATACTTGTTTTGGTTTACAAATACAGCATGTTGCATCAGGTGTGTCGCTTTATATTCATTTGTCTAAAGATTTGGTCATTAGGCGCGCGGTCAAAAATATCTTTAAAGAATTTAAAAAAATATTAGCGCAAAATAAAAGTAAAGAATTTAGCGTCAGAATTGTCGGTGGTTATAGAGAACAACAACCTGATCCGCTGGGTCCGGATATATCAACTATTTTATTTTATTTTTTTATTGTTCGTTTTTTAGCGGGTGCAAAAAAGAAAAAAATCAATTTGAATATTCTCAGTGTTGATTGTTTTGAGAAGCTGGAAAAAATCAGACAATATAATGAAAAAAACAAATATGGTGATTTGGGTGTAGGCTGTCTTTTTGAAAGAGATGGTACACCGGTGTTATTTCACTACCCAACATTGCTTTCTCAGCCGTTTAATACGATTGGTAATGCATTTACAAATGATATGCCCTGTATGCGTTATTATGTTTGGTCACGTGTAATAGGCACATTGGGATATTTTGATAAAGATATTGTGCTGTTTTATAATGATGTGAATAAAAGTTTTAAAGATGAATTTGATAAAAAATGTCATATAAAATTTCGTGAAGCGTTTATTTCCAAGATAATGACATCACTTTTAAAAAATAAATTGATTTATTCAATAACGGATCCTTTTGTTATGGCATTGCTCGATACTCATCTCGATGACTGAGAGCGAAATTATATCAAAATATTTAAAATACCTCATCATGCAATACCTCTTCTATGGCATTTTATTCACTATCAAAATATCAGTGCAAATATCGATCAATATAAAAGACTTAAAAAAGATTTGAGTCGCTTACCACCGCAGCATAAAGATTTAAAAATTGAGAACACTTTATTACATATTTTATGCAATGATCCCTGCGTGGTATTTTTAATTCGTGATCATGTGTATGAATGGTTAGCTACTATTTTAACTAAAACAGATAATAATTTTATTAATTATACAAATGATGTGATTGCAATATTAAAAGACCAAAATATTAGCCCATGGCATATCTGTGATCAAATTATCCAGTTTCAGTCAAGAAAATACACTGAATTAAATTTAGTCCATCAATTATTACACAATAATATGAGTTACTCTAATACTATAGATAAGTGGTCACATGAATTGTTAAATGATGAAATGAAAAATAAAATAATAAAAAAAATATTGCAGTTATTAGACAAAAGAGATGATGAAATACTGAATATTATTCGTGTTCAATTCATTGAACAATGCGATCGGATTTTACCGCTATTACATGATCGCACTGAAATTCAACCCACTGTTGACGATTTAATCATTAGAATTGTAAAAATGATTAAAGAGCGCAGGAAGTGGGACAATGAAGCTAAGCTTGAAGGACCTATTAAAAAACTGCTACAGCAATGGTTATCTGAAGTTAAACATAAACCAATTGCATCGATTTTTGATATACATTTATTGCATAATGAGCAAAAAGGGAGACAATACGCAAGCCTCACGATTTACCTTCTTCTACTGTAGACCCAAAAGAAGATAAAGATGAAAATCGTGGATGTAAATTATCATAACTGTCACAGGTCTCATTATGCTAAATCCTAAAACACTTCCTAAAAATGTCACAGCAGGGACATTTGCTAAATATGATCCAGCATCTGATGCTGATGAGAAACAACGTCTAGTTGCCGAAAATAAAATAGATGAAGCATGTGTTGTGTTTACTGCAAATCGTTGTAATAACAATACTGGATTATATGATAAAGAACCGGTTGTAGTTATGTTTCATTGGTCTATGAAAACTGAGCAGGAATTTAAATCACGTTTAGAATATTTATTTGTTTCTGCAGCTGATGATCAAGATGGTATTGGGTCTTTAAATAGAATTAAAATGTATATTATATCACATACGCGTAATACGATTGGTTTTAATAACGATTTACGTAAAGAACTTGCTAATTTACTCAGTAATTCAAAATTACTCATTCATGATGATTTATTAGATGATGATGATATATCTGAGAATACTAATGATGAATTAACAGTTGATAGTGAAGAATTAGATCAACCACAGCAATATAAAGTGAAATTAAATAAAATAAATATCCATCAATTCGATACTTTTATCATTCATAATATGGGTAATCCCAAGAGTATAAAATCTCTAGGCGATATCGTGAAAAATGAGAGCAAAGACCGGTCGCAAGATACACAAAAAGTTTCAACTCCAAATCCACTCAAATTAATCAGTAATATATTTAAAAAATAAATCATTGATCATTTCTTTGAGTGACCTTCCATTGCTCAATTTTGTTACATTCGTTAGACTAACGTTTTTTTCACTGGATGAATTCCATAATGAATACAACAACCATTTCACAGCAATTAAATGTGAAAAAATCAATTAGCAATGAAGATCTTTGTAATTATGCTCGGCGCGTTATTGCCATTGAAGCAAGTGCTGTCGCTGATTTAGCCAATAGAATTCAACCTAATTTTGCAGAAGCCTGTCGCTATTTATTAGATTGTTCAGGACGTATTGTCGTTTTAGGTATGGGCAAGTCAGGCCATATCGGCAATAAAATTGCAGCGACACTTGCCAGTACCGGTAGCCCCGCATTTTTTGTACATTCAGCAGAAGCAAGCCATGGTGATTTTGGCATGATTACCACCCAAGATGTGGTATTGGCCATCTCAAATTCTGGTGAAACAACTGAAATACTTACCTTGATACCATTTATTAAACATATGGGCGTGCCTTTAATTAGCTTGACTGGCAATCCACAGTCTACATTAGCATTAGCCGCAAATATCAATTTAGATGTCTCCGTCACTGATGAAGCTTGTCCTTTAGGATTAGCTCCTACATCCAGTACCACTGTTGCCTTAGCAATGGGGGACGCTATTGCAATTGCTTTATTAGAAGCGCGAGGATTCACTGCCGCCGATTTTGCTCGCTCTCATCCAGGCGGTAGGTTAGGGCGGCGCTTATTGCTTACTATTGAAGACGTGATGCGCACAGGTGATGCTTTACCGATGGTCAAAGAACAGGCAAAGCTCACCGATGTTTTAGTGGAAATGTCCAAAAAAGCGATGGGCATGACTGCCGTAGTTTCTGGACGATTAGAATTATTAGGTATTTACACGGATGGTGATCTACGCCGTACTTTAGACAAAGGTCTTGATGTTCATAGTGCAACGATTGATCAAACCATTAGTCGCAATTGTAAAACCATTAAAAAACACACCTTAGCTGTTGAAGCATTACAAATCATGGAAAATTATAAAATCACTTCTTTATTGGTTGTTGATGATGCCAATATTTTAATTGGCGCAATTCATATGCATGATTTATTACGTGCGGGAGTTGCTTAAGCATGTTGTCTTATGAAGTGCCTGCAGAAATTTTAAAAAAAGCCGAAATGATTAAAATGGCCATATTTGATGTGGATGGCGTATTAACTGATGGCCATATTTATTTAGATGATCAAAGTATTGGTCATAAAGCATTTCATGTGCATGATGGTCAGGGACTTAAATTACTAATGAAATCCGGCGTCGATGTTGCAATTATTAGCAGTGGTGATGCACCCAGTGTTGCACGGCGTATGGAAATGTTGGGCATTAAAGCGGTTTATCAACATCAAGAAAATAAACGCATCGTATTTCAAGAATTATTAACTAAATACCAATTAAATGCGGAACAAGTTTGTTTTGTTGGCGATGATTTAGTGGATTTACCGCTAATACGCGCTGCAGGTTTGGGTATTGCTGTTGCCAGCGCAGTGCCAGTGGTAAAACAACATGCTGATTGGATCACACAGTGTGCAGGAGGTTTTGGTGCAGCCCGTGAAATTTGTGAATTAATAATGCATGCACAAAATACTTTTAATAGTGTTTTACAAGATTATTTAAAATGACGATAAGATTTAATTATATTATTTTATTTTTTTTACTGGTGGGTGCGGCATTAAGTACTTGGTTAGTAATACAAACACGTTTAGCACTGCAATCTACCGCCACGAATTCCCCTAAAAATCCCGATCAATTTATGAATGGCGCAATATTTAATCGCATGGATGCCGCGGGAAAATTACAAGATCAATTTACTTCGGATTATTTAGTTCATTTTATTCAAAATAATACCACTTATTTTTCTCATCCTAATTTAATGGTATTTAATAATAATGAACCACCTTGGCATATAACTTCTGATTATGGTTATGCCATTCAAGGCGATAAAATAATTAATATTGAACAAAATGTGCGAATTGAACAAGCTGGAAGTAAAGCACGGCCGCAAACTTTAATAACCACAACTAAAATGACCGTTTATCCTGATAAAAAATTAGCGGTAACTGATCAATTTGTGACAGCAACTCAACCGGGCGCAACTGTTACTGCAGTAGGGTTACGTGCAGATATGTTGCATAATACAGTGGATTTATTATCACAGGTGCATGGATATTATGCGAAATTATTTCAGAAAAAAAAATAAATTTGAATTAATTATTATTTTATTATGCAATTTATTTATTTTTATTAATACCGCCTACGCACTACCCAGCGATAAACAACAGCCTATGCATGTTGTTACAAAATATGCTCATTGGGATGGTAACGCTAACACTACAACATTAATCGGTGATGTTATTATTACGCAAGGCACCACTATTGTAACGGCAGATAAAGTGATCATTTATTCAGATAAACAAAATCAAATTAAACAAGCGATAGCGACAGGTAATTTAGCAACCTATACCACCGTGACAGATCCCGCTAAACCGAAATTACATGCATTGGCACAAACCATTCAATATTCACCCTTATCCGGTGATATTATTTTAATTGGTCAAGCGCATGTTCAACAAGGTGATAATAGCGTGACTGCACCGCGTTTAAATTATAATATGACCAGTCAAACGGTTGTTTCACCAGCGACTGAAAATGGTAGAACAACGATAGTGATTCAGCCACAACAAATTTCCAAAATTAAAACAACAACGACGACTAATACTTCACCCAATGCAGATGATGTGAAACCAACGACATGAGTATATTAAAAGCAGAAAATTTAGCGAAAAAATATCGATCGCGACAAGTGGTAAAAAATGTTTCTATCACCATTCAAAATGGTGAAGTGGTGGGTTTATTAGGTCCCAATGGCGCAGGAAAAACCACCAGTTTTTATATGATCTTAGGCTTAGTCCCTAACGATGGTGGCCAAGTCTGGTTTGATAATCAAAATATAACGTTAATGCCTATGCATCAACGTGCACGAATGGGGATAGGTTATTTACCACAAGAACCTTCTGTATTCCGTAAACTCAGTGTTTCTGACAATGTGATGGCAATTTTAGAATTGCGGTCCGATCTCACCCCACAGCGTAGGCATGAAATATTAGAAGAATTACTGCATGAATTTCATATTACGCATTTAAGAGATGTGTTAGGTATTAGTTTGTCAGGCGGTGAGCGCCGACGAGTGGAAATTGCCCGGGCATTAGCAACTGATCCTAAATTTATTTTACTCGATGAGCCATTTGCTGGTATTGATCCTATTTCTGTCATTGATATTAAAAGAATCATTAAACAATTGCGCGAAAGAGGTATCGGTGTGTTAATCACCGACCACAATGTCCGTGAAACATTAGCCATTTGCGAACGTGCCTATATTGTGAATGATGGTGAATTATTATGTGCTGGCAAACCGCAAGATATTTTGGCCAATCAGCGCGTACGTGAAGTGTATTTAGGCGAAGATTTTCAGCTGTGAGTAGCTTGAAAATACGCTATAGTTAAATAGTGAAGTCTTAATCAAACCATAAACCAATAAGGAGCCTCTTATGGAACAAATAACCCCTCAAATTACTGGTCACCACATTGAAATTACCGACGCAATTCGCACTTATATCGAAAAAAAATTTGGACGATTACACAACTTTGGTGAACATATCACGAGTGTGAATGTGACTTTGGAAGTGAATAAAAATAAGACCATGCAAATAGCCAAGGCAAATTTACATGTTCGTGGTAAAGATTTTCATGCAGAAGTGACTGAAAAGAATTTATATGCAGCGATAGATTTAGTTGTTGATAAATTAGCACGTCAGATTAAGGAACATCGTGAGACTGTGACGGATCATAATGGATAATGGTGATAGTTATTGAGTGGATTAACATAATCCACTCATTCATTGAGAAAATAATCTATTTTAATCGTTATTAGAAATTTTTTAGTTGTTAGTGAATGAATATTAATAATAGTAAAGGAGATAATTATGACAAATGTCAAATTAATTAAAAGTTTCCTATTAGGCAGTGTTTTATTGTGCAATAGTGTATTTGCACTTGAATACACGATTTATGTTACTGGAAATGCAGCAGCAGGCAGCACTTATACCCAAGGTAATTCTATTGACGGACAATGTGTTGGGACACCTTCCACTAAGCATTTAGTAATTACTTGTACATCTGATGGTACTGGTAATATCAATGTGTTCGGGACAATAAACGTAAGTACATCATGTCATTATACAATTGGCGTACTTAATGCTAAAGGTAATGGTATTATAGGAAGTTGTGCTGGAATAGTTCAAACTAATGATATACCACCTATCCCTAATCCGGGTAATGCAAAATGGAAAATTGAATTAAATTCTTCAGCATCTGCAAATCTTAATACGCCAAAATAGCATAAACGTAGATCGGACTGAGCAAGGTAAAATTTAATTTAATTATCCGTGATTATGTAATATGTGATGTGATTATAAGAGTTAGGCGATGTCCGACAATTGTTTGTTGGACATCGCGTAGATATATTAATAATACCCCTACGTAATTTGATTTTACCTTATTTAATGAGTATTTTTTTGCGCTCAGTCCAACTTATTATTTCTTTCTTTTTCGTGTTGGTTTTTTTACTTTTACATGTTTTTCTTGCCAATCTTTGACCATATTTTCACGTAATGATTCATCGACAGTTTGGATAGTCGTCCACCATTGTGCTAATTCATTCAATGAGCCATCTGCAACTGATCGTAATAATAAAAAATCATACGCTGCACGAAATCGTTGATGAGCAAGTAGTCTATGTATGCTGCGTAATTGAGGTCGTGCAAGGCGTAATTGTAATGTCCATATTTCACGCATGCCTGCTGAAATTTTCCGGGGAATTGCAGTATGACGTACTTGCTTAGCAATAAGTTTATCTGCGGTACGATCCATTACAAAAGTATCTAATTTTTTTAGGCCTTTTAATTCCTGCTGCAATGGATACCATAATAATACTGCTAAAAAAAAGATTGGCGTGACATGTTTTGCTTCGGCTAAACGATGATCGGTGTTTTTTAATGCCGTATCAATAAATAATGTTGCAGGTATTTTAAATTCATTTTCGGTGTGCAATATTTTATCTGTTTCGGGAAATAAAATGCCAAACAATTTATAGTGATATAACAAATTAAATACGGCGACAGCATTGCCACATAAAAATAATTTTAATGTTTCTTCGTATAACCTTGCTGGTGAAATATGTTGTAATAAATGTACCAGTGATGTAATTGGAGTTGCTGTTTGATGATCGATGGTAAATCCTAATTTACCTGCTAATCGAATCGCACGTAATAATCGCACCGGATCTTCATGATATCTTTTAACAGGGTCGCCAATTAAACGTAATATTTTATGTTGTAAATCTGCCATGCCTTCACAATAATCCACCACACTGAAATCAGCGATATTGTAATAAAGTGCATTAACAGAAAAATCTCGGCGGAATGCATCTTCGGGTATGGTGCCATAAACATTATCGCGCAAAATTAATCCTTGCTCTGATTTCACATGATCTCTGTGTTCTGTTTCTTGTGATGCGCGGAATGTGGCGACTTCAACAATTTCTCTGCCGTAACGAATATGCGCTAAACGAAATCGTTTCCCAATTAAAATACAATTTCGAAATAATGATTTTATTTTCTCAGGATGTGCATCGGTAGCAATGTCAAAATCTTTTGGTTTAAGCCCAAGTAATAAATCGCGTACGCTGCCACCCACTAAATAAGCGGCATGACCGGCTTCATGCAGACGATAGAGTACCTTAAGCGCATTGGGGCTGATATTCGCGCGTGAAATGCAATGATCTGTGCGCGGAATAATAGTGGCACTGCGATTCTTATCTTTGGATTTAGTTTTGGTATGGCGAATCCCTACCATTTTTTGAATAAATGCTTTGATGATGTCTTGAACCTTTTTGCTGTAGTTAATTCCTAAAATGCCAAGTATAATATCACATTTTTAAAGATTACCTACTATTCCATTGCTACGCTCCCTTCGTCTAGTGGCCTAGGACACCGCCCTCTCACGGCGGGAACAGGGGTTCGAGTCCCCTAGGGAGCGCCATATTGTTTAACAGCACAGATAACTTTTTACATACAGAAGTTAATACACAAACTAAAAATGATTGAAGATGAGGAGTCTATGCCACAAAGATTATTTGAAGCATTAAAATCAAAAAACAGCGAGGAATTTAATCGGGTATTTGATCAATTAAAAAGAAATTATCAAAACGATTTAGGTTGGTGTTTAGAAACAATGCTTGATGACGAAACATTATTTACTTGTGCAGTAGTAAATAATCGTATTGAAGAATTAAAAAAGCTTTTAGAAGCAGCAGCACAAAGTCAGCCAAATAATGCCATTGCAATATTTGATAAGCCTAATAAAAAACAATTAACGCCTTTTTTAATAGCGGTTAATAAATATAATATTGAGGCAATGAAATTATTTATTCAATTTGGTATCAATCCTAATACCATTAAGATCAATGAGCAGTCTCTTATCCAATATGTCGCTAAAAAAGCAGATAATCCTATCGTTTTAATATTTTTAATTTCAGTGGGTACCCAATTAACTATCAAAGTCGAAGAGAGTGAATCTCCTTTAGCTATTGTGCAAAAATATAGTTATGTTGCGGCAGAAATTTATATTATTGCCGGTTTTGAATTGCAAAAGGCCTGTGTAAATATTATGAGTTATCAGAATTTGCAAGTGAGACAAGATTATGATTTAACCCATGAAAAAGAGTTATCTCCATCAAGTATGACTAAAAAGACTGAATATATTCATACCATTGAGTCAGCATTGTCAGCGTGTCTTAAAGACGCACCCAAATTAATTGCGGATTTTTTAGAGAATTTAAATAATCAATTAGTACAATATCCATTTAATGAGCATGGTAAACAGCTCATTCATCAATGGCTCATTAAATTAGTTGATCCGCCGGAGATGTTACAAAAATTTATTAAACTAAAAATGCCAAAAACAACGCATTTGTTGCCGATAAACGATGACATTTCTCAAATGAGTCCTCACGCAGTTAATGAGTTAGGTTATACGCAATTGCATATTGCGATTATGCGCAACGATCGTCAATTGTTGCTTGATCAAATTGTGGCTGGCGCTAATGTCAATCTACCTGATAAATCAGGTAATAAACCTGTTATTCTTGCAGCATTAAATCGTAATAAAGAAGCGCTGATATTATTAATTATTGCGGGCGCAGATTTTAATTATCAATTACCCAACGGCGTGAATGCATTAACCATCGCAAAACAACAAAATGATATTGCAATGGAAAAAATAATAGAAGCGGCTTCGCTTTTAGTGAAATGGATTGGTGAAGTGGAAAATTATGTATTATTTGTTGCGCCCCCTGTGACGGCAAGTGGACATTTAATCAAGCCAGAAGAAAAAGAAAAGCGATGCTTATTGATCGAGGGATCATTCAAGCTATGTGTAGAGACATCAGCGCAATTAACAGCACTCTATTTGCAAAACTTATTCAATCAATTACAAAATAAATCAGGAAAAGAAGTAGGCCTGTGGTTAATTTATCGTTGCTTGGGTAAATTCACGCAACTTCCAGAATTTTTTGATAAGGTTTATTTACTTGCAGCCAAATGCTTGTATGATCGTCATAATCCCATTGGGTGGTTATTATTAAACAAAGCCATTGAATTTAATATCACTGATGCGAAAGAATTAATGCAAAAAAATTATGCTAAGTTGAACGAATTAAACGCAGTGGAAATGGCTTTATATAAATATTATCTGCTAGAAGTTTTGTATAAACCTGATTGGCATTACTGTATTGATATCACGAAAAAATTGACAGAGTTATTGAAAAATCATAATCAATTTAAAAATGTTGATGTGAAAAGTAAATATTATGTATTGGGTGTTATATTGCTAGATCTAGCTGCATCCCGTACCGATAAAGACGCAGCTATTCAAGATTTGGAAATCGCGAAAAATTGTTTCATGCATAGTGGTTCTTTTTTGCAATCGACTGAGATGCTCAAAAAAGTTAATTTAGCGTTACAATCACCAAGTGGTCATAATATAATTGGCAAATATAATACTAAAGAGCTTGAATGGTTAACGATAACGCAACAATTTTCGGCTAGAGGCAGTGTTCAAGAAACGATGATAATACAGCAACAAGGTGATAATCCGGAGTCGAATCGACAGCGACGTACTTAATTATTTGTTAAGTATTTGTTGCTATAATATTATTATTTTTAGCATTAATACTGAATTTTTTAATAAATAAATTGAAACGAAATAACAGAGGGGTTTTAAATCATGCCTAAAGTGATTTTATATAAAAATGGTTATGGTTTGGGTCGTAGTGACGCTGGTAATGAAGAGGTTTTTAAATACCAGCTCAATGGAAAAGAGATCAATATCGAACTTCAAAAAGCAGGAACTTATCCCGCAGATTACAATACCGGTGAGAATGTACCCTTTGATAATGATGAGAAGGATAGTAAAAAAGTTGCTGGTGAAGGTCAGTTTATTATTCAGAATGTTCCACAGGAGGTTCTTGATAAAGTACAAAATTTTCAAAATCCACCAGACAGTAAAAAACCACATCCAGGTTGGGCACCACGTGCACCACGTGCAACGCGTCATGCAAGAGCTATTCCCGTTAGGTCAAAGCACGGTTCTCACGGACATATATTTAAAAGCTTAAGAAAACGAAAAGCTATCAATCAGGATCCAGATGTTAATTATGATTGGGCAATTCAAGGCTTAAAAGAAAATGAAGCATTAGCTTCTTTGAATTATCATAATGATTTGGGATGCTACACCATAAGATTTACTAATCGCTTAAATGGCGTCAGCGAACAAAAAGAATATAAAGTTGATCTTGATGCAGATAATGAGTCGCTTAGATTTAAAGATAATAACCCTGTGCGACTCTCAGCAGGTCCTGGTATAGCTTACATAAAAGTTGAACTTCCAGCGGGTGCCCAGTTTGATTTTAAAACATTAGATATCAAACAAATGGGGTTGAAAAAAGATAATTTTATAGATTTAATTCGTGAGCTGAATAATGCAGAAGTTGCACAAATGCAAGAGGATGCGTTTAACGTAGCGGTAGATGGTTTAAGAACTATGAGAGATATTAATCAACCACCCCCACCTCCAGCGAACACAACGGATACAGAAGCTTCGGAAGCTTCGGAAGCTTCGGAAGCTCCGGAAGGCGTTCTTAGTGTTTCCTCTAAAGGTCCTGCAAGAGCTACGCGCTCATCTAAAACCGGCCAACCAAAAGAATATAAACAACTTTTCGATGCTTTAGCAAATGACCTATTGCAAGGCATGAAAACAGCATTTACAAATATTAAGGATGGGAATGGCACACCTTTAGCAAATAATGAGCAAATCCAGCAAATGACAGTTTCGCGTGATGCAGGGAAGCCAAATGGAAATTATATATTTAAAATCCCCAATGATGTCACCGATGAAAATGATCCTAAGTGGTCTTTTGTCAAAATGAATGCCCAGTCGGCATATCTTGATGGTTATGTTGTTAAATTTGATGCTAACAATGACATTTCAAGTTTTAATGCGCGTGGTGTTGCGGCTTTATTTGCTGCACAATTAGTTAATTTATATGATGTTCAAGAATGCCCATTACCACTGGAAGTGGCTATTAATTTTGAGAAAATGGGTGTGCCAGAACAGCCTCCATCTATTCGTGAAACAGTCAAGAAGTTAATTAATGAGCAAGTAAAAAGAGTTTCCATCGATCTTAAAATTCCAGATGATAATGGTTTAAGTCTGACGAATAAGGATCATTTTACTGTGAAAGAAGTTAAGAAGCCAAAGCAACAAGAACAGAAGCAACCAACACAGGCGGATAAACCAGCATCACAGCCACCAACAACACCGCCAACAACACCGCCAACAACACCACCAACAACACCACCAACATCACCGGCCCCGTAATTAATGGCTTAAAAGGGTGTAATCGAAGCCCGGACAATGAAGCGCAGCGACATGTCCGGGAATATCTCAACTTATCTTTTCCTCATTTCTACATTTAATTTCCATTTGATTTGCGGTACATTAATCCCTTTTTGATTAAGGATTACCACATGTCTATCCCACAACACATCAAAGAAGTTTTCGCCAAAGCGACTTGTTTACATACCAAACAAGAAATAGAGTTTGAGTTGGATCGCATGGCACAAGAAATTCATGAAAAATTACAGGATTCAAATCCGATTTTATTATGCGTGATGGTTGGTGGCTTGGTATTAACTGGAAATTTATTACCGCGATTAGATTTCCCCTTAGAGTTAGATTACGTACATGCTACACGATATCAAAGTGGTACGAGAGGTGGTGAATTAACTTGGAAAGTAAAACCGAATACCCCATTAAAAGGCCGTACTGTATTAATTATTGATGATATTTTAGACGGCGGAATCACCTTAGCGGCCATTGTTGATTATTGTAAAGAGCAAGGAGCAGAAGCTATTTTAACTGCTGTGTTATTAGATAAACGAGAAGCGCGATTACCGCAAGGTGTGCAATTAGCCGATTTTACCGGTTTAGAAATCCCAGATGCTTACGTATTTGGATATGGTATGGACTATAAAGAATATTTACGTAACGCACCGGGTATTTATGTAGTAGCGAAGGAACATCAGTAGCTCCCCATTTTTTTCCTTCTCCCGCTTGCGGGAGAAGGTGCCGAAGGCGGATGAGGGTGTATTAAAAATTGTTCTGAATTCTTTATAAAAACCTTCATTTGTTATGTGATTAGCACTTTCTTCTTTCTGGGATTATCAAAAACCAAGCAACGCTCAATTGAAATTATCTATTAACCCCATTCATTAACCATTTGCATCATCATAATCGTTAAAATCAATCCCAATTTTTAATAATGTAATTACTATTTAATCAAGTAACGGCGGTAATTGTTTTACTAACGTACTCGATTTCGCCGTTGCAGCCCCCACTAAAGCATAACCACAAAATTGATCATTTTGATCGTAAAGCAATCCCGTGCCTTGTTTTTCATCGATTTCAAATTGCCACCGACCATTTAATCCAGTTGCAGGTAAAGTCGCAACGACAGGGCAGGTAGGTGTTTTAACAAAAATAGGCATCATGGGATAGCGTACGGCAGTCAATTCACCTGCTAAAGATTTAGCAAGCGCTCTCGCGCTGAGCACCAGCGGCGCAAGATAAAGTAACACCATTCCTTCTACTTCTGCGCAATCACCTACGGCATAAATATTTTCAATATTCGTTTGTAAATAACGATTTACTACAATGCCTTTATTGCACAAAATCCCCGCATTTTTCGCTAAATTAATACGCGGTGTTAAACCAATAGCGCGAATCACTAAATCTGCAGTTAATTGTGCGCCATCTTTAAACAACAAATTAAGATGATTATTTTGATGATTGACTGCCGTTGTTCGTTGTGACAAATACCAAGTTAAATTTTTTGCCGCCATAGTTTGTTGAAAAATGGTCGCTAATTCGGGTGGCAGCAAGCGATGTAATGGTGTGGCAGAAGATCCAATCACTGACACTTGAAAATCAGCATTAATTAAATCATTCGCCATTTCACATCCCACTAAACCCGATCCAATAATGGCAATATGTTTTTTTCCGGTGAGATTGTGGCGAAATACTTTATATTCTTCTAAATCATTAATGCTATGAACTTCAGAAATGGCATCACCGGATAATGTCGGCACTATAGGTTCGGCACCGCAAGCGAATACCAATTTATCATAGGGAATAATTTGATTATTCATGGTGATGGTTTGTTGCTGCGGATTAATTTCAGTGACCACACTATAAGTGTGTATTGTTGCTTGAAATTGCGTCTGCGCTTTTTCGGGAGAAATTGTTGCTAATTGTTGTGCTGTTTTGTGGTGTGTTAATGCAGACGAGAGTTGTGGTTTAGAATAAAAACTACCGTCATCAGATGTTATGATGGTAATGCGTGTTTGTTGATTGAGTTTGCGAAATTCTCTGGCTAGTGTGTACCCGGCTAGGCCGCTGCCAATAATGACGATACCTGGGTGAATGTCTGATAGCACTGTCATTTCCGCTGGCGCTTAAATTTGTACATATTTTGAATTATAAAGCGGGAATGACATTTTTAATGCTTTTGTAAATGACACGTCGATTATTTATTGAAATAGATTCCCGCTTACTAGTTCAATGAATTTAATTAATTATTCCCGTGCGGGAATCACATTTACAAAATTTATTTAATCTTCGTTTCTTCAAAATCAACATGCATACCATTTTTGCCTGTTGCCGTATTGAATGCACGGGGATCATACATTTTCTTTTTTATTTTACCTGGCGTATTAATTTTATTTTTTTGTGTAGTTTTAAAATAACCAGTCCGTTTACCTTTTTGATTGGTGCCTGTTGATAATAATTTAATTTTCTCAACTTTCTTTGATTTACCTGCCATGTCTTTTGACCCTATTCTTCAATGATATGTGTTTTCAGTTGATCTTTGCCTTTAAAATATGCCAATGCAGCTTTAAGGCCCAATTTATCAATAATACGCATGCCACGTGTGCTAACGCGTAATCTGATGAAACGTTTTTCATCTTCTAACCAAAAACGATGATATTGTAAATTGGGTAGAAAACGACGTTTTGTTTTATTATTGGCATGGGAAACATTGTTTCCTACCAATGGACGTTTTCTTGTAATGGTACATACTCTAGCCATGATTATTCTCCGAATTCATTACTGCTAATAAAATTTAGCAAATTAGCCGCTCTTTATAGCAAAAAAGGGTGATCTCATCAAGTGGTTTGTTTGTATATCTTTTTTTCTAGCTAAACCTCCTCTGGCCCTTTCACAGAAGGGGAATGCGTTATCACAATTCATTTAATACACAGGGTTAAACCTCTGTATTGAAGGGTATAGCTTGAGATATTTTATTTAAATCCATCCCATTTGTAATAATGATTTGATTTGGTTATCACCAATGACAAAATGATCCAATACTTTAATATCAATCAACTCTAATGCAGATTTAAGCTGTTGCGTTAGCTGCTTATCCTGTTCGCTGGGATCGGCACTACCTGAAGGATGATTATGCGCGAATATCACGGCTGCGGCATTATGAATAAGCGCACGTTTTACAATAATCCGCGGATAAACTGTGGCATTATTAATGGTTCCATAAAATAGTTCTTCAAATGCAATGACACGGTATTGTGAATCTAAAAATAAACAAGCAAATACTTCTTGTTGATGATGGCGCATTTTAGACAATAAAAATTGGCCTGTTTGATCAGCATATTTCATTGCATCTGATCGTTGTAATGTGGCTTGTAAATGTCTGCGAGATATTTCTAATGCGGCTTGTAATTGTGCATATTTGACTGTGCCTAAACCACGATATGCACAAAGACTTTTCATATCCGCATCAAGCAACGCGCGTAATCCATTAAAATGCTGTAATATATCGCGTCCTAGATCGACAGCAGTTTTACCGCGAATACCTGTTCTTAAAAAAATCGCTAATAATTCTGCATCTGTGAGAGAAGCGGCGCCATGTTGTAATAATTTTTCACGGGGGCGTTCTTCGGCGGGCCAGTCGGTAATTGCCATCACATATCTCCTTATAGTTATTATTGTTAGATATTAATTGATGGTATGATTATATATTGCATTTAAGATGAGGGTCATTATTTCTATGCATAATATTCAACTAAAAATACTCGATCAACGAATAGGTCACGAATTTCCATTGCCAACCTATGCAACTGAAAGCTCAGCCGGTTTAGATTTACGTGCTTGTATTGATCAACCATTACAATTATCACCAGGTGCTGTAGCATTAATTACAACAGGTATAGCCATTCACATTGAAGCTCCTCATTTAGCTGCTGTCATTTTACCGCGCTCAGGATTAGGTCATAAACATGGCATTGTGTTAGGCAATTTGGTTGGATTAATCGATGCTGATTATCAAGGCGAATTAAAAATATCTTGTTGGAACCGCGGTAATGATGAATTTACAATTCATCCAGGTGATCGTATTGCGCAATTAGTCATTTTACCTATCGTTCGCGCTGAATTTAATGTGGTTTCGGAATTTGTTGCGACAGAGCGTGGTGAGGGTGGGTTTGGTAGTTCGGGGAAGAATTAATATCTTAACGATATATTTCAATGTCATTTTGTAAGTAAATTTTAGCGAATTATTAGCTTATATAGTTTTTTAAAATGTATTAAAATTAAATATAATGTTCGAAGTGTTTAAGGAGTAAAATATGCGTCATACTAATGAGCATCATAAGAAACCAAAGAAAATCACAGCTAAACCAGCAGCCGCAAAACACGCTAGTCAGAAGATAATTAAAGAAAAAAAACCAACTTCGGGTCAATTGATGATACAAAAAGTGACAGGTATTGCGACGGTTAAAATATCAGCTGATAAAGTATTATCAATTACTCGTGGTAGATCATGAAATCTAAAATATTAGTTGATAGCAATGTGCTTATTGATATCTATTCAAAAGATTCAAAATGGTATGATTGGTCTGCAAAAAACTTATCGCAATACGCTAATAAAAATTCATTTGTGATTAATCCAATTATTTATGCTGAGATATCATTCAGTTTTAATACATTATTTGAATTAGATAAGGCTTTAATTGCTACAAATGATATTCAATTAGAAGATTTGCCCGCGCATGCTTCTAAATTTGTGGCTTCTTCTCTACGTACGTATAGAAAAAATGGTGGAAAACAGAGAATATTAGCAGATTTATTAATAGGTGCTCATGCATATTGTAATAAGATGCAATTATTAACACGTGATAAAGGTAATTATCGCACATATTTTCCACATGTTAGACTCATTTCACCAGAATAACTTTCAATATGGATTTAAACTTAAAAATGATGCCCATAAATTGCTATAAACTACAAACATCTATATCTCAAAACATTTTTCGTGCTTATGATATTCGCGGTATTGTCTATGAAACATTAATACCTGATATTGTTTATACCATTGGCCGTGCATTTGGATCCCAAGCGTTAAAAGACAATGAAAAAACAGTGATTATTGCGCGTGATGGTAGAATTTCTGGGCCAGAATTAATTCAAGCATTGCAAGCGGGATTAATGGATAGTGGTTGTGATGTTATTGATATTGGTATGGTACCAACACCTGTATTATATTTTGCGACACATTTATTATCAGCACGATCAGGCATTATGTTAACGGGTAGTCATAATCCACCAGAATATAATGGTTTAAAAATGATTTTGGCTGGAAAAACATTGGCAGACCAAGATATTCAAAAATTATATCACGGCATTATCAATAAAGATTTTGTCACTGGTAGCGGACAATTAAAACAAATACAAATTCATGATAAATATATTCAGAGAATAACAAGCGACATTAAATTATCGCGGCCATTAAAAATTGTTATTGATGCGGGTAATGGTGTTGCTGGGCAAATTGCAGCACAATTATTTCGTCAATTAGGTTGTGATGTTATCGAATTATTTTGTGATATAGACGGATCATTTCCGCATCATCATCCTGATCCCAGTGATGAAAAAAATTTGCAAGATTTGATTAATACAGTCGAACAGCATCATGCCGATATTGGTTTGGCGTTTGATGGTGATGGTGATCGATTAGGAATTATTACCAATCGCGGTGAAATTATTTTATCTGATAGATTATTACTGTTATTTGCTAAAGATATTTTGCAACGACATAAAAATGCAGAAATTATTTTTGATGTTAAATGTTCACGCCATTTACAGTCATATATTGAACAGCATGGTGGCAAACCCTTAATGTGGAAAACAGGACACTCATTAATTAAAGCAAAAATGCAAGAAACTGGTGCATTGTTAGCTGGGGAAATGAGTGGTCATATCTTTTTTAAAGAACGTTGGTATGGATTTGACGATGGTTTGTATGCGGCAGCACGTTTATTAGAAATTGTGGCTCATCAAAAAAGAACATCGAGTGAAATATTTGCTGAATTGCCAGATAGTATTAATACGCCTGAATTAAAATTGCCTGTCACTGAAGAAAAAAAATGGGCAGTGCTAGATTTGTTAAAAAAACGGGCTTTTTTTATTGATGCAGATATTAATGTGATTGATGGCATTCGTGTTGATTATGAGGATGGCTGGGGATTAATACGTGCATCTAATACGACGCCGAATTTAATATTACGATTTGAAGCGGATTCATATGCGAGTTTGGAAAGAATTCAGAAGATATTTAAGCAGCAATTGTTGAATATTGATGAGGAATTGAGTTTGCCGTTTTAATTTTCCTTCTCCCGCGAGCAGGAGAAGGAAAAAAATAAGGAGTTATTTAATGCGTGTTATTACATTAAACGTTAATGGTATCCGCTCAGCCGCCACTAAAGGATTATTTAACTGGCTATCTCAACAAAATGCTGATTTTATTTGCTTACAAGAAACAAAAGCGCAAGTTGAACAACTGACCGATCCCTTATTTTATCCTCACGGATATCATCACTATTATTTTTCTGCGCAAAAACCTGGTTATAGTGGGGTAGCGCTTTATACTAAACATCAACCTACCAATGTAATAACGGGTTTAGGCTGGGACTGTGCAGATAAAGAAGGGCGTTATGTGCAAATTGATTTCGCTCAATTAAGTATTGCATCAATTTATTTACCCTCAGGTTCAAGTGGTCCAGAACGTCAAACACATAAATTTGAATTCATGGAACGCTATATGCCGATATTAAAAAAAATACGTCAACAAGAACGGCAATATATTCTTTGTGGTGATTGGAATATCGCACACCGTCAAATTGATTTGAAAAATTGGCGAGCTAATCAAAAAAACTCAGGATTTTTACCTGAAGAACGGGCCTGGTTGGAAGAATTATTTGACAAGGTTGGTTTTGTCGATGCTTTTAGAGTGCTTAATCAGGAACCCGATCATTACACTTGGTGGTCAAATCGTGGTCAAGCGTGGGCAAAGAATGTGGGTTGGAGAATTGATTATCAGATAATTTCGCCAGCGTTGAGTAATGCTGTTAAATCTGTCGCAATATACAAAGAACAACGCTTTTCAGATCATGCGCCATTGATTATTGATTATGATGTTAAGCTCAAATAGATGTTTGTCTTGTGCGGGTGCAGATTATTCTGTGCACGACAAAATTTATTATTCAAAATGTAGCCCGGACAAAGGAGCGCAGCGACGTGTCCGGGTAAT
>JAJYDF010000061.1 GCA_021777765.1 Pseudomonadota bacterium | reverse complement strand
GTCCGGGAGTGCACCTGGACACGTCGCTCACGGTCCTTTGTCCGGGCTACTTTTAAAACAGAGTAAAAAAATCAATTTACATGAAATTAACCTAAGACATATCAAAAATGCTTAACGACTTCTTTCCCAAACTGCGAACAACTCACTTCAGTTGATCCCGGCAGAGTGCGTGCAAAATCATATGTCACCGTCTTAGCACTGATCGCCCCTTGCATCCCTTTAACAATCAAATCAGCAGCCTCTTTCCATCCCATATGCCGTAACATCATTTCTGCCGATAAAATAATTGATCCCGGATTGACCTTATTAAGCCCCGCATATTTAGGTGCGGTACCATGTGTCGCCTCAAACATAGCGACCTTTTCACCCATATTTGCACCCGGCGCAATTCCAATACCACCGACCTGCGCAGCCAATGCATCAGATAAATAATCCCCATTTAAATTCAATGTCGCAATCACACTGTAATCTTCCGGTCTTAATAAAATTTGTTGTAAGAAAGCATCAGCAATAACGTCATTAATGACAATATCTTTACCGGTATTAGGATTTTTCAATACATGCCAAGGACCACCCTCTAAAGGTTCAGCTTTAAATTTCTCTCTGGCAACTTGATAACCCCATTCTTTAAAAGCACCTTCGGTAAATTTCATAATATTACCTTTGTGCACCAAGGTGATCGTATGGCGATTATTATCAATAGCGTACTGAATTGCTCTGGTCACCAAACGCTGTGTACCTTCTTTTGATACGGGTTTAATACCAATACCACAATGCTCAGGAAAACGAATTTTTTTCACACCCATTTCATTCCGTAAAAACGAAATCAGTTTATCCGCTTCAGGGGTGTCAGCTTGCCATTCAATGCCCGCATAAATATCTTCAGAATTCTCACGGAAAATCACCATATTCACTTTTTCGGGATGTACTACTGGACTAGGAGTTCCATTGAAATAACGCACTGGGCGTAAACATACATATAAATCTAATTGTTGTCTTAATGACACGTTAAGCGATCGAATGCCTCCACCGACCGGTGTAGTTAGAGGACCTTTAATTGAAACCACATAATCACGCACTGCCGTCAAAGTTTCTTCAGGCAACCAAGTATCAGGACTATAGACTTTAGTCGCTTTTTCCCCAGCATATACTTCCATCCAAGCAATTTTCTTCTGACTACCATAAGCCTTCTCCACCGCCGCATCGACCACCTGTTTCATCACCGGCGTAATGTCGACACCAATACCATCTCCCTCAATAAAAGGGATAATCGGATTATTAGGTACATTTAAAATTAAATCAGGATTGACCGTAATTGCTTGCCCATTGGCAGGAATTTTTATATGCTGAAAGTTCATTTATGTAAGCTCCTCAAAATAAAATCGCTCAAAGAATAGCCCTAATAATACAAGCTAAAAAGTAATAATAAGTCATTTTATTAATTTTGTCTTAAGATTATTGCTGTAAAATAGTTCAAATTTTAAGAACCTATTTCCTTATTTATTAATTACCGGATAAATTTATGCAAGATGCCAAAAAAGCTAAGCAGACACTATTAAAATTGACTAGCGCTATCCCTAAATCTCCTCAACTTTCAACCTCTGTGATGCCACCAGAATTGAATCTTAAAATTGGAGTATTAGCAGGTATCGATGCTACTTCTAAATCAGCGCGTACATGCAAATTTTTTAACGCTATTCATTTTGTATTATTTAGCAATACAAAAACAAAATCAGGTGATAAAAGAGCAATAGAATTAAAAGCCAAAGCAGATACCACAGCTTTATTTCTATTTGCCCCCAATCTTAAAAATCCAAATAATAAATTACAAAGTGCTGCCTGTTTTAATTATTTTCAATCTCTTCATCAGGCATTTGTATTTGCTAATGATGAAAAGCTTAAAATAGAAATTTATCTTCTTTATAAAAATCAGCTTAAAATGATGAAAAATTATATTTGTGACGAAGCTGATCAAATTAAAATATTATTATTTGGTTTGAGATTAAATTCAGATACTATTGATTTATTCACTGTAGGAATGAGCACACACATTGATAGAAGGAAATTACTATTAAAGCGCTTTCATGAGCTGATGGATAACACTAAAAATTCACAACTCAAATTTAACATCGCAAGAGAAGCATTATATGCCATAAATTATCTTATGAATCATGTTCCCCCCACTTTTAGCGATGCCCCCGATAAACAATTGAAATTCAAAAATGAATACCTATCTGAGATGGGAAATATAAAAACTGAATGGGAAATCATTTCCAATAAATTAAAATCTTCTACACCACAAATTACTTTGACAAGAAAACCAGGGAAATAAAGATCCACTGCAAAAATATCATCTTGTTATTTCTCATATTCTTAGTGTTTTATAAAGTCGGTTTTTTAGCAGGCTCTTGTCCAACTGGTTTTGGAGGTGATACATGTCCTGTGACTACTTGAAGGTGAATTTTTGGTTGTCTTTGACTTGGAAGATTGAATCGCTGACCAATATCGTGAAACTCACGACGTATTACTGTTGATTTATCATCTTTTGATTCAAACGCTTTCATTTCTTGCATTGATATATTTGTTACTTTAATTGAAATATTATTTTTCTTTAATTCCGCTTTAATACTCAACAAAAGATCATTTGTCATTAAATTGTTTTTATCATAGCCATTCTCTTTAATGCCATTAACTTTTACTTCAAAATTATTTTCATCTATGCGAACAAATGAAATTTTCAATGATGATCGTGGATCTTGTTCATTAGAATTTCTACCATATAATGTTAAATTATATTCATTGTGATCTTTTAAATTATTATTTGCTGTTAAGAATTCACGAATGATATGACCTAATCTCTCATGAGAACCCATTTTTTGATTGAACTCATAGATAAAGTTTGTTGGTTGTTTTTCTTTAATATCTTGTTTACGTTGAATTGGTTCAGTTTGGAATACAACGGGTAATTCTTTTCTCTCTTTATTGTGCTCAACAGCTGCTTTTAATGTGTCTGTCGCATTTGTCTTATCACCGCCACTTAAAGCTAACATCGTTTTAGATTCAGATGTTGGTGCTTTAGGCTTTATAAAAAAGCTCATAAAAGTTTGAGTTAATGATCGATTTTGCACATCTTCAGAAGTGGTTGGACCAAGAGACTGTGTCAATCTCTCTTTACCTTTATTTTCTTTTTCACCAGAATCCACATTTGTCTGAATTTTAAGACCTTCTGTCTCTAATTGTGAAAGTGGTTTAGCAATATAAACATCCTTATTTAATCTCACATTTTCAGCATCGTTACCAGGATATCTTCGAACTTCATTTTCTAATCTTTGCTGTATTTCTTGAAACAGCATTTGATCATGAAATAAATCTTTGGAGATCACTGGATCATTTCCATATTCATGAAGTAATTCATTAAATTTGTTGTGCAACAAATAAAATTGTAATCGAATATGATCCATTCTAAGATTTTTATCATTAAACTCAGTCGGTTGTTTTTCTAATATTTTTTTAATATTTTCATTTAATGTAATATATATATGTGACAACTTTTCATAAACAGAATCTTTAGATGATGGTACCTCTTTATATACAAGATCAGACCTGAAAATTTTTAAAGAACTTCCAAATTTGGCTTCTTCTATGAAACCACGCATTTGCAATTCAAATAACTTAAGCATCGCTTGGCTATTATAAACTGGACCTTCTTGAGATTCGATACCCTTTTCAACTTTTAATTCTTGTTTTAATTTTTTTGATTGTGTTTCATTAACAATTTGTGTGTTTTGAATAAGCTCCTGTTCAGCTTTAAGCGCACTCGCATAATCTTTCATATTCGATTTTTCATTTTTATCTATCAATTTCTCATACACGTATAGATCCATTTGCGAAGTCATAATCAGATTATTTTCATTACGCATCTGCGTATTCAGAGGAGGCTCATTTTGAACGCGCTGCATCATCCCATATAATGGCCTAAATAATGTTGTTGCGACATTATTTTGTGTCAAATCTTGTCCACCCATTTTTCCAGCTGACATTGTAAAGTTATAGAGATCAGGAACCATTATGGCATTCTTATTTTCTGATTGATATTTATCCATCATTGCAGTAAAACCCAAATTATTTGCATTCGTCCAAACTTTACTGACTGCTAATAATTCTTGCTGTTCTCTGCTGAGTTGGCTTTTTGCAATCTGGTATTTACCTTGTGAAAGGGTCGTAAAAATACATACAGCACTAGCAAAATCACCTTGTTTAGCACACATGTCTGCAATTTGTAGCCAGCGACTTAAATGTCTTGTACGTATATTCACATCTGATTGAGAAGTAACATCATTTCTAATAAAAGCCGCTAAATTTTGTGTGTATTTTTCTAAATCTGGTTTATAAGGATTTTTATCAGTAGAATTAAGGAATTCATAAAATGAAAAACTCTTAAATGCATTTCTACTGAGTGAAATTAAATTATTCGCAGCATTTTGTACATAAGTGTCTTCTGCCTGTTTTAGACGGTCTAAGGATGCTTTACCATCACTTGTATTTTCCAATCCTAAATTTCTAGCCGCTTTATACATTTTATCTAACCGACTTAATTTTATCAGCGCTGGCATGTCTTTTTTCTCTTCTGTTCGCTCAATTCCGCTGACCATGTTAGCGAGCAATTTAACTTTAATCGCTTGACAGTTTGGATTATCTTGCATGCCCATAAAATCAAGAACCATATTAAATCTGGCAATTTTTTCGTTTGTATTTAACTCCTTTTTATCTCTATTTAATATGTTATTTAACTCTGTTACAACCATATCTTCAGTAATATTATGTTTCATTTGTTGTTTGAATTTTTCAATTTGCTCGGGTATTGGACCATATAATGTCCTCATAATTTCATTCATGTTCCATATTTTATTATACAATGGGTAATTATCTCTGCTGTTATCAAATGTTAACATTGGCACAATTTGATTAATTAATGAATTATGTTGTTCATCGATAAAATGAGATAAGACTGGCAATCTTTCATTAAAGTTGTATTCGCCTGCGGCAGGTAATATTGAAAATGATTTCAATTCATCTTTGGCACGCTGAATAATATTCATTTTACGTGAGAGAATCGAATATCTGTCTAACTCTTTATTATTATCTAATAATGCTAAATCACTATTTAATTTATCGAGAAAATCTTGAACTTTAATGTTAACAATTTTATTTATTACTTGGGTAACATCAACTGATCCTTTAAACTGTTCTGCATATTTTGCATACATTGCTAAAAATTTAATCTGATTTGTTGTAGAGACATTTTCTTTGATAGCAATATTAAATGCTTCCTCTATTTTAACTTGAATCTTTGCAATTTGTTCTTTATTTAATAAATTATTAGGTATGGAAGCTAGCATTGAAAATGTTGAACTTAATCGTTGAAACAATACTTGTTCAGTATCACTAGAAAATTTTGTCCGTGTTACATTCCATTCTATCTCTGCAACAACAGCTTCAGAAATTAACTTATGATATTTTTTTAAGATCTCTGCAAAAACCGGGCCTATTTTCTCTTTAATTGATGCAGCTTTAAACGCCATCATTATCGACTGTAAATTACCCTTTTGAGTTAATAATGTATTTATTAAGTCTTTACCTTTCTCATTTTGCAAAAAAAATGCTTTAGTAAAAGATTTTCCTTGTGAAAGGCTACCTATTTGATCCAAATAATCAGTGATCTTTTCAAATTTAATACGTGGGCCATCTGAACTTAATACAATTTCACTCAAGGTCTCGTCCACTATTCCACGACCTTCTGTTTCTCTTTTTAATTCATTTTCATCTTCTGCTAATTTTTTTTGAAAACTTTCTGAGCGTTGATTATATCGCGATTTTTTGAGCTCATCGATCCATGCTTTTTTATCTTCTGGTGTAAAATTTATTGAATTAACATTACCCATGACTGTATCGATCATCATATTCTGTAAATTACGATTATATTCTTTATTTTTTGCATATTTTTTTGTATCTGCCTCAGTTTCAATATCATCCATTTGTATAGGATTATCTCTGAATAAATTGGTATTCACCGCAACTAGTAAATCATCAATTTCATTCAATCTATTATTAAATGATTTATATGCTGCTCTAACTCGCGCCAAATCACCGCCAGACATTTCTTCTCCATATAAGTATCCAAATTGTGAAAAAATCATTTGTCGTAATTCATTCATTAAAGCAAAAGTATTTGCAATAGTTTGTCTTTCTACAGGCAAATAGGTTCCATTAAACATTCCTTCCTGGATTTTATTTATATCTGCTTTAACTTTAGATATTAACAATTGAGTAAACTGGTCTAAAACTTCTATATTATTTCGTTCAGTTTTCATAATCTACCTCAAACTTATTTTTTAACCATATGGAATTAAATAAATTTATATTAAAATTGCTATATTTAAAGTATAGATGGTGTTAGAAGTTTTGCTTAAATCTGAATAAAAACAATGGAACAGAAAGTCCCTGAATAAAGGAGATAATATTGTAAATATAAAATGGATAAAATTCTAAAATAAGATGATATCAATTAGCATTGTAGATGTTTGAATCAAACTCATTATTATACTTTTTGCAAGGGAAATTAATAAAGCTATGCGAGATCTTAATCGACGACTTATTCTTGATCAGATTTAACAATTTTTATTATAGATTCCCGCTTGATGTTGCAACACGTCTACTTATTATCGAGCATGCGAAGATGACAACAGAACATCTTCTCCTCTAGGGTCAGTAATCATCCGCTGTACATCACTCATTCGTCGTACAAAGGGCTTCCATTTCAATGCTGGATAAGGAAACTGCTGTAGAGCGGCGTTGGCTTGGTAAAGATTGTCAAACTGGCCATAAATCAGCACATACCAGTTTTTACCGAGATGTTTTGTGTGCAATGGAATTGAAGAATAGCCTAAACAGTAAGCGCTCATGTATTCATATAAAGAACGAAGACCACTGTCTGCGATGAGTTGAATGGTATAGCTGGCGGGATCTGCGTGCATGATTCTGTGATAAATGCCTGGTAACTGAGTAAGATGATGCTGAGATTTTGGAGGGATATTCTCAGCTGTAACATTAGGAGTTGTTGTTGATGGCTGTTGATTGTTATTTGTTTGGCAAGGTATCACAGCGTTATTTGCAGTTTGTTTTTGGACTTTCTTAGTCGCCACCACATTATTTCCTTGCTCATTCGGAATAAGGGTTGTTGCCGTTGTGGTCGTCACGATAGGTGCAGTAGAAACTTTAGGAACAGCAACTTGAGCACCTTGTACACCAATAGTATTAGTCGTAGTTGGCTTATTCGATACCGCAGCCAAAGTTTGTGCAGCAGTATTATTTGCTGCAGCAATAGCAGCTTCATCTTTAGCTAGCCGTTCATTTATCGCTGCTATGGTGCTACTAGTATCAGTCAATGCTTTATTGGCATTGGAATTCGCCGCTTGAATCGCTGCTTCATCTGTTACTAAACGATTATTTACATTTGCCTGCACAGCATTCGCAGTAGCTAAAGCTTTTTGAGCATTATTATTTGCTGCCACTATCGCATTATCATTTTGAATGAGATGTTGTTGTATTTGCGCATCATGTGCGTTAATTAAAAATTGAATATATTGTTTTTCTGCTGCAGTTAAATTATTGCTATTTTGATTAACATGATTATTTACTGTTGGTGATTGTGTCTGATTCGCGATTGATAATTGCGTTTGCGCTGATGTTGTAGCAACAGCATTTTGTTGAACAGGCGTATTTATTGGTAAATTATTTGCGCCTATTTTTAAAGAAGCAGCCTGAGAATTCAAACCCACTGATGAATTATTTTCTTGGTTTGTTTTATTTTGTACAGGCGCCACAACATTAACTGGATTTTTAGTTTGCTGATGTACGTCATTAACTGGTGAAGTCACAGTAGGAATACTAGGTAATGTAACAGTTGGCTTTATAATGGGTGTTGTACTTTGAGTTGCAATGGGATTTGTAGTATGACTTGCCGTTGGAGCAACTGTTGTAACAGGATGAGTTATCGCATTAGTCGCATTAACAGAGCCCTGATTGTCATTTTCTACCAAATTAACCGTCTTTTGCGCAGTATTATCTTGCGACATTGTTTTATTAATCAATGGAATTTTAATTATCTTATTCTCAAATTTAACAAGATAGATTGCATACCATTCAGCAGCAAGTATCGCGAACATAATAATAATAAATCCAATTAAGACTTTTTGTCTTGTCGTTAAATACATAAGATATTTCCCTGTTAATTGCTTAATGGAGATAAAACATGGCATACCATGACGAGAACGCTACAGCGATTATTACAAAAATACTTGCTTTTTCTAACGCTGATGACTTACCTAAATGATGTTCTTTTAAAGCTAATTGAAGTGGTAATAATTGAACATGCTCATTTATAGGCAAATGAATAAATAATGGTTCGGTTAAATGATTAAACGAAGTGATTTGATTTTCTTTAAATATAAATTCGTAGTTGTTATTACCCATTCCAATGGGAACATCGCCGTAGATATATACTGCATATTTTTCAGCATCAATAATATGTTGCTTTAATTCTGCATCAATTTGACTTAAAGCAATGACATTATCAAAAACAATTTTACCCGCAGAAACAATGACTAAAATTGCCTGAGCATTTTCTGGCATTGATTCGCAATAAACTAAATTATCAGGACATTCAAAATGCTGCCAAACGGATTCTCCCAATAAAAAACCAGGATCTTGAGACAATACAGCAGTAAATTGATTATCGGCCTTTTTAAATAGTCGAACATATTGACCGTGTGTTTGTGTTAATTCTTTAATGGATTGATTGAGTTGTAAGATTTGATGAAATTCAACCGTGGTCCGATAAGGATTAATAGCAAATTGCACACCATCTAGCCGACGCAACACTGCCATTAATTAACTCCTCGTAAAGTTAAAGTCTTAATCACTTAAATGTCCCTATAGATAAAATGGAAATTAATATTGGAATTTTTTGATGAATAGAAAGGGCGTAATCTTAAACTACGAATAAGACTTTGTATAGTGATAATGTGAGATTATTTAAAAATATTTGAGACTAATTATGATGTATTTACGAGATAATGTCGATCAAGGTGATAATTATAATTTACACATCATTAGCGTAAACAGCTTAATCAGTTGTAAGAAATCTTATAAATGTAGCCTGGATGAAAGCAGATGACGAATTCATTTTGAACGTAAAAATGATAATTGCAAATCATTCCTTTCTTGCACTGCTGGAATCCGGGAGGTGCGCTATATTTTCCCGGGTTTCGCCCTGAGTATTAAATAATTCATTGTAAAGAAATAAAAATTTTATTATTAAATAACATCTTTATTTGGCTTCGCCCAGGCTACATCTACTACATCTACTACATCTACTACATCTACTACATCTATGAAATAATGATAATTAATGTGATTACTCTCATCCGCCTTCGGCACCTTCTCCCGCAAGCGGGAGAAGGAAAAAACATTATGTTATCTCACTTAATTTTACTTTGACATAAGACCCCGGCGCATCCTCAATAATAGGTAAATTACCGCCACCTGGTTTCCGCGCAGAAACCATATCACCACTCTGTCCTTTCAACCAATGTATCCAATTAGGCCACCAAGATCCCGCATGCTCAGTAGATGTTTCAAACCATTTATCCGAATCGACAGGATGAATCGAATTAGTGCGAAAATCATATTTATTATTGTCTGGCGGATTAACAATCCCAGCAATATGACCTGAACCACCCACCACAAATTTCACGGGGCCGCCATATAAATGACGCCCTTGGTAAACACTTTTCCACGGCGCAATATGATCTAATTGCGTCGCTAAAAAATAAGCAGGCACAGTAATTTTTTTCAAATCAATGGGCACATCATTTAATACAATACCGCCGGGTTCTTTTAATTTATTTTGTAAATACATCTGCCGTAAATACATACTGTGCATATTAGCCGGCATATTGGTTGAATCTGAATTCCAATATAACAAATCAAAAGGAAATGGTTCTTTACCGTGTAAATAATTATTCACAAAATAAGCCCAAATTAATTCATTGGATCGTAATAAATTAAATGTGGTCGACATACTACCACCATCTAAATAACCCGTTTTTTCCATACGATGCTCTAAGGCGGATATTTGATCTTCATCAATAAATACTTGTATTTCACCTGGATCATGAAAATCCAATAAAGTCGCTAAAAATGTTGCCGTTTTAATACGTTGATCTTTTTTGACTGCCATATAAGCCAAAGTACACGCTAACAAAGTGCCACCAATACAAAATCCTAGCGCATTGATCTCTGTTTCACCGGTAGCAAGTGTTATTGCATCTAATGCGGCCAACACACCTTCTTTCATATAATGATTAAAATCTTTATGCGCATGACGTTTATCAGGATTGACCCAAGAAATCATAAATAAGGTATAACCATGATCAACTATATATTTAACAAATGAATTATGGGGTTGCATATCAAGAATGTAATATTTATTAATCCAAGGTGGAATAATTAATAATGGTGTTTTATGGACTTTTTTCGTTGTCGGTTCATATTGAATTAATTGAATTAAATCATTTTGATAAATCACTTTACCTGGCGTAGTCGCAATATTTTCACCAATCTTAAAAGCGGTTAAATCAGTCATTTTTATTGATAAATGACCATTACCGCGATTGAGGTCATCCAACATATTTTTAAGACCTTTAACTAAGTTTTCACCGCGTGTCTCAATAGTGGTTTGTAAAACATCAGGATTGGTTGCGACAAAATTGGTTGGCGATAACGCATCAAGAAATTGGCGGGTATAAAAATTCACTTTACGCGCTATTTTAGGATCAAGATTAGGCACATTTTCCACAGCACTTTGAATATGGTGTGACGTTAATAAATAAGCATCGCGTATAAAACGAAATACAGGATTATTTTCCCATTCATGATGCATAAATCGTTTATCTCTTTTATGCGGTTGTATAATGGGATCATAGGGATGTCCCATCCAATGCATCATTGAATTTTGCAATAAAATTAAATAATCACGCCAAAACGCCATTTGTACTTCAGTTAATTTTTGTGGCTCGGTTAATAACTCAGTCCATAACGCATGAAATGAATTTTGCACACTGGTTAAATTACCCATACCCAATTGGGTGGTGCGTTCTTGGTTAGCCATAAATTCTTGAATAAGACCTTGGATTTTTGCTGTCACTTCAGCAGACAGTTTCGCATATTCGGTAGGGTTAAAAGGGATTGATTGTTGTTCCGTCATAATAATTCCTGTTCAAAAATAATAAATATATTTAATACCAAATCGTAGCCTGGGTGCAGCAAATGAAAATTTTATTTATATTTCATAATTATACTTTACCAATAAACACTATTTAAGGCCAAGGCGAACCCCAGGAATATACACTCCTGGGTTTCGCAATTGGAAATAATATATAATGGTATATTGCAAATTTACTGCTTTTATCAACATATTCATTTGCTTCATATATGGACCCTGCCCAATTGCAATAGGTAACAGTCATTTTTTTAGCAAAATAAAAGTTGAGATGCAGTCATATATTCGGTCTTTAATTAAGTGAT
>JAJYDF010000060.1 GCA_021777765.1 Pseudomonadota bacterium | reverse complement strand
CACAACACCTCTTGGTTCTCGCGTCGTAAATGCTAAACGATGATCTCCAGCAGAGGTTAAATCCATAGGTATTTGTGTGCCTGTTTGCGATTGCATTTCTGCTATACCGATCTTTATGCCTTGTAAAGCGCGTGTCATTTCGATGCGTGTATCAGTGAGCGGTTTACCACCTTCTGCAGCAGCAATTTGAATTAATTGTTCTTGTTGTTGCAATAATAATGAATAGGTTTTTTCTAAAATTTCTATTCTTTTATAACGTGGTAATTTACGTTTTGAGTCATTGAATAGCAGTGTTGCTTTTTGTAATGCTTGAAAAGCTTCCTGTTCACTCATTAAGGGCAGCTCATCAATTTGATGACGATCATAAGGGGAATAAATCTTTAAAGTAGTCATCCTTGGCTCCTTAGAAAATAACAAGAAATATTTTTCTCAGCATAGCAAAAAATAGCTTTTTGATTAACAATTAATATCACATTGCACAAGCGTTATTATTATTTAAAGCGATAAACTGATCTTTACATTAATTATATTTAGCTTACACTGCCTAGGTTACATCACAAATAAATAAAGAATTATTTTTAGCATGCCTCAACAACATGAATAAAAATAAATCCATTTGTGTTTGCCAATTACACAACCATAAACCATACTATATTCATGATAGAAACTACTTATTTTCAAAATTATTTATTAATCGCAATGCCTACCATGGCAGATCCGAATTTTCATCATTGCGTCACTTATTTGTGCGAACATAATGAAAATGGCGCAATAGGTATTATTATAAATCGTCCCACCACCATCACTTTGGCCGATGTGCTAGCAGATATGAAGATTCCCACACCTGATATGGAAAATGTTAACCGCATTCCTATTCTCTATGGTGGGCCTGTACATCAAGAACGCGGTTTTGTATTGCATAGACCCGCAGGTCATTGGCGTGCAACATTGATTACCGGCCCTGAAATTGCAGTAACTACATCGCGTGATATTTTAGAAGCTTTAGCAAAACATGAAGGGCCGTCAGATGTTGTTGTTGCATTAGGCTGTTCTGCTTGGGAAGCAGGTCAGCTAGAACATGAAATCTCAGAGAATAGCTGGCTTACTATTCCTGCAGAGCCCGAAGTCGTCTATGCCACTCCTTATGAACAACGTTGGGTCGCCGCTGCCGCTCGTTTAGGCATAGATATGAATAATATGTCCTCAGAGGTAGGTCATGGCTGAACCTCATGATGAGCTTAACGCCGGCTCGTCATCGCAAACCTTGTTAGCATTTGATTTTGGCATGAAACGGATAGGCGTCGCAGTCGGTCAAACATTCACCCGCACAGCAAATCCCCTGGTTATATTAAACGCTCAACAAGGAATTCCCAATTGGCAACAGGTAGCAGATTTAATCAAATCTTGGTGTCCACACGCTTTAATTGTAGGCATTCCATTAAATATGGACGGCACCCCTCAGCCGCTCAGTAAAGCTGCACAAAATTTTGCTAAAAATTTACAAGAGCGTTACCATTTGCCGGTTTATGAAGTTGATGAACGATTATCAACTAAAGCAGCTCGCGATGAGGTATTTACCCAAGGTGGTTATCGCGCATTACAAAAAAAATCGATAGATAGTGTCGCTGCGCAAATTATTTTAATGGATTGGATGAATCAACACTGATAATAATGAATTAAGGAACATTCTGCATGTCGCTGTATTCTCGTAAATTAAGTTTATTTGCATTTTTATTATGTTTGAGCTTATTAGGCTTTGCAATGTATTTGCAATATTCATTGGGATTACAACCCTGCCCTTTGTGTGTTGTGCAACGATTTTGCATTGCTGTTTTAGGTTTAATGTTTATGGTGGGCTCTCTTTATATTCCGCGAAATCGCGTAAGTCGTTGGATTTTCAGTCTTTTTATTGTTATAATCGCCACCTTAGGAATTTTAACGTCGCTTCGTCATTTATGGTTAGAGCATCAACCCGCAGGATCAGTTCCCTCTTGTAGTGCAAGCCTAGATTACATGTTACAAAATTTTCCTATGTCTCAAACTTTAATCCAATTATTTAATGGTTCTGGGGATTGTGCTCAAGTTTCATGGCAATTTTTGTCCCTCTCTATCCCGGCATGGACATTAATATCTTTTGTGATCTTTTTTTTGCTGGGATTATTACGATTAACTCGGGCATAAAAGCTAATTATATATTTCCTCCTTCTCCCACAAGTGTGAGAACGAGGGGTACCAATTTTTTATTGTTTTTATGTTTGATTATTTCCTATTTATTAAATTCCTTTAGATGGAAATAAGGGATGTATTTTTTCGCTACGCTGGATGCATAGCTTAAAAACAGCGCTTTTTATCATGTATAGCGTCACTCAGTGACGAAAAAGTATGTTTTTAAAGTTATTATAAAGGTCAACTATGTTATCCACAGAACAAGCTGAACAACTTTTAGGTTTATTAAAAAAATACGATAAATTTTATTATTTAAAATCTATCACCTCTCTCGATAAAACAAGTTTTGGCAATTATCCCGGCACTTTTGTTTTGTCACAAGCCTTAAAAGGCCATCCATACCGCATAAAAAGCAATGAACATATTTCAATACCAAGAACCATTGTATTCAGTAATTTTATATTTCATCGCAATTTTGACAAAGACATTAAAGAGCTCGCTGCACAATTGATAATGCTACTTAGTAAAGCAAATTTTGTCGTGAAAAAATGGAATGGCAAAGAGGTGGTAGATTTTAATTGCGATCAAAATATTTTTGATCAATTAGATGATATTGCAGTTGGCACGGATGAACAAATCAAACAAAAATTAGATGAGATATCGCTCAGTGGTGTGCAAATTGCACAAGTATATAATCTTGATTATTTCGAGTTTAAAAAGATTGTAAAATATTGTAATACCATTGGCATATCAATATTCGATTTATCAATTTATTATAAATTGTGTAATTATGCGGAAATTGATCAATTTAATATCAGAGAATTGGCCCCATTTAATGCCATTCCTCCAGGTTTTTTCGCGTGGATAAAGGATAAAGCATTTGCTTTGAAATGCGAATTTAATCAACAATTAACGCCATCAGATATTGAGTTTAATCAACGCACAATGAGTTATTTAAAATCAATCGTCAATCTTTGCGGAAACAATATTGAAGAGTTTATACTTGAAAATGTATATGATAATTCTTTATTTGACTTGTTATATCATTTGCCCAATTTACAACGATTGACATTTATAGAAAATGATGGCGATACAAATCCAAGTAATAGCATTAATGTACCTTCATTAAATATCGCACCTAAATTCAAGCATTTAATAGAAATTAGCATTTCGTCTAGCAGATTAACGGGTAAAATTCTTGCTAGCATTTTGAATAATGCTAATCAGATAACATCATTAAGGTTATACAATTGTAAAAATATTGATAATTTCACATTGCAAGACATTGTGGAAAATGCTTTATTTGAAAATCTTACTTGTATTAGTTGTGCTGGCAGCGCAATTCGTGGTGATGTTATAGCAAAAATACTTTCTCTATCCCCTAATGCAAATTATTTAAATCTCTCGCGTTGTGCAAATTTAAATAGTTTAAATATACGCAAGCATAACTTAGAAAAAATTATAAATAATGTATCCCCTATTGATTTACAAGATGCAAAAAATATTCCATTTGATGAATATTTTTATCTATTAAAATATTATAATAATGAAATAGATTTAGCTAGTCTAGATTTAGATTGCGAGTTTGATGTTAATAATATATCTGTTTCTGACTTAAAAACTGTTAGGCATCTTTACATAGGTAATCATCCTAAAATGGGCATGTTACTTGCAAAAATATTGCCATATTCTCGACATTTGACGTCCATCGAATCTAAAGAACAAAAGAACGATAAAAACGATAAAGCAGAAAATCTAACACCATGTATAGTGTCAGAGGATATACCTAATAATTTAAAATTAGAATTATATAAATTAGATTTGACTAATATCAATATTAGTGGCGCAGCAATAGCTAAATTATTAAACTCGCAAGATCATAATATTCGTGAATTGAATTTAACAGGATGTCGTACTTGCTCAGATTTAACTGTGGAAGGTGCTAATAATGCCAAGTTAAACTATCTTCGAGATTTTACATGCGCTAATTCAAATTTACCCATACTTTTTAAAATTTATTTTAAAGCACAAAGTAAGGGCAATGTAAATCATACAGTTACTCCCTGTAAGATCATTACGCATGACACATATCTAACCAATGATGCAATTAATAAAATAGATATCTGTGCAGATAAAGATGGCATAAAATACGCTTTTGCTAAAATGACCGAAGATACAAGTGAAGGATCGTTTCATCTATTTGATCAGACTATAATAATTGATGCTCTTACAGATTTAATGCCGGGTGTAGAAAATATTGAAGTTACTAATGTAGATGTTCCGCAAAAAATCATAGAAAAATTGATTTGTTTGTCGCCTAATTTAAGATGTTTATATCTAACAAAGTATTATAAAAAATGTGAAATTGATGATCATACATCTATTCAAGATAATATTCTATTTAATAAGTTAGTAGATATTGATTGTAGAACTAAATATGGTTATATATCTCATCAATTTTTATTTGACTTAATAATGATGTCTGCAAATTTAATTAATATTAAATTGAGCTATATTGATTTCTGTAAACTCAATCTATCTGCATTAGATAATCAAAATGTGGCATATAAAAAGATTGAATGTATCAACTTGTCAAAATCAAAAATCCCGATCAAATTTTTAATTAAATTAATTCAATTCAGTCCTGGCGCTGTAGAGCTGGCTTTGGATAATTGTAAAATTATTGATGATCTTGATTTGTTAAAAAATAGCGATAATTTAAGGATGGCATTTAAAAATTTAAAATCCATTGATCTTGAAGGCACTAAAATTTCTCTTAAATCATTTGCCAAATTATTACAATACGCTGAATCATTGACAAAATTATCCTTGGATAATTGTAAAATTATAGAGGGGGATGGAGATGATTGTGATTTTAATGACATTATTGCAAATTTTGATTCATTGACTGAAATAAAAATTATAAAATCTGATATTGATGCTAATTTAATTTATACGTTACTAAAAAAATCAAAAAATTTGACTGCATTAAAAGTTCATTCAAAAAAAATGAACAATAGCTATAAGTTTATTCTCTATTCTCGCCTGGAAGGGTTAGATCTTAAGAATGTGGCGTTAAATAAGGATTTTATTGATAAGGATTGTAATCTATCTCAACTTAAGGAATTGACGTTAAAAAATTGTAAAGGGACACGCTATTTTGCAATGAAGGAAAATCATCGTTCCCCTTTGACATTATTAAAAGAATTGGAGTTAAACAATACTGATGCAGATGACAATATTGTAAAATATTTCCTCTTGGGTGCTAAGGATTTGCAACGAATAATATTAAAAAATTGCAGAAATCTTAAAACGATAGATATCGGAGATGCATCTGATAATAAATTATTAATGTCTAATTCATTGACAAATGTGGATATAGCAAGTGTAAGACATCCAATTTTGATATCTGCTCAGACTTTAAAATGGTTTTTCACATGCAATCCGACGTTAAAATATCTTGAATTTTCTTATTGTAATTTGCAACATTTAAATGCTCTTCTATTTGATGGTTTCCAAATTAAAGATTTATACGATCTATCAATAGTTAATTCGTTAATCGATTATATTTCACTTGTAATGATTATTAAAAATGCGCCTAACTTAAAGTTTTTATCGATAGCATCAATTTTATCTAAACAATTTCCGGGCGAATTATTTATCAATTTGTTATCAAGCATATTTAAACTTCATGTATTGAAAGTAAAAAATGTATTAATCACAGATATAACACCTGATAAAATTCCTTCAGATCTACAATTACCAGAATTATCTGGGGTAACATTTCTAAATACCGGTTTAACAAGCGAAGTTGTTTTAAAACTAAAATCAATAATGCCTAATCTTCAATGGTGTGATACAGATATAACTCCGACAAAAAAATTATCTAATACAAAAAATTCTAAAGAGGATAGCCCAGCATTACCAGACGAACAGTCTGAATTAAAACCCCCAGAACCAATTAATAATTCACCAGTTACACATGTAAATCCGCAGGCAGTAAACGTTAATATTAATAGTTCTGATATGAGTAGCTCAGATTCATCTTCATCGTCGTCGTCATCATCAGGTAGCGATACCTCTGTGTCATTATCTGATTCAAGTGATGATGAAACAATTTCTGATCCATCATCAGCTACTAATCAGATTGGTGATGAATTGACCACAGCAAGTGAATCTTCTTCAAATAAATCGAGTGATCAAAATAATTCTGCAAAAGATCAACCAAGCGATCAGGATGAAGATTTATCTCTTAATCCAAGTTTACCAACTCAAAATGAACACCATAATGACAATCCAGATGAACAAAGTTCGAATAGCTCAAATAATTCAAGTTCACAAAACACAGCATCACCTCAACCAAGTATCATTTGTGTAGATAAAAATCTAGAAGAAAAAAATGATGATGATAATGTAAGAGCAGTAAAGGAAATTTTTATTCCAAAATATTATAAACCTGCTACTTATCGACGAATTGTTTTTTATAACATAGACACTTCTGGTCAAGAAGTGACATACATTCCTCATGACATTAATGAAACTGATTTGATTGATGTGGAATATAACCATTTCACAGTCGCACTGCGTAATCATTATAAAAAGAATTATTATAAACCAGGTGCCAAGCAAGATTATGCATTAGGCGAATGGGATGAATGTGTTCTCTCACCAAAAGGAACACGTTTACCTTCTCTTTTCCCACACGAAAAACTTTTATTTTTTTATATTGCCTATAAAAATAAACGTGGTGGTATTGATATTAAATGTGAAGATATTGAACTTAAATACGATAAGAAAGATAATTTTTATATTATCAAAGCAAGAAACCCAAAATTAAATACCGATAAACCTTTTATAGTTAACTATATATTGGATATTAAAGAAGCGATTGAGTTAAATCAGCGTAAAGTTTTTCCATCGACAATACAATCACATATTGATTATTGTTCTGAATTCAAGAAAAGAAAACTTGAAATTTTATCTAATGCTAACTCCGAACAAATTCTCATTGCACGAGAACAGCAACGAACTGGTTCATGTATGATGCGTTCACTTGTTTTGATGAGAAGATTAAAAAATTTATTTAGCACTAAAGAGTACGAAAATCATTGTGTAAGAATTCGACGATATCCAGGATTACATGCCAATATTGAAATATTTGATGGTCAATTTTGGTATATGAGAGATTTAGGTGGATATCCTACAAAAACAGCTATCCAAGAAATTGAAGATAAAGATTTTGAGGATTCAAGATATTTGCCACCCGAACCAAAAATGAATGATGTGCCATCGAACAATAATCATGCAAATAAAAAGCCAATAATTGAACCTATTAGTAAGGAACCGGATCAATTAGATGAAGATCAATCGCAACATCAACAGCAAAATCCTCAAAGTGTAAATAATTCTGAAAAAACGCTTTCAGAACATCTCACAATGCAAATAGAACCTATGGTTCAAGATCAGGAAAGTCATAAAGAACAACAATTGGAAAGTGATTCACCCATTATCGAAAATATGGATGTTACTGAATCTGATTTATATCCTACCTTCATTGCTTGGAGCTCAGATCAATTAACAACACCAGAATCTATTGAAAAATTATATGAAGAAATCAACGTTACAGGTAAAAATACATTAATTTTATTTGAAAAACCTGAAGACAGCATCGCTGCTTTAGCTGAAATTGCTAAAATTAATAAACAACCAGCATTCTATATTTATTCACCCGATGATCTTCAATGGCAAGCACCTGGTTTCCGTGTTAAGCAACAAACAAGCAGAACAAATTACACTTTAGGGATCAATGAACATTTTTCGAAGCTCTCTTATTTCTTAGAACAAAATCCCACCGGCAAAATATTTATCAATTGGATGAATTTTACAGCAACTGATATTGTAGCATTACATTCAATTCTAGAACGCTATCTTGAAGGTAAAGCATTTCCCAAAGAGCCACCTATTATTAGTTTATATTCGGAAAATATTAAAAATGCTTATAAAGAATCTGATTTTAATACACGACACAATTTAATTATTCAATGGAATTTCAAAGTAATCACTGATTTATTTCATGGCCGCCGTTGTGCATATCAGACTCAGCAAGAAATAAATAAAGACATTCTTACCATTGATCTTTATGAGAGTGATGATTGGGAAAGCTTATTATTTGGTGGTATCCATCAAGCAATATGCCCTGATTCGGGAGAAAATCAATCGGGTGGAAATAAATCACATAAACAATTTTACGTAAAATTTACTGAATTTGCTACGAAATTAATTGAGGATTCTGCGAATTTAATAGAGGGATCATCAAAATTAACTGAGCTTCATTTAAAAAATGCACCTTGGCATTTAAAAGAATTTCAAATGTTTTGGCAGCAAACCTTACAACAAGGGTGTTTTTCAATATATGGCAAAACATTCAAATTAGATGAAAATTTTAAATTGTATTATTCATCATCGGATGAAATTGCTAAAGATGTTATCAAACAACAGCAATTGTTGATAAAGCCATTTGTTTATCCATTTAATACTCATACATTTCAAGAGTTTTTTACACATTTTTCTCATCGAGAGAATAGTTATGAGGAACAACAAGGATTTATAAGTGACTACAAAGGAAAACAAATTTCACTTGTAGTAACTGAAACAATGTCACTTAATCAATGGCGTCAATTATTGATTGAAGCTGATAAATGTCAGGTCCAGATATCAATCAGTCTAACACAAGGTGCTACATTACCTGACAAAATGTCAGATGTTATTCATGATAAATATGACACACCATCTAATACAGTTAATTTCTATCAAGAAACTCTTGAATTAAATAATAACCATTTTGTTATTATCACCGCACAACAAGCATCTTCTGCAATTACGGATGAATTACTGAAATTAAATCCAGGCGCATTATACATAGACTTAGATGCGACACATCATTTTGGAGATATTATTTATCAAATAATATCGTCGATTAATCAAGATACCATTCACGGAGAATTAATTGTAAGTGATATTTGGACAGCATTACTGCGTGATGGTAAAACTGTCATTATCGAAGGGAAATTGCCTGATTCATTGATCAATGCGTTATCGGTTACATTTTTGAATGGTACAGCAGAAATAAACATTGAAGGTCAAAAAAATGGCTATAAAGGTAAGTTAATATTTGTAACACCAACTAATGTGTCCTATGCCAAAAATCGTTTTGTTTATGATAAAAGTCATCATGAATTCACTGCGCTTGTTCAATCATCTTCTAATAATCATCAATTAATCGAGATAAAAAATCTGAATAAAACGTTAGCTCCCGTTAATTCAGAAAAATTAACATTTCCTCGCAACGCAGATGATAGTGATTCACTGTCTATAACCGCATATAAAAATTATAAAACAAGACGAATTAATAATATCTTGCAAGGCTTTTTGGATAAGCCGATTATTTCATTGACTGGCTCAACAGGCCTTGGCAAAAGCACCTATATATTGCGAGAATTTTGTAAAGATTATTATTTAAAAACAAAACGCGAGGCTAAACTTTACATAGGGTTAAGTCAAATAGAAGCATATACAAAACATAATAATGCACAAGTTGATCCATTTTTGGTGATTGACGAAGCTAAAATGGTCAATGAAAAATTATCGCCATTCAAAGGTCACTATAGCAAAATTAAACATCATTTAAGAAATGGACATTATGCATTTTTATCACCACGTCATCGTATGATTTTAATTGATAACGGTTTTGCATACGGTGGCGAGCGTCAACAACAAGAATTTTTCATCGAATATACGCAAGAGGTGCGCTATGAGAAACCCAATCAAGCGTATTTTTATCATGAATTTATTAAACCACAGCTCGATAAAAAAACTTTTTATGATGAACATCATCATCAATCAAAATGCTTAATATCAGAAAGTGAGCATGAACACATCGCAAGAATAATTTTATCTTTATATAATAAAGTGAATTCATTGGGTAATAAGGAAGAAACAATACTCTCACCACGTCATTTAAAAATGATGGGAATATTATTTGTTAAATATCTCACCGATCGCGAACATTTTGATAATATTTCAAAAGAAAATCTGGCTATTGGCGCATGTCTGGTGATTATTCGCGATATTTTAATGGCTGATGATCATCAGCGATTGCTTAATTATTTGGTTAGTACCTACCAATTTGATGAATTGGCATTTAATCAATATCAAAGTGTAATAATCGAGCAGAAAATTAATAAATTAAAGAAACCCAGTAACAATCATTTTTGTTTTACACCCAGCCGTTTTCCTCTATTGAAAATCATAGATGATTTAATCAGTCTCAGCGAAAAAGGTAATATTGATTTCGGATTAATGCTGATAGGTGATTCAGGCATTGGCAAAAGTGAATTAATTAAAAATTATCTTGATTATATCAAATGCGATAACATCAGTTTTTCACGCGGTCCCAATTTTGATACCGACAAACAAAAATTAACCCATGCATTTCACCAAGGCAAAAAAGTAATCTTTGATGAAATCGATGCGGGTGGATCACGATATGAAAGACTCATGAATACATTTATGCTAGGTCATGATGAAGATAATAAAAAAGCAGAAAAAAATGGCAGTATGTATTTTCCAACTAAAAATTCAAGTGCATTGGATGGTAGAGAAACATTGCCTCCCTCAATGAGAAGTCGTTTTATTTGTAAAAAACTAGGTCCTTATCCTCGTAACGAATTAGAAATGATTTTGCGTAATTTTAAAATTGAACCAGAAGCTGCAAAAATATGGGTCACTGCTTTTCTAGTCACTTTAGGCTATGCAATCTATCATGGTAAAAAAGCAAAACCTAATTTAAGAAATTTGAAAAATGCTGTTGGTGTCGATGATAAAGGTGTATTTATACAAACAGCAGAAGTGAGACAGAAAAATCTCGAGCTGGCAAAACAGAAGTTACAAAAAATTATTGAGATATATCCTGATATTCATACCAACTTTGATCCTTATAATCCTGCGCATTTAGAAAGATTATTTTCAAAAATAAGTCACCAACAAGCTAATATTTTAAATAATCAGCAACAGGGTTTAAATCAAGCCAGTGTACTGTCAAGCGCAGCTCCTCATGCCCAATCAGCAAATGATCCTATGCTACTCATACGTCAAATATTGGAAAATGATAAATTTTGGGCAATACAAACCTATGGCCCACGTTGCAAAAAACCGGTTGGTATTGAGTACATGTTAGAGAAAATGAAAAATAACCAAAATATATCTCGCGGGGATTTGCAAAATATTGCCAGAGGTAGATTAGCAAACAATGGTTGGACATTTTTCTCTTCGTTATTTTGTCGATCTGAAGCAACCCTATCATTTTATGAAATATTGAATTCGCCAAAAAATTTAATTTCTCAATTAAATGAATTTATACAATTACAAAATACCACTGTAAAAGATAATGAAAGTAGTGATTTGTTGTTACCTTTCATATTAAAGAGATAACCTACATTATTTTTTTTATTCTCCCACTTATGGGTACTGGTGTCCGGAAAAAAAATTTCCATGATTAATGTAGCCTGGGTAATAGTATGGACCCTGCCCACCTATAAAAAGGCTTCGCAATGAGCCAGAATGAAGATTGGAAATTATCATTCAAAATTAGGAGGCAGGGTTATGAAGAATATTAAATCAATTG
>JAJYDF010000027.1 GCA_021777765.1 Pseudomonadota bacterium | reverse complement strand
TACACATGGGTGGCGAGTGGCGGACGGGTGAGTAATGCATAGGAATCTGCCCAGTAGCGGGGGACAACCCGGAGAAATCCGGGCTAATACCGCATACGCCCTACGGGGGAAAGCGGGGGACCGAAAGGCCTCGCACTATTGGATGAGCCTATGTCGGATTAGCTAGTTGGTAGGGTAACGGCCTACCAAGGCGACGATCCGTAGCTGGTCTGAGAGGACGATCAGCCACACTGGGACTGAGACACGGCCCAGACTCCTACGGGAGGCAGCAGTGGGGAATATTGGACAATGGGGGCAACCCTGATCCAGCAATGCCGCGTGTGTGAAGAAGGCCTGCGGGTTGTAAAGCACTTTGGTTGGGGAGGAAAAGCGAGTGGAGAATATTCACTTGATATGACGTTACCCAAAGAACAAGCACCGGCTAACTCTGTGCCAGCAGCCGCGGTAATACAGAGGGTGCGAGCGTTAATCGGAATTACTGGGCGTAAAGGGCGCGTAGGCGGTTATATAAGTTATGTGTGAAATCTCTGGGCTTAACCTGGGAACTGCCCATAATACTGTATAGCTAGAGTAGAGTAGAGGAAAGTGGAATTTCCGGTGTAGCGGTGAAATGCGTAGATATCGGAAGGAACACCAGTGGCGAAGGCGGCTTTCTGGACTCATACTGACGCTGAGGCGCGAAAGCGTGGGGAGCAAACAGGATTAGATACCCTGGTAGTCCATGCTGTAAACGATGAAGACTAGATGTTGGAAGGATAAAACCATTCAGTATCGAAGCAAACGCGATAAGTCTTCCGCCTGGGGAGTACGGTCGCAAGATTAAAACTCAAAGGAATTGACGGGGGCCCGCACAAGCGGTGGAGCATGTGGTTTAATTCGATGCAACGCGAAGAACCTTACCTACCCTTGACATGCCAGGAATCTCACTGAAAGGTGAGAGTGCCTTCGGGAACCTGGACACAGGTGCTGCATGGCTGTCGTCAGCTCGTGTTGTGAGATGTTGGGTTAAGTCCCGTAACGAGCGCAACCCCTGTCCTTAGTTGCCAACACGTAAAGGTGGGAACTCTAAGGAGACTGCCGGTGACAAACCGGAGGAAGGTGGGGATGACGTCAAGTCATCATGGCCTTTATGGGTAGGGCCACACACGTGCTACAATGGTCGGTACAAAGGGAAGCCAACCCGCGAGGGGGAGCAAATCTCAGAAAACCGATCGTAGTCCGGATTGGAGTCTGGAACTCGACTCCATGAAGTTGGAATCGCTAGTAATCGCGGATCAGAACGCCGCGGTGAATACGTTCCCGGGCCTTGTACACACCGCCCGTCACACCATGGGAGTGGGTTGTACCAGAAGTAGATAGGCTAACCGCAAGGAGGCCGTTTACCACGGTATGATTCATGACTGGGGTGAAGTCGTAACAAGGTAGCCGTAGGGGAACCTGCGGCTGGATCACCTCCTTACTTAAATGAAGCACGCTGTTGAACTGCCTGTTGAAAGACAGAGAAGCGGTCCAGCAAGCGAGCGGAAAGACAAACGACGACATAAGTGTTCACATCTATTGGTTGACTAGAAGAAACAAGAGAAAGAAGCGAAGCAAGCTAGAAATAAAAAAGAAGAGCGAGCGAAGAAAGGGTTCTAAAAGAGCGGGTCTGTAGCTCAGCTGGTTAGAGCACACGCTTGATAAGCGTGGGGTCGATGGTTCAAGTCCATCCAGACCCACCAGTTAAGTAAAAGAGACGCGAGAGAACAAGAGAAGCGAAAGAGTAAAAGAAGTAGCCTGGGTGCAGCGAAGCGGAACCCGGGAATAAAGAGCGAGAAGGCGAGAGAGAAAGAGGGGCCATAGCTCAGCTGGGAGAGCACCTGCTTTGCAAGCAGGGGGTCGTCGGTTCGATCCCGACTGGCTCCACCAAGACCTGGCGTAAGATGTAAAACGATGAAAAACGAACAAGAATTAAGCGCAGAGTATTAAAACTAAGCAAGGTATAGAGAAGTAAAGATATTAGACTTAAGCGTTATCTGGGATAGACAAAGTTGATAATGGTTAAGTCTAGTATTTGCTAGATGAGAGTATTTAGAGGAGCTGAATAAGGTTCTTTAAATGACTGCTCAAGTTCTTTAACAAGATGGAGTTGTAGATAAAGGCGAGAAGTAAGTAGATGAACGAGTTAATGGAAACGTTAATGAGAGAGTTTATTTATTTCCAAAGAAACAAAAAGTTTATCAATCTAAAGAGTGAGTTCTCAGATTGATAGATTGGGTATGTTGCATGATCAGCGACCTAAGACTTAGATGAGACACTGGAAGACAAAAGGCTGGTGTTAGAAACCATTTAAGGATATAGGGTCAAGTAAATAAGCGCATACGGTGGATGCCTAGGCAGTAGAAGGCGAAGAAAGACGTGGCAGCCTGCGAAAAGCCCCGGGGAGTTGGCAACAAGCGTTGATCCGGGGGTGTCTGAATGGGGAAACCCGACCTGTTTACAGGTCATTGTTAACTGAATAAATAGGTTAATGAAGCGAACCCAGGGAACTGAAACATCTAAGTACCTGGAGGAAAAGAAATCAAACGAGATTCCGCAAGTAGTGGCGAGCGAAAGCGGAGAAGCCGGTGTACGGTAATATAGCTTTTAATAAAACAACCTGGGAAGGTTGGCCAAAGAGGGTGACAGCCCCGTATATGAAAAGAGTTATGTGAGACTAAGTACACGAGAAGTAGGGCGGGACACGTGAAATCCTGCTTGAAGATGGGGGGACCATCCTCCAAGGCTAAATACTCATTACTGACCGATAGTGAACCAGTACCGTGAGGGAAAGGTGAAAAGAACCCCGGAGAGGGGAGTGAAATAGAACCTGAAACCGTGTGTGTACAAGCAGTAGGAGTCTGGCGAAAGTTGGACGACTGCGTACCTTTTGTATAATGGGTCAGCGAGTTACTTGCAGTGGCAAGCTTAACCGACTAGGGGAGGCGAAGGGAAACCGAGTCTTAAAAGGGCGCCTAGTCGCTGTGAGTAGACCCGAAGCCGGGCGATCTATCCATGAGCAGGGTGAAGGTGCGGTAACACGTACTGGAGGCCCGAACCCACTCCCGTTGAAAAGGTAGGGGATGACTTGTGGATAGGAGTGAAAGGCTAATCAAGCTCGGAGATAGCTGGTTCTCCTCGAAAGCTATTTAGGTAGCGCCTCTAGAATCACTCTTGGGGGTAGAGCACTGTTTCGACTAGGGGGTCGTTATGGCTTACCAACTCGATGCAAACTACGAATACCAAGAAGTGTAATCTAGGGAGACACACGGCGGGTGCTAACGTCCGTCGTGAAAAGGGAAACAACCCAGACCGCCAGCTAAGGTCCTTAAATAATAGTTAAGTGGGAAACGATGTGGAAAGGCATAGACAGCCAGGAGGTTGGCTTAGAAGCAGCCATCCTTTAAAGAAAGCGTAATAGCTCACTGGTCGAGTCGGTCTGCGCGGAAGATTTAACGGGGCTCAAACTATATACCGAAGCTGCGGATTTACATTGAAAGAGATGTAAGTGGTAGAGGAGCGTTCTGTAGGCCGATGAAGGTGAATTGAGAAGTTTGCTGGAGGTATCAGAAGTGCGAATGCTGACATGAGTAACGATAATGCGGGTGAAAAACCCGCACGCCGAAAGTCCAAGGTTTCCTGCGCAACGTTAATCGGCGCAGGGTGAGTCGGCCCCTAAGGCGAGGCAGAGATGCGTAGTTGATGGGAAACAGGTTAATATTCCTGTACTTTGGCACATTGCGATGGGAGGACGGAGAAGGTTATGTTGGCCGGCGGTTGGTAGAGCCGGTTTAAGCGTGTAGGCAGTGTTTGTAGGCAAATCCGCAGACATAATGCTGAGGCGTGATGACGGTCTTACGTAAGTAAGAGAAGTAACAGATACCAAGCTTCCAAGAAAAGTCTCTAAGCTATAGATGTGCTGAAACCGTACCCTAAACCGACACAGGTGGACAGGTAGAGAATACTAAGGCGTTTGAGAGAACTCGGGTGAAGGAACTAGGCAAATTGGCACCGTAACTTCGGGAGAAGGTGCGCCTTTTGATGTGAAAACTTTTACAGAAGTAGCATTGGAAGGTTTAAGAAACTAGGTGGTTGCGACTGTTTAACAAAAACACAGCACTCTGCGAACACGAAAGTGGAAGTATAGGGTGTGACGCCTGCCCGGTGCTGGAAGGTTAATTGATGGTGTCATCGCAAGAGAAGCACTTGATCGAAGCCCCAGTAAACGGCGGCCGTAACTATAACGGTCCTAAGGTAGCGAAATTCCTTGTCGGGTAAGTTCCGACCTGCACGAATGGCGTAACGACAGCCACACTGTCTCCACCCGAGACTCAGTGAAATTGAAATCGCTGTGAAGATGCGGCGTACCCGCGGCAAGACGGAAAGACCCCGTGCACCTTTACTATAGCTTTACACTGGACTTTGAGGTTGTTTGTGTAGGATAGGTGGGAGGCTTAGAAGCCATATCGCTAGATATGGTGGAGCCACCGTTGAAATACCACCCTGACAAGCTTGAGGTTCTAACCTAGGCCCGTGAACCGGGTTGGGGACAGTGTATGGTGGGTAGTTTGACTGGGGCGGTCTCCTCCTAAAGAGTAACGGAGGAGTACGAAGGTACCCTCGGCGCGGTCGGAAATCGCGCTATGAGTGCAAAAGCAAAAGGGTGCTTGACTGCGAGACTGACAAGTCGAGCAGGTACGAAAGTAGGTTTTAGTGATCCGGTGGTCCTGAATGGAAAGGCCATCGCTTAACGGATAAAAGGTACGCCGGGGATAACAGGCTGATACCGCCCAAGAGTTCATATCGACGGCGGTGTTTGGCACCTCGATGTCGGCTCATCGCATCCTGGGGCTGTAGCCGGTCCCAAGGGTATGGCTGTTCGCCATTTAAAGCGGTACGCGAGCTGGGTTCAGAACGTCGTGAGACAGTTCGGTCCCTATCTGCCGTGGGCGTTAGAGATTTGAGAGGAGCTGCTCCTAGTACGAGAGGACCGGAGTGGACGTACCTCTGGTGTACTGGTTGTCATGCCAATGGCATAGCCAGGTAGCTAAGTACGGACGGGATAACCGCTGAAAGCATCTAAGCGGGAAGCCTCCCTCAAGATGAGATCTCTTAAGGTAGCAATACCTCTGAAGGTCCGTTGGAGACTACGACGTTGATAGGTGGGGTGTGAAAGTGCAGTAATGTATTGAGCTAACCCATACTAATTGACCGTGAAGCTTGACCCTATAACCTTAAGTGGTTTTAGAAGATCAAGTGACATACCAGAAGTAGCAGAAAGCAAGCAGAAATGCGCAAAGAAGTACAGAGTAAAGAAGTAAAATACTTTATCTACAACCCATTGAAGTTAAGAAGCAGTAAATAAATGTAGCCTGGGTGAAGCGAAGCGTAACCCGGGAAACAATGGAAAACAGAAGAATTGAAACCACCGAATTGCCTGGTGAAAATAGCGAATGGGAACCACCTGACTCCATACCGAACTCAGAAGTGAAAACGTTCAGCGCCGATGATAGTGTGAGGTCTCCTCATGTGAAAGTAGGTCATCGCCAGGCTCCTTATTAAACTAAAGCCCCTCCAGTAGGGGCTTTTTTATTTTTTATTTAAAAACACAGCATAATGATGTTGACAGTACTAGTTCTGTACATCAAAATGGGCGGCTAACTATTTTGGAGGGGTTCCCGAGCGGCCAAAGGGATCAGACTGTAAATCTGACGGCTCTGCCTTCGAAGGTTCGAATCCTTCCCCCTCCACCATGCGGGTGTAGTTCAATGGTAGAACTTCAGCCTTCCAAGCTGATAGCGTGGGTTCGATTCCCATCACCCGCTCCAATCAGCTAGCGAAAGATGTTATAAAATTAACGAAAATTTATATGAACGAATGACTACTAATTCAGAGTTAACCGCTCATTAGCAAGAAGATTTTTTTAGCCCACATAGCTCAGTGGTAGAGCACTTCCTTGGTAAGGAAGAGGTCACCGGTTCAATCCCGGTTGTGGGCTCCAGTTACACAAGAGCCAAAGGTTATTTAATTAATTTATTGATAGGGGGTATCTACAGTGTCTAAGGAAAAATTTTCGCGCACGAAACCACATTTAAATGTAGGAACGATAGGCCATGTGGATCATGGAAAGACGACGTTAACGGCGGCGTTGACGAAGGTAATGGCGGAGACATATGGCGGAGAATTTCGCGCGTATGATCAAATTGATAATGCCCCGGAAGAAAGAGCACGAGGAATAACGATAGCAACAGCGCACGTAGAATATCAATCAGAAAAGAGACACTATGCGCATGTGGATTGCCCTGGACACGCAGACTATGTGAAGAACATGATAACTGGAGCGGCCCAAATGGACGGCGCAATCTTGGTGGTATCAGCAGCAGATGGCCCAATGCCACAAACCCGCGAACACATTTTGTTAGCAAGACAGGTAGGCGTGCCATACATTGTTGTGTACATGAACAAAGCGGACATGGTAGATGATAAAGAATTATTAGAATTGGTTGAAATGGAAATCAGAGATTTATTGAGTAGTTACAATTTCCCTGGAGACAAAACCCCATTAGTGATTGGTTCAGCATTGAAAGCCTTAGAAGGTGATCAGAGTGAAATAGGTGTGCCATCAGTCATCAAGTTAGTGAAAGAGATGGATGAGTATTTCCCGGAGCCAGTGCGGGTGATAGACAAACCATTCTTGTTACCGATAGAAGACGTATTCTCAATCTCAGGCCGAGGAACAGTAGTAACCGGTCGAGTGGAAAGAGGAATTGTGAAAGTAGGTGAAGAAGTTGAAGTGGTAGGAATCAGACCAACCCAAGTAACGACAGTTACTGGTGTAGAAATGTTTCGTAAATTATTAGACGAAGGTCGAGCAGGAGATAACGTTGGTGTATTGTTACGTGGCTTGAAGAGAGATGATGTAGAAAGAGGCCAGGTATTAGCGCATAAAGGCAGCATAACGCCGCACACAAAGTTTGAAGCAGAAGTGTATGTATTGTCCAAAGAAGAAGGAGGCCGTCATACGCCATTTTTCAAAGGATACCGTCCACAGTTTTACTTCAGAACGACAGACGTGACTGGCTCAGTAGAATTGCCCGCAGGAGTAGAGATGGTAATGCCAGGAGATAACATCAAGATGGTAGTGACCTTAATAGCGCCTATTGCGATGGAAGAAGGTTTAAGATTCGCGATACGAGAAGGCGGTCGTACCGTTGGTGCTGGTGTTGTAGCTAAAGTGGTTGAGTAATAATCATGGAAACAAAAAAACAGAGAATTAGAATACGTTTAAAAGCATTTGATCATCAATTACTTGATCAATCTACACGTCAAATAGTTGACACTGCGAAAAGAACAGGTGCCCATATTTGTGGTCCTATTCCTTTGCCTAAAAAGAGAATGCGATTAACAGTTTTAACATCACCGCATGTTGATAAAGATTCTCGTGATCAATTTCAAATTATTACGTATAAAAGATTGGTTGATATTCTTGAGCCGACAGATAAGACAGTGGATGCATTAATGAAGCTGGATTTGGCTGCGGGTGTCGATGTCCAAATAAGCGTTGATTAAGAGGTTAATAAATATGGCCCTGGGTTTAATAGGTCGAAAATGTGGTATGAGTCGCGTATTTATGGAAGATGGTGCATCTATTCCGGTCACTGTCATAGAAGTATTACCCAACCGCATTACACAAATTAAAAATGTTGAAAACGATGGTTATACCGCTATTCAAGTCACAACAGGTGTGCGATCAGCGCATCGTATGAATAAACCACAAGCGGGTCATTTTAAAAAAGCTGGCGTAGAACCAGGTAATGGCTTGTGGGAATTCCGTGTTGATGGCGATCAACTGACGAATTTCTCTGTTGGTGGTGAAAATACAGTAGTTATTTTCAATGCCGGTCAAATCGTCGATGTAACTGGTATTACTAAAGGTAAAGGTTTTGCTGGCGTGATAAAAAGACATAATTTCACAATGGGTGATGCAACCCACGGTAACTCTTTATCACATCGTGCACCTGGATCGATTGGTCAACGACAAACGCCTGGTCGTGTATTTAAAGGTAAAAGAATGGCGGGGCATATGGGCAATAAACAACGCACAATTCAATCACAAAAGGTTGTACGTGTTGATGCAGATAGAAATTTACTATTAATTGCTGGCGCAGTACCTGGGCCACAAGGCGGGTATGTCACAATTTTACCTGCTGAAAAAGCGAAGAATTCTGAATAATGAGGTAATTTATGGAAATCGGTGTCGTTTCCGGAACAAAGAAAAAACAAGCAACAAAGCTAGAACTAGCAGATCAGGTTTTCGCGCAAGAGTTTAATGAGCCATTGGTTCATCAAGTAGTTACTGCGTATATGGCTGCAGGTCGCGCTGGTACTCATGCACAAAAAACACGTGCACAAGTCAGTGGTGGTGGTGCAAAGCCTTGGAAACAAAAGGGTATGGGGCGTGCTCGTGCAGGTACCATCCGGAGTCCAATATGGCGTACCGGTGGTAAAACATTTGCGGCAGTTACCCAAGATTATTCGCAAAAAGTTAACCGAAAAATGTATCGTGGTGCTTTACGATCGATCTTTTCTGAGCTCATTAAACAAAATCGCTTACAAGTGATAGATAAGATGACCGTTGAACAGCCCAAAACGAAAGTATTTATTAATTTATTGCATTCATTAATATCAGCTGAAGGCGATAATAAGGACGTACCGAATAAAGTACTTATTATTTTGAATACTGTAGATAGCAATTTAATTGTATCTTCAAGAAATGTTCCTGATGTTACTGTGTGTACGCACAATAATTTAAGTCCTGTAGATTTAATTGCTCATGAAATGGTTATCATCGAAACTGATGCACTGAAAAAAATTGAGGAGTCATTATCATGAAATTGGAGCAATTATACAGTTTAATTGATCAACAATTTGTTTCAGAAAAAAGCTCAATTGCACAAGCTGATCATAATCAATATGTTTTTAAAGTTGCTACAAAAGCAACTAAGCCTCAAGTTAAACAGGCTATTGAAAAATTGTTTAATGTTAAAGTACAAGCAGTGCAGGTATTGAATGTTAAAGCAAAAACGCGTCGTTTTGGCCAAATTCAAGGCACCAAAAAAGCGTGGAAAAAAGCTTATATTTCATTAGCGCCTGGTCACACCATTGAATTAACAACGGCACAAGGTTAGGAGATTTTTTATGGCAATTATCAAAACAAAACCAACTTCTCCTGGACGTAGATTTGTAATAAAAATAGCTAATAAAAATTTACACAAAGGTAAACCACATCACGCATTATTGAGTAAAAAAAATAGAACCGGTGGCCGTAACAATATTGGTAGAGTCACTACACGGCATCAAGGCGGTGGTCATAAAAAACATTATCGATTAATTGATTTTGTCAGAAATAAAGATGGTATTAGTGCAAGAGTTGAGCGTCTTGAGTATGATCCAAATCGTTCAGCGAATATTGCTTTATTACTTTATGCTGATGGCGAAAGACGCTATATTTTAGCACCTAACAATCTTGAAGTAGGTGCAGTAGTACAATCTGGCGTAGATGCGCCTATTAAAGTAGGAAATTGTTTACCTATATCTAATATTCCTATCGGTACCAATATGTATGGGATCGAATTGAAACCCGGTAAAGGTGCGCAATTAGCAAGAAGTGCAGGAGCATCAGTTCAGTTAATTGCTCGTGAAGGTGGTTATGCCACTATTCGATTACGATCGGGTGAAATGAGAAAAGTATTAATTGATTGTCGTGCATCTATTGGTGAAGTCAGTAATCTAGAACATAATTTAAGATCACTGGGTAAAGCTGGTGCTAAACGTTGGCGTGGAATTAGACCTACAGTTCGTGGTGTTGCTATGAACCCAGTAGATCATCCACATGGTGGTGGTGAGGGTAAAACTTCTGGTGGTCGTCATCCAGTAACTCCTTGGGGACAACCGACTAAAGGTTATAAAACTCGTCGTAATAAACGAACACAAAATTTTATTGTACGTTCGCGTCATAAAGTTACTTAAAGTGAGGGTATAACGTGTCACGTTCTGTTCTGAAAGGTCCATATGTCGATCCACATTTGGATGAAAAAATACAAAAAGCGAATGCTACTAATGATAAGAGACCCATTAAAACTTGGTCTAGACGTTCTATGGTCACGCCCGATATGGTAGGTCGAACAATAGCAATTCATAATGGTAAAACTTTTATACCAGTATTCGTTACTGAAAATATGGTTGGCCATAAATTAGGTGAATTTGCTGCTACACGATTATTCCGTGGCCATTCTGGTGATAAAAAAGCGAAAGGCGCTGAAGGCGCGGCTAAAGAAGGTGGCAAATAATGGAAACGAGTGCAACATTAAGAAACGTTAGATTATCAGGCCAAAAAGGTCGTTTGATAGTTGATCAGATACGTGGTTTATCTGTTGATAAAGCGCTTAATATTTTATCTTATAGTTTAAAAAAAGGCGCAAAGATCATTAAAAAAGTTTTAGAATCTGCCATTGCAAATGCGGAACATAATAATGGTGCTGATATAGATGAACTCAGAGTATCAACAGCATTTGTCGATGAGGGAACACCATACAAACGTATGATGCCTCGTGCTAAAGGTCGTGGTAATAGAATACTGAAACGTACTTGCCATATCACAATTAAAGTATCAGCAGAGAAGTAGAGGTTAATAATAATGGGACAGAAAGTTAATCCAAATGGTTTAAGATTAGGCATCGTCAAAGAGTGGACTGCTAAGTGGTATGATGATTTAAATTTTGCGTCAACATTACATGCCGATATTAAAGCGCGAGAATATTTGTATAAAGAATTAGCGCCTGCTGCCGTCAGTAAAATCCTTATTGAAAGACCTGCAAAAAATGCACGTATTACTGTATTTAGTGCCCGTCCAGGCGTAATTATTGGTAAAAAAGGCGAAGATATCGAAAGATTGCGCGATAGATTAAATAAAATTATGGGCGTTCCTGTTCATATTAATATCGAAGAAATCAGAAAACCTGAATTAGATGCACAATTAGTTGCAGATAGCATTGCACAACAATTAGAACGACGTATAATGTTCCGTCGTGCTATGAAAAGAGCAATGTCTGCTGCAATGAGATTAGGTGCTAAAGGAATCAAGATTAGCGTAGCTGGCCGTTTAGGTGGTACTGAAATTGCAAGAACAGAATGGTTACGTGAAGGTCGTGTACCTCTACATACCTTAAGAGCGGATGTTGATTATGCAACCTCAAATGCAAAAACAACTGCCGGTATTATTGGTGTGAAAGTGTGGATATTTAAGGGTGAAGTTGTAGGTCAGCCACAACAATTACAACAACAAGCTGAAACAACAACGACAGCGGAATAATAAACATTTTTACCTAACGCATTACCCGTCTTAGTTGGGACAGTGAAAGGTAAAATAATGAAAATACGTTTTTATTTATTTTGAAGATTGAATAGGGGATAGGTTGATGTTGCAACCAAAACGTACAAAATATCGTAAACAATTTAAAGGTCGCAACCGTGGTATTGCATTGGCAGGCCAAAAGGTTAGTTTCGGTGAATACGGCTTAAAATGTGTTGATCGTGGTGCTATTACTGCAAGACAAATCGAAGCTGCTCGTAGAGCAATGACACGATTTATCAAACGTGGCGGTAAAGTATGGATCAGAATATTTCCAGATAAACCAATTACCAAAAAACCACTTGAAGTTCGTCAAGGTAAAGGTAAAGGAAACGTAGAGTACTGGGTCGCATTAGTTCAACCAGGACGTGTTTTATTTGAAATGGAAGGTGTTACAGAAGAATTAGCGAGAGAGGCATTTGCATTAGCAGCTGCAAAATTACCAATAGCTACAATGTTTGTTATTCGTACGGTGATGGAATGAACGCAAAAACATTAAGAGAAAAAAATACTCAACAATTGCAAGAAGAATTAGCAATTTTGATGAAACGTAAATTTGATATTAATTTAAATCGCGAAGCTGGCAATAAGAAAGAAATCCGCAGAGATATTGCCCGTATAAAAACAGTTATTTCTGAAAAGCAACAGGATAAATAGTTTATGATTTCTGAGCAAAAAACTTCACGCACTTTACAAGGGCAGATCGTAAGCAACAAAATGGATAAATCAGTTGTTGTAATGATCGTAATGAAAAAGAAACATCCAGTATATGGTAAATATGTAAAGCATACCAAAAGACTTATTGCGCATGATGAAAATAATCAGTGTCAAGAAGGTGACACCGTTCTTATTCAAGAATGTCGGCCACTATCTAAAAATAAAACTTGGATGGTTAAAGAAATTATTACAAAAAACGCATAATTTTGCGCAATTGTGGGAGCTAATTTATGATTCAAATGCAAACCAGACTTAAAGTTGCCGATAATAGTGGCGCACGAGAAGTCATGTGTATAAAAGTATTAGGCGGTTCTCATCGTAGATATGCTGCTATTGGTGACATCATCAAAGTCAGTATTAAAGATGCCAGCCCTGCAGGTAAAGTAAAAAAAGGTGATGTCCATTTCGCTGTGGTTGTTAGAACATGTAAAGGTGTGCGTAGAAATGATGGCTCATTAATTCGTTTTGATGATAATGCTGTCGTATTATTAACACCACAGTTTCAACCCGTTGGAACACGTATATTCGGACCGGTTACCCGTGAATTACGCAGTGAAAAATTTATGAAAATAATTTCACTGGCTGCTGAAGTACTTTAATGTTTATTTTGATATTAGGAAATGACAGTGAATAAGATAAAGAAAGACGATGAAGTAATTGTAATTGCTGGCCGCAATAAAGGTAAACGCGGTAAGGTATTACGTGTGATTAATAAAAAAGTCGGAGAACTGCATGAACAATATGCTGTTATCTCAGACGTTAATGTCGTTAAGAAACATAAAAAACCAAATCCGCGTGCACAACAACCGGGTGGCATTATCACTAAAGAAGCGCCAATACATATTTCAAATATCGCAATTTACAATCCTTTAACTAAGAAAGCAGATAGAGTTGGTTTTAAAACGCTAGATAATGAAAGAAAAGTACGTTTTTATAAATCAAATAATGAATTAATAGATATTTAATACGGTGAATATAATGTCAAGACTGTTGGATCACTATCGGGCAAATGTTGTTGAAAAATTGATGAAAGAATTTGGTTATTCCTCTGTAATGGAAGTGCCACGTTTAGTTAAAATTACCCTTAATATGGGGGTTGGTGAAGCAGTGAATGATAAAAAAATTCTTACTGCAGCAGTTGGCGACCTGACTAAAATTGCAGGTCAAAAACCGATTGTTACCAATGCAAGAAAATCAATTTCTACCTATAAAGTTCGTGAAGGTTGGCCTATTGGTTGTAAAGTAACCTTAAGAAAGGATAGAATGTACGATTTTCTTGAAAGACTGATCTCGGTTGCTATCCCACGTATTCGCGATTTTCGTGGTTTAAATGCAAAATCATTTGATGGCCGTGGCAACTACAGCATGGGTGTTAAAGAACAAATCGTTTTTTCTGAAATTAATTTTGACGAAGTTGATCAGCTAAGAGGATTGGATATCACAATAACTACTACAGCTAAAACGGATAAAGAAGGCAGAGCATTATTATCCGCATTCAATTTCCCATTTAAAGAGTACAAAGAGACGGAGAGTCAGAGTGGCTAAATTATCGATTATTGCAAGACAAAGTAAACGTCAGAACATTGTTAAAAAATATGCTTCTAAACGTGCGAATTTAAAGGCAATTATAAAAAATCCACATTCAACACATGAAGCACGTGCTGCGGCTCAAGATGAGCTTTATAAATTACCAAGGAATTCAAACAAAGTTCGCTTGCGTAATCGTTGTGCACTCACTGGTCGTCCGCGTGGTGTTTACCGTAAGTTTGGTCTTAGCCGTAGTATGATACGTATTTATGCAATGCGTGGTGATATACCGGGGCTTGTGAAAGCAAGTTGGTAATTTATTATTAATTTTATTTAGAATTTTATATATCAGAGGTAAAAATAAGATGGATCCAATAGGTGATATGTTAACACGTATTAGAAATGGTCAATCGGCTAAAAAAGAATTTATTGTATTGGATTCTTCAAAAATCAAAGTGGCTATTTGTCACGTGTTAGAAGAAGAAGGGTATATTAATGGTCATTCAGTAATTGAAGGCACAAAACCACAATTAAAAATTACGCTTAAATACAAACATAATGGAACGCCAGTAATTTCTAAGATCATTCGTAAAAGTCGTCCTGGATTACGTTCATATACTTCTGCTTATGATATTCCTAAAACAGTTGATGGTTTAGGTGTAACAGTTGTTTCAACTTCTGCCGGTGTAATGTCTGATCGTAAAGCAAGGAAAAGACATGGTGGCGAAATTTTATTTTCAGTATATTGATTAATTAAAGAGTTAACTAACTATGTCTAGAGTTGCAAATAAGCCAATAATTATTCCCCAAGGAGTAACCGTTTCATTAACAGCGCATGAAGCAATTATCAAAGGAGCTAAGGCGACTTTACATATTGCTCTTGCAACCTGTTTACACGTTACACAAAATGAAAACAAACTCATCATAGCCATTCGCGGTGAGGAAAGTTCGGGAACACATGCATTTCCAGTGGAGCATAAACATATAGCATTAATTGAACACAAAAATGCTGATATGATTGCTGGAACCACAAGAGCATTATTAAACAATGCAGTCCATGGCGTTAGTCAGGGTTTTAAAATTGATCTTGAATTGATCGGAGTGGGTTACAAAGTTGCACTTCAAGGTCATAAATTAAATCTGACATTAGGTTATTCTCATCCAGTGGTTTTTGAATTACCACAGGGCGTTACAGCAGAATCACCTAGCCAAACAGAAATCACATTAAAAGGATTTGACAAGGGGTTATTGGGACAGGTTGCAGCAAATATTCGTGCATTGCGACCACCTGAATATTACAAGGGTAAAGGCGTTAGATATAAGAATGAAAAAATCATTCTTAAAGAAACCAAGAAGAAGTAAGGTGAGATGATGAATAAAGCTGAGTCACGATTACGTAGAGCAAAAAGAACTAGGGCATTAATTAAACGGTTAGCTGTGCCACGTTTAACAGTACACCGTACGCCTAGACATATATACGCACAAGTTTTATCTCCCTCAGGAGCTGAAGTGTTAGTTTGTGCATCAAGTTTAGATAAAACATTTACGAGTAAAAAAAGTAAAGTAAATGGTGTTGAAATGGCAACAAAAGTAGGTAAGTTGATTGCTAAGCGCGCTAAGGAATCTGGCATTACCAAATTAGCGTTTGATAGATCTGGCTTCAAATATCATGGTCGTGTCAAAGCATTAGCTGAAGCTGCACGTTCTGACGGTTTAGAATTTTAAGGGTTGACTATGGCAAGTTTCGATTTAAGTACAAAAAGTGATGGTTTACTTGAGAAATTAGTAGCCGTAAACAGAAATGCAAAAGTGGTTAAAGGTGGACGAATCTTTAGTTTCTCCGCAATCACAGTAGTGGGTGATGGTAAAGGGCGCATCGGTGTTGGCCGAGGTAAAGCGCGAGAAGTTTCAGCTGCTATTCAGAAAGCTATGGAGAGTGCACGACGAAATATGATTCGTATTGAACTCAATGGCACCACATTACATCATGAAATTATCGCAAAACATGGCGCATCAAAAGTATTTATGAAACCAGCAGCACAAGGTACTGGTATTATTGCTGGTGGTGCAATGCGTGCAGTATTCGAAGTTTTAGGCATACAGAATGTATTGTCTAAGACCATCGGCTCAAGTAATCCAGTCAATGTTGTTTGGGCAACGCTTAAAGGGTTACGTGATATGGTTTCTCCTGCGTTGATTGCTGAGAAACGCGGTAAGAAAGTTGAAGAAATTAGAGATTAATAATTTTTTCCTTCTTTCGCTTGCGGGAGAGGGTGCTGAAGGCGGATGCGGGTGTTTTTAATAATTATTTAACACATTTAAATACACCCTCATCCGCCTTCTGCGCCTTATAACCGAAGGGGAGAAGAAAAAAAATAGTGGAGATTTAACAAATGACCAAAAAATTACCCAAATTTAAAGTGACTTTAGTACACAGTACTGCGGGTCGATTACCACGTCATAAATTGACAGTAAAAGGCTTGGGGCTTAGACGTCTTAATCAAACCAGAGAATTAATTGGTAGCCCAGCGATTTTAGGTATGTTGAGGCAAGTAGGCTATCTCTTAAAAATTGAGGAGTTATAGTAGTTATGTATTTGAATGATCTGCGACCAGCAATTGGTGCAAAAAAAATAGGTAAACGTCTTGGCCGTGGTATTGGTTGTGGCAAGGGAAAGACTTGTGGTAAAGGCCACAAAGGTCAACATGCTAGAGCGGGTGGTTACCATAAAGTCGGGTTTGAAGGTGGTCAAATGCCATTACAAAGACGATTGCCTAAATTTGGTTTTAAATCTTTAAAAGCGGCCTCATCTCAACAAATAACTTTGGATCAATTAAATGCGATTGATGCAGAAGTCATCGATAAACGCGTGCTGCAAGATTTGGGGATAATTAAATTATCTGTAAATAAAGTCAAAGTTATATTATCAGGCAAAATTAATAAAAAAGTAACTTTATCAGGGATAAATGCGACTAAAGGTGCACACGCTGCAATTACTGCAGCTGGTGGTAAAATTGAAGGTTAATGATGGCAAGACCAGGTAATTTAGCAATTACAAATAATCAATCCAGTTTAAGTGAGTTAAAACAGCGTTTACTGTTTGTTCTTATTGCGATCGTTATTTATCGAATTGGTGCTTATATCCCTGTGCCAGGTCTAAATCCTGCTAAATTAGCAGATCTTTTTAATGCGCAAAAAAATGGCATCATTGGATTATTTAATATGTTTTCCGGTGGTGCTTTGTCCCGCTTGACTGTATTCGCATTAGGCATAATGCCTTACATTTCTACCTCGATTATTATGCAACTCTTTACAGTGGTCGTACCCAGTTTAGAGGAACTTAAAAAAGAAGGTGAGTCTGGCCGTCGTAAAATTAATCAGTATACGCGTTATGGCACAGTGATTTTATCAATATTCCAAGCACTGGGTATTGCGCGCTGGCTCACAGGTCAAGGTATTGTATTAGAGCCTGGTATGGTTTTTTATATTTCTACCACTATCACTTTAGTGACAGGAACGATGTTCTTGATGTGGTTAGGAGAGCAAATTACAGAACGCGGTATCGGTAACGGTATTTCTATCATCATTTTTGTCGGTATTGTCTCTGGGTTACCCGGTGCAATTGGGCGTTTTCTTGAACAAGTGAGACAAGGTCAAATTCAGTTTTTGACCATGGTTTTAGTTTGTCTCGCAGTGTTACTGGTCACCGCTTTTGTGGTATTTATGGAGCGCGGCCAACGGCGAATAACAGTTAATTATGCTCAGAGGCAACAAGGCCGGAAAATGTACGGTGGGCAGCAAAGTACACATTTGCCTTTGAAGATTAATATGGCTGGTGTAATTCCACCCATTTTTGCGTCAAGTATTATTTTATTACCATCAACCTTGGCACAATTCTTTTTAAGTTCTAAACATCTTGATTGGCTTTCGAATGTCGGTTTGGCGTTAGAACCTGGGCAACCGTTGTACATCATTTTGTATGCAGTTGCTATTATATTTTTTGCGTTTTTTTATACCGCATTGGTTTTTAATCCTAGAGATACTGCGGAAAATTTAAAAAAATCTGGTGCATTTATTCCTGGAATTCGTCCTGGTGATCAAAGTGCTAAATATATTGATGGTGTAATGACACGATTAACATTTGTTGGCGCAATGTATTTAGTATTAGTTGCATTATTGCCTGAATTTATGGTGCTAACTTGGCACGTACCATTTTATTTTGGTGGCACATCATTATTAATTATTGTTGTGGTAATTATGGATTTTTGGTCACAAATTCAAGCGCATTTAATGTCAAAACAATATGAATCATTAATGAAGAAAGCGAATTTAAAAGGAATAAAATAAATCATTTTTTTTCTTCTCTCACTTACGTGAGAAGAGTAAAAAAATGGTTGTATAATTAGTATTTTTTATTATAAACTATACGTTTTTTGATTTGGGAAATAAAACACGGGGAGCTTTATGAAGGTAAGAGCATCAGTAAAAAAATTGTGTAATAAATGTAAAACGGTGCGTCGTCATGGGGTGGTGCGTGTTATTTGTACAAATGCTAAACATAAACAACGACAAGGGTAAGATAACTGATTTAGGAGTGTAGAAGTATGTCTCGAATTGCTGGCGTCAATATACCAGTACAAAAACATATATTAATCGGATTAACGTCAATTTATGGTGTTGGCCGTAGTCGAGCAGCATTGATTTGTAAGCAGACAGGTATTAATCCACAAATGAAAGGCAAAGATCTGACCGAAGCTGATTTAGATAAAATTAGACAGGCTGTTGCAAAATTTGTTGTGGAAGGTGATTTACGTAGAGAAGTCACTATGAGTATTAAACGATTAATTGATATTGGATGTTATCGTGGCAATCGTCATAGACGTGGTTTACCTCTGAGAGGACAAAGAACAAGAACCAACGCAAGAACACGAAAAGGTCCACGTAAAATAATTCGTAGTAAGTAGTTGTGTTACATAATATTAGGATATTGCAATGACCGAGAAACAAACTAAGCGAGAAAATACCAAAGCAAAAACGCCACCATTAGAAATCGAAGATACCGAATCTGGTTCTGGTGGAAAAGGAGCAGGTAAATCAGGCCCTAAAGTGACTAATACAGAAGTTACAGTTTCTGAAGAAGTAACTGCTGCTGCTAAAAAATCGACTACTGGACGTGGTAGAAAAAAAGCAAAAAAAATTGTTAATGATGGTTTTGTTCACATTCAAGCCACTTTTAATAATACGCTAATTACCATTACCGATAGACAAGGTAACGCGATTGCATTTTCAAGCGCTGGTAGTTGTGGTTTCCGTGGTTCTCGTAAAAGTACTCCTTATGCAGGATTAATTGCCGCTGAAAAAGCTGCTACTCATGCTAAAGAAGAATTTCAAATGAGAAGAGTTGAAGTATTTGTTGATGGCCCTGGTCCTGGTAGAGATGCAATACGTGGTTTATATAACGCGGGTTTAACCGTAATCATGATAACTGATGTAACGCCTATACCCCATAATGGTTGCAGACCACCCAAAAAACGACGTGTTTAAAACGAAGGAGAAAATGATTAATGTCTCGATTTTTAGGTTCTACTTGTAAACAAGCTCGCCGCGAAAAGACTGATTTATACAAGAAAAGCGGTGTAAGAGCGTTTACCTCTAAATGTAAAGCAGATCGTTTGCCTGGTCAGCATGGCCAACGTGGCGGACGATTATCTGATTATGGTGTTCAGCTACGTGAAAAACAAAAAATTAAACGTATCTACGGTTTGACAGAAAGACAATTTAGAAATTTATATCAATTAGCAGCCAAACGAAAAGGCGCTACCGGTGTATTATTATTACAATTGTTAGAGTCACGTCTTGATAACATCGTCTATCGTATGGGATTTGGTAGCACTAGAGCAGAAGCCAGACAATTGGTTTCACACCGTGCGATCACTGTGAATGGTAAATGCGTCAATATCCCATCATATCGTGCTGAGGCAGGAGATGTTATTGCTGTTCGACAAAAAGCGAATGAACAAAAAAGAATTCTTGCAGCAGTAGAATTAGCACAACAAAGACCTCAATCTGAATGGATTGAAGTTGATACGAAAAAATTAACTGGTAAATATAAAGCAATACCTCAGCGTTCTGATTTACCTGTTGAATTTAATGAACAGCTCATTGTTGAACTTTATTCCAAATAAGGGTTTCCTTCTATGCCAGGTAGTAGTGTCGATAAATTTTTAACTCCACGTTTAATTGATGTACAACAGATTAGTCCTTACCGATCAAAGATTACATTAGAGCCTCTTGAAAGAGGTTTTGGCCATACTTTGGGTAATGCTTTACGGAGAATTTTATTGTCCTCAATGCCTGGATGCGCTGTAGTAGAGGCGTCAATTAAAGGCGTTTTACATGAATACAGTACCATCGAAGGTGTACAAGAAGACGTGGTAGATATCTTGCTCAATCTAAAAGGTATCGCGATGAATTTGCATTCACGTGATGAAGCCACTTTGCATTTACACAAAAAAGGACCAGGTGTGGTATTAGCTTCTGATATCACCTTAGAACACGATGTTGAAATCAGTAATCCTGAACATGTTATTGCACATCTTACACAAGGTGGTGAGATTAGCATGACCATGAAAGTAATTCGTGGCAGAGGTTATCAACCTGCTGCACAACGTTCTACTTTAGAAGATACAGAATCAAGTAAAGTAGGAATTTTACGCTTAGATGCTTCATTCAGTCCGGTACAACGTGTTACATATGCTGTAGAAAGCGCACGTGTAGAACAAAAAACCGACTTAGATAAATTAATTATTGATTTAGAAACAAATGGTACGTTAGATCCTGAAGAAGCGATTCGTCGATCAGCAACCATTTTGCAACAACAATTATCTGTTTTTGTTGATTTAAAACATGACGAAACACAAAAGAAAATTACACAAGAACCAGAAATTGATCCAATATTGATGAGACCTGTTGATGATTTAGAATTAACAGTTCGCTCGGCTAATTGTTTGAAAGCAGAAAATATTTATTACATTGGTGATTTAGTACAAAGAACTGAAAGTGAATTATTAAAAACACCTAATCTTGGTAAAAAATCCCTTACTGAAATTAAAGATGTCTTGGCGTCTCGAGCATTATCATTAGGCACAAAGTTGGATAATTGGCCACCAGCATCACTAAAAGAACGTGAACAACATTAATATTTAAGGGTTACATATATGCGCCACCGCAATTCAGGTAGAAATTTTAGTCGTACCAGTAGTCATCGTAAAGTGATGTTTAGAAATATGGTTGTCTCTTTATTTGATAAAGAGTTAATTGTAACGACGTTACAAAAAGCAAAAGATTTACGCTGTTATGCTGAAAAATTAATAACTATGGCAAAAAATGAAGATACCGCATCAAAACGGAGCTTAGCTTTTGATCGTATGCGTGATCGTAATGCTGTCACAAAATTATTCAATGAATTAGCACCTCGATATAAATCACGACCAGGTGGTTATTTACGTGTTCTGAAATATGGATTCCGGGCAGGTGATAAAGCACCTCTTGCTATTGTTGAATTAGTTGACAGACCTACCGTTTCTTCTGATGAGTAATTTTAATTAATATATGGCTAGATATTTCTAGCCATATATTTGTCTTTTTTTATCCCGGGTTTCGCCCTTAGTCCTAAATAATAATTTTAAATAATTAAAGTTTGCTTAATTAAATTACAATTTTCAATTAGCTTTACCCAGGCTACAATTGAAGATAGCGATTGAAGATAACATATGTTTGAATCTGAGCTGACGCATGTTTTGTCAAGGAACTATTATGAATTTAAAAAGGAGTTTAAAATTATTTGCATTATTTATTTTATTAACTACAACATTTAATGTATCAGCGCTTACTCTCACCAGCACTGCTTTTCAAAATAATGGATTTATTCCTTCTCAATATACCTGCAATGGTAAAAATATTTTGCCACCCTTATCTTGGTATGATATTCCAGCAGCAACAAAATCATTTGCTATTACATTAACTGATCCTGATGCTCCTGGTGGTATATGGACACATTGGGTGATTTATAATATTCCAGCCAATGTAAATAGTATCGCAGAGGGTGAATCTTCCTTTCCAGCAGGGAGCGTAGTGTTAAATAATTCTTGGAAACACACCAAATATGATGGTCCGTGCCCACCAAGTGGTACACATCATTATTGGTTTATTATATATGCGTTAGATGATTCACTGAATTTAACCAATGGAAATGCATTTGAAAAAAATATACAAGATCATTTATTAGCAAAAGCATCATTAGTAGGGCGTTATTCAAAAAGATAATTCTCTGATGTTCATTGCATTATTTTTAAAAATACGACATTATTATTTCCCGTAAATTTTTTACCTAACTTTAATTCCTTTATAGGAAGAAATCGAAGAGCATGTAAAAAATATTTTTAATGGATCAATAGAATTTAACAAAGGATGTTCATGAATCGATTATTAATAGTTGTGCTAATAATTGTTGGATTGTCATTTCCTTGTTTCGCTTTTTTATCCAATAATCCCAATGTAAAAAATCAAGCGAATGCACTGCCAACGTCACCACTACCATTGCCGCCACAATTACAACATCTGCCACAAATACCGCCACCACCACAATGGAATCCCAATATCACACCACCGCAAAATCAGACTGCGTCACAACCACAAGCAAAATCACAATTATGGAATTTACAAGATGTCGATATTAGAACGTTGATAAATCAAGTTTCCAAAGAAACAGGTAAAAATTTTATTATCGATCCTAGAGTGCAAGGAAAAGTTACATTTATATCAAATACCCCATTATTGAGTGATGAACTCTATCAGGTATTTTTAGCTATTTTAAATACACATGGATATGCTGCAACTACAACAAAAAATGCAGTGAGAATAGTGCCAATATACGAAGCAAATTATCAACCCGTACCCACTGTAAGACCTATAAATACTGTAGTTAATAATGAATTTGTGGTGCAAGTTGCAGCAGTTCAAAATTTAAGCGCCAGTCAATTAGCCACCACATTGCGTCCTTTATTACCACCAAGTAGTCAAATTATTGCTTATCCCCAAACAAATTCGCTCATTATCTCTGGCCCCTCTGACAAGATGACCCAAATCGATCAGATTATTAAAGGATTAGATCAGCCTACCGCAAGTAATATCGAAATCATTCCATTGCATTACGCAATCGCGTCGCAAGTCGTAGCCACACTAAAACCTATGTTACCACCCACTAACCAAGGCGGAGGTATTCCTGGGCAAACAACAGCTGGTGGGGGTGGTGTTAATATTTCTGCTGATGTCGGCGGGAATAGTATTTTGATTAGTGGGCCACCAGTTGATCGTGAGCGAGTCAAATCCATTATTAAGCAAATGGATGTATTACAAAGTACTACAGCCATTCAAAATACTGTACAAGTAATTCAATTAAAATATTTAAAAGCGACTGACTTTGCGCCAGTATTAATTAATTTGGTGAATGGACAATCCAGCGCAGGAGCGACAAGTTCTGATCAGTCACAAGCAGGAGGGGCCAATGACACTGATTTTACCATCCAAGGGCTAGGCTCATCATCAGGTGGCTATAATACCGGTCAAGTAACAACAGGTGCTTCAATGAGTTCTGGTAATAGCTATTCTTCTTCTGGCTCAACACCTGGTTTGAATTTAACGCTTCCTTCCTTACCTTTATTACAGAGAGCTAATGCTGGCGGCACTATTATTAACACCAGCAGTACCAACACTTCAGAGACAAACCCTAATAATATTCAAATTGTCGCTGAAGAAACTACCAATTCACTTGTGATTAGTGCACCACTCGCGGCGCTTAATAAACTGAAAACAATCATCAAGGAATTAGATGTCCAGCCTCAACAGGTGTTGATAGAGGCTATCATCGTTGAAGTGGATGAGTCTGTGATGGAAAATCTCGGCATCCAATGGGGTGCCACATTACCATCTGGGGACAATATGCAGGATTCCTTTGCTAATATGACTGGTGCTGGTGTAGGCGTTGGAGTGGTTGATTTCGGCCGAATACGTGCAATTATCAATTATATTACCACTAACTCGTCCTCAAATATTTTATCAACACCTTCATTGGTCGTATTGAATAATCAAAAAGCACAAATTTTGGTAGGCCAACAAGTATCTTTTGTATCAGGTCAATATTCGACTACAGGTACAACTAGCACTGTGACCCCTTTTACTACTACCAATCAGCAGAACGTTGCATTAACTTTAAATGTCATACCACAGATTGGGCCTAATGGATCCGTTCGATTATTAATCAAGCAAGGTAATCAGACTTTAGGTGATCAAACGATAAATCAAAACCCAGTAGTTAATGAGGCTGATTTAGTGACATCTATTATTATGAAATCCGATCAGATTTTGGTGCTGGGTGGATTGATTAGTAATGACTACGAGAATACTACAACTAGTGTACCTCTCATCAGTAAAATACCTATTCTTGGTGAATTCTTTAAAAATAGAAATCCTAACGATGTAAAAAAGAATTTAATGGTATTTTTACATCCTGTTATCTTAGATGATCAACCAACGCAAGATGCTCAATCAAGTGCACGTTATGGCATGATACGTGAATTAGAATTACAAAAACAAAGAGAAACCGCCGCGGATAATCCATTATCACCTCCCGGTGTAAATCCATTATTGCCGCAATGGAAGCCTGTTCATATACCTGAACCTTATCCCACTAACAATTAATTTTTTATTCTTTCTCCCGTCTGCGGGAGAAAGTGCTGATTTATTACATTGTTCAATTCAGTCATTTGGCTACACCCAAGCTACATGACGCTAGAAAATCTTACAAATTATCACGCTAATGTCTCGCATGCTCTATACTGATTTATAACAATACTAAAAATTAATTATTTCATTATTAACATAATTTCAAATAATTAAATTTAAAAAATTAAATAAGAGGTATAAAACCATGTCAGCCGAATTGTCACCGACAAACAATGTCGTCGTAGAAAAAAAATTACCCTTTAGTTTTGCCAAACGTCATGGCGTTATTATTGCCGAGGATGGCAAAACAATTATCCATAAAGCGAAATTAACTGGCCCTGTTTTATTAGAATTAAGACGTTATTTACAAGGCGCATTTCAATTAAAAAGTGTGAATGATGAAGAATTTTCAAGTTTATTAAGTCAAACTTATGAAAGTACTTCCAATGCAGCCATGCAAATGATTGAAGAAATGAAAAGCGATTATGATCTCAATGAAATAGCCAGTTCTTTATCGGATACTCAGGATTTATTAGAAACAGAAAATGATGCGCCGATTATAAAATTATTAAATGCATTAATCAGTGAAGCTATCAAACAAGGTGCATCTGATATTCATATTGAACCTTTTGAAGATAATCTGGTGATTCGTTTCCGTATCGATGGCGTATTACATGAAGTACTACAACCAAAAAGAGCACTGACACCTCTCATTATTTCCCGCATTAAAGTCATGGCAAAATTAGATATTGCTGAAAAACGATTACCACAAGACGGTAGAATTGGCTTAAGAATCGCTGGTAGAAATATTGATGTGCGCGTATCGACATTACCAGGCAGTTATGGTGAAAGAATCGTTTTACGATTACTGGATAAGAGAACGGCGAAATTAGATCTGCGATTTTTAGGCATGTCACCCCAAGTCCTTGGCAATATGCGTAAATTAATTAATAAACCACATGGCATTATTTTAGTAACAGGGCCAACAGGCTCAGGAAAATCTACTTCACTTTACGCTGCGTTAACAGAATTAAATGACAGTAAACGTAATATTTTAACGGTTGAAGATCCTATTGAATATTATTTACCCGGCATAGGCCAAACCCAAGTGAATTATAAAATTGATATGACATTTGCCAGAGGATTACGCGCGATATTACGTCAAGATCCCGATATTGTGATGGTTGGCGAAATACGTGATTTAGATACAGCGAGAATAGCCGTACAAGCCAGTTTAACAGGCCATTTAGTTTTATCGACATTACACACTAACACCGCCATTGGTGCTATTACCCGCTTAGAAGATATGGGTGTTGAACCATATTTAATTGCATCAAGTATGATCGGATTAGTAGCGCAACGTTTAGTGCGGTTATTATGCCCAGCATGTAAAAAAGCGATGCCAGCACAAAAAGATGAATGTGAATTATTAGGCATCACTGATGAAAATCCACCCATGATTTATCACCCTGTTGGCTGCGCTGAATGTAAACAAGTAGGATATCGCGGCCGCACCGGAATTTATGAATTAATTATGATCGATGAAAAATTACGCACTATGATTCATCAAAATGAAACAGAACAAAAAATGGAACAATTTGCCCATAAAACATTTCCAAGTATTAGACGCGACGGCGTAAGGTTAGTGCTAGATGGAATGACAGCCTTAGAAGAAATATTACGCGTCTCTTATGAAGAAGCGAGCCTTTAATTTTTATTGTTTATAGCAAGTGATTTTAATTTACGATCTATAATTAATATAAACACAATATTTATTTAAAAAGAGTTTAACTTAAACCATGGCTATCTCAACGACCAACGAAGAATTGAAACATAAATTATTATCATTGAGTGATAAATTTTCTCATTCTGTTAAAACACGATGGCGATCGAATATCTCTGTTTTACTCAGTGTTATTTTATTACTGATGATAACGATCAATATCATTAATACGATTAATTTTTTTATTCCACAACAAATTAAAAGAAATGCTATTCAATCATTGTCTGAAAAAATACATAGCGATTTAACTTTATATCAAAAAATCCCGCATTGGCATTTATTTGGTATTTCATCAAGCAATACCATTGCGGTGACACATCTTTCACTCAAATTGACTGGCATTATCATGGATGAGGAAGGTAGGCACTCTATAGCAATAATAGATACTGCCGACGGCAATGAAAAATTGTACCGAGTCGGTGATACAATACCGGGTGGCGCTTTAATAATGGCTATATCTTCTCAGGAAGTCATTATTCAATATCTAGGTCGCATGGAACGCTTGCCATTACATCCAATACCAGATAATAATGCGCCAAGTAATAATCAAGCGATTAGTCCAGATAATAATAATCCAGACAATAATAATACAGGATATAACCCGGGTACGAATTATCCTAGGGTTCCAGGTATCCAAAATTATTTAAATATGCTGAAAGAATTGCGGAATATCAATCAATAAGTTCAATTGCTGTAATAAATTATTTAAAGGAATTAACAATGCAGGGATGCAAACAATTACTTTTTTCTTTTGTTCTCGCGTGCGTATTATTCATTCAAGGTTGTGCTTCACATAATGCCTTTCTTTATAATCAAGCCATCCAATATTATTCCTATCAACAATATACAATGGCATTTGATCTTTTTGCGCCATTGGCTAGAAGTGGTGACCCTAATGCGCAATATGCTCTTGGCTATTTATATTATTACGGCTTAGGCACCGTTGAAGATCCCATGAAAGCAGAATATTGGTTAAGCCAAGCAGCATTGCAAGGACAACCCTTGGCCAGACAATCTTTAGCAGCGATAGATGAAAGCAGGGCTAAATTCGATAGTAAACCACATAAAATCGTTACAATATATTAAACGGAATAAATTGTGGCTGCATTCGAATATCACGCAATTGATCAAAAAGGACAACGTCACAAAGGCGTATTAGAAGGTGACGCGCCTCGTCAGATCCGTCAAAAATTAAGAGAACGCGGTTTAATTCCCATCGAAGTGACGCTTATTACACAAACGAATAAACATAAAATTTCTCATAAACAAATTTTTACTTCCATAGATGTTGGTGATTTAACATTAATCACAAGACAATTATCGACTTTGTTAAGCGCTGGGTTACAAGTAGAAGAGGCTTTAGCATCAGTGTTAGAGCAAGCAGAAAAATCAGCAGTGAAAAAAGTATTAGCCTCTGTACATGCAAAAGTAGTGGAGGGCAGTTCACTCGCTGAAGCGTTTGCAACATTTCCTAGAGTATTTCCACCCATCTATAGAGCAACAGTCGCAGCAGGAGAACAAACAGGGCATTTAGATACGGTGATGAATCGTCTTGCTGATTACACTGAACAACAATATTTCGTTAAACAAAAAACACGGCAAGCATTAATTTATCCCATAATTATGCTATTAATTTCTTTTTCAATTGTGGCTTTTTTATTAGTCTATGTCGTTCCGAAAATAGTCAATGTATTTGCTAACACGGGTCAAGAATTACCATTAGCTACTAAAATTTTATTAAGCATCAGTTATTTTGTTCAACATTATGGATTAGTATTAATTGCGTTAATTATTATATTAACCATTATTATCCAATTAATTTTACGAAAACCACATATTCGATTTGCTTACGAATTGGTTTTATTAAAATTACCTGTATTAGGAAATATGTTAAAAATACGTGATACAGCAAGATTTTCACATACATTAGGAATATTAAGCGCAGCAGGCGTGCCCATTTTAGAAGCGTTTCAAATTTCAGCTGATGTTGTTTCTCGCTTACCTATCCGTGCCAAAATTCAGCTGGCAACTCTACATATTAAAGAAGGTGACAGCATTCACCATGCATTGAAACAAACAGGTTATTTTACACCGATGAGCGTTCATCTTATTGCTAGCGGTGAAGCCAGTGGTCGTTTAGAAATGATGTTAGAAAGATCGGCGCATTATCAAGAACAAGAAGTAACACGTACTACAGAAATTGCATTGGCATTATTTGAACCATTATTAATTTTAGTGATGGGTGGTGTGGTGTTATTTATTGTATTAGCAATTTTATTACCCATATTTTCTTTGAGTACTATTGTCAGTTAAATAAAAAATTGTAAGGAGATAAGAATGATTAATACGGAATATCACTATTTATCGCGATATCGCAAATCAAATTCTGGATTTACGCTCATTGAAATCATGGTAGTCGTAATTATTATCGGCATATTAGCGTCATTAATTGTGCCAAAAATAATGAGCAGACCAGAACAAGCGCGAATAGTTAAAGCAAAAGCAGATATTCATGCAATTGAAACGGCATTGGAATTATATAAATTAGACAATGGATTTTATCCCTCAACTGATCAAGGATTAGAAGCCCTCGTCAGACAACCCTCATCAAGTCCTATGCCGGCTAATTGGAAATCCGGTGGTTATTTACCTGATATTCCCATGGATCCTTGGAATAGACCTTATCAATATCTTAATCCGGGAAGCCATGGTGAAATTGATATCTATAGTTTTGGTTCTGAAGGGCCGAATAGTAGTGCAACGATAATTGGTAATTGGTCAACGCAAGATAATGCTTCGTCTACATGATTAATAAAAAATCAGCTGCTTTTACATTGATTGAATTAATGGTGGTATTACTCATCATTAGTTTAGTGATAACTGCAGCTGCATTATATTCAGTAAATACTGCAACAATACAAGCCAAACAAACAGCAAAAACCCTATATGCTTTATTAGGATTAGCGCAAGAGAAAGCAGTATTACAGCCAGCAGTTTATTCATTTAGGATGAACGGCAATGGTTTTTATTTTCAGCAATATCAATTAGCCAGTAACAGTTTTCAGGGCAAATGGTTAGCCACAAATAATGACCCTTATCTGCATTTTTATAATTTGCCAGCGAAAGTTTCTGTGCAACTTATTTTGTTGAATACATCAATGCAAAATAGATTAATGCAACAAACAACGAATGCCGTTGCTAGTAATTCATCGATGATAATTTTTTATAATAATGGGGATTATTCACCATTTGTAATTAATATTGGTGTAGTTCAAAAACCACCCATGTATAAAATCATCGGTAATGAAAATGGGGTAATCAGTTTGGTGGAATTACATTGATTAGAGCATGAAGGAATATGACAACTAAACATAACGGATTTACCTTACTCGAAGTCATGGTGGCATTAATGATCATCGCCATAGTGCTTTTCTCTTTATTGCGTATCACCGCGTTACAAGCCAATCATTTACAATATTTGGAACAAAAAAATATCGCGCAATGGGTTGCATTAGATACGGTGGCAAGAATAAAAGCGGGATTAATTCCGCTGTCGAATTCAGCGGGTAGTTTGCAAGGCGAGGTTACGCAATTAAATCAAAATTGGTATTGGCAGGTAAATTTAATTTCAACACCGGATCCGCATGCATTTCAAGCACAAATTAATGTTAGCGCCAATCAAAATAGTAATCCTCTCGCTAGTTTTACCACCTATTTTGCAACGAGTTAAATTTAATGATAGCAATAAACGATAATCAAAATGGATTTACCTTATTAGAAATAATGGTTGCATTATTTATTTTTGCAATGGTAACAACTTTATCATTAATTGGCTTAAAAAATGTTATAGACGCACAACAAATTATTGAAAGACATGTCGCACAATTGCATGAAATGGAATTATCACAATTAATATTACAAAGAGATTTTGATCAAATTATCGATAGGCCTATTATTGATCAAAATAATCAAATACAACCCAGTGTTTATGGAAATAATAATTATATTGAATTCACCAGGGCAGGATATATTAATCCGATGGCAATATCTGATAGAAGTGAATTACAAAGAGTGGCTTATTTTGTGCAAAACAATCAATTAATAAGGCGTTCATGGGCAGAATTGGATAGAACACAAAATACACCTGTTGTAGATAAAGTGATGATGAATAATGTGATAAATATAAAATTGCGTTATTTAAATTACAAGGGTGAATTTATTGATCAATGGCCCGCGCCCAATACGCAGAATATTTCCGCAGCATATAATCCAGCACCACCACCGACAACAATTAATCCTACTGGTTCAAATCCACAACAAACTCAGGCACAGCCAAATGCTGCTAATTCAAATCCACAAGCAACACCAACAACGACTAACGCAAATCAACCACCACCGCCACCCACAGTTCCTAAAGCAATAGAAATGATAATTACCATTAATAAATTAGGGCAATTAGATAGAATTTTTGCGATCTCAGGAGTGGGCTTTAATGGTTAAAATTAATTTATCGCAAAAGGGCAGCGCTTTATTAATGGCATTATTTATTACTGCAATAAGTGCCATTATTACCATGGGATTAATTGAAAGGCAGCGTATAGATATTCAACGCAGTCAATTAATGTTTGCTTCAAATCAAGCTTATCTCTACACACAAGGCGCCGTTGTATGGGCTTCACATTTTTTACAGACAAATATTTATCCCAATGCAAATGGTAATAATTCAACAAATTCTTCTTCAGCAAATTCAACACCCAGCCCTACACCAAGCCCAACGTCAAGCAGTGCTAATCAAGCGCAGAATTTAATTAAATGGCCGGTGGTAATGCCAACTCAAAATCTGGCAGATGGTAGTGTCGTGAATGCAGTACTGATGGACGGGCAAAGTTTTTATAATATAAATAATTTACAAGATGAAAATCAGCAGGCGTCATTTATCCAATTATTAAAAAATATTTTACCCAGCAGTTATCAACAAAATGTGCCCACTATGGTGAGTGCAATAATTGCATGGTTGACACCCCAAGCCCAAGGTTCGAATGTGAATTTGGAAGAATATTATATAAACCATCAACCACCCTACAAAGCGGCCCATCATATTTTTACTACCTTGAGTGAATTACGTTTGGTGAGTGGCGTAACACCACAAATATATAATGCATTATCTCAGTACCTGATCGCATTGCCAGAACAAACAAGTCTTAATGTCAATACGGCACCTCCCATTTTATTATTATCGTTAAATGCAACAACGGGTGCCAATTACAATGCTCAACAAGCGCAGCAATTAACAGCACAACGAACGCAGCAAGGTGGATTTGCAACACTGAAAGACTTTAATGCCTCGCCCATTGCACAACAATTAGGATTAAACAGTCAGAACAATCAGAACACTCAAAATAATCAAAATAATTTTACCACCACCAGCAATTATTTTTTATTACGGGCGGATGTGGATACTAAAAATATTCATATGACCTTATTTGCTTTATTTAAACGCAAAGTAGATGAAAAAAATAAACCTTCTGTTACAATGCTTTGGCAAAGTATAGGGACGAATTAAATTATGCCGAATAAGGAATTATTAATCTATTTTCACGATAATAATGCGCAGAAAATTAGCTGGGTATTGCGTGAAAATGGCATTGCGATCAGTAAACCACAACAAGGCTCATTAACTGATTTACCTACGACCAATTCAAACAGTGATGTTGTTATATATGTTCCCACTGATAATATCGTAATGCTCACGGTATCTTTGCCTGCTATGCCTGCTGCACAACGTCCTCAAGCAGCATTGTATGCACTTGAAGAACAACTCGTAGATGATGTTCAGAATTTACATGCCGTTGTTTGGGAGTTACATGAAGATCATTTATATGGTGTGGCAATCATTCAAAAATCATTGTTACAAAGTTGGTTAGATAAATTACATGCGCAAAAAATATTTCCAACAAAAATATTTGCTGATCTGATCACTATTCCTGCTGATGAGAACGAATGGGCAGTGATATCGCATGACGAAGAGCTTTATGTAAAAACCGATAAAAATATGGGATTTGCTATAGAAAGTGATTATGTACAATCTATATTACAAGAAATGATTGCCGCGCAAAAAAATCCACCCAAACAAATTAAAGTGTATGATAAACACGATAAAATATTGAGTTTGCTATTTAACGATTTAAATGTCCCTATTATTACTATTTTAGAAAACGATCAAATTGATTCTCGTTGTTTTTGGGTCAATTTTAATTACAGTGCAGTGAATTGTAATTTATTGCAAGGTGAAATGTTGCCACAAGAATCACTGCAAGAAAAATACAAGTATTGGTATACCCCTATTAAATTAGCAGTTATATTATTTGTATTATTATTTGTCACGACCACCACTAAATGGATTTATTTAAATCATCGAGAAACACAATTACAACAAAAAATTACCAGTATTTATATGCAAATATTTCCCGAAGCGACCAGTGTTGTTAATCCAAGGGCGAGGATTCAACAATTGGTATCTCAACATAGCCAAACACAACAAGGCACCGATTTTTTTAATTTATTAGGAGCGGTGGGGCAGGCCATTAATAATATGCCACAAGTTAAATTACAAAATATCTCTTATACAGGGAACCAATTAAATATTGAAGTGCAGGTTGATAATGCCCATGCTTTAACGCAATTCAATGATAATTTAAATAAATATCCCATCGATGTAAAACAAGGTGAAACGACAAGTTCGGGATCCGCTATTAGTGCAAGATTTAATATTACTAGGAAATCATCATGAAACAATGGTGGCTCAATTTATCACCCCGTGAACAAAAAATGGTAATCATCGGCGCATTTTTTTTAGCGTTTATTATTCTCTATTTTTTTATTTGGTCGCCATTATCCAATAGTGTAGATACGTTACAAACCAATGTATCACAAGATACTGAATTATTATCGTGGATGAAATCAATATTACCACAAATTAATGCCAGCCAAATCGGTGCGACCAATGTCCATCCTGTTAATCCAGCCGATTTATTTGCAACTGTTCAACAGTCTCTTACTTCATCCGGACTAAAAACAAATACCCAGAATATTGAACAACAAAAAGAGGGTACCATTAAAATATCTTTTAATGCAGTCAGTTTTGATAATCTCATGGATTGGCTCATCGTTTTACAACGTGATTATGGTATTACTCCGGCTGAAGTGCATTTAGATAAAATAGCACAAGAAGGGCAAGTGAAAGGCGAAGTGGTGTTGCAGACAAATGCAAAATTATGAGTAAACAAACTGAATTTTCTAAAAATGTCATGCGATTAATTAAACTTATTCCTAAAGGTAAAGTGGCGACTTATGGGTTAATTGCGCAGTTGGCTGGAAATCCACGTGGGGCTAGAGGAGTGGGTTGGTTGTTACATTCATGTACTCAAAAACATAATTTACCGTGGCAGCGTGTCATTAAATCCAGTGGACTACTTCCTTTTGAGGTCTCAAGTTATCCCGGGTCGTTACAGAAAACCCTCTTAGAAAAAGAGAATATCGTTGTGAATAATAATCGTGTTGATTTGATAAAATATTTATGGAAACAGAATAAAAAATTATTAGATATGAACAATTAAAGATGACGGGCTTTTTTCTGTGATTGAAATTCAAGGATTAATTTTTTTTCTTCACTGAATAAATTAAAAAAATCATTTGCTTGTGGAGCTGTAGAAATTTTAAGTTCTATATATTTTTGGTTAGGTTCGCTACTCTTGGTCCATAATTCAGCTAAATTATGGATCAAAACTTGTCTGAGTTCGGGAATTTTATCATATTCACCCACTGATTCATCAATGACCATATCTTGTATATCATTAGGCATTGCAATTATTTTTGCTTCTATCGATTTTCGCGTAGAGGCATCGGCGAGCAACCATAATAATACAATATCATGAACTAAATTTTGTTTAATCTCAGGAATGCCTGTGCCTTCATCAGCCATACGATAAAACTTAACTCTTTCGTGCAGTTTAATAACGTCTGGGTGTGTGCCATTTTTTGTAGCGAGTTCGATTAATGGATAATCAAAAGTAGCACCTGCTTTTACTGCCGCATCAAATTCTTCGATTGAAGTAATGGCTCTTTCAAAGCCGCTCACTTTTCTAGTGAGATTTTCCATTACCGGAGAGATATCTTTTAATTTAGTGGAACCTATAACAATAATATTATCAGTGATGCCCTGTGAAACTTTAATACCCGTAAAATCCTGGCTAATGACAGGACTTTTACGAATTAATAACATGATCATTTTTTGTTGAATATGTTCTTCTGTTTTATGTAATTCACGGGTGAATGCCCATCGTAATGGCGTTTCAAGATTTCGATTCACACTGTTTATATCCGCGCCTAAAGATAATAAATCTTCGGTTTTTTGGAGATTACCTGCTAGCACTGACCAATGTAATGCTGTAGCACGAAGTGCATCTTTTTCATTAATATTGGCACCGCTATTAATCAGTTTTTTGACTAATTCAATATTGATTTGTTCGCCTTCTAAGGCACGGTATAAAGGTGTTTTACCCCATTTATCAACCAAGGTGACATCTGCTTTAAATTTCAGTAATAGATTTATGGTATTCATATCAAAATTAATTATCGCAAGATGTAGTAATGTTTGACGATCTTCTTTGCGCGGTTCGTTGATATATTTTTCGATGTAAACATAATTTGCGGGGGTATTAATAAAATCAATAAAACCATTTTCTTTTTTATTAGATTGAATATAGGATTCGTAAAGTTGCAGTAGTTTATTCATATTTTGCCTTTTTTAATGGTTATTTATCATTTTGATGGTGTAGGTCCAGATGGCGTTTCGCCTGTGCGCGGTTTAGATGCAGGTAATATATTTGCTAATCGTTCTACATATTTATCTTTTACTGATTTCCTTTGTTCAATTTCTTGATAACCATCAGAAATATTATTATAAATTTCATTTAGCTTTTTATCTTTATCAGCTGAGTAAGATTGATTTCTTCCTAACGCAATGAGCATTTCATTTTGCTCATTTGCATTCTTTTGTTCTCGATTTAACTTATCGATGTCGTTTATTTTTGCCGTTAACTCATTGAACTGTTTTTGTTGTTGTGGATTGAGTTTCGGCTGTGTTTCAGGATTATTTTCCATGGCGCACCTGCGAGAAATAATTAGCAATATCTAATATATAGCACAGATTTGGCATGTTTTTTCCTTCTCCCGCTTGCGGGAGAAGGTGCCTTCGATAGATGAGGGTGTGTTAATTAAATGTGTAAGACTATTTAATACTCCTTCATCCACCTTGAGCATCTTCGCATTAGGGTGAAAAGGAGAAAAAATGAATTATTCTGTAATAGCCAGTGGCAGGTCACGTAATATTCGAGGTAATTTCCCAGATATTCCCATGCATTTTTGCGCAAATATTTTCTTGGTGAACGGTAATAAATCTAATAACAATAATCCACTGTCACGTAATGATTTGAGTGGATAAAAATTATTACCAAATATTTTCGTTAAATAATGGGTAAAATGAATAATTTGTTGACGATCTTTTTTGATTTTGTTGTGGTAATGTTCAATTAAGTAAGCATCATCCAAATTTAAATTATCATGATATGCTTTTGATATGACATCAGCTAAATAGGCCACATGTTTTAATGCGAGATTAAAACCTTGCGCAGCAATGGGATGAAGTGATTGTGCCGCATTGCCTAACAGTAATATACCCGATTTAATTTGTTGTTTAGCAACGATCATTTTTAGTGGCAATTTGTGTCTAGTTCCAACTTCGGTAAACTTTCCTAATTTTTGTCCAAATGCCAATTGTAAATTATGTAAGAAATTTTCTGCAGATACTGACATTAATTGATCAGCTTTAGTGTGAGGCAGGCTCCACACGATGCTGCAATTCATTTCATTGAGCGGTAATAAAGCCAGTGCACCGTCGCGGGTAAAGCGTTCATAGGCTGTGTTTGAATGCGGGTGTTTTAACACTATTTTCGTTAATATGGCTGAGTGTGGATAATCTTTTTCAATGATGTGAATTTGTTGTTGCTGCCGTATTGATGAATTATTGCCATCAGCAGCGATAATTAATTTCGATTTAATCGAAATAATTTTTTCATCCTGTTTGATATTAATTTGCCACTGATTATCTTGAGTTTTTATCGTCTCAGAAATTAGTGCTGGCGAAAATAATGTGACATTTTTACAGGCTAATAATTGTTTAATTAAAATTTGATTAATCGCATCAAAAGCAATGACATAACCAAAAGCGGGCACTTGTAATTGGGGTGCGGAAAATAATGTGGATCCGAAATGTCCTTGATCAGAGACGTGAATCTTAACAATGGGCGTACTATTTGATAATAAATCTTGTTGCAAACCCAAGTTAGAAAGTATTTTAAATGTGCCATAAGACAATGCAATTGAGCGCGCATCAGCAAGGGCAGGGGGCGATGATTGAATTGCCTTTGTTTCGATCATGGCAATACGCAAAGGTAAATGATTTAGCGCCAAACACAAGCTGGCTCCAACCAGTCCACCACCAATGATAATTAAATCGTATTGCTCAGTCATTTAATTCCAAAATTTGTTCATAATCGTAGCCTGGGTGTAGCCAAAATAAAATACAGTTAATATGTTTAATCTTAAATTCACTACATTAACTATTTAATACTAAGGGCGAAACCCGGGATAAATAATTTGTTTCCCGGATTCCAGCAGTGCCAGATGCATATAAAATAGGTAAGTTATTTCGTGCTATCAAATAGGTTAATCGTTTGCCTCCATCCAGGCTACATAAATTTAATTAACGATCTATCCATTCATTATTTGCTGAATATCAGTAATATCTTTAGGTAATCCATCAGATAATATATCAGGACCATCTTTAGTCACTAAAACATCATCTTCGATACGTATACCAATATTCCACCATTTCGCATCAACATTCGGCGTATTTGCAGCAATATAAATACCAGGTTCAACTGTTAATACCATACCTGTTTCTAAATCACGCCAATTACCATTAATTTGATAAGAACCGACATCATGAGTATCTAAGCCTAACCAGTGACCAGAATTATGCATATAAAATGTTTGATAAGCTTTAGTTTCAATTAAATCACTCGCGTGACCTTGTAAGAGCCCTAGATTAACGAGTCCTTCAGTGATGACGTTAACCATCGTTTGTTGTATCTGTGGCCAAGACGTGCCCGGTTTTACTTTTTTGATGCCTTCTAGTTGCGCCGCTAAAACAATTTCATAAATCGCTTTTTGTTCGGGACTAAATTTGCCATTAACTGGAAATGTGCGGGTGAGATCGGAACTGTAATTTTGGTATTCACCGCCAGCATCAATTAATACGACATCACCATTTTTTAATTCAGCATTATTTTCTTGATAATGCAAAATACAACTGTTTTCACCACCACCAATAATGGGGTTATAAGCAACTGATCGGCATCCATTGCTAAAAAATTCATGCAATAATTCAGCTTCTAAATGATATTCAAATAAACCAGGGCGACAATTTTTCATGGCTTTTATATGTGCAGCTACAGATATTTGTGCCGCTTTACGCATCGTTTCAATTTCAGCTGTGGATTTTTTTAAACGCATTTCATGTAAAAAGATTTCACTATTAATGATATTAATTGGTGCGCCTACACCACTGCGTACTTTATGACGTAATTTATTTATTCCATTTAAAATCTGTTCATCAAACTCCACATTACGTCCAATTGCGTAATAAAGTGTTTCACGATTGAGTAATAAATCAGGTAATTTTTCGATGAATTCATTAATTGAAAAAGCTTTATCAACCGCATAATTTTTTTGTGCACCTTCTTGGCCAGCTCGCCTGCCGTACCAAATTTCAGAAAATGCATCGCGGGGTCTATTAAATAAAATATATTCATTATTTCCATTGCCTGTCATAAATACTGCAACTGCTTCAGGTTCTGAAAATCCTGTTAAATAATATAAATCACTATTTTGTCGAAAGGCAAAATGTGTGTCACCGCTACGAACACATTCTGGTGAGGATGGAAAAATGGCAATACTATTTTTCCCCATTTTCTCGAATAAAGTTTTACGTCGTTGCGCGTATTCTTGTTGCGTGATCATCTGGTTTCCTTATAAGCAAATTAAGTGAGTTGTGATATTCCCGCTCAGTAAAGAATTGTAAAGAACAATTTTCCTTTAAGCGGGAATCTACAATAAAAATATTTTTTTAGATTTATTTTAAAGCAGTTATACAAGTTACAAATTGATGAATAGATTCCCGCTTGATGTTTCAACATGTTCGCTCTTTAAAGTGCCAGCGGGAATGACATAGAATTAGTATTGTTATCTCAATGCAATTGCATATTACTTTTCTTAGTTATTTCCTGATGCATATATAAAACAGAGGTTTCTATATAATCCAAAACTTCTTCAAACGCATTTTCATCTTCTGCTCTGATATCGACATGCTCGTAATCAATTGTGGCAATTTCTGACATGCGAAAATAAATTTCTTGGATATCATCGATAGTTGATTGGCTAATATCAATACCTGTTTGGCGCATACCTAATAAGAAACCATAACACCAATTACTGAGTGCTTCAGCACGCATTTCAAGGTCCTCTATTTTATTTTCAATTGCCGGATGAAATTCAAAACGTGATTCAATAAATTGGTGGAAAATATAATTATAAAAAGCGATCAGCGCTTTTCTTGAAGGACGGATAGCCACATCATCAGCTTCGATAGTTGCGAGTAATGATTCCAACCACGCTTTTCCATCTGTATTTAAACCAGCACATAAAAATCCACACAAAGTACCATGTGTTTCTGGTGATAATTCAAATAAATTCTGTTTGAAAAGGTGCACCGATTCAGAATGATTAGCTTCTTTCGCTGTTGTATGCATGTGTTGAATTCTCCTTGAAGGCAAGACGACTATATTAACACTTTAATGCATTAGAAAACACTGTTGACACAGAGTAAAAAGCATTCGAACAGCTAGGGTGTGAGGTTCTATCGACGCATCGCGTTACTATGTTATAGATAGTAGCCTGGGTGAAGCCAAACGATGTAACACAAAGATGTAAAAAAATAGATAATCATGCAAAATTTAATTAAAATTTCTGGCCAAACCCGGGAATCAACAGCGAAATGAATTGTAATATTTTATATTTATGATATAGTACTTGGCCTTTTTTTCGGGGGCCACAGAATGGATCCTCATACAAAATGATCATTTAAATTAAGCATGAATTCTAACCAAAAATGAGTAGAAATTCGAGGTAAAATATGCCACATATAGATAAATTAGAGCAATTAATACTCCATGAAATTGTTGTTTCAAATCTAACTGCAATTAAAGATTTATTTGACTTTTATCCGGAAATTACTGCAGAGGTGAAAAATAAATTTGTAAACATAATGACTGCATATAAAGGTGACAAACAGACACAAAATTCAGCTTTAGTACACTATAATCGTTTACCAAAAAACCTTAAAGATGCTTTGTTTAATCATGCATATACATTCGTTAAAACAATTGATAGATTGGCAAGATTTTTTCCAATCATATGGACTAAATTTATTGCGCAAATTAAACAAAATCCACAGCAAGGATATCGATTGATTGCGCATCATCTTTTAATGATTATGAAAGATCCTCATTTGACATTGCAAATGATTGATGCTGATTTTAAAGTGAATAGCATATCTAGATCCGAAAGATTAATAGAATTGATAAATATATTATTTACATTAGGCGCTCGTATTTCATTAAACGATTTATTATCAAAAGACGAAGATCCAGCGCTCAAAAGTACTCTGATTAAAATGTATTTATTAATTCTAGATAAAAGAGGTGGAGCGATACAATTAGATGAGGATATGTTAAAACTAATTAAGTTTGAAATAGTCGATATAGAAGAATTTTGGAATACTGCGAATATTTATTTAATTGAACTGATGCTGAAATCTATTACGTCTGGCGAAGATCCAACTTATTTAAAATTTCATTTAAAATTACTCAATATTTCCTTATTAAATTTTGAATTTAGAAATATATCTTTGACAGAAGCTCAGTATATATATCAATTATTAGGTCATTATTTAGACAATGAAAAAGACAAAAATGAATCTCTATGGCATCAATGCAATACAACTATGATGATATTACTCAGAGATTTTAATCAACTCAGATATGTGGCTACAGATAATCCAATTGAAAAATTGCTTCTCGATACAGCTTTAGATGAAGTGTCAAAAAATCCAGGTATGAGTTTTTCAGCGTTAGAGTCGCATTTAATAAGCATCTTGCCTGCCGATGTATCAATTGAACGCTTTGCAAACATATTGAAATCTATCAGTAATTGGCACGCGGTTTTTATAAGAGATCATAAAAGCGTTTTTGAATTGCTTGGTAAAGGAAAAGGAATTACTAGGTTTACAGATGCTTTGATTGATATACAAAGTTTATTAATATCGGAGCGAGGTAATAGATCACAAAAGACAAATTTATCAGTATCACAAACAAATGATTATGCATTAACTGTAAGAATGTATTTTAATTTATTAAATTCATATAATATATCAAATGTTGAATGGCTATCATATCTTTTAAATGCGCCAGATAAAGTAATAAACGAAATTTACATAGATAAACTGTTTCAAAATTAATTTTATGATGTGTTAAAAAGAATATTAAAGGACAATAAATTAACGAGAGTGAAGCTATTTGTAAATCGCTTGGTTAATGATGAGTATAAATCCAAAGCGCATGAAAAAGGGTTTGGTCATTTTAAGGTCAAATCATTCCTATTTGCTATTGTTCAAGCAAATGATTTTGAGCTGTTAACTTTACTGATTCAAAAAGCGGAGTCTTCTAAAATACCAAATCATCTTTCTTACCATCTTGAAGAAGTGCTTAGAGATACCATAGATAGTGAACAATTCGACATGAGTGAAAAACTTGTTACATTCTTTCCTGATAGGAAAGATATGTTTGTATCGATAGTAGCTCATAAGCTATTCGTTTATGCCCAGCGGAAACTAACTATAATTAATCCTACATATTTTACGCTACTTGAAAAGATAATTGGTGATCATCGTCCAAAAACGACGCATGAAATTTTAGCATTACTGTATAAAGCACAACAAAAAAATTTATTAACCATATATTGGAAAAATGCATCAGACATGATGCAAATTGAAGCTCTCATGGATATACGAAAAATGGGTGTGACTCAGGATTTAATTAATGATCCCCTGTTAAAAGATCTTCCAGATATCACTGACCGAATTAAGCGATGTGATCTATTAATGCCTACAGAATCTAACATCAATGTGGGTAAACGCGAACGTGTAGAAAGCGTATTACCTCCTCATGCGTCTGATGCAAAAAAGTCGCGTATGATAGCTCCGACGGTTGCTAATACTAATAAAGGACCTGGGTTTTTTAGTTCAGGATCTTCTACATTGCCTATAAATCCAGCAACATCTTCATCTACTGAATCAACAAAGAAAAGAAATATTGATGAAATGACTAAAGAAGAATTGGTTGTAGACTTTAAAAAATTATTTCAAATTTGCAAAACGCAAAAACATAAAATAACTCAATTAGAAGAGCAAGTAAAAGAGTTACAAGATAAATTATCATCTGAAACAAATAGCATTTTAACAACGGTGGTAGCTGAACATAAAGGAATGACGAGATAAAATTCAGCAAATTCTTAGTTATCTATGCCTTTGTGCATCACATGGCTTAAAGTTAGATATATTGTTATAGTTGGGGTTTTTGAACTGCGCATCGGCCTTTTTTTCTGAGACCACTGATTAGAGACCCATACAAAATTCATCATTTTAATTAATCATGAATTCTAACCATAAAAGAGTAGAAATTCGAGGTAAAATATGCCCCACTTTGACAAATTAGAGCAAATAATAATACATGAAATTGTTATAACAAATTTGAAAGCAATTATGGATTTATTTGCTATTTATCCGGAAATTACGGATGAGGTGATACATAAATTTAATAACATAATCACTGCAATATAAATGACAAACAGGCACGTAATTTTACTTTAGGTGATTATAATCGTGTACCACAAAATCTAAAAATTTCTCTATTTAACTATGCACACACATTTGTTAATTCACTTAATAGATTAGTCAGTTTTCCACATGTATGGAATAAATTGATTGCACGAATTCAACAAAATCCAGGCCAGGGTTTTCGGCTTATTGGTTATCATCTTTTAATGATTGTGAAAGATCCAGAAATAACTTTGCAAATGATAGATAACGATTTTAATGCAAAGAGTGGATATCATTCATTTAGAGTAGGCGAATTTATAAATATTTTATTTATATTGGGCGCGCATCTTTCGTTAAATGATCTATTATCAAAGGCTATAGAACCTGAGTGCAAAAATGAACTGATTAAAGTGTATTTATTGGTATCAAGTAAAAGAGGTAAAACGGTACAGTTAGATCAGGAGCTGTTACAGCTAATCAAGTTTGATAAGCGTGATATTACAGTATTTTGGGATACTGCCAATATTGCATTAATTGAGATGATGATTAAATCTATTGGATCTCAAGCAGGAAATGCTGATTTAAATTCTAATTTAGCAAAACTCCATGTTCCCATATTAGAATTGAAATTTAGAAATATCGCTCTGCACGAGGCTGAATATTTATACCAATTATTGTCTCCTTATGTAGTCAGTGAAGAAGAAAAAAATGAATTTTTATGGCGTCGATGTAATACTATTATGTTGATATTATTTAGAGAATTTAATCGACTCAAATATGTTGTATCTAAAAATCCCAATGAAATATTGTTACTCGATAGTGCATATAAAGCAGTGACTCAAAATCCAGACATTAGTTTTTTAGCCTTAGAATCACATTTAAAAGGCGTATTACCAAACGATGTGTTAATGACTGAATTTACAAACATCGTGAAATATATCAACAATTGGCATGCAGTATTTGCCCAAAATCGTGAAAAAGTGATTGAATTACAAGGTCAATTACTGACAAGGAAAATAATTCCTAAATTTTTAAATGCTCTGTTAGATATAAGATATTTATTAGAGCCAAAAAATGATAATCAAGCACAAACAAGTTACTATGAATCAACGGTATTGATGTATTTTAATTTATTAAATTCATTTAATATTTCAAATGTTGAATGGCTATCACATTTTTTATATATTCCAGGAGGAATAATAAACAATATTTTCGATGATAAACTGTTTCGCAATTACTTTAGCGATGTGTTAAAAAGTATTTTGAACGACAATAAATTAACGAGAGTCAAGCAATTTGTGAATCGTTTGGTTAATAGTGATTTTAAATCGAGCGTAAAAGGTTGTGATAGTATTAATGTCAAAGTATTCATATTTGCGATTATTCAATCAAAAGATTTTGAGCTTTGAGCTTTACTGATTCAAAAAGCTGAGTCATTTAAAATAAGAAATAGCATTTCTTTCTATATTAAAGAAATGTTTAAATCTAGTTTAGATAATGAACAATTCGATGTGAGTGAGTCACTTGTTATATTCTTTACAGAGAGGAAAGAAGAATTTGTATCTTGTGTAACTTATAAGTTATATATGGATGTCCAGCGGAAGATTATTAAAATTAATCCAAAATATTTCACATTTTTAGAAAAAATAATTGGTGATCATCGTCCTATTGCTGATGAGCAAATTTTAATATTATTATATAAAGCGCAACAAAAAAATTTATTAGCCATATATTGGCGACACGCATCTGACAAGATGCAATTAGAAATGCTCATCGCTATACGGAAAAGTGGTGTTGTGCCTCAAGATTTGCATCAAGATCCATTATTAAAATATCTTCCAAATATAACTGATCGTATTAATCGATGTGAGTTGTTAACGCCCGCTGAATCCAATGCCAATGTCAATGCGGGTAATCGTGAACGCGTAGAGAGCGTATTACCACCTCATGCGCCTGAAGCAAGACAGTTACGCACTGTATCCCCAACTGTTGCTAATGCTAATAGAGGACCTGGGTTTTTTAGCGCTGCATCATCTGCATTACCTATAAATCCATCAATAGCTTCATCTAATGAGTTAATAAAGAAAAGAAATTTAAATGAAATGAGTAAAGAAGATTTGATTGCATACGGCAATAATGTGACTCAAATTTGCGAAATGCAACAGCAAAAAATAATTAAATTAGAAGCGAAAGTAAAAGAATTACAAGATAAATTACCCCCTGAAGCAAATGATATATCGACGACACTAGTGCCTGAGAATAAAGGAATGACAAGATAAAAGAGGTGAAAAAATTTTATACATCATTAATTTTTGTATGCTCAATGGCATAAATTATATATATGGAATTTACAAAAAAGGATGATTATAATAAACACGCATGCACTGTGTTTATAAAGTAAATTCTGTGTTCTGAACCGATTCAAATAGCTAGGGGATAAAATTTCTATCACTGTTGTGCAAGCCTGCGTGACAGGAAGCCTGATGTGATACACTGTTCCCCACCTGAACAATAGGGTTCAGGGAACACAAATTTATTTTAAGGCATCAGTGCATGTCTTATTTGTCTATCAGAGAATACTATGCAAAATCGCACAAAGATTCGTGAAATTATGCGTCAAAAACGCGCTAATTTAACTGAACATGGCCGTGAAATTGCAGCATACCATTTAAAAAATCAGATTCAATTAAATACTGATATTGCCAATGCACATAATATTGCGGCTTATTTAGCTTGCAATAATGAAATTGATCCCTTGCCTTGGATAAAAGAAATTTATCAATCTAAAAATTGTTATTTACCTGTTGTTAATATCCAAAGCAAACATATGCAATTTGCACAATTTACGGCAAATACAAAATTATTAGCAAATAAATATGGCATATTAGAGCCGGATGAAGAAAATCAAATTTATATTCCTTTGCAAGAATTAGATATTGTTTTATTACCGCTGGTTGCATTTGATTTGAATGGCAATAGGGTAGGGACGGGTGCGGGATATTATGATAGAACATTTGCGTTTTTAAAAAATAATAATTTAAGAAAGCCAAAATTAATTGGATTGGCGTATGAATTTCAGAAAATTGATCTAATTGAAACAGAGTCATGGGATGTTGAGTTAGATGGGATAATTACGGACTCACATTTTTTTCCTTCTCCCCTTCGGTGTGAAGGTACCGAAGGCGGATGAGGGGGTATTTAAAAGAATGATGTATTTATTTAACACACCTTCATCTACCGAAGGCACCTTCTCCCGCAAGCGGGAGAAGGAAAAAAAGTAAGGAAAAAATCCATTTTTATTTAAGGAATATTTTATGAATTACTGGTTAATGAAAACAGAGCCATCCGCATTTAGCATTGATGATTTAGCTAAAAAATCCTTACAAACTGAGCATTGGGATGGCGTGAGAAATTATCAAGCAAGAAATATGTTAAGAGATCAAATGCAAGTAGGAGATCAAGCATTTTTTTATCATTCCAGTTGTGAAGTGCCAGGTATTGTTGGGGTCGTTGAAATCGTTAAATCAGCCTATCCTGATCCTTCAGCATTAAATCCAAATAGTAAATATTTTGATTCGAGAAGTACTGCAGAAAATCCACGGTGGTTTATGGTAGATGTTAAATTAATAAAAAAATTTCATCATGTAATTAGTTTAAAAGAATTAGCGCATATTCCAGCGCTATCAAATATGCAGGTATTACGTAAAGGCAACCGCTTATCTATCATGCCTGTTACGATAAAAGAATGGCACACCATCTTAGATTTGGCGCAATAATACTAAATCAATCCAAAGTATTTATGACATTCCCTGATGAATTTTGTTGAATGGTCAATAATTCATGGTAAATTCGTGAAATATCATTGCTCAATAAATAATTAAATCCACCGTAAACCATAAATAATGCCACACAAATTACACTCATAATTAACCAGATTGGCGTGTGGACTTTTTTATGTACTTGAATTGTTTTTGTTTGAAAAGAAGATTTATGCAGGGTCGTAAAATCTTTTTTAATATCGCCTCTTTGATAACGGATAAGATCGAATAAATGATCAATAACGGATTCTAATTGCATCTTACCATTTTCTTGATAACGGTATTTTCCTTCAAAGCCAAAATTTAAACACAAATAGAGTAATTCTAATAAATCAATATGCGCTTCAGGCGCTTCGCTAATGCGATCTAAAATCACAAAAAATCGTTCATCGCCATTAGGTTCATTGTGGAATGTTGCTAATAATTTATGTCTTTCCCAATTACTGATTTTTCCCCACGAGGTATTTAATATAATTTCATCCAGCAAACAACAAATGACATATCTCGCCACTAATATGATATCTGATCGATTATTTTGTGCTTGAGCACTGTTTTCAAATGCACGAATTTCATGACTGAGCTGTTGATAAAGACCATTGATATCGGTGTAAGATTCGCATTCACGTAAATTAGCAGCCAGTGTAAATAAAGGCGAGGCAGCAGCAATTAACGGATTAATTCCTAATGTGGCGTTATATGCTTTTGATCGATAATAAGACTGCGGTGGTGTGAGCGGTTCACGTGTGGAAGTTTTTGGTGCTACAGGCTGTTGTTGCCAAACAGGTGTTGCGACTTCAAAAATATCATCATCATTCAGTTCTTCAGTCTCTAGCATTTTTTTTCACCCGATCATTTTTGGTGGAACTGACAATACGGTATTGTTTTAATTTTTTTCTCAGAGTGGCCCTGTTGATGCCTAAAATTGCGGCTGCAACACTTTGATTGCCTTGTGTAAAATCTAATACGATTTCAAGCAATGGGGGTTCGACTTCGCCAATCACCATTTCATGTAATTTACTGGGTGTTTGGCCATCTAATTGTTCAAAATAGGTTTTAAGTGCCGCAAATACATAATTTCGTAATGCATTACTTTGTAAAGTATTAATTGTAGATGTTTGCATAAGGTTAATACTCTTGATAACGGGAAAAAATTAGTACGTCAATTTTTACTTGTTAAATTAACCTCGGCTTTATTCGAATCTATTATTAGAATTGTCATTATCGCTTGGTTAGAAAACAACTGCGCAATAATAAAGGGGGGACGTATCATCTTGCAAGTTTTCGTTTACCTGATAAACATATCCATTCATCTAAAGTGGTAGGTTCATTCAGATCAAAATAATTGGCATATGCTGTAATTATCATTTCACATTGTTCATTGAGAATCCCTGATAAAACAATATCACCACCTGGTTTGACGAGATTGGCGAATAATGAAGCGAGTTCAATCAACGGTAAAGCTAAAATATTTGCAACTAACACATCCGCTTGTAATGAGGGTAATAATTCGGGTAATACAGTATGTATTTGTTCGATAGGGATATTATTTTTTACTGCATTTTCTCTGGTAGCTTCTAAAGCTTGTGGATCAATATCTACTGACCAAACTTGTTTCGCGCCTAATTTAATTGCAGCAATGCCTAATATGCCTGAGCCACAACCATAATCAATGACCAAGTCTGGTGATGCTATTTGTTGGGTTAACCACTCTAAACATAATCTTGTTGTGGCATGACTACCGGTTCCAAATGCTAAGCCTGGGTCAAGATGAATAACTGTTGCGTTGTTTATATCTGTTTTAACTTGATCCCAACTCGGGCAAATCCATAAACGATCATTGATACAAATTGCTTTGAAATTGTCCTGACATTCTTTTTGCCAATCTTTATCAGGCACATTAACAACCTCTAAAGTGAGGGGCTTTATAGAGCTCAATTGATATTGTATTTGATTAATTATCGGCTGAATATCAATATCAGATGGAAATAAGCCGTGTACTTTAGTTTGTTGCCAAAATGGGGTAGTGCCAATTTCGGGTTCATAAAGCGGTTGGTCACCGGCATCATGAAATGATACCGCTAATGCGCCTAATTCATTTAACATATCTCCTGCTAAATCTGCAGAATCTTCTGGGATTTTTAGTTGAATTTCTTGAAAAGGCATAATAAATACGGCTCAAAATTTAATTAAAGTTTTAGATTCCCGGACACGTCGCTGCGCTCCTTCGTCCGGGCTACAATACACTCTTAACAAATCATTCGCA
>JAJYDF010000026.1 GCA_021777765.1 Pseudomonadota bacterium | reverse complement strand
CATTAGCGGCATAATTTTGCGTGGGGAAAATACGTCAAAATTTTTAACAACCAATTTAAATAATTGCGACACTACCCGAAATTTTAACGCGTCTTGTTTTGCTGAAAATGCGGATTGTTTCTTTTCGCGATAATCTTCTACGCTGAGTTTTAATCCAGCCAGACCTAATGCCATATTTTTCGCCATATCACCGGCTTTGCTATGTCGTTGGCTAACGCCTGCTTTTTGTTTAATTTCTTCTTCATATTCTCGAGATGCTTTCGGTGATGCACTGAAGAGAGCCTCTCTCGCTTTCGCAAGCGCGATCAAATTATTCATGTTAACGACAATATCGCCACTATTTTTTTCTTCTTTGTGTTTTTTTCTGGTATTGTCAAATAATTCTTTCATGTCAACTTTTATTTTTTCGTTGTCTTCATGATAGGGTTTATTCAAGTTAATAATATTATTTCTTGCGAAATTTTTTAATTTAGCGACATCGACATTTTTAATTTCTTGGGTAACGCCTTCTGAATTTTTCCATTTTATATCAAAATTATTTTTTTCATTTTTTATTATTTCTGGAGTGGAATCAGGGAAAGGTTTAAAACCCGTGCCAAAAAGTGTCTTTCTCGCTTCTTCATTTTGCATGAGATTTTGTATTGCATGAAATTTTAAATCAGGCTCTGATAAAACGCTTTTGGCTAATTCAGAATTTGCTTTTACCGCTTCTTGGTTTATCTTGAGACTTTCTTCCAAAGTTTTTAAATCGGCATTTTTTATATCAATAGGTGGTATGATAGGTTGCTTTATTATTACTGTTTCTGAATTAGTCAATCCCCCAATGGTTTGTTCTAATCGCGCAATTTCTTCTTGGCTTTGTTTAATTTTGTCTTGCAATTCTTGTGCTTCTTTATCATATTTTTCATTAATTTTTTCTAATTCTTTTTTCGCTTCTTTCAATATTCCTGAAAATGACAAATCGCTCCGGGTTAGTCTTAATTGACCGATAATTTCAATTTCAGCCATGGCTAAGCGTTTATTAAACTTGTCTTTTTCCGATACATTTTCTAATTCTTCGCCCAATAATTTATTTAACTTTTCTTGTCTCTCGCGTTTTTCTTGTTCTAGTGCTTCGCGTACGATTTTTTTATCTTCATCAGTGATGAGATCGCCACTTTTTTGTGGCAGTAAATGTTGTTTATCATCGAGATAATCTTCTAAATCTTTATTTCTTTGTTTAATTTTATCTATTTTTTCTTTTTGTCTATTAATTTCTTCTTCTGAAGCCTGGCTGCTGACTAATTTTTCTAATTCTTTATTTGCTTCTTCTAATTGCTGCGGGCCCTTATTCAATTCATTTTTAATGGTTATCAAATTATCTACTTGAGTATTATTCAGTGATTGTGAAGTTTCTTGTGCATGTCTTTCAGGCAGTTCTTCAAGTTGTTTAGTAAAGGTTTCGAGTGTGGATTTAGTTATATTTAGTTGGTCTGATAGCGCAACAATTTCTTTTAATCTATCCATTACGTTGGACGATATATTAGACAAAGATTCAAATGCTTCGGCAAATTGATCTAGAAGTGCCATCCTTTTTTCTAAAGCAGCTTCGGATGTATCTGCTAATACTTGCCAAAACTCATCCATTGATTCCTTGTAACCTTGTTCTTGTAAATATTGCTCAAACCATTTTTTTATTTCTTCTAATTTGAGCAACTGTATTTGTAATATATTTTGCTATTCTTGGATAAATATCAGCTCTTGATCGATCATTTTAAGAAAATTTAAATTTTTACTTACCATTGAGTTTGAATCTTTAAGTTGTTCTTCATATTCTTCTTTTGAACCAACAGAAGGTTCATATAAAGGATTGGTAAAGGTCATGCCGATTATTTCTGATACAGATTGTTTGGTTAATGGCGTCATTTTAATTACCTTATTTAACAAAAATTAATCAAATAGTTGACAATTAAAATATAGCTCAATTTTATTATTTAAGGGTTGAAGTGAGTGATGTATGTAAAGACAGAATAAGGGTGGTTTTAATAAACTCTCATCTACCGAAGGCAACTTCTCCCACAAGTGGGAGAAGGAAAACAGAAGATTATTTTTATTTTGGTCTAGGTGTGCTTAGTGTGCTAGATTCTGATTGTTGCGGTGAAGGCGGTTTAGGTTCTGGCGGTTTAGTTGTAGGTTGTTCAAATTCTTTTTTTAACTTTTTGTACTGGTCAACCATGCTTTTGTTGTTATATTTATCATGTTGTGAATCTGCCATTTTATCTAATTTTTCCTTCATTTTTTCATCCATGTTAACTTTATACACAGGTATTGGCTTTTTGTCTTTTACCGCTTGCTCGGCTTCTGCCTTGTTTAACGCATTTAAAGATTTAGTGAATAAATCAACATTCGCGCTGGTTTTGTCTTTACAAGCAATGCCTTTAGGATTGCCTTTTTCATCGAAAGTGATAGAAATATCTCTTTTAGGATCTTTACCACTGAATTTGAGAGTAGGTAATTCACCATTTTTCCCCGGCACGGCTTTCATGCTAGTCAAGCCTTGCTCATGAAAAAACTTAATCATTTTTTGTGTGACCGGATCGGTTAAAGCATTATCTTTGAATTTTTCGGCTTGCATTTTAGCGTCAAAATCTTTGACTTTATTATTAAAATATTTATCTGCACTGACTTTTAAGCCTATAAGACCGAAACCAATTTCTGCTACTGTGCCTAACACTTTATTTCTTTTATCCAATCCCGCTTCTTCTAACATAGCGGCTTTATGTTTATCGTAGACTGTATCTGTAATAGCTTCTGACTTCTTTGAGTCAAAAATGAGTTGTTTTCTGGCTTGGGCGAGTGTAAACAATGCTTCAAACTTTTGGTCATTTAATTTTCGAAGTTCAGAATCATTTTCCGGTTTTATATTTGGCGCATTTTTTTTTGCTTTTTTTAACTCATTTTCATATTTCCAATAAGATTCAATATAATTTTGTCTTGCAGTTTTAATGAGCTCTTTCGCAATATCATATTGCGATTTTTGTTTCCATTGCGGTTCTGGTATTTTTTCAGATTCAGTGTTTTGCATTGAAAACCTCTTGATTTAGATTAATTTTAAATAACTTAACTTAACTTAACTTAACTTAACTTAACTTAACTTAACTTAACTTAACTTAAATTATAGCCTAATTGTTAAGACAATAAATTTAACTGACAAAAACTCTATTTAATGATAATAAGAATTTGGCACATACATAATCTGCGGTTTTACCAATAATACATAACCATTCCAATCCGTATCTTCAATATCATCCATAATGGGAACTTGCGGATAGGCTACAGTTTTCCAAGCAAAACCCGATAAATCATTACTCAGTGCCTGAATCGCCGGAAGCGAAGTAGGGATATTTAGATTGGGATGTTTATTCATATATTCTTTTTCTAAATGATAATCGTAACGTATTGTACCAATCCATAAAGTTAACTGGCTGTCACTGAATGTCGTTTTAGCATCCCACAATCTGAGTACCAATAATAAATTATTGGGTTTAATCAACTTGGTCATTACTAAAGCAGGTCTTTTTTCCAAATAAAGTTGTGGCAATAACGGCAAAGCAAAGCTGCGTTTAGAAGCAGAAATCCGATTCAAAATAATGCCTATAGTGCTAGAAGGTGTTTCCACCCAACCATGTTGTGATAACTCTTTTTCAATATCGGTTAAATCACCAGCCCATTGCACATTTAAAATATCAACCACTTTCCCTGCGCGATTAGTACGGTATAACTCATCTGTAGGTAATTGTTGCGTCCACCATGTGGTTGTGTTGGTAAAATAAGCAGGTAAATACGGTAAATAATCATGTAAATAATCTTGATAATGTTTATGACTGTAATAACCCCACGTCAGTGTCAAACTACAGAAAGCCACTAAAAATAATGCGAGAGGAGATAAGGAAGGCGTATATTGGCGACGGTATGACAACACCACAAACATCACCACAATGAAGGCAAATAAATATCCACCCACTACATCAGTAAACCAATGTGCGCCTAAATAAAGCCTGGAAAATCCAATAAATAAGCACATTAAAAATGCTATAGAAAATGGAATCCAGCGAAGATTACCGCGCATTTCTCTGGCAATAAGTACGGCTAACACGCCAAAAAAACCGGTACTTAATACAGTATGGCCACTGGGAAATGAAAAACCTTTAGGGCTTTGAATTAAACCACCTGGTCGTTGTGAATGCACAGCCACTTTTAATATTTCTATACCAGCAAAACAAAAAATACCCAATAAAAGCCAATGAATTGCAGCTCGCCAAGTTCTACAAATACACAGCCAAATTAATACGGCAAAATACATGATTGAAATGACTTTCGCTTCGCCAAGCATAGTAATTAATACAAAAACTTTATCACCTTGGCTGCCGCGCACAGAACGCATGAAATTCCAAAATATATTATTAAAAGTAATTAAATCACCTTGATTTAAAATATTAATAATTAATGCAATGAACAGAAAAATGGCGAGTAACCAATATAATGCTAACGTCAATTGGTTATGGCTATGCGGGTGTTGTGGATCTTGTAAAGCAAAGTGTAATGGTTTTAACCAACGTTCATGTTTAATTACGGCCCACATTTTGTCTAATTGATAATGTAAAAAATTGATAATGGCGACGATGATTTTTTTAATCAACCACGAAAAAAACCATAAGATTAATAACGCCATTATCACAAAAAACATGACACGAGACGCGATTTCTGGGGGTAATTGGTGAGAGGCAGCGCCTAAAATAATACCAGGGAGTAAATAAGTGGGTGCCCACACAATTGCTGAACAAAAATCAGCAAATAAAAAGCGACCGGTAGGCATATTCATCATTCCTGCCACCACAGGCAAAATAGGCCGGATAGGGCCTACAAATCGACCAAAGAATATTCCAGCACCGCCATGTTTTAAAAAGAAGTCTTGGCCTTTTTTGAGTAATTTAGGATGGTTTTTGAAGGGCCACATATACGGTACGCGTTCATGAAAATGTGAACCTAACCAGAAACTAATCACATCACCGGTTATGGCGCCTAAAATGGCCGCGAGAATAGTACTGGCGGCGGGTAGCATGACAGCGCCTATCAATGCGCCAATGGCTGTCATTATCACAGTTCCTGGCACAAACAAACCCACCATAGCTAAACATTCAATAAAGCAGATAGCAAATGTGGCTGCCGCTGCAGATTCAGGATGCAACTGTAACCAAATGATGAATGGTTTAATATGCGATAGGGTCATGCAACATTTTCACCAGCGGCTTGTTTATCTGCATGGTAAGAAGAGCGGACTAACGGGCCACTTGCGACGCGGGTAAAGCCCATTTTTTTGGCCAATTCACCAAATTGTTTAAATTCATCAGGGGTTACAAAACGCATCACAGGAGTGTGATGTGTGCTTGGGGCGAGATATTGGCCTAAGGTCAACATATCGACATCATGTGCTCTCAAATCCACTAACACTTGTTCAATTTCCTCATTGGTTTCACCGAGCCCTAACATCAATCCTGATTTGGTCGGAATGTGTGGAAAACGTTTTTTAAATTCTTGTAACAGTTTTAAAGACCATGCGTAATCTGAGCCAGGTCGTATTTGTTTGTATAAACGGGGAATGGTTTCCGTATTATGGTTAAACACATCGGGTGGGGATGGTGCGATGGCATCTAATGCTTTTTCCATACGGCCACGGAAATCGGGTACTAAAGTTTCAATGATAATATCAGGACATTTTGCACGAATCGCTTGCAAACACGCCGTAAAATGGCCGGCGCCACCATCTAATAAATCATCACGATCAACGGAAGTAATGACCACATATCTTAATCCCATTTGTGCAATGGTTTTCGCCAGATTATGCGGTTCTTCAGGGTCTAATGGATCAGGACGGCCATGCGCTACATCACAAAATGCACAACGTCTGGTGCATTTGTCACCCATGATCATGAATGTCGCGGTACCATGGCTGAAACATTCACTTAAATTAGGGCAAGCGGCTTCTTCGCAGACAGTATGTAAACGGTTTTCTCGCAGAATATTTTTAAGATTGCTGATAGCGGGTGTATTCGGGATACGTATGCGAATCCAGTCTGGCTTGCGTAAAGGTTCTTGTGTAGTGACTACTTTGATTGGAATACGAGCCATTTTTTCGGCGCCGCGTTGTTTACCAGTTGATGGTGAAGTACTTGGTGTATCCATGAGTTATGCCCAATTATTTGAGAAAAAATAGTATAACATTGAGAGCTGGGAATTTGAAAAAGAATTGTTGGTGGGTGGAGGATTTAGACCCCTCACCCTCTCCCTAAAGGGAGAGGGGATTAAAACTGAGCACGGAATCATTACGATACAGTCCCCTCTCCCTTTAGGGAGAGGGTTAGGGTGCTACCCATAATTTAACTCATGATTATATGAATTAATTTCTCCACCAATAACGGCGCAACTTGCTCAGGCGTAATATCCACCCCGAAATCCTTCATCTGTGTAATAGCCAAATTAGTAAATCCACATGGATTTATATGTGAGAATGGCAATAAATCCATATTCACGTTCAATGCCAGCCCATGAAATGAACAACCGCGGCGCACCCTTAATCCCAGAGAACAAATCTTTGCCTGATCAACATAAACCCCTGGCGCATCACAGCGTGATTGGGCTTTGATACTAAAATCTGCTAACAAAGCAATCACTGCTTGTTCAAGTGCTGTGACCAAATGGCGCACGCCCATATTGCGTCTTTTGAGGTCTATTAATACATAACCAACTAATTGACCTGGTCCGTGATAAGTCACTTGTCCACCGCGGTCTACATGGATTATCGGTATTTCGGTGATATGTAAAATGTGCTCTTCTTTACCATTTTGTCCGAGGGTGTAAACGGGAGGATGTTCTAATAACCAGATTTCATCGGGGGTTTCTGGACCACGTTGATCAGTAAATTCACGCATGGCCTGCCAGATAGGTAAATAATCTTGCTTGCCTAAATAGCGAGGGATAATTGATTTGTTTGAAACTAAAGATTTATTTTCTAATGCGTTCATGGAGGTAGTCTAATTTAAATTAATGTATTACTTCGAAATGCCCTCACCCTCTCCCTTTAGGGAGCGGGTGAGGGTGAGGGAAGCCCTAAAGAATCACAACGCCATTATCACAAACTCCGAAGCAGTCAGTTCCATATACACCGCATCTAATTGCGCTTTACTCGTTGCTAATACAACAATTGTTATCGATAAATATTTCCCATCAGCACTGCTGCGAAATGAAATAGCGGTTTCTGTTAATTCAGGAAAATGTTTTTGAAAAATATCGCGCACAGCGGATTCAAATTCTTTTGAAGCAAGTCCCATAATTTTAATCGGAAAATCAGTGGGGAATTTTAATGCGGAATTATCTGTCATAATAATCTCTGAAAAAAATGCGAATTAAATTTTATTTCTAAACTCTCGATACAAAGTAATCATTTTCTGCCACAAAGGCCCAGCAACCCCATCGCCAATAATTTTATCATTTACTTTTAAGACAGGAACAATTTCTCTTCCGGAACTCGATATCCAAATTTCATTGGCTTGCCAAATTAATTCTTGCGGTACATTTTTTTCAACAACATCAATTTGATTGTGTTTTGCTAATTTAATAATAAAATCACGAGTTACACCACCTAAAATATGAACATCAGCAGGAGGTGTTAGCAACTGATTATTATACACAAAAAATAAATTACTGGAGGAACCCTCAATAGCATTACCATCGCGAATTAAAATAGCTTCTTGTGCGCCAGCTTCGATTGCAGTTTGTCTTGCTAATATATTGCCTAATAAATTAGTGGATTTAATAAAACAATTTTCCCAACGATTATCAGGATAAGTAATTGCTGAAATACCTTTTGCTAAATCCTCAATTTTTTGCCATGTTATTGGCATACTATATGCAAATGTAGTCGGTTGGATTTTTTCTGGAAATGTATGTTCTCTGACAGGCGCTGGGCCACGTGAAATTTGTAAATAAATAGATTGATCACCACCACCATTACGATCGATTAATTGTTGTAAAATGGAATGCAATTCATGTTCAGCATAAGGTGAAACTAATTTAATTGCAGAAAGGCTACGATTTAATCTTGCTAAATGTTCTTGAATACTAAATATTTTACCGTTATAGGCGGGAATAACTTCATAAACTGCATCACCAAATAAATAAGCACGATCCATAGGCGATACGCGTGCTTCATCTAATGGTAAAAATTGTCCGTTCAAAAAAGCAGTAGTCACTATTAACCTTTATCAAAAAAATGATGAAAGAAATAACTCACATGATCAATCATTCTTGCAAATATATTTGCTTTTAGAACATCATCTAATGCAATTAATGGTGTTGAGGAAATAGTTTGCCCATCGAGCGTCACATTAATATTGCCCACGACCTGCCCTTTAGTAATAGGCGCTTTTAATTTAGGGTCGATTTGTGTCTCGACTTCTATATTTGGAAATTGTCCTGGCGTTACAGTGACATATAAATTATCTAAAACCCCCACATTTAATTGATTTTGTTGACCAAACCAAACGTGTGCTTGAGCAATAGGTGTATTAGCATTATATAATTTATGGCTTTCAAAAAATCGAAATCCATACGTCAATAAACTTTCACTATCAGCAGCACGTGCTTCATCAGAAGGGGCGCCTAATAATACGGATAACATGCGTGACCCGTTGCGTTGTGCTGATGCAATTAAACAAAAACCTGCTGTTGAAGTATGACCTGTTTTTAAACCATCTACGCTAGAATCGCGCCATAATAAACGGTTACGATTAGGTTGTTTAATATTGTTATAAGTAAATTCTTTTTCACCGAAATAATGATAATACTCAGGAAAATTTAAAATAATGGATCGCGCTAAAATAGATAAATCACGTGGTGTTGAATAATGTTGCGGATTAGGCATGCCCGTACTATCAAAATAATGCGTATTATTCATATGTAATAACGCGGCTTGCTGATTCATTAAATTAACAAATGAATCTTCTGTACCTGCAATATATTCTGCCATTGCAACACAGGCATCATTACCGGATTGCACAATAATGCCTTGAATTAATTGTTCTACTGTGGGTGTTGTGCCTACTTGTGCAAACATGCGCGATCCACCAGTTCGCCATGCATGTTCACTGATAGTCACAGGATCGGTTAAATGAATGCGTCCTTCGTGTAATGCTTCAAAAGTAATATACAAGGTCATTAATTTCGTTAAACTGGCTGGTTCCATTTTTTGATCGGGATTTTGCGCAGCCAACACTTTTCCACTATTAACATCAATTAAAATGTAACCATTAGCAGCAATATTAGGCGGGGTGGGCGTCACAATTTGCGTAGGTTTTGTATTTGGAATCAATGCTGCGTTTGGTATGGGTGTTGCTGTGTTATTGTCAGTAGGTTTGTTTGCTACAGGGACAGTGGTATGTGCTGGTAAATTAGCAAACACCGATGTGGAAGAAGTATCTGCAGCAGAGATATTAGCGTTGTATATCATAGCCGCTAAACAAATGCTCAGAGGAAGTGCAGACATTTTTAAAGTGTTTTTCATAATAAACCTTTATGATTTGTTAAAAAAATTAAGCCTATAAGGCAGAAAATTATTGTAACACCAACAGGTTTTTCTTCAATATCCATTCTGTAATCTGAAATTTAAAAACAAGTTGATGTGAAAGTATGGCGGGTTAAAACCTCAGGAGAGGACTTGCACCTTCTTGCTAATGGCGTATTAAATAAGCCACGTCGTTCTAATGCATGCGCTATTTGTTCGGGTAAATCTGATTTCACACGTCGGTTCACTGCACTCACGTTTTGACAAAATCTACTTTTTTTCTGAGAGGGTTTATCATGATCTTCTTCTTCAGCTAAAGCAATATCACCCGTTTCATCCAAGGAGTGTTTTCTTTTTAAAGGTTCTTTGCTGGGAGATGTTTGAGCTGATTCGTCAACGCCGTCTGTTGTTATTTCAGGTTGTAAATGTTCCTGTGACGGTGGCGCGCTGGATCGATCTTCTTGTGTGCTTGGAACATCATTATCATCTATTTGTGTGGCATTTAATTCCTGTGTATTTGGCAAATCATTTTCTGCATCAGGATCAATGATGTCGTCCTCTTCTAATATTTTTTGTTGTGTGATTTCGCTCACGAGAGCCATCAAGTCTAAATTTAAATGTGCCAAACTAAACGAGAAATAATTGCGCAGAAAAATATTACCTAAATCCATAATCTTTTTTGTGTAATTGAGATAGTGATCTAATTCATAACCAGGTGCTTGTGGTGAAGAGGTTCTATACGCTGAATAGGGTGTTAATAGTGAAAGTAAATGATGAGATAAAATCTCAAAATAGGAATTCATTAATTTTTTTTCACTATAGGCATAATTATGCATAAAGCATCGTATGATACATTCATCTAATAAAAATAATTGTATTAAATGATTTGTGCCAGTTAATGCGTTAAAACGATTGCGTAGATTAATGAGGTTTTCAGTATGTGGTAAAAGCGTTTCGCCGGTTACAGGATAAATTTTTTGAATTAATTGTTTTAAAATAGGAAGTTCTTCTGGATGAGATAAAGTAATTGGTGGTCGATGTGGAATTGGTTCGATAGAAACCACTTTTGATTTGTCGAGTGTAGGTTGTATCGCTTTCGTTATATCTAAAGTCATTTTTAATGTTGCATTTCTGATGGATTTTTTATCGATTTCATTTTTGCACGCTCTTATTAATTGAGTTAAAGAGGAGTGTTGGTTTTTATAGGATTGCCACGCATTAAATGCAGCATCTAAATTATGTAAATTATTTATCAAAAATTCAGTGACTGTTTTGTTTTTAGAATTAATGAGAAAATAATAAATAGGCTGGGGTCTGTTTTGTAATAAACCAGAATGATGCGTATTTTTTCCCACTTCTTCACCTAATAGTTTTTCAAAGAAACTATCGAGCTGGTTGTTTGCAGTAAATGATTTTAAAAATGAATGGCTAAATTGCCTGATAGCTAAAAAATGTTCTTTGTTAATCATTTCATGATTTTCATTCCACAAGTATAACCACTTGTTAAATCTGACAGCATGAAGGTGTGGTTCAGCAATAAAAAATCGCATATCGTAGAGACGATTGACTATTTTTAATACATCTAAATTAAGTTTGTCAGGAATTTCCATACAACCACCTCTCGATTATGTAGGCAACAAAAATTATGTTTCCATAAGAAGTGGAAAGATTAAGATCTAATGATATAAATAATCAATATATTCCTTCATTATTATCGCATCAAAAATAAAATTCCTTTATTTATCATGGCTTCTAATTCACTGCCGGGTAATTTATGCCATTCCATAATGACATGCTTTTCTTCGGGGGTAAGTGGATATTCCGCAAGTGCTTTTTCCAAATTGTTTTGGAAAAGCAATCGGTAGTTCATATCATTTTGCCATCGAACTGCAATAATTTGCAGTCGACAATAATCGATAGAGCGGTTGATCATACTGCTAACCTCAACACACCTCATAGGTGATTTCGACGAGGACGATAAATCGTATAATCTATAATTATAGCTTATTTCTTACTGTTTTGTGAGAAATAAGCTATGTTTTTACTGAATCACAGTCATGGGTTGTCCAAGCCTATCTTCAATTAGTTCATGATGCAGAGCGTCATCGCTATCAACATTGCTAATCGGACCAATTTGTACGCGGTATAACATTTTGCCATTGATTACCGCTGTACGAATATTAATTGGTGCATCGGTGTAAGACCTTATGGTTAATGCAAGATTATCTGCATTAGATTTATTAGCAAAAGCTCCAATTTGTAAATAAATTTGCGGATGTGAAGGTAAAATGGTGGGTGAATTTAATACAGCACTTGGATTATTAGGATTAATCGCTTTTACTTCTACTAACCCAGTACCTGCAGGATAAATACCTAATTTTTTTGCAGCGACAAAAGATAAATCAATAATGCGATTTTCATGAAATGGTCCACGATCATTTACTTTAACAATACATTGTTTACCATTTTTTAAGTTGGTGACTTGTACATAAGTGGGTAGTGGTAAAACTTTACTAGCCGCAGTCATGCCATAAAGAGTATAGGGTTCGCCACAAGAAGTACGGTGCCCTTGAAATTTAGTGCCATACCATGAAGCAATACCGCGTTGATCATAGCCCTCACAACTTTTTAATACATGATAAGTTTCACCATCCACTTCATAAGAACTCATATTGCCATATTTACACATTGGCTCAACTTGAGGCACAGCATTTGGAATTTTAGAGACATCAATATTCGTATCTGCTGGCGCACCATCTTGACCATAATAATATTCATGATGTTTATGATGGCTGACTGTGGCGCAACCAGCCAGTTGTAATAAAAATAGTAAAAAGACTAATTTTTTAACGGGATTAATAATTTTCACGAATATTCCTTTGTTCTAAAATAGCTTGGCTAAGTTGATAGACTGTCATCGCATAAAATGCACTGGGGTTATAACCTGTAATAACGTGAAAATTTTGTAATCCTAACCAAAATTCAGGACCCTGTGGTGACATAAATACCATGAAATTCACGCGTTCAGTCGGAGATAAGTGCACTACTGGTGTAATACCATATTGCGCTAATTGACCAACTGTATATATCGGTTTCAAAGAACTGAAATTATCTAATTTGTAAAAACCTTGTCCAACCACATTGACGCGAACTGCAACGATGCGCCCTGGTTGCCAACCATACGCATGGAAATAATTGGCAATACTTAAAATGGAATCATCTGCGCTAGTCCATAAATTAGGATATTTATTACCCGTAGCTGACACTGCATATTTTAAATAATCATCCGGCATAAATTGCGGTTCACCAAATGCGCCTGCATAAGATCCATTGAGATGATAAGGATCAAATTGTGCATCACGTAATAAAATTAAATATTGTTCTAATTCATATTTGAAAAAATGTGAACGTCTTGGATAATCAAATGCGAGGGTGCTCAATGTGTCTAATACATTATAATTTCCTTGGATGCGACCAAATCGCGTTTCAACACCGAGAATAGCGACAATTATTTGTGGTGGTACGCCATATTTATGTTGCGCATACGCCAAAGTTTGTTGATGTTTTTCCCAGAAAATTGCGCCTTCTTGTGCACGATCAGGCGTTATAAAAATACCGCGATAGACCACCCATGGTGATACATGCTCACTGGGTTTGCCCATTGCATTTAATACAGCAGGATTTGGTTTTACGTTATAGAACAGCATAGTGAGTTGCTGTTGATCGAAATGGTCTTTCACTGAGACATGTTGAATAAACGCTTGTACATCAGGTCGTTCTGCATAAGGCTGATTAGTTGTTGTGGCACAACCGCTGAGAAAAATACAAAATAATACACAGGCAACAACATTTGTCATTGTTTTAAACACAGTCAGCATCCTTAAGCAGAAGTTAAACTAAAATATCTTATCTGATCGATCAGATGTGATCTAGTGATCTTCGCGCAACAACAATGTTAATAAATTAATTTCTCATATTTTTTCCTTCTCCCGCTCGCGGGAGAAGGTGCCGAAGGCGGATGAGGGTGGATTTAATTTGGTGATGAATTCTTTCTAATATCCCATCATCCGCCTTTGGCACTTTGTCCCACAGGTGGGAGAAGGAAATATCGCATTAAATATATTTTTGTGATGTAAAATTTTGCTTTATAACCCCCCTGTCTATTTAAGAATTTCTTAATAAAAATAGAATACAATAGACATTTTCATTTTTAGCTTTATTTTTATGAGACTATCAAGAGACGTAAATATCACTAAACCTGCTGATCCAATTAAAGATCATGTTAATAATACGCAAAGCACGCATGGCAGTGCCGCTCAACCCTCTGCGGCTCGGTTAATTGTGTTATTAAGCGTGATATTTTAAAAATCAATCCTTGTACCACAGAACAATCGAATGCATTAATCCTTGTAAAAAATGAAATAATTCGCTGTAAAACATTTGATGAAATTGTTGACCTGTTCAGTGACTTTGCAAAAGCATTAGATATCAGTAGAGAGTTAGCAGCTTATTTGCAACTGGAAACTTTTATTGGTGCTGAAGCGAAGCCATTACAAATCGCTATATATGAACTCAATTCTTTATTAACTTCCTATTATGGCTCAATAGCACAAAATGGCGTTAAATCAATTTATTTAAAATTGCCGCTAGAATATGACGATAAAAAGAAAGCTTACTGCGATGCGGTCAATTTGTTTAAAAAATTAAATCATTTTGATTTTATCAAGAATTTCTTTACGATTTTATCGGAAGATTACTCAAAATTTGAGAGTTTATTCACATTTTCTAACTTAATGCCAGCAAAAACTATTTTGGTCACAGATAATCTTATCAAAGAATGGCTAGAGAAAAATAAAGTTGAAAATGACATTACAGATATAACCCCTTATGAAATTAATCGGTTTTTGTTACATGCCATGTCGGTTGATCCGTTACAATAGACTCCTTTATTTCGCATAGTTTTAATTCAAGTTACTGAATTGTTACTTAAACCCGTTGCAGCATTTTATGCTTTATTGCAGATGGATCGAATTAATTCGGATCAACGTAAACAGCTATGGAATGCAGTAGAAGGGCGTTTTGCAACTATTATTCATAATTCACAAGAGCTTATCCATTTGCTTAATTATGGAAAATTTTCATCTGAGCAACACACACGAATTATTTCTGAGCTCACACACATTTTTGGGGCCATTATACAAAATGATTCAGCGCTTTTAAATGTATTGAATTGTGAATATCTTGCTGAAGATGATCGAACAAATATATTGAAGGCGATGGAGCGGTATCTTCCTGGTCTTATTCAAAATATTAATCAGCTTATAGACGTATTAGGTTGCCAATATTTAACCGCTACACAACGAGAAGATATTTTATTATCAAGAGAAATTGCTATTCAGGGAGCCAACAATCAGTTAATCATATTTTTACTGTATGTTCCAGAAAATAAATGTGCAGAAATATTGAAATTAATATCATCGAATTCATTTCTAATCATTAATAATATACATGAACATATAGGTTTATTTGATACGTGTAATATGTCTAATGATCAAGAAAGAATATGGGCGGCACAAATAAGTGATAACAATTCAGGCGTAATTAATGATTGTGATACCCTTTTCGCGTTATTAAATTACGAACATTTTACAAATCAATACCGAACTGATATTTTAACCGGCGTACGAAACCGTTTAAGAACATTGATAAAAAATGGTGCTGATCTTATAAAATTATTAAAATGTAAGCATTTGACAGCTGAACAACGTTTACAAATTTGGAAAGCAGTGCGACACCAAATCACACAGTTGATTAAAAAAGAATCTGAGCTATTAGCGTTACTCTATTTCGATTTTTATGATGTAAATCGTAGTGTTGCAACGTATCATCAAATTGATTCACAAAAAAATATAGATACATCAAATGATGAGGAACGGTATCAGGAGCATGAATGCTACGCAATAAGGTATGATAAATCAGTAAATTGTGACTTTCATATTGACGTTTTGCATGAACTACATGACCTTTTTACGATTACAATTGTTGATGGTCAGTAACTTTTAAAGGAATTGGCCATAGAGGATGTGATCTAATTATAAGAGCACTAATCAACCCTATGTTTTTTTCTACAGGCGATCCGCTTAAAAAGTTAGTTCATAATGGTAATCAACTTATTACTTTATTAAATTGCGAATGTTTAAGTGAATTTCATGTTGAACGAATTTATATATATTTTAAGGATAAGTTTAATGAGTTGATTCAAAATGCCGATGAACTGTTAAATTTGCTCAATTGTGTTCGGCTTAATGGGGATGACCGTGCAGAAATTTTAACTATACTTTCACCTCATCTAGCTAAAATCATTCAAAATTTTGATAATCGATCAATATTACTTGCATGTAAAAACCTTACAGGAAAGGATCGTCAATTCATAATGAAACATGCTTCGCATATTAGTTTATTTTGCAATGGCAAAACACAATTGTTTACATCAGGTGATCTTTTGAGCGTAACAGAAAGGGTTACACGATTTGTACTTTTCTCAATTAACGACTCTATTCAAGCGAGAGCACAAACTACTGATACGCAGTCTTCTCAAGTGGCCCCAATAACAGAGTTAATATCGAAAAAATCAAATCACAATAGATAGTATATTTTTTAAATTGAACTTCTCCCGCGCGGGTGAGTAGGAAATCGTGTCTAAAATTAATAATTATTACAAACAATAAAAAGGTACTTCAAATGCAACAACTCATATCCATAGATCAATTAACAACAGAAATACAAATACTGATAAAAGAGGGTAGTATAAATGAAGCAATTAATCATTGTACAAATGCGCTAACACTGCAACCATTAAATTCAGACATATTACAACAACGCGCAATACTTTATTTTATCTCTATGCAATTAGATAAAGCCCGGGAAGATATACAAAAAGCCTTATTATTGAAAGGTGGTAAAAAATTATCGAATAATTTTTTATTAAGTCTTATTGGGGATACGGTAGATAAAAAAAATAAAGATGGACAAAAACCTGAATCATCATCGGATGTTTTAAAAGATGTAAATTATTATCGAAAAATTACCGTCATCTATCTTTCTATAAAGATGTATGATGAAGTCATAAAATTTGTCAAAGAGGCAGAGGATGTCGGTATCAATGATGATGACATTTTTTTTAATGCAGCAATTGCTTACTCTAATTTAAAACGATTTGATGAAGCATTAATTTATTATGCCAAAGCGTTAGCAATCAATGCGAATAATTTAGATATCTTCTATCATCGTATCAATACTTACTTCAATATGTCACCACCCCAGTATGATCGTGCTTTAGATGATGCAAATCTCATTATTCAAAGACATAAATCGCAGGCAAAGGCTTATGCAAAAAGAGCTTATATTTTATTTCATCAAGAAAAATATGATCATGCAATTGAGGATTGTTCGAGAGCCATTCAAATTGATGAAAATAATTTAGAAGCTTTTTACACATTGGCGAGATGTCATTATGCGGTACATGGTTTTTATCAAGCAGCGGCTGCGGCTGAAGTTGTGATGGCATTAGATCCCAATATGGTAGAAGGATACTGTGTTTATGCAATGGCGGCTTGTGAAATCGATCAGCATGCTGCGGTTATTGAAATTTGTAATAAAGGGCTTGAAATCGATAATCAAATTGCGCTGCTTTATCATGTGCGTTCGTGTTCGAACATGGCATTGGGTAAATATAATGAAGCAAATGAAGATTGTGAGCGCGCATGCCAATTATGTGCTGAAAATAAAGAAAATTATTGTGAAAAATTGCATCTAGCGAAATTAAAATATGAAGATTTGGTCATCAAATATATCAATGACGAACCAAAACAAAACGAGTCATTACTCGATCAACTGAGAGCGCAAGAGCGTATTACAAAGTTTATTGAACATGAAAAAAATATGTTAAATATAATCACTAAAACTAAAGCCAATGATTATATTCATTTGATATTTACTTTTTGTCTTGGTGAATTGTATGCCAAGTGTCAATATACTTATTTTGCGCAATATGAAGATAAAGATTTTAATCGCAATCAAAAAGAACATAAACGTATTGATAAATCAGCAAGATATTATATCAATGCTTTAAATGGTCTATTGAATAATGTTGTAATCAGCGTTGCATTAGAAGCGAATAAATTAAGAAGGCTAGCATTCGATTTTTTTAAACAAAATAAATTGCCTGAGACCAAAAAAAATGGTTTTTCTAACGCGCAATTAGCAGAAATGAAAAATGCAGAAATGATTCGTGCGCAACAAATACGTTTAATGATTGATGTTGTTATGTGTATTAATCAATTGTATGTTCAGTCAGAACAATCAAAGCAATTTTTTCGAACTAATTTGCCAGTTAATTTTAAAGAAGTGTTGAAAAAATGTTTAAATCAATCTTTAAAAGAATTGGCTTCTGAAAAGGAAGCAACTATTTTATGGCAACATCTTGAGCAACATAAAGATAATATTTTTAGTCTGTTTGATATACCTGTTGTAACTCATCAAAACGGTCATGCACATCCACATAAAAATGGAAGTTTAAGAATTTAAAGATACATTTATATGGTTTTGTTTGTTATCATTTCTAATCTTTTTTTTCCTTCTCCCGCTTGCGGGAGAAGGTGCCGAAGGCGGATGAGGGTGTGTTAAATAATTGTTTCATTCTTTTTGATACCTCCTATCCGATTTCAAAACTTTCTCTCTTCCAAAGAGAGGAAATAGAATTAAATATCATCTTCAAAAATAGTTAAGGAGTAAATCATGCAAAATAAATCAAAATTAATTCCCCTATTATCTGCGCTATCGCTTTCCCTGATTCCAGCAATGACCGTCAATGCCCAACCCATTCAATCCAGTAATAATTCATCAATTATTTCCGCATATTGGACTGATTGGAGCGAATATGCCACAGCAGTTCCAAGACCATACCCAATGCCTGGCAGTATCGATAATAACGGTAATAAACTCGATAATCCTGATTTAGATTTACAATTAGCTAAATTAAATATGTTGTATTTTGCGTTTTTAGAAAGTGATGCCACAGGCAGTGTCATGTTTCATGATAATTGGGGTGATTTATCCGTAAACGATGCCAGTTTTTGTACAGCAAATCCTCATATTTGCGGTGGCCAAGTACCCACTAACGGTTTAGGCAATTTTGATGCTTTTACACAATTAAAATCCTCAAAAAATTATAATGGTAAATTATTAGTTTCGATCGGTGGCTGGCAACACGATGCGACTTTTCAAAATGCCTTTAATAATCCCAGTGTATTCGTGAATTCTATAGTTACATTAGTAAAACAATATAATTTAGATGGTGTCGATTTAGATTTTGAACCTTGGGATCAAGGTGGTACAGGATGGACACCAACATATGTGTCAGAATTTCTTAGTTTAGTGCAACAATTACGCACCGCTTTACCCAACACCATCATTACTGTTGCAGCAAGTGCTAATCCCTTAAAAATACAAGCATTTGATAATCCAAGTTCATTGCCTGTTTCACCGCATAATTTGCAAACTTTGGCAAAATCCGTGAATTATATTGATATTATGGGATACGATTTTCAGGGTGAATTTTCTTCACCTAAAACGACAGATTTTGCATCTAATTTATATGTCGTTCGCAATGATCCTTTCTCTGATCCGATCAGTGATAATGGCGCAGTCACAACATTCATTAATGATGGTGTTTCAGCGGGGCAATTAGTGCTTGGTGTACCAGCATATGGTCAAACAGTTACAGGAGTACAAAATACCAATAATGGATTATTCCAAACATTTACTGGCGCAGGTCCTGGTGATTTACAAGCTGGCCAAGAGACTTATTACAATATTGAAGGTCAATGGTTGGGCTCCAGCGGTGGATATAACGAATATACATTAGATAATAATAATTCACCCAGTGGTGTTTGGGCTTATAATTCCACAGCGCAAAATTTTGTATCATTTGATGATACATCATTAATTGATGCAAAAGCGCAGTATGTTTTAAATAATAAATTAGCTGGGATGATGTTGTTTGAATTAAAAGATGATTTATCGATTAATGATCCCAATAATGCCTCATTATTAAATCATATTGCAACTGGTCTACAGAGTAATTCCGCTCAGAAATAAAATATCTAGCCCCCCTGGCTATTTTGTACTACACTCCAAAATGGACGCGTCTATTTTGGAGTAGAGGAAAAAATAGCCATGGAAAGATATTGTCAAAAATACATAATTAATGACCTTAAAAAAAAGATGGTATTTATAGGTGGACCACGTCAAGTCGGTAAAACCACGTTAAGTAAAACCATTGGAAAAGCGAGTTTTCCCAGTTATGAAGATCTTAATTGGGACAATGATGAAGACAGAAAAGCAATTCTAAAGAAACATTGGAAAAGTGATACTTCTCTCATCATATTTGATGAGATACATAAATACCCGCAATGGAAAAGATGGATTAAAGGTGTTTATGACAAAAAACCAGATAATCAGCAATATTTAGTGACAGGATCAGCGCGACTTGATGTGTATCGCCGTGGTGGCGATTCTTTGATGGGACGATATCATTATTGGCGCTTGCATCCATTAACCATTGATGAACTGCCACCAGGTATCAATACTAGTGAGGGATATGATCGGCTATTAAATGTGGGTGGTTTTCCTGAACCATTCATGCTTGCTGATGAGCGTGAAGCAAGGCGATGGCGACGAGAACGATTTGATCGGATTTTACGAGAAGATATTCGTGATTTGGAATCAATTCGCAACATACAATTATTACAATTATTTGTTGATGCACTCCGTGAAAGAGCGGGTGGATTGGTTACGCTATCGAATATTGCGACTGATATCCAAATCTCTCCAAAAACTGCAAAGATGTGGTTAGGCGTGCTCGAAAAAATGTATATGATATTTCCAATATATCCATTAACCAAACAAATACCGAGATCAATTCAAAAGCCACCAAAAGTTTATTTTTATGATAATGCTGATGTGAATGATAGTAATGGGCCACGTTTGGAAAATTTGGTAGCAACAACTTTATTAAAAAGATTACATTTTATAGAAGATTATTATGGATATCGTTGTCAACTCCATTATATTCGTGACAAAGATGGACGAGAAGTTGATTTTGTTACAGTTATTGATAATAAAATTACTGATTTGATTGAAGTCAAAAATACTGATCATGAAATTTCAACATCTCTTAAGTATTATGCAAATAAATTACAACCAAAATCAGCTATACAATTAGTGGGTAATTTGAAACGTTCATATGATAGTGATGGAATTCGAGTAATGCATCCTATAGAATTTTTTAAACAACCACCTTGGCATGATAATCGTGATAAATAATTAACACACTAACAGGTTTCCATTATGACATATACTATTCAATTCGAAGAAAATCCCACAAATGCTGAAATACAAATATTACAAGATGGTATTGCAGATTACGCTAAACAAATGAAGCGGCAAGAACCACTGAAATTTTTCGGTTATTTTGTGAGAGATAACGAAAATCATATTAAAGGTGGCTGTAATGGTTGTATTTATTATGGCTGTTTATATATCGATAATTTATGGGTTGCTGAAGAATTACGTGGTAAAACTTACGGCACACAATTGATGCAATTCGCAGAACAATTCGGTAAAAACAATCATGCATTATTTTCTACAGTAAATACTATGGATTGGGAAGCGTTGGGTTTTTATAAAAAATTGGGTTATGCCGTTGAGTTTGAACGAACTGGATATATCAATAATTCGACTTTCTATTTCTTAAAAAAAGATTTTGATAAACTGTCATAGTGTGATTTTGTAGCGATATCATGCAATAAAAGTATACTCAATTTATTAACTGGCATATTATATTAAGATTTTCATTATGAGGAGTGTCACAAGGATGAAACAGTTCTCGAGGATTGCAATATTTGTTTTAGGATTTAATTTAACCACATTGGCTGCGGCACAAACTACTTCGCAAAATATTCCATACCCTATTCAACCCGTACTGAATCAAATTACGTTGACCATGACTTCTGAACAATGGGTCAGTACCCAAAATGCAGATGTTTTTGTAAGTGTTGATGCGACATTAGATCAAAATCAATTGGCTTCAGCGCACGCAGATATATTAGATAAATTAAATAAATTAGCCAAAACAGATTGGCATATCATTCAATTTAATCGTACGCAAAATTCTTCGGGTTTAGAGCAATTATATGTGGTTGCACAAGCAAGATTGCCAGAGACAGCATTATCGAAAATACGTGATGATTCAAAAGCGCTGACCCATCCTGGAGAGACATTTACAGTACAAAACATTGCATTTAATCCAAGTACTGCAGAATTAGAAGCTGTACGTTCGCAATTAAGAAGTGATTTATATAATAAAATTCAGAGTGAATTAGATACCATTAATAAAGTTTATACAAACCAAAAATATGTGGTACATGAAATAGATTTTTCTGAATCAGGTGCGCCCCAACCGCCTGTACCCATGATGAAAATGACCATGATGGCTGGCGCTGCAAATGAAGCTGCTCCCGCAGCTGCGCCTTTAACAGTGGCGAATAAATTGGTAATGACTGCGAATGTGACTTTGGCGGAAATTGTTAAACCTTAATTTATTATTTTTTTACATGTAGCCTGGGTGCAGCCAGATGATGTAAAACAATAATGTGAAATTCTTGATGATTATATAAAAATTTATTAAGAATACTGGCGGAACCCGGGAACATAATAAATTAATTCCCGGGTTCCGCCAGTGCAACTAAGTTATATTTTTGTGTAAACAAAATTTAATTAATATTAATTGCATTTTGATATGGCTTCACCCAGGCTACGATTTCTAACCTCCGAGCAGAAGGAAAAAATTAAGATTTAAAATAAATCTCCGAAACAAACCGCGATCCCTGTTCTCCTTTTTTTAATTGAATAACAATATCAATAATTGATCGAATATAGGATTCAATTTGATCACGACTCAAGCCAAGATTTTTTTGCATCACCATTAAAATTAATTGTTCAAAAGCTAATTGTGGTGTATCTGCATGTAACGTTGCAACCGAGCCAGGATGACCTGTATTAACTGCACGTAAAAAAGAAAATGCTTCATCAGCGTAATTCACCAATAATTATTCTATCTGGACGTAATCGTAAACTGGCTTCAACTAATTGTTGCATATCGATGCGTGCACGGCCTTGCTGATTTCTGGAGGCAAATAACGATAAATAATTTGGCTGAGTTAATTTGATTTCTGGAACATCTTCAATGGTAATAATTCTTTCTTGTTGTGGCACTTGTTTTAATAATGCATTTAAAAAAGTTGTTTTACCGCTGGAGGTGCCACCTGAAATTAAAATATTACACCGTTGTGTCACCGCTAAATGTAGAAATTCTTTATATTGTTGTTTTTGATGTAATTCAATTAATTGTTGTTTAATTTTTGCAATTTGTAATTGATGTGAATTATCCGGTGGTGTTAATGCACCTTGCTCGTCATGCCATGCTAAATCGCGATCTAATAATGATGGTTTTCTGATTGAAATACCTACCGTATTATCATTAACTGCAGGAGGGTAGACAATTTGTACGCGATAGCTTTGTGGTAAATTCGCTGATAATAAAGGATGTTCGGCGCTGATTTGTTGTTCAGAATACGTTGCAATTAATTGTGCTAAATCTTTTAAATGTCTTAATGTTAATTGCGGTAATTCATGCCGAGTCATATTACCGCGTTGTTCAACCCAAATTTCTTGTGGACGATTAATAGAAATTTCACTGACATCTTCTTGTGACAAGAATTGATGTAATGGTTCTAAATGATTTTCTAGTAATATAAAACTCATAAGTTACTCATTTATTTTTACCACACCCAACCCACCCCTGGATCCCCTCCAAGGAGGGGAGAACATGCTCAAATCTATCTACGCGAGTTTCCCTTCCTTGGAGGGGATCAAGGGGTGGGTTGGGTACGTAAATTATTTAAGAAGCATTCGAAAAATCCAAATCCCTCGCCACAAAAACCTGAATCGCAGTTCCTTGTGCGATATGTATTGTCGGCTGAATATTAACGCGATTTTGTAATAACGCATTTGAAGTATTTAATGTACCTTGACTCACCGCTGCTTGATAAGGATTACCATACGCACCAATTTCATTATTTGAATTTGATGTATTTACCGAACTCGCTGCAACACCTAACACAGATAATAATGCGCTGGTACCAAATATTTGCCAAAAATGCGTATCAACCACACCAGTACTACCTGCTTCACCTAATTGATCAATTCCAGGTGATCCTAATGCAATATCAATATATTGCGGTGTAATTGCACGTGTCCAAACTATCATCACGCGTGTTTGCCCAACAGCGAGTGTAGAATTATATAAACCAATTAATCGCGTACCACGGGGTAATAAAATTTTATTGCCACTATCGCCATAAACATCTTCACTCACCACTGCGCGAACCATCCCCGGTAAATCAGAATTAATCGCTGTTTCTAAAATAGCAGGAATAATTTTTCCTTGTAGAATTTTATTATCAGGATTAATTTGTTTTTTCGCAGAAACATTTACTACTTGCATATTTGCAGCTTGATCAGCAAATGCTTGATTCGGATTACCTGATGGGTTTTGTGAAGGTGTTTGGCCACTTACAGTAGAAGAAGTTACACCCGGTGCAGAATAAACCAAACTAGGCGATTTTAATCGTTGTTGTTGTTCTTGTATCGCTTGCTCATCAGTCACAATATTCGGAGGTGGTAATACTGATGGAATGTGAATTTGTTGAATGGGTAATGTGCGCATTACAGCAATTTGCGGTGTTGTATTATTACCTAAATTTAAAGCGACATTAGCTGATTCTGCGGTTTGAATATTTTCCTGTGGCAATTCATTTTTATGACCAGTGTGTGGAAATAAATATTGCACTAATATAGCAGCAATAATGGCTATAAAAATAATGAGCGCATATTTATTTTTATTCGCACCACCAATATTCAACGCTGGTTTTTCATTGATTGAGGATTTTTTATTGTTCAAATCATTCATGATGTTGCCTCATTAAATATAGAAGCGACCACAGTACCATCGCGGAGTGTAAATTGTTGTCCAACACTTTCTACAACGACGTAACGACCTGACATATGATAATTAATTAATGATTCATTGCCCTTGCTATCTACGGTAAAAATAGCAGGAATGGTTTTGCGATTACCAAAATCAAAATAAGTAAAATGCCCATCATCAAATACACAAATCGGTGTAATAGAATTATCGCCACGCGCAGTATATTGTAGATTAAAATGGCCTGGTGGAATTAAATTATTATTTAACGTGGATGATGATGAATTATCAGGATAAGTAAAATGTAATAAAAACATGGTATTTCGTTGTGGTTGTCGTGACACAGCAGTGGTTATTGATGGCGCACTGAGTAAAAATTGATAAGTGCCGCGATCAGTTATCACATTCATATTCGTATCAGGATTATCAGTAGTTGGTTTTACGTTAATCACATTATTTTGCACATTCACTAACCATGCAGAAGAATCACCAATATTGACGGATAATATTTTTTCATCATCACCTAATTCAATAGCAGTGGTATAACCTTGCAAACCAAATACACGATAAACTTGATTAGCATTATAAACAGCAGTAAATATATGTGGATCATTGGTTCTGGTGGGGATTATTTCACCATAACTACACAGCGGCGCTGCACATATTAAAATAAATAAAAGTGATAAATATTTTGCTTTAACCATTATTGATTTCCACCTGGTGTTTCTTGGTTTAATTGAAAACTGGTCACGAAAAATCCTAAAGGATTAATATTCTCTCGATCGGATAAAGAGATGGCGTTATTTGCATAAGCATATTTAATGGTTGCCACCCAATATTGTCTATTTGATGCAATATTGCTGCCAGGTGCAAGCACTGGATCAATGACATCGGTATAAAAATGAATTTCTGCAATATTAGGGTAAGGAAATGCATGACTAATAATATGCACCACAATTTTTTGATGGTTACTATATTTTTTAATGGGACTGTCAGGATTATTAATATCCATTTGTTGCGCATAAAGTTGATAGCTTTGTGCGGCAGATAAAGCGCGCACAATATCGGCATTATTTTGTCGCAAATCCCAATCATAATTCATGCGTGCATTCAGATATTTATACAAAAAATAAACGGTAACCGCTTCGTCTTCACGCATGGTTGCAGTGGCAACGGGTTTTAACATGGTAGTAATGCCAGTGCTTTTATCGACTTCAATCACATAAGGAACAGCCGTTTTCAAGGGTGATAGTGTGAGATTGGCAATAACGGAAATAATTAAAGCCGCTAATGTAACGAGTAATAAAAAGAAATAACGATTACGTTCAACTTTTATTGCTTCGTAGCGATCTTGAAACCATTGTTTTCCTTCAGAGATAAATGTTTCTGTAGATTTTGTGGGAGTGGACATATTAAATCCTTACTTTTTCACGAAAACTTTTTATGGCAGAGCCGGAACTTTCTAACCAAGCATTAATGCCTGCATTGCTAATATGTATTGAACGTGTCATTTCGTGGACCATATTTGCGGCAGTTTTAATGGTGGCGATAATTATGCAACCTAATAATACAAATGCAGCAATATCCGCTGAATTAGGACCGCTATTGGCATTAGACATCACATCGATTTGATTTTGTAATAATGAAATATATAAAGCACTAAAAGTATAAATAAAGGTAGGCATTAAAGACCATTTAATTAATAATCGTAACCACCCATTAAATAATCCAAGACTGACATTCCATAATATCATAGGCAACATTATTGGTGCTAACACTAATAATAGAGACAAAGCAATTTTTGCCATAATTAAATAAAATAAAATAATTGCAGTAATTCCGGTAATAACGCTATAACCAATTAATCCCAAGATATTGCCTAATAAAAAATTGGGCCCGGATTCTCGCCACACATTTGTGAAAACATTACTACCCGATTGCCAAACATGTGCGATGGCTTGTGTAATTGTGTTTGGTGTGGAGTTATAGCCAATGCCGCTTAATAAATCGGCTAATAATTTATCGGGCCCGTGGAGGAAAAAATTAGCAATAAAATAAGCAAAATAATCCCAATGAATTGCAAATGCGAAAACAAATCCCACTTTAAATAAATGCCATGCTACAGCAAGAGGCGATAATGGCACTAATCCTCTTATTACCATCCAACCAAATCCAGCAATATAAATAATAAATAACATGGTTAAGGTCAGCGATAAGGATGTCACTATCTGATGATACACATCAAAAATGTAATGATTTATCTCATTATCAATTTGCGCTAATAAAGTTGTAATAAAATTCATTATGAATATACCGGTGAAGGATTAACGCCCTGATTAATAGGCACAGGTGCACCACAACCATAACGCGAATCATAAGTGCAAGGTGCTTTTAAGTCTTGCCATGATGAACAGGCCGTTAAAAAAATAAATAAAGTTAATAATACTATTTTTTTAATCATTTTCATTTCACATCGTGCACAAACGACGCCATATAATTTCGTGCTATATTATTTTGCTCTTGCCCTAATGCCTGCATTTTTAATTGTTGTGATTGCAAACGCATTAAATCAGCTTGTAATGTAGCAATTTGCAATAATATGGCTGAATTTAAATCAATGCCTTGTTTCACGGTTTGCTGTTGATCAATCAAGTGATATAACAAATTTATTTGATTTTCAATTTGTGCCGCATTATCAAATCCTTTATCCGCAACACCCAAAGCAGCATTGGTAGAAACAGCCGATAATACACCATAATTTGCCATTTCACTTTGCGGATTATGTGGATCTAAATCTGCTGCAGCTGGAACATGGAATTTTTGATTATAATATTTAATTTGATCAGCAAGGCTACCGGTTTGTAAACCTTCTTGCACCATATTCATTAAATCTTGCGAAGTTGGTGTCCAATTACGAAATCCTTGTGCTGCTGCTGAATTTAATTCCGCGCCTATGCCAGATGATCCTGTCAAACTATTTTGCAAAGTTTGGTTTTCCATTTGCATCGTTGTATTCATGTTATTTAAAGCAGGATACATATTACCTGTTAAAAAATTATAGATATTACTATCAGTTGTTTCTAAAGTAGGATCAGTTACCGTCTCGCCGGTTGTGGCAATACAAGTATGCGAAACAATTATTCCGCAAAAAATAAATAATAAAATTTTCCAAATATCGCGATTTATCATGTCTAATATGTTTTAAAAATAAATAAAAGAGTTAAATAAAATCTATTTACTAATTTGGCACTCTTTAATCCCCTCTCCCTTTAGGGAGAGGGTTAGGGTGAGGGCCTAATTAATCTACTTAAAATTCTCTGCCTGCTCCAAATAATGCATTAACCATTGCTCAGGACTAATGCCATATTTTGCTAACAATTGTTGTAATAATTTTAATCTATCACTATTGCTCGATAAATAGGGAATCCATCGCGATAAATGTGATAAATCCAAAGTGGCTACAGTTGTTTGTTGCGCTTGTTTAATCAAGAAATAACGGTTATGCGTACTATAATGTTGCAACAATGCAATTTCTCTATCCGATAAATGAAAAATATCCCGGTAAACTTCTTTTATCGGATTATTATCAGGAAAGAAAATTTTTGTGACTGTTTCTGCATTAATGCTGGCGCTGATACTTGCTTTGCTGATATCTGTTACTTCTTGGCTCAATAATAAAACAATGGCATTTCTTTTACGGAATGTTTTTAACCAGTTTTTAATATGAGTCGCAAATATCGCATTATCAAGTAAGGCCCATGCTTCATCTAAACAAATAATGGTGGGAGTATGCCAAGGGTTTTCATCTAGCGCTAATTGAATACGGAAAAATAAATAAAATAAAACACTGGGCCGTGCAATATCATTGGCTTTATCTAATAATTCACCCATTTCAAAACAATAAAAGCGGTTGTTTAATTTTAATTGATCCGTTTCAGCACCAAAATAATCTGCTAACGCACCATCACTGTGCCATTGATCAATGCGACTACGTAATGTGCCAGGCCCACGATGCCCAAATGCATCGGCTAAATTAGTCAGAGTTCTTTGATGAGGTTTTAATTTTTCATAATTAAGACGTACCGCGTGATGAATAATTTCCGTGTCTGCGCTCGTTAAATTATCGCCCCATGCAGATAATAATGAAGCAATCCAATTCACTAAAAAACGGCGATTACGTCGTGTATCAGGTAATTGTAACGGATTTAATCCGCTACTCACGCCAAGCCCTAATAAACTGTAATCGGCGCCAATACCCCGCATAAATGTTTCGGCACCGCGATCTTTATCAAAATAAAAAACACGTGTATTAAATTTCAATGCTTGGGCAATTAAAAAACAAGTTAATAAAGTTTTACCACTGCCTGTCATACCCATAATTAATGTATGACCGACATCAGAATGAAATGGATGGAAATTAAAATAATAGGGTGCGTGGCTGGTGGTTTTTAAAATAGAGACTGCTTCACCCCAATGATTGCCGTCACGGTGTCCTACGGGCGTATTATTTAATGAACAAAGTGATGCAAAATTATTAGTATTAATTAACGCCTTGCGCACAATATACCGAAAATTTCCTGGAAATTGCGCCCAAAAAGAGGCTTCCAAATTAAGGTGCTCACGTATTGCTACAATTCCGCATTCACTTAAATGTTTGGTTACATCAGCAATATTTTTTTCTAATTGTGTTAAATCATCGCTTAATACCATGACGGAAAAATGTTGATAACCAAAACGAAATTCACCACCCACTAAATCACCTAATGCTTGTTCTAATAAAGCAATACCTTTTTGATCGGGATCACGCGCTTGTTGTAGTCGGCGTAATTGTAATTCTAATGCTTCGCGACTGGTTTGCGCATGTTGAAATAATAATGATTGTGTAATGACCATTTCTACCGGTAATTGTAATAATTCATCTAACATGCCGGGATAAGTATTACTTGGATATTCTTTGAGTGACAACATGCTGGCATATTTTGTTTCATCTAAATTATTGCCGCGTGATTCAATTCCTTTATAGCCAAATAATAAACGCCGTTTAGGCAAATAATGCGCAATATCAGCAGATACCGCTAATATAGGATCATTTTCCCAATTTAAAATACGGCTAAAAAATTGTAAGGGTTCTGCATAAATACCACGTTCAGTTTTATATAATCCTAAACGATGTACTTGATATTTTTGTAATGCAGTAGTGATCCGCAATGTGGTTTCATTCATTAATTTAATGGCATCTTGATGTTTAAGCTGTGCTTGTTGTTGATTTAAATTGTGTGATAACCCACTTAACCATTGATTAATGCGCGAGCTAATACGGTTCCCTTTGCTACCACTGCCTTTTAAAACAATCGTTAAATAAAGATCATTGGTGAATAAATTATTATTTTGTAATTGCGTGACATAATCTTGATGTAATAAATCGGCAGCCATAACATCATATTTTGTATTTAATAAGGGTGATGCTTTACTGCGAATAATGGTGTGATATAACGCAAATCGCGGATCTGCAATAATAGCAAATAATTTTGCGCGCAAGGTTTGTTCAAAATTAACTTCATGATCTTCTAAGGTGGCCCAAGATAATCCTTCTATTTTAAGCACCACTAAATAATCACCTTGTTTAGTGCGGACAATGCCTTGATCATCTAAATAAGCAAAAGGTAAATGACGAGAAATACCTATCTCGTTTTGCTGTAATTTTTCGTGAGTTGTGTGTGATTTAAATAATTGTTTCATTACCAGGGCTCATAACTTTTGCAGCCCCAATAGGAATCATTCCGCGTGCTGGGACATTCAGATAATTTTGCAATAATGATATCCATTAATAACACATCATAACGTGCAATTAATCTACCTAATAAATAAAGGCCAATTAGTAAGCCAAAAAACCAACTAAATGATTTTAAAATGACAATACCACCGGTGCTGATTAATAACATCATCGCCCAAAAAGAATAAGAAACACCTGCAATTGTTGGTGTGCGAGTTAATGCTTTGATAACAGGTTGCTCAATGAGATTTGCGCGTTTAGCCATGAGTGATCATTATCCAGCTTGTTGTTGCAATAATAATGCTAAATGCGGCGCGCCAAAAATAAGGCCTAATCCAGCAATTATTGCTAATAATCGCATCACATCAACGCGACCACGCAAAAATAAATAACCGGTGCCAGCCAATGCAATTGCGCCAATAGTGGTTGCAGTTGGCCCTGTCATGATTTGTAAAACAGCATTTAATGCGCGATCCCAAGGATCAGAGGTATCAATGCTATCAGCATATGAACAAGTAGGTATGATAATGAATAGCGCTGTTAATACTAACTTATAAATGGATTTCATTATTAGATCCTGCTTAATGAGTTACTTTGAAGGTTAACGATTATAACGGATCGTTGTTGATTTGGCTATTTCAATGAATGAACAGTTATAGAAGAAGTGTATTAACGAATATATGAGATTCTGATTAAGTTAAATGTAGCCTGGGTGTAGTCAAAGTATAATTCAATTAAATTGTATGCGTTCAGTTTCATAAGAATAATATTTAAAACTAAGGACGAAACCCGGGAAAAATTGTTGTTCCCGGGTTTCGCCATTAGTACTAAATAATTAAATGGGAACTATTAAAAAATATAAAAATTAAATATGCTTTCAATTGGCTGCGCCCAGGCTACATTTTTTAAGGATATAACTTCCAAATAGATTATCAAGAAAATTACAAAAGATATCCAACAATAATAAACATTGACATCATAAAACGAAATATGCAATTCTAATTTAATAATTAACATAGCAAGGTAAATATAATGAAAAATAATTCAATATTATCGTTATTAATTTCAACAGCATTATTGAGCACTTGTATTTCATCTGCATCATTCGCCAATACAGCTTCACAATCATCGAATTCCACACAATTTATCAGTTATTGGTTTAGTTGGGCGCAAGGAAATTCTGCTTATCAATATCCTAATTTAAGTGATGTGCCAAAAGGCGTTAATCAAGTATTTGTCGCATTTGCCTTGGAAAATGAAAACAATAGTGGCATTAATTTGCAATTGGAAGATGAAAATCAATTTGCGCAAGATGTCGCGACAATGCATAAACAAGGAACACAAGTTATATTAAGTTCTGGTGGCGCGACAGCAGGATATCCATGGGATGATGCGCAATTAACTGATCAACAAGTCGCACAACAATATATTACTTTTATTAAGCAATATAATTTAGATGGAATTGATTTTGATGTTGAAGCAGGTACAGGATCTCGATTGCCAGATATTGTTAAAATAATTAAACAACAATTATCGAATTTACAAATCAGTTTAACAATTCCATCCTCTGGTTCAGCAGGATTTACACCAGCGATGCAAACATTAGGGCAAGCACTTTATCAAGAAAATGCATTAAATTATGTGAATTTAATGAATTATGATCAATATTGGACGCCACCCGTTTCACAATGTAGTTATACGGATACTACAAATAATATGGCTAATAATTGTTACATACAAAATATGCAAGCCACGGAAGCTATTCTTCAAGATTGGACAAATAATGCTACTACAGCAAAACAAATGTTAAGCAATGGCATTATGATTGGCTATGCCGATGATCAAAAAATTGTGACACCACAATTAGCGTCAGCAATTGCAACATGGGCGCAACAAAATGGTTATGCCGCAGCAATGACATGGGGATTAAATCGTGATCAAAATGCAACAACAGCTGGTCAAAATTTATCAATGACTACAGGCATGACAGGATTAAATCCGCAACAATATACAACAACAATTATTCAAGGATTAACCAGCAGCAATAAATAAAATTCACACTCTTTTTTTTCCTTCTCCCGCTTGCGGGAGAAGGTGCCGAAGGCGGATGAGGGTGGTTTAAAAGAATGACAAAAAATATTACAAAATCTAAATACATTGATTATCTTTCTGTCGTAGACAAAATAAATAATCATTTATGTAGCTCGGACAAAGGAGTGCAGCGACGTGTCTGGGTTTTACTTAATCTTGCATAATTAATTATTATGCTATAATTATTTGGCTGTTGATACTTTGATTAAATTCATACCGTAAAAAGTAAATTGTTTAACACTTAGGAGTTTATTGAAAAATGTCTGCTAACACCGACAATACATCCCGTAAAGATTCAAATGTTTTACCCACTTCCAATCAATCAACAACTAATAAAGATACTTTTAAATTTGTGTCATTTCGCTCTAAAAGAACTTATTTTCCTAACACCAGTTTTAGAGGAAATTTAGAAATCCCGCCTAAAGATACACAGCCCACCAGCTATTCAACTACCGGCGGTTATGTCTATAAAAAGAGATAATTTACCCCTTAAATTTAATTTTAACTACAGTGCTCTGATGTAAAAGATTGTAGGGTTTTGTGCTCTGTTTGATTATTGATCAAATTTGATCATTAGCCATTGATCAAACTAGGGTCACCTATTATACTGCCATCATGGACAATCGTTTCTTTCCCCACAATACACACTTAGAAGATCCGCAAAAATTTGCCGATCGGGACCCGCAGTTGCGCCATCTTAAAAAGCAAACCTATGTTTTTCAGTCCCCTTTATTAGAACGCTTTCCTATTAATAAGCCTGGAATTTATACCTTAACTGGAGGGCGGCAAAGCGGCAAAACGACTTTTCTTAAACAGTGGATTGCCAAATTAATTGCTCAAGGAATTAAGCCGGCAAACATTGCATTTATGTCTTGTGATTTAATTCCTGATGCGCAGAGTTTATGGCAATTATTACAAGTCCAACTCGATGTGATGCCGCTTGAAGACGTTAAATATATATTGATAGATGAAATCACCTACATTACTGATTGGGAAATGGTCATCAAGCGTGCTATTTCTGAAGGATTGCTACAAAACACCGTACTATTATTAAGTGGATCTGATTCTGTTTTAGTCTATGAAACACCTAAATTACTACCAAAAAACGTCAGCAAAAAAGAAATCATCAATTTTCATTTATATCCGTTATCTTTTGCCGAAGTATTAAAGCTCAAAAATAAATTACCGCAATCATTAAAAGAAAAAACAATTAGCAGCAGTGAAATGACGGCTCTATTTGAAGAGTTTCAACATTATTTACAACACGGTGGTTATTTAACAGCGATAAACGATTTGGCAAAACATAAAAAAATTTCTAAAGCGACCTTGATGACGTATTCTGATTGGGTGCGTGGTGATATGTTAAAACGCGGCAAACAAGAACAAAATTTACGTGAAATATTAATGTGTATTATTAAACGTTATAATTTTCCCGTAACTTGGCAAGCATTAGTCAGAGACATTTCAATCGATCACCCTAAAACCATTGCTGATTATATTACTGAGTTAGCTTATATGGATGTATTATTTATCCAATCAGCATTATTAGAAGATAAATTATTACCTGCACCTAAAAAACCCCGTAAATTGGCTTTTATTGATCCTTTTATTTTTCATGCGTTACGTGCATGGTTATGGCCCACCTCAGATCCTTATCAAACACAAGTCGTAGCCGCTTTAAATGATCCACAATTATGTACGCAATTAGTTAAAGCTTGTGTCGCCACCCAATTTCAACGACATTTTCCAACTTATTACATCAAATCAACCGGTGAAGTAGATATTGCTTATATTAAACAAAAACATTTTTGGCCTGTGCAAATTAAATGGAGTGATGAATTACGCAGTAAAGATCTCAAACAAATCACTAAATATCCTAACAGTCTTATTTTAGGTAAAAATCAGCAATACGAACAATTAAATGATATTTCCGTCGTTCCTTTGCCATTGGCTTTGTTGTTAATTTTGCCAACAAAGTAATGGAGGCTTAGCATTTTTATCGGTTTTAAATCACATCCCTTCATAGTGTCTGGATTATTTTAAATGGTAATGAATAATTGCATTTTTATATTAAAAATGATACTATTCAATACAGTTCAAATAATTAGAAAGAATACTTGATTGAGCATGCCCTATTATAAGTTAGAAGAATTTTTGGTTGATTGCTCATATGGTTCAAAAAGAGTAATTGTTCTTTTTGATGCGAAAAATGATGCCAGAATTGATTTTAATCTTGATACTCCTCAAAGACTTTTAGATTTTATAAGTTGTAATGGGCTTGAATCCCCTTATTTTATTAATAGTAAAAAATGGGAAAACAACCCTGATAAATCCAAAACTATAATGGTAGATGCGTGGGGTTTCTATACTGGTCCTGCGCATGGATATATTGCCTATTTTTTTCGATCAGATACAAAAAAATGGATAATCAAATCTTTCAAGAAGAATACAAATCCGGATATGAGAAATCTAGCATTTAAAAATGACATAAGAAGATCAGATAATTTACATTAGATGAGGCGATATTCGTTATGAGCAAGAGAGTATGTCCTATATGTGGATCCAAACATATTTCACGAATTGAAAAAGAAAGTACTGGACAACTTTCGATGGGAACTGAATTTGTTTTTAAAGAGATAATTTATAAATGTGCATCATGTAAGGAAATGGGCGATTTTTTTCACGAATCTGACAAGTTTTATATGGATGCAAAAAATCAGGCTGAGAATACTCTGGTTAAACAAATCCTTGAAGATTTAAATAATAATGGCATGTCTATGGCTTATATTGAGCGAGTATTTGAGTTACCAGCAAGGACGTTAACGCGTTGGAAAACAGGAGATTATTCTTCCAGCGCACTTGCGTTATTAAAAATTATCAATACATTTCCTTGGATATTAGAGGTTGCTGAAAACAGATTTTCACCCGCTGTCTCAAAAGCAATATTCTTGCAAGCAGCAATGAGCGAATTTGTGAATGGATTAAAAAAAGAATCGATTATTCCTAAACAAAATATTGAAATTAAAAATCCCAATCAAGGATCCCATAGCAGTTCAAAAAGAAAATAATAATAAATAAGATGATTATTTTATTAAATGGATTTAAAACTGATTTATAAAATTAAGGATTTAATATGAAAACAATTTTAATCACAGGTGCGACTGGTGCAATTGGTACGGAACTTTGTAAATACATTGCAAAAAAAGGACACCACCTCATTATTACCGCGCGAGATTATCAAACACTTCATGGATTATCTGATTTACTTAAAAGAGAATATCAAATTAAAGTGAATTATGTAGCTTCAGATTTTAGTGATCCCAAAAGCTATGCTGAATTATTAAATATTACTACAGAAGGTGTAGATGGATTTGTCATTATGCCACCACAACCGCCAGTTACAGAGGACTGCTTACCACAAGATAATGTTTGGTCAGACATGTTTAACAGAAGTTTCATCGGTCCGAGCGCATTAATTAGAGATTTAATTCCTGCATTAATTAAAAGAAAAGCATCCGTCGTACTTATTTCTGGCATTACTTCAAAACAACCACTGACTAAATACGCTACAAGCAGCGTATTAAGAACAGCTTGGCAAGGCCAAATTAAAACATTAGCCGATACTTATGGCTCAGAAGGCGTGCGATTTAATACCTTATCATTAGGTGGCGTAATGACTAATAAATTCATACAGAAATTAAATAAAGAAAGTGAAGATAAAAATATCTCTTTTTCAGAATTATTATCTCAACGCACAGAAAATGTCCCATTGCGGAAATATGCAAACCTGAATGAAATCGTGGATATGATCGAATTTATGTTGTTATCAGAAGCAAGTAAACATTTAACAGGACAGAATATTGTGTTGGATGGTGGGTTTACGCGGGCGTATTAGAATATAGAGCGTAAAGGAGCAATCATGACAAATCAACAAACTCAACAAGTGGTGTTGTATCAATCTAAAAATAGAAATATAGAATTAGATGTCTTAGTTGATGATGACACTGTCTGGCTTACTCAAGATCAAATGACAAAGTTATTCGGTCGTGACCGGTCAGTTATTACCAAACACATACAAAATGTATTTAAAGAAGGTGAGTTGAGCGAGAAAAGCAATGTGCAAAATTTGCACATTGCAAATTCCGATAAACCAGTAAAAACATATAACTTGGATGTAGTTATATCGGTAGGGTCAAGTCACAAGAAGGGGCTAGATTTCGTCAATGGGCTACCAGAATCCTTAAAGAGCATATTCTTAAAGGTTATACCATTAATAAAAGTCGTATTACAACCAACTATTCTCAATCATTCGCTGGTACAGAACTATATCCTAGCATTGAGGAAAAAGCAGCGCATCTTCTTTATTTTATAATTAAGAACCATCCATTTATTGATGGAAATAAAAGAAGCGGTGCATATGCTTTTATTTGGTTTTTAAGTTATGCAAAAGTTCTTGATGTAAAAAAAATTACTCCACCTGCATTAACAGCATTAACATTATTAATTGCGGAAAGTTCTCCAAAAGATAAAGAAAAAATGATTGGTCTAATATGTACATTGCTATCAACAAGGAGTTGTTAATAGATGAACAATTTGGAAAGATATAAAAAAGATCTGGATAAGTTAATTTCAGAGGGAGAGACTTTGAGAAAAGCAATGATTTATCAAAGTAATCGTGAATATATAAAAGAATATTGTAAAAAGAATCAAATAAATTATGATGAGATGACAAAGGGGTTGCCAGATTTTTCAGATTATTATCAAGATTGGTACACTGAATATAAATACACTATTAATGCATAGTAGTTAATTAAGTTTGATATAATGCAACTATCTGGCACAGCCTTATCTAGCATGTCAAGGCAAATTAAAAATATTTATAAATCAGGGTAATTAAATAGAAAGGCACCTGTTGTAGGTTTGCAACAATTCAAAATGAAGATGATAGTAAAATAAAGCGTAATATTGAGCAATATTATAAGGTTTAAGATTTATGGTAAAAATACTTTTGTCAATTCCTGAACAATTAGCTTCTAGGCTATGTTCAACTTTCCCAAAACATCAACGAAAAGAGGTTATTATAAAATTAATAGAAGAAGAGGTGTTAAGATGTGAAAATATGTTATATGAATGTGCTCGAGCAGTTGAGCGCAATAGTAAACTTCGTAAAGAGATGGCTGAATGGGATGTTACAATCAATGACGGAATTAACAAAAATTAGAAATGATACCTTGTGATTAACACAAAAAATGATATCAGATATTTTTGATATTACCACTGACAATAATGGTTTACATCTGAAAAATAGCTATAAAGATGGAGAAGTTGATGAGAAGGCAACTACCGAGCAATCCTCGGTAGTTCAAAGGATGTCATTTAAGTTGTTACCAATTTCCTATGCGTATGTATCGACATCAAAATCCCAAAACTCGCAATTAATGTCACCATAGAAGTTCCACCATAACTTACCAGTGGTAATGGCAATCCAACAACCGGCAAAATTCCAGTAACCATCCCCATATTAATAAACATTGAAAAGAAAAATGTTAATGACAAACTACCCGCTAATAATCGAGAAAAAGTATCTTGCGCTTTTGTGCTGATATATAAACCACGTCCAATGACAGTTAAATATAATGTTAATAAAACAATGCCACCACTTAAGCCAAATTCTTCACCGCAGACGGCAAAAATAAAATCAGTGGCATGCTCAGGTAAAAAATCTAAATGAGATTGCGTGCCATTTAACCAACCTTTACCAAATATTCCGCCTGAACCAATAGCAATTTTTGATTGAATAATATGATAACCAGCGCCTAATGGATCACGTTCAGGATTTAAAAATGTCAAAACGCGTGCTTGTTGATAGGAATGCATGTGGTGCCATAATAATGGTGTGCATATCACTGCTAAAATCAATAACAATAATAATAATCGCCAACTAATTCCTGCTAATAAAATTACTCCTGCACCTGCACTGGCAATAATTAATGCAGTACCTAAATCGGGTTGAACTGCAGTTAATACAGCAGGTATGCCGATTAATATTGCACACACTAATAATGCAATTTTTCTAGGGGGTAATTGTTGTTCATGTAAATACCACGCTAACATTAATGGCACAGCAATTTTCATTAATTCGGATGGTTGAAATTTAAATAATCCTAAACTTAACCAGCGTTGTGCGCCTTTACTAATTATTCCAGTGCCTAATACGATGAGTAATAAAAAAACACCTATGGCATATAACCAGGGTGCTAATCGTAAATATTGTGTCGGTGGAATTTGTGCGAGAATAAATAAACAGACGAATGCCAAAATAAAACGTATACCTTGTTGTGTCATTGCGTTTAGATCTTGATTGCTAGCACTATATAAAATAATTAAACCGCAGGCACCTAATAATAATAAGCTAATTAATAATGCCAAATCTAAATGCATTTTTTGTAATACGGATCGATTGGTTTGGCTGCGCCATTGGTTTTGTAAATTAAATAATCTCATATAAAAAACCTTATATTTTTTTCCTTCTCCCGCAAGCGGGAGAAGGAGGCAATGAATTAATTTTGTGTTTGCGAATTGGCTGCAATTGTATTTATCAAATGCGTTTTATTTTTATTTAATTTATCTGTTTGCTGTGTATTCTGATTATTCGTCGTATTCGCACCAGTTTGCGCAGCTTTCGGCGGACCATTCGGATAAAAATAATCATCCAAAACTTGACGCATTAAAAAGGCCGCTTCGTGTTCTGAATTATGTTCAACAATAATTGCCACAGCAATTTGTGGTTTATCAACCGGTGCAAATGCTTCAAACCAAGAATGATCGCGTAACGCTAATGGCAAAGCATTATTTTTATAAGTAGCACGATTTTTAATAGTAAATACTTGTGCGGTACCACTTTTTCCTGCATATCCATATGCTGCATCATGACCTGCATGATAACCCGTGCCTCGCGGATCAGTAATCACTTCATGCATTGCATTTAATACAATATCCCAATCTTCACTGGGTAATTGCACTGGTGGTAATGTGATGGGTTTATTCATCACAAAGGATCCATTGGGCAATTGTGATTTTAATAATAAATGTGGTTTATAGTGAATGCCGCGATCCGCTAAAATGCTCACACCAACAGCTAATTGTAATGGTGTAACTAATAAATAACCTTGTCCAATACTGGTAATTAATGTATCACCTGGATACCAAGCTTCACCATGCACACGTCTTTTCCAAGCAGGTGAAGGCACAAGACCTGCAATTTCATTTGAAGTATCAATGCCCGTATCTTGTCCAAATCCAAATTTATTGAAAATATCATCAATACGATTAATGCCTAAACGATTGGATAAGGTATAAAAAAACACGTCACATGATTGAATAATGCCTGTTTCCACATTAACGGTTCCATGACCTTGTTTGCGCCAGTCATGATAAATATGTGAACTACCTGGCAATTGATAATATCCAGGACAAAATATTTTAAATGCCGTATTAATTACGCCGGATGCTAATCCCTCTAAAGCAAGATAGGGTTTTACAGTCGACCCAGGCGGAAATATGCCGCGTAAAGCACGATTATAAAGCGGTTTATTCGGATCTTTTTGTAATGCTTGATAAGCATCATTACTAATTCCTTTTACAAATGGATTGGGATCAAAACTGGGATTACTCACCATCGCAAGAATTTCACCATTACGTGGATCAATTGCAACAATGGATCCATTTTGATCGCCTAATGCTTTTTGTGCAGCTAATTGTAATTTACTATCAATTGTTAAATATAAATTATTGCCAGGTGTTGCTGGTGTGCTTTTTGTTTCGCGAATGACACGTCCGCCTGCATCTGTTTCGACTTGTTGTATACCCACCATGCCATGCAATTGCGGTTCATAATATTTTTCAACGCCCACTTTACCAATATAATTGGATCCGCTGTAATTAGTGGGATCAACTTGTGCTAATTCCGCAGCATTAATTCTGCCCACATAACCTAATATCGGCGCCATTACCGATCCAAAAGGATAATAACGCAATAAATGTGCTTGAACGCTAACACCGGGAAAACGATATTGATTCACTGAAAATTGTGCGACTTCATTATCCGTTAATTGCATTTTCAAAGGCACAGTATTCGTAAAATGCCGTTGTTGATGTAATGCTTTATAAAATTCTTGAATATCAGTGGGTGATAGAGAGATAACTTGTGATAAATCAGCAACGGTTTGTTTTAAATTCGTTACATGTTCTGGAGATATTTCTAAACTAAATACGGGAACATTTTCTGCGAGTAATACCCCATTTCTGTCATAAATTAAACCACGGTTAGGATCAATGGGCGCAACATTTAATAAGTTTTGTCTTGAAAGTGTACTAAACACCTCATGTTGTATCACTTGCAAATAAAAAAGACGGCCAAGCAAAATCATGACTAATATTGCAATTAAAATCACAATAACGATCATGCGATGATTAAATTGTTTAATTTCTTGTTGTGGGTTGTGGATGGTTAAGCGTTTTGACATTCTGCCTCAATATACAATTCTCATTATAATGATTTCAATTACTCTTTATAGCTATAACCTGTGGATAATATGATATTTCTAGACTTTGGCAATACATTTTTGTCAAAATGAGCATCGCTAACGGAGCTCAATAGGGACATAAAACATGTATAAGTATTTATTAATGATATTATCCGTGGGATTTTCTCTCTCAGCCTATGCTGACGACATAACCAATCAATTTGCATTACAAGCAGGTAATATTGCTGGCGCTGCTGAACAATGTGGCCAAGATGTTTCAGTGCTGACCGCACGATCTAAAGAGGCCATTAAAGCCATGTCATCAGATGCATCTGATGAAGCAGATGCTGATTCCCAATTTGATAAAGCTGTGGCGAACATGCTATCAAATCAATCAACCGTGATGCGTAAGTTTTCCTGCCAAGATGTTTTAACAACTTATAACAGTTTACCTATTTTACGCAGTGATTATGAGCAATCCGTTATTGCAGTATTAGTGGCGCATAAACAAAATCCTTCACAACCCATCTCGCAAACTGCTGCACCTGCTGTGCAATCCGCATCTGATTCGCCACAAGTCTCGCAAGCCACAACGCAGCCACAACCAGTGCAAGAACAACAAGATCCTATTCACCAAGCATTGCAAAATGAAATGAATGTGCAGCCTGATGAAGAACAGCAATATATTTCAGCTGATGATAATGCGTATAACAATTCATTGAGAAAAAATAATTCGAATAAAAATGCAGTGAATACAAATGCGATGAATAATAATGCAGCGAATGCTAACGCAGTAAATAATAATTCTGAAAATAATAATGCACAAATGATGGCTGCTAATAATAATATGCCATTTAATGCCTTACCTCCCTCCGATAATATCGCAACTAATCAACAAAATACTTATATGCTAAATCCTGATGCGCCGATTAATCCTGCGCAGAATTAAACGTTGCAGATGGAAAGAAGTGTTTAATTTTGATGTGAAAGCATATATTCGCTGACTACTTTAGTTATTTGAATAATCTCATCTTTACGCAACAATGAGAAAAATTTCTTTCGTTTTTCTTCAGATAAATTACCTTTATTTTGCATAATAAATTTTATTAATAAATCTATTTTATTATCAGGCATATCAATAATATCTTGAATAGCCTTTTTTGCTTTATCGTAATTGGCTATAAATTCAATTTCGTTTTTAAAATCTTTATCAATTGCTTCCGCGATACAGCCAAATAAATATTCAACCATTTGAGTAAAATCAATATATTGATATAACAATTTACTGTTTTGTTTGACAGTCAAAATGCCATCATTGGTTAAATCATAATCTGTTAACACTGATAATAATGGTGTAGAGAATGCTTCAAGCGTTTTGTCATAATCTCTCATATTTTTTAACATGACTGATGATACTGGAAATATGGTATTTTTAGGAGTGAAATTAGTTTTTGACAAAATATAATGGATTAAGAAACGATGTATTCTTCCATTACCATCTTCAAAGGGATGAATGAAAACAAATCCAAATGAAATTGCTGTTGCAATAATAACCGGATGGATTTGTGCTGATATCATTCTATTTAAAGAATTGAGCCATCCTTCCATAATATCTACAACATCTTCTGGTTTGGGTGAAATATAATGTATTTTTTGATAATAGGGATTAATATTTTCTCCCACATAATTTTGAGTATACCGATAATCAACATCTTGAAATCGTGAGTCAACGATGACATTTTGTAATTCGATTAATTTTTCTTTTGATAAAGATTCAATCGTTGGTGCTTGCTGTAACATATTTATAAATCGTGTCATTCTATTTTTATCTGGCTGCTCTCGTTCTATTTGATATGACGACATGGTTTCTTTCGTATAAAGATAAGTTACTGCACGGGCGATGAGATAGGGATCGTATTTTTGTAATAGTCGCTTTGCCTTTTCGTCTAAACGCATTTCAATATATTTATTTAATAATTCAGTTTGTCGGAAAAAAGGACAAAATTGATTGTTACCTAATAAATTATTATTGATGGCATGTCGAGGGCTTTTAACGCCTTGTGTTGTGAAATACATTTTGGGATCAAGTAAATCTACATATTTAGTTCTTTGACAATCTTTGAGATTGAGTCGAGTGCCCATCAAAAATTCATAGAGATACCATATTTTTCTTGAATAGCTGCCCGTAGGTTGTTTCTTTATATGATTGGTAATTTCATTTTTTGTAATTTTTTCGAAACATAATTTGATAATTTCTAAATTGATGCCATCGTATTTCAAGGCAAATTCTAGATTTGCTAATAGATTTTTTTCATCCTTTAATGCATAGTTTTTGGGATAGATATGGATCTCATGATGATTATCTATAATGGTTTTGCCTCTCCCCAATTTAGCAATATATGATTCCCTAAAGTGTGGGATGACTTTAAGTCTGAGCTGTTCACATATTGCAGTGTATCCAATAGGAATTCTGTCCATTATTTGCCCTTTTGCATCGCTTAAAAATGCCCGTTATCAGTCAATTAAGTGTAAAATTGCCCGCACTCGTATAAAAACAACCGCGATTGGCAGGATATGTATAATAACGCACGCATATGTATAAAAACACCCGTATTTTAGGGTATCTGTATAAAAATGACCGCGATACTATTAACAACACCTAATACACCTATTCATTTTCACATTATTGGTACCTAAAACGTGAAAATTTTCACGTTTTAGGTACCAATAATGTGATATCGAGTATGTTTTGGGGGTAAAAGTGTGATTATCAGTGCGTTTTGAGAACAAAAAAGGCGGGTGGGTGTATAAAAATAGCCGGATTAATGGATGTCTGTATAAAAATGTTCGCAAATGTATAGAAATACACGCAATTGAGCCAAAGTGTATAAAAATACCCGCAAATCAGTGGTTGGGCACAATTAATGAAAGATAGTAGTTCATGGAGCAAATTAAAATTGAATATTAAGTTCAATTAAAAAACACAAAAGTTTTCACATATCTTATTTCAGAAAAATCAAACGGATTATTCTCAAAATTAATACGCATGCCTGTAGAAACTCCACCGTCGAGATCAATTGCGGTATAAATATTTTTTACACCAAAGGCAAGCGGATCATTGATTAATAAATTTGATATCTGAGAAAGCGTTGCGGGAGAGGTCACCATAATAATTAATTTTTTATCCTGAGTTAATGCCAAGATAGTCCGATAATGCGGATCAAAAAATGATTTTAATTTTAATAATTGAGGTGAAAGAGTCTCTATTTGTGGATTTATTTTCCCCTGTTTAATAAGCATTGGACCAGTTTGCATCGCATAGTCAGCATTCAAACAATTATCAATTTTATTTTCTAGGTATAATTTCCCTTTTTCATCAACATGTATGCAGGTGTTGGCTAATGGATCATGGGCTGCATGTTGGAGCATCTTTCGATGTATAATAAACAAACCAACTGGTTTAAAATTCGGTGTATAAAAACCACCATTAATTCCAATCAAATAATGTAATTGTTGCGTTAATTCCGCAATTGATTTAGCGCTATCCTGATTGACAGCATCTTGTTGGAAAACGGTGGCGTGATAATTACCTGATAATGTAATTTCATCAACATCAATATTATCATCAGAGATAAACTTTATATGCTGATAAAATCCTAACTGATTGGGTAATTTTCTATAAGCGGTATTAATATAATTATTTTGCGTATCATTATTAGCTGAACAATAATTTATGCCAATCATTATAAAAATAATAATAAAGATCGCTGTAGTAATAGATGATGAAGTAAATTGTTTAAATTTAACCATAATCACCTGCTATTAATGACCGACCTTCACCTTCACCTAATGTACATGTGATATCGACTTCACCTGTCCCTATCGCTTGTACGTAACCCGGAATATCGAGTTCTTGCGGATCTTGATAAGTTTTAAAATAAACTTGATTGAGATAATTAGCATAAATAATTAATTGCCCTGCTGCATTGGGATTCCGATTTTTAAAACCCGTTGTCATTTGTGCTCTATTACTCATCAGTATACGTGGGTTCTTTGTTTTATTGGGAATAGCCGTACAATAAAATGTAATAGGAGATTCTTTATTAGTATTGCTGGGTAAATTAATACGGAAATAATCAGGTGTAGCAAAGGAAGAAACACTGTTAATTAACAAAACTAATCCTAGTAATTTAGAAACACCGCAATGTGGCATCTTCATAACTCCTCCTGAGCTACTTTTATTTTGTCCAAATACACATTGGTGAGCACATTAACACAATTTTATTACACAGTGCATGCATTATTAATGCAGCTTCTTCCTCACAAGGTAACACAAAACTAGTAATCAATTTAATGAATGAAGAATGGCGTTTACAAGTAAGAGCTAAGGGCGCACAAAGTCAGTGTATCTTACAGAATAAAGCGTTATAATAGTCTGTTCTCTATAATGAGTGGAAAGCAAAGATGCGTGATATTTTTGAAACTGATTCTGATAAAGATCCCATTATTCGTATGGTCACAGAAACATCAGAACAAATCATTTATTTACTGACTTTAATCAATCAACCTAAATTCACTATTCAAATTGAAGTGTGTTTGGTGCATTTATTAAAAAATGGTGAATATGGTAAACCCCAGCATTTCGATTATCAGCATTTGCGTCAAAGTCCTGCATTTTCTGCAGCAGATCGACATATTTGTTATTGGTTGGCGTCCTCAAAATTAGAAAATGAATTAGTGCCTACTGAAACAATTTTTTCATTGTACGGCGCGCATGGTGCAGAATTATTGCATCAAATTATTGAAACAGAGCGATGTCATTATGGATCGCATCGTACGTCGCCACTCAAACCAGGATCTGTAAAACAAGCGCAATTATCATGGATCACTGAGACTGGTGGTGCGCAAAAATTACATTGTCGTGTTCCTGGCGGATCAACGACTGTTTTACCTTTAACGCCTCCCTGGTATATCGATCATGAACATTTATTATGTGGGCCATTAGAAACAGGTATGGACCCTGCAATTGTCGGCGCATTATTAAATGCACCAGCATTAAAACCCGATCAACTGAAACAAATGTATGCCAATTTAGTCAAAGTGCCTCCGCCTCAACCAAAAAAGTTCAGCAAAATACGTAAACATACCGTAAAACCATTACCCGAATTACGATTATTCAGTGCTGAAGTTGAATTAAAACCGACTGATGATTTAGTCGATAAACCACACTGGCTACGTTTACCTCTGGCAAAATTATCTTTTATATATGAAATGGCTCATGTTGATTATGGTGATGTGAAAAATACAGCCAGTTATGTCGCCAAAGATGAATTAATTACCATGCCGCGTGATTTTGAATTTGAACATGATGCGCAACATGAATTAGAACAACGTGGTTTAATTCCATTACATCAAGCAACGCATTTAAATTTAAATAATAAGCAATATGATCATTATTGGTTAATTCGTGATATGGATGAACCGCAAACACAATTAGATTTTAATTTAATTGATGTGACCCAATTAAGAGAATTAGGCTGGCAAGTTGTTATCGATGAAACTTATCCTTACCGTGTAGTTCAACAAGCTGATGAATGGTATTACGGCATCGATGAAAATAAAGCGCAACAATGGTTTAATTTTGAATTAGGCATTACCGTTGATAATGAAAAAATTAATTTATTGCCTATTTTAGTGGATTTAATTCAAAACCAATATAATCATCATCGCGAAGCATTTATTAAAAAAATGGCAGATGATACAAAACCCTGGTTAGTACAATTACCGGATGGACGATTATTACCCATTGCTAAAGCCAGATTACGCAGTATTTTTAATGTATTAACTGAATTATATGAAGCAGACAGTTTAACCGGCGCAAATAAATTAAAAATGGCCCGTTTACGTATTGCGCAATTACATTTATTAGAACAAGCATTAAATGCTGCGAAATTACGTTGGTTAGGTGGAGAGCGATTACGTATTTTGGGTGAAAGACTCAGTCAATTTAAAGGTATTGTGCAAGTAGAACCACCAAAAGGTTTATGCACAGAATTACGCCCTTATCAGCAAGATGGATTAAATTGGTTGCAATTTTTACGTGAATTTGAATTAGGTGGTGTATTAGCCGATGACATGGGCTTGGGTAAAACAGTCCAAGCATTAGCCCATTTATTAATTGAAAAAAATAATAAACGTATGGATAGACCCAGTTTAGTGATAGCACCGACCAGTTTAATGGTCAATTGGCGCCAAGAAGCGCAACGATTTACGCCTTCTTTAAAAATATTAACGTTACATGGCACCGATAGAAAACCGCATTTTTCAACGATTAAAGATTTTGATGTGATCATTACTACCTATCAATTATTAATTCGTGATCAAGATATTTTAGTTGCGCATGATTATCACATATTAATTATTGATGAAGCGCAATTTATTAAAAATCCTCGTACCAAAATTAATCAAATTGTACAAAAATTACATGCCCGCCATCGCTTATGTTTGACGGGTACACCTATGGAAAACCATTTAGGCGAATTATGGGCATTATTTAATTTTTTAATACCTGGTTTATTAGGTGACCACAGACAATTCCAACGATTATTTAGAGTGCCTATTGAAAAACAACATGATTTGCAACGCAGTGCGAGTTTATGGCAACGTATTTCACCATTTTTTATGCGACGAACTAAACAGCAAGTATTGCAAGAATTACCTCCCAAAATTGAAATGTTACGCGCTGTTGAGTTAGAAGGTGAACAACGTGATTTATATGAAAGTATTCGCGTTGCTTTACATGAAAAAGTCGCAACAATTGTTAAAGCGCGCGGTATTGCAAATAGCCAAATTATTATTTTGGATGCGTTATTAAAATTACGTCAGACGTGTTGTGATCCGCGTTTATTAAAAATGTCATCTGCGGAAAAATTTGCAGCAGGTTCAGCTAAATTAATCATGTTAATGGAAATGTTGCCTAATTTATTAGCGGAAGGACGACGTATATTATTGTTCTCGCAATTTACCGAAATGTTAGAATTAATTGAAACGGAATTGGCAAAAGAAAAAATTAATTATGTGAAATTAACGGGTAAAACTAAAGATCGTGCAACGCCTATCGATGAATTTCAAACAGGGAAAGTGAATTTATTTTTAATCAGTTTAAAAGCCGGCGGTACCGGATTAAATTTAACTGCAGCTGATACTGTGATTCATTATGATCCCTGGTGGAATCCTGCCGTAGAAAAACAAGCTACCGATCGCGCACATCGTATCGGTCAAGATAAAATAGTATTTGTTTATAAATTAATTACCAGCGGTACAGTGGAAGAAAAAATATTAGAATTGCAACAACATAAACAGGCGTTGTTAGATAATTTATTAAGCCATCAAGGTGAAGTGCAAACAGGATTTAATTTGGAAGATATAGAAACATTATTTGAACCGTTGCCGAAAGATAATGAAACGAGTTAAATAATGCCTAATTCCTGTGCTTTTTGAATAATGCTAGTAATTTTGTTGATGCCAATTTTTAATCTCATATTTTCAAAATGCTTTTCAACAGTTCGATAACTAATGCTTAATTCTTTAGCAATTTCTTTTGCGGTAGCACCATGAGCACTTAATTTCAGGCATTCAATTTCTTTAGCAGATAATTGGTATTTCTCTGGAATGTTTTTCAACAATTTATTAATGGTTGACTGTACTTCTCTATCATCGGGGATCATTACCAGTGGATCATGATTATTTTTATTATTCAAGCTTATAATTTTGTATCTATTTTTCTCCGCTAGTTCAATTAAATCTCTCGCTTCAAATTCGAAATATTGTATAAATGCTTTTAAGAGTTCGGTATTCTGCATGTAAAAATTAATGATCTTATGATTGTCAGTTTTCGTGCCAAACTGCCAATATTCAGTGTATTGAGGTTTTTTAGTGATATAAAACATCACATACTCAATATCGAATAATTGTTTTTCCGTATTAAGCCAATCAGGATCTATAAAACTTTTATCTAGTATAAATGTCGAGTGAATATTGGCGTTAGCATAAAGAGGTGAAAACTTTTTATACCATCCACTTTTATAATAAAAATATTCTTGCATATCAGGATCATTACAAATATCCAAAACCGATCCATCAAGATAGACTCGCATATAACAAAAAAATTTGATGTCAAATTTATAAAGGGGAGAAACAACGGTTTTGAATCGATCGGGATAATAGAGAGTAATATCTTGCTGAGGTAGGATTATTTC
>JAJYDF010000025.1 GCA_021777765.1 Pseudomonadota bacterium | reverse complement strand
TTAATCATAACTCATAAGCGACGAGCATGAAACGTCGTAAAAGAAGGGTTTTAATTAAACCTACATGTAGGTTTGATAATAGTAGAGTAACTTTAATGATTATCAAACTAAAGGTTGAGATAAGATTAAGCAAAAAAACTGCTTTTATGTTAGTTTCACTAGCATTATTAGCTGCAAAAATTGTCTTACTTTTTATTTAACTTTGGCGGGGAAACATATATTTCCCCGTTTTAAATTTTAAATTAAGGTGAATTAAATAATCTTTTTAATTCCTTAAAATTATATATAGATTGTTACAACGTATTATTTTCTATTATATCCAATTTTTTTAAGCCTTTCTTTTATGCGGTCTTTCGATTTTGAAAATTTATTATTCTGATTTATTTCCTCTTCACAATCAGGACAAATGACGATTTTATCACCTGTGTGATTTTTTTCATGGAAATGGTCTTTAATACCGCAAATCTTACAAACTTTCATTTGCTGAATTTCCCCATAAGTAAACAATTTTGCTAATCCTACTGAATTATAGCAATTTAGCTCTAATTGAAAATTTCATTATTTATCCTATGCTTTAAGAGATATAGAATTTTATTATATAAAGAACTTTATGAATATATTAATACGTAAAGCTAGTTTAGCTGATGCAGGTGGAATTGCAAAAACTCACGCGCAATCTTTTAAAGAGGGGCATCGTGAGTTCATGCCTCAAGAATCTCTCGCAATGGTTAATATAGATGACTCAATAAAAAGATGGCAAAACCGATTGATTCAAACAAATAGCCATACTTTGATTGCAGAAGATAAACAAAAAATTATAGGATTAATATATCTTATGGTTGACCGTAATATTGATGAAAATAATCTAACAGCAGAAATAGTCTACTTTTACGTTGATCCAGAGTATTGGCGTCAAGGAATTGGTACGCTTTTGTGGAAAGCAGCAAAAAATTTTCTTTTAAATGAAAAAGTATCACAGGTTTTTTGTTGGGTTTTGAAATCAAATCCTAAATCACGGGCATTTTATGAATCATTAGGTGCTAAATTTGATGGTGCAGAACAAACGGTTGAAAAATTAGGCACAACCATTATTCAAATTAGATATAGTTTAAGAATAGGATAAAATTGATTTGCTCAATTAGAGCATTTTCACAAATAACCATTCAAGTATTATGCGATTACTGATTGATATTTTTTCCACCAAAATTTCCAAATAATAAATAGTAAAATTCCACTAATGAATGCAAATAAAGCCATACCGCTAAAAACGTATTGGTATGTCAAAAGCGTAGGTGCTTCTTTTAATACAGGACTAATAAATTGCCCTACTTGACCATTAATGAAACTTGCTAAGCTTATTAACAATAACCAACAACCCATTAGTATACTTCTCCACTTTTCTGGTGATAATTCCACAACAGCAGCAATTCCTATCGGAAGAATCATTAACTCACTACAAGACATAAAACCATAACAAACTAATAACCATACAAAATGAACTTGATTCCCTTCGGGCGTAGTTAAAATACCCAATAACAAGCTTCCAAATGATGCTGTTAATAACAATAATCCTGCACTGAATAATGTTCCAGATGTTGTTTTAATGCCTTTATTATCTAATAATTTCCATAAATATAAAAATAAAGGAGCTATTATCAACACAAAGAATGGTTCTACTGATTGAAAAACACCTGTAGGAATAACGTAGCCATTTAAATGTTTATCTACATATTCTAAAGTGAAAAGATTCAGGATACTAAATCCTTGTCTATAACAAATTTCTGCTACTAAAAATCCAAACATTAACCACAAAAGACTTATTATTTTAATTTTGTCAACGTATACACTGTTATATAAAATTTTAATGACATAACCTATCGCACCTATTCCGAAAATAAGAAGAATATAACCAACATCTTCTAATCTCATTATAAGAATTGCAAGAACAAGTATTGTTAGGAAGGTGATTATTTTGATAATGAATGGAATATTTATGTTAGAACTTATTGTTTTTAATTCATTATCATCTGTAGCAATATTAATTTTCTTGTAAAAGAATATAAAAGTAATTAATGCTAATAATATACTTAGGCAAGCTGTACTAAACATCAACGTTTTACTATATAGCCCAATATATGTTAATACTGATGGGCCTAAAATTTGACCAAAAATATCTGGCAGATGAAAAATAGTAAATCCATTATATCGCTTTACTCTATCTTTATAATTTGCTCCAAGCAAATTTCTAATATTCGGTGATACTATCCCTGTACCAAAAGCAGCAAAAGCTAACCCAATTTCTATTAAAGGTAAAACCTCAAGATGGTTGATGGAAAGTATAAGGTACCCTATGAACATTAATATTATCCCGATTAAACATGATTGTTTGAAGGAAAAATATCTACCGCCAATAACACCACCTATTAAGCAAAACATGTAAATCAAGGCATCAAAATTTTTCCATACGCCGTAAGATATTTTATCTGTTAAACCTGTGCTTGCGAGGAAGAGTATTAAGATTGCAAGAGTTCCAAAGAAAGCAAACCCGATGAAAAATTCAACCAGTGATAATACAACCAAAAGATTTGGTTGTTTGTTTTTAATCATGACACTATGCTCTATGAGTTATTTGCACTTGTTCTTAGTTAAAGCATAGACGATTTTAGAAAATTTTTGGGAGATTATTGCAAAACATTTAGGGTGGGTAGATTAATCGTTATGGATGTTCTTCATCATCAGATTGTTTTTGATGTTTGTACTTACAAGCATACGATGACATCAAAATTTTTTCTGGGCGCTCTTCAAATTCTCTTATAGTATTATTATTAAAAATAATAAAAGCAGTAGTTAGAAAATATGTTATTGCAGCACCTATTTGTATTCCAGTGTTTCCTGAAGAACAGAAAAAAATTCCCATACAAATAAGCAATACAGCCATCAAACTTATATTACATAATTTAGTCCATTTAATCACTGGAGCAGCAGCTTCTTGTTCTAATTGAATTAATCCTTCTATGTTTATTGAACAATCTTTTAATGTGGAATTTGTGCGGATACTCATTTTATAATTACCTTTGTTAAATGCGAGGATAATTGCAGAATTTGATTACTGGGATATTAATCTACTTTTTATGCAAATACTAATGGTATAATATCTTACCATAATTAGTACTATTTTACAAATTAGATGTTTTATTTAAAAAATAATTCTATTGAGCAACATTAAAATATATAATTCAAATCATATAAGAAAACACTTGTTATAAAGTATTTATGGGTCAGTGCTAATAATCTATTGGTTTGCTAATTTCCATAGAGTTTCATTTTTCCAATCCTCGCCAAAACCCATCCCTTGATAATTTATTATTTCATCGTATTGTTCTAACAGGGTGTAAATTTTTTGCACCCATAAATTTTCAGGAGAAATGGTTTTTAACAAGTCTGTTAAAATATATATAACAACAATAATATGTCGATTTTTAGATTGCATTTCACTATGTAATGATGATTTTTTAGGAATTAAAGGTGCATTAACCAACCATTGATTCCACAATCTTGCATGGTGTGCACAAATATTTCTTACAAAGGTTAATGTTTGAATCCATGACTCTAAAATTGTTGTATTTTGACCGAAAATAGCGGCTATTTCTTTTCTGATGGACACTTTTTTTATATTTTTAAATAATTTTGAACATACACCAAAAGAAAGTGTTTCTATTATCATCCATAAAGGTGGATATGGCGGATGATCGTATTTTTCCAAATAATGTCGAATAAAAATAGTATGTTTATCTTTGATAATTTTATCAACGTTACGCATCAAAAGATTATAGGGTTTAACATCTCGATAGTAAGTTTTATCTACATACCAAAAAGGATCAAATTTTAAACTTGTTACATTGGTAATCGCTGCGCGAAAAGCCACTTCAATTTTTTCAATTGCATCCATGATGAGCAGGCGTAATTCACCATCGAATTGATAATGAGACCAAACCTTGCTAAAAGTAATTTCGGGTTTAAAAATGCGGCGACTATGGGAATTGTGGGCTTCTTTAAACGGAAGTAAATAACCAGACAATCGATAATATCCTACGGTGGCTAAAACGTGTTCTGCAACGGCATTATCGTCAATTATTAAACCCTGTTCGGACAATAACTTAATTTGCTGTTCAATTGTTAAGGGTGGTTTGATATATTTCATGGGGTATAAAAAAACAACCCGCCGTGGTGCGCTTAGGTTGTCCCAGAGGCGTAGCGGGTATGGTTAATTGAATAATAGCGCATCTACCGTAAAAGCGCAATCGCAGTCTTGTTCTGATGATAAGCTTTAATCTTCATCACAGGCAACATAATAGTGATAACAGGCTCGCAATTGTCCTCTCCTCCAATTAATGCTCTTAATCTAGTTATTTTGCCTTTTGGGTTTTCCCATCCTTCGGCACTATATTTAATTGATAAAAGATACAATCTGCATCTTTTATACACGCAAAGTGCAACATGCAAAATATATCCCAAAGCCTTCCTTCGGCATCTTGCACAGTCTGTTTTTCACTATCTTCATCCCTCCAATCAATGCACTTATGCCAAACAGAAGCGGTTACTGCAACTGGATATTTAAAGCCTGCTTCTATTGCCATTTTAGAGACATTTATTAACACGCCATCCTCAAATGCTTGTGAATGTGTGTAGCAAGAGACGATTTCGCCAAATAGTTTATGGTATTGATTTGATTTCATATTGCTTCTCCTTAGTATGGTTAAATAATGGTCGCGACTGCAACATGATGAGGTACTCGCCGGAGAGCGAAGCGATGTTAAGGCGGGGGTGAAGGCAGTCAAGGTCATATATAAACCTAAGGCCGCTATCCAATCTGCACAAACGTAGAGCGGAAGATAGGGAGATGTTTGTAAATGCTAAAGGGAAACCTTGACTGACGGGGGGCAATGCCCTTAACGATTTTTTAAGCGAAAATAGTCTTAATTATTTAGTCTTTTATTTAGATTAAGTATCAGTGTATAAAATGATATGTTAACAACATTAAATTGATTTAATCGATTTCTCAATTGATTGAACAATCAATATTTCACATTCTTCTGACATCACTTACATTTGATGACCTATACTTAACATATTTTAGCATTGTTGGGCTATACTCATAATAAATCTAATAAATAAAAAAGGCACAATTATGAATAAAATGATTTTAGGCTGTGAAACATTGCGTTTTTTAATTATCAAAAACAACTATGATGTGGTAAAAGCGATTGATAAATTTAGGCTGTATGAAAATTTAATTGGTAACGGAACACATATCACAAATAATCAACTTAGAGCATACTTAATTACCATATTCTGTAGTAATGATAAACAAAAGATATTTCGATATCATTAAAAATTACAATTAATTAATTCTTTAATTTGAACTATACAAATTTGTATACAGCCGTAATAAAGCTGTTTAGAAACACCATGCGCTTACTATATCAACCAAGATTTATAGTGAACTCACCTATGATTTGTTTCTCTAGCAAATTTTTTTACCTTAATGTTATGAAGAAATATTGAGTTTTCTAATTTAACAAGGTGAAAACTGTAAGATTTAGTGATATAATGGTATGTTATTGTTTCTTGAGTGCTTATTTGCGCATTGAGCTGAACATTACAAATAGTATTTTCAATGTTTTTTCAATCTTCATGAGTTTTTGTTATGGCCTTAAATAATATAATCGTACAGTTAATAGAAGTTGTTTTTAGTATTAGTCTTTTTCTAAATGCAGTATTATTTGTACCACAAATAATAAAGCTCTATAAATACAAAAACCCGCAAAATCTTTCACTTTTAACTTTCGCTGGATTTAATTTCATACAATTTTTTATTATGTTACATGGATATATTATGAAAGATTACTTATTACTTTTTGGATATTTAATAAGCTTAATAACTTGTGGGTGCGTAACCATGCAAATTCTTTTCTACAGGAAAAAATATCAGCAGAAATTTGATAAAGTTTCTAGGTAGCAAATATATGAATAGAGTCAAAGCATCTTTTAAGTGCCCTACTGAATATAAAAGCAAGTTCCCGACATCTTCATGCTTAATGACCATCAGCGTCGGCCAAAGCGTACATGAAGGGGAAAAATTTGCCGCATGTGTAGACATTGTTAAATATAATTTTAAAGCCTGTACTATACTAGTAGACGATAGCTTGCAGCGTTTTAGCATGGCAATTGATTCTGGTCTGACACCAGAGGATCATTATCAAGAATCAATAATTGAAGGCGACCTTTGGCTAGAGAGGAGCAAAACAATCTACAATAAAATGGAGAATCTACAAAAAATATTAAGATGGGATGATTGGTTAAAACACCCCAATTATAATGATGTATATAACAAGATAAATGAGCTATACAAAACATGCCAAGATTATAAAATGGCTATTAATCAAACGGCAGAAACATATGTAAGTAGATATATGACAAGATTAACTAATAAGACCTTTGATTATAAAAGGGCAATAGAATTATCAGTAGATTATCTCAAAGAAGAATGTGCAGCACTTTGTTTATGGACTGAAGGAAAATATGATTTTGAAGTCTATCCATCAAAAAGGAATTCGGCTATGAATACAACTCATATGCAACTGATTGCACCTAAAACACCCGATCTATTATTACCAGTTGCAATAAAACTTAAATATAAAAGTGAGCAACTTAAAACTAATTTTAATCAAGATGAGCAAAATGTAGTGCCCGTTACTTAATTATTTACTTAAATAAAAATTGGTACCTTTATGTCAAAATCAAAAAATAATTTAGAAGATGAAGTTAATAAATTAAGAAGCATACTTGCAAAAATGCCAGGCCATATTTATTGGCAAGATATTAATGGTGTATACCAAGGTTGCAATGAACAACAAGCAAAATCTGCTGGGTTAAAATCAGTAGATGAAATAATAGGAAAAACTAATGCTGACTTACCATGGAATAAAAACTCAAATATTCCTGAGATACTAGACAAAGCAAACTGTGAAGTAATAAATACAAAAAAAGCAATAACCATAGAAGAGCCAGGTAAATTAGTAGATGGAACTACTGCAGTTTTTCTCTCAAAAAAAGAGCCCCTATTTGATAAAAACGGAAATGTAATTGGTATATTAGGGACATCATTAGATATCACAGAATTAAAAAAAGCCCAACAAGATTATGCTGAACAAATAAAGAAAACTGCTGCTGCTTATAAAGCAAAATCTGAATTTCTATCAATAGTCACTCATGAAATGAGAGGCCCAATTGCTAATGTAACAACACTTTTAATGGCTTTAGTTAGTGAAATCAATAAAATTAAAGAATTTTTTCATACTGAAGTTTTAGATAATTTTAATAATAATGAAAAAGGTATTCTTGTTTCCAAATTCAATGACATTAACAATCAAATTATTAATCATTGCAATATCTGCTCTAAAGAATCTACAAAAGCATTAAATTATCTTGAAAATTTAGGCGAACTTCATAAACTTCAAACAGAAGGTATCAAAAGTAGATTTGAAGAAACAAATATAGCAAATTTGATAGAACGTGCTATTAACAATAATTCCTATTTAAATACAGATACAATTGATATCAGTGTAAATATATCTAAAAATATTCCCGAAAATGTCGTGATTGATTATAGGAATATATATGAAGCTTTACAAATTATTATTGGAAATGCAATTAGATTTAGTAAAAAAGATGGTGTTGTTTTGATAAAAGCTGAGGCCAATAATAATGATAAACAAAAATATATAAAAATTACTATTGAGGACTTTGGAATTGGCATTTCTGAAAATACATTGAACAACATTTTTACTGCATTAACTAATAATGTAAATACTGATGATACACATAAGTACAATAAACCATCATTAAGACTTCCTCAAGCAAAATTAAAAATTGAAGCTTCAGATGGTAAATTAAGTATTGAAAGTAGCCCAGAAAAGGGAACAAAAGTTGTACTAATTATACCTTATAAAGATGCTTTAGGTATTACAAAAGCCAAAGAATTATTATCCGATAAAATACACTCAAAAATTTTAAACATTTTGCTCATTGAAGATGATCCAATTGCTCAATTAAATCATAAAAAATTATTAGAAGATCACGGGCATCATATTGATATTGCTACTACAGGATACCAAGGTATTCAATTATATGAAAGCAAAAATTATGATCTATTGTTATTAGATATAACTTTACCTGATATAAATGGAATTGAGGTGCTAAGAAAACTTAAACACAAGTTCAATAAATATATACCTGTAATTGTTATCACTTCTCATGCTTCTGAGGATGATATTGATCTTTTTCTGAATGAAGGTGCAATAACTGTTTTACCAAAACCTGTTAAAGAGGAACAATTAAAAGATTCTATAGATGCTTTTTTAGATAGTGATAAAAATGATTAGTTTTACATCTTCTGTCTCCAGAGACGAATAACCGGAGCTACTTCTTTTAGCTTTACATTATTCATTTCAAATGGTTCTTTTTGATTTTTATCATAAACAAGATATGCAACGTTAAATAAATTTTCTTGGCTGCTCTTTTTTACACGTCTTACTTGTAAATTATTATCTACATCTATTATGCAAATTTTTTCCTCATTAATTATATCACTAGGCTGCCATATTCCACCCAAGAAATCACCATCTTGAAATATAGGATACATATAAGTATTGCTCATTTTAAATGTCACTGCGTTTTTATTTTTCATGAATAATTTTACTTCATCATTAAAAGTCCATTGATTTAATTCTGATACGCTATCTTGTTGTGAAATGTATCCTGCCGCCCCAATAGTCTCATCATGAATTTTTATCGGTGGATTTCCTTTACCAGTTAAAAGCCAACTTTCGCTGCAAGCCCATCCTGTTGTTCTGAAAGCATCTAATAACTTTCCAATGCTTGTACGGGTCGGTGGATTACCATGCTGTGACCTAGCATGTTCCCAATGACTAATTGTGGATTTATTTATATTTGCCATCTCAGCAAGCTGGTTTCTATTTAAGTCAGCAAGGAGCCTTAAATGTTTTAACCGCTTACCAAATGCACTTGCAGATTCATCGTTTTCTAACATGTATTCCATATTACCCATGCGTAAATACGACATTTGTCGTTTTTTGTTGACATAAAACTATTAACATGCTACATTTGTCGCATATAAATGATTCGTGACTCATATTATACGACATTTGTCTAAATTTATCCGTCTCTAAATGACATTTTAGCTAGTTTTTAATATGGGAATTAGTGGTAAGGCTTTTAACCCAATGTTAATAGCCAGAAAGCAAAGTTGTGAGCTTATGTCTTATAAATTATCTGATCGAGGAGATAACAATAAAGGGAAGTTAGAAGGTTTAAAAGTACTCGTTATAGAAGACGATATTGTAAATATAACAGTTATGAAATGGTTGTTGGCCGAAACAGGAGTAAAAAATATAACTTTTGCAAACAGTGCTAATGAAGCCCTATCGCATTTACAAAACCACTTTGATCTCATTTTTTTAGATATTTCATTACCAGATTTAAACGGAATTGAATTATGTAAAAAAATTAGAACATTACCCAATTTAAAAGATATTCCAATAATAGCAGTAACATCATTTGATGATGATGCTAAAGAATTATGTATATCAGCAGGTATGAATGGATTTATAAAAAAACCAATAGATATAAATTTTTTAAAAGATGTCATAGATAAACTTATTTGAGAACTCACGAGGTAAAAATTCCCATGTTAAATTATAAATATCCTATAGAGAACAATTCAAAAATAAATTTTGAGTTTGACACAAAGGAGATTGCCATGAAAGAACAATATAAAATATTAGTAGTTGATGATCATCCTGTTAACATTAGAGTTGCTCACTCATTTTTAACTAGACTTGGATATTCAGCTATTACAATTGCTGAAAATGGAATAAAAGCTTTAGAGTCTATTAATGATGACTATAACTTAATTTTATTAGATATAGGATTACCAGATATAGATGGATTTGAGGTGTGTAAGGCTATGCGTGAAATATTAGCTAAACAGATCCCAATTATCGCTGTTACAGCTAATCTTGTAGATGATAATTTTATGGAAAAATGTAAATTGGCAGGAATAAATGATGTAATAAGCAAGCCATACTCAATTGATATTCTTGAATTAAAAATAAATAGATGGGCTAAAAATACAAAAAGTCAATTATGAAATAACTTATTATCAAAAAAATGTAAAGCGTATACTTATATTCTATTGACTAATAATATTAGACATCTATAAGACGCTTTTTCATTAAAAAGGTTTGACATTTTTCTAGTGCTGATGATGTTCATATATTTAGCTAAAAATAGTTACATTGCTTTACTTCCTTTAATTAAGATAGCAAAGATTAAACGAAATAACTTAAGAAAGATATTCACTATAACAAAACAAGTAATAAAATAATTTTATGAAAAATATGCTTAAATCTATATTAAAATTTACTATTACCATTCTAATGGTATTAACAATTTTTCTTGTTATTGACACAATCAATTCAAATTGGATAACAAACATCCTTTATCATAAAGATCAAGAATTTTTATCTGATGGTATTTATCAAGAATGCATCGTTTCGGATCCCAATGAAATTTTCAGAGTTTTAATTCAAGATGATTTAAATGACTTAGATAAGCAAAAAGCAACTTTTTATGATTTTAATAAAAAACCTCATCCTGCACATATAAACATTGATCCAGTTGATGGCGTTACTTTTATATCAGATTTAAATTCTTCTGATACTGCATTTATGACAGTTGATTATGTAAATCATAAGTGCGAAATATCTATTCTACGTAATTCATTAAATACTATATACGATAAGAAAGGGTATTACGGTTTTAGTAATAGTATAGATGATATTGATGATCTATTTTATAAATTATCGAAAATCAAACATTCAACGGTACATTAAGATTATTACATTATTTGTTAACTTACTTTTTATATGAGGTGATTTGTGGATACTTATATGTTTATTTCAGTAATGACTTTTATAGGGGTATACGTATTATTTATTTGATTTAATTTAATACACTATTAAAAGATTACAAAATTATATTTCTATCAAACGAGGAAAAAATTATGAACCCAAATGAATTTATTGAAAATAATATAAAAAAAGAAAAGGACAGACTTTCAGGAAAAGATGTCAAATTTGATGGAAACAAGTCACAAAGTGGTACTACGGGGGATTTTCAGCTTAAGTTAATATCTACTGGCGACAAACAGTTACCCGACTCTGAATATGTTCCACTGGTTGATACCTGGTATAATGCCCTAACTATAGATATGGTTATTAAAGCTTCATATAGACGGTATGAAATTCATCAATTAGGCGATAATAATTTTCTTGCGAAATCACCTAATAACACAAATGTAATTGCCATATTAAATGCCATAGAGATAGGTAAAAAATATAGCTGTTTAGCAGATTACTTCAATGACAATCCTCGCCCTCAAAAAGCATCTTCGCCTTTTATCGATGTAAGAATCATTGATAATAACAGCGCATCATTATGGAGTGAATTAGCTTCACGCCTTCAAACCCCTGAAGTGAATATACAAATTTTATTTCCCTTTACTGTCACAAGCGATAAATGGATGATAGGTGAAATTAACATTCATAAAACCAATAGGGAATATCAACTTTCATTTACCGTTCATGATCCACATGGATGTTATACAATGTTTAGCTCTGAGTGTTACCAGCTATCAGCGATATTTTTAGAAAAAATTAAAAAAATAGATAAAGATGCCGTTCTAAAAAAGCCACATTGTAATATGTTACCAAGTCCGAGGACTATAAATGTCAATGATCAATATTCTTCATCTGTTATTGCTATAGAGTTGTTATTATCAAGAGCGACAAACCAGAATTTTGAGGAGCTTCAAGAACATGGTGCTATCAAATTACGTCAAATACAAATAATTAGCGTGATGTCAATGCTAGATAGCAAAAATCCACGAAAAGCAAGATTTCTTAATAAATATGCAATTAATATTAATGATGAAGCCAAAAAAGGCAATCGACCAAAAACATTAATTATAAAATATTTAAATGAATATCAACCAGAATTTAAGCAAGAGGATATTAAATATCTTGAAAGTTCTCAAACACCACAAGTAATGAATTTTAATGAATATGCTGCATTCGATGCCGCTAAGACAGGTAATGTATTATTAATGGTGGCATTATTAGGAATTAATTTTCCAGAACAAGATGAAATCGAGCAAGATAACGCAGCAAATCATATGTTTGCATTAAGAGAAGATTATTATCAAAACATATATGAAACTGAAATTATAACAGCCCAAATTAGCGCTATAGATAAATTTCTAAAACAGCCAGAACATCTCCAAAATATAAATGAACTTAAAGAAGAACTAAATAATATCAGTGAACAAACAGCGAGTAAGATAATTCTTACGCTAGAAAATTGGTTAAATGGGAATCATAATGTTTACATTCGAGGTGAAAAGCTCACTTTTAAAGATATCTCACCTGCGCGTAAAGAACAAATATTAAATGATTTTAAAGAAAAATTACTGTCTAAAAAATCTGAACTACAGATTGATATTCATAGATGGCAGTTTGATATGAAAGCGATTAAGGAAAAGCTTACAACACAATTAAAATCATTAGAAAGTGCCCAAAAAATTATTTCTAATGATGAAGATAAAAATAATATGACTTGGTATAAATATGACATGAAGAAACGAAAAGCCGAGGGTGAACACCTACAAGTTATTGCAAGAATAGTGCGTGATAAAGTGAGCACCTTGCCAAACTTTTATCCTCACGATACACAAGCTCTATTTGAGTACTTATACGCAGCAAAGGTGCCTGTTAATCTTCGTAACCAAGAAAATAATACTTTATTACATGTTGCTTGTGCTAATGGCCATATAGGGGTAATAAAAGTACTTTTATCGAGAGGTGCAAAAATAGAAGTCATAAATAATCATGGTCTAACTCCTGAACAATTAGCAGATAATTATATTCAAGATATACTGTCCCTTAAAAATCAGGCTTATGATTCATTTGGTAAGGAAAGCATTTTTATAAGAGAAATAATAAAATTTGAAAGTGAATATAAGGCACATTTGGAAAAACAATTAAGACGTAAACAAATGACCTTTATAGGATGGTTTTTGAATAACTTCATACTCTTTCAGAGACAACAAAAAGCTCAAAAACTAAAAAAGTATATAGAGTTGGCGCGTAAAGAGGGAGATGATTCAGCGCTTGTAAGCCATTTAAGGGGCGAGCTTGCTGAACATAACAAAGCTAAAGGCAATGACACTGGTATATTCGGTACAAGTATGTTTTTCAGTAGTATAGAGGAATTATTAGAACGAGTAGATGAAAACCAAGATGATTATGAATATGTTAGGCTATCAACTAATATTAGGAAAGCAACACTTTATTATCGTCTACAGCAAGCTGAAATTAATGAAATGGAAACAGCACAAAAGCTAAATGAAACTGCATTAGCTTTAGAAAAGGAAAAAGAAAAGAATGTTAATGACAAAGAGCGATTTGAACTAATCATAAAAAGTTATAAAGAAGATATGGAAAGACAAAAAGATCAGGAATTAAAAAATTCGCAAGAATTGGCAAATCTTTCTTCACTCCTTGATAAACAAGCTATAAAACATGCCGAAGAAATGGAAGCATTGGAGTTACGCATTATGTCTAAAATAGCTGCTAAACAAAGTGGTGCTAACAAGCCTGAAGCACTGCCAGAAAAAGGATTAGCTCAAGCGGCAGGTGAACATGGAATATTTGTGCCGCCTACCAATACGCCTAAAAGTGGAAATAGCAATAATATCCAAATTGCTACAGAGCAAAGGTTCACATGAAATATATTAAATTAATGGATGCACAATAAATAATAATTTATAATTGTTAAAGACTAATATCATATTGATGTAAGGACATTATATGACTGCACCTGTTTTAAATAAAGAGTGGGAAAAAACACAGGAAGAAACCAACAATTGGTTTATGCTAAATAATTTTGAAAAAGTCATTCAAAAATATGATAACAAAGAAACCGGGTGGCTATGGTGGAAAAAGAAATATAGCGACTATTTTGCTAATGAAAGTGAAACTAATGATTATGTTACAAATATTGAGACGCAAATAGAAAATGTTAAAAATATGTCATGGTGGAAAAAACCAATTTTCTCCTGGCTCTTGAATATAAAAACGAAGCAAAAAATATTAGGCTATTATTATTCTAAGAAACTCTTAGTTACTTCTAAATCATATTTTTTGAATACCACACATGAAAATTTTGTGAATGTGAACCAACTACTAACTAAAATTGAAAATAATACTATCTTAAAAAACATTGGAAAACATTTATCTAATTTTAAATCTATTTTTAGTTATTTTATCAATAAAACACCAAAAGCTATCAAACAAGAAATAGATTTAAATAATAACTCTAATCGAAATAACGAAAATCCTAGAAAAACATTGGCTAACCTAATGTCGCCAAGTAACTTACTTAGAAGGCTCTATACGAATGTTGATAATATTTTAAGCCAATTAGAACCTGAAAACATTATAAGTATACTAACTAACGAAGGTATATTATCACAGGAGAGCATAAGCGAATTAAAACACAGTGAAATATCTTGGCAATTAATGCCTTTACTACATTCAAATAATAATTTTATACGAGAATATACGATATTTTTTATTTTACTAAATTTATCAAAAAGCTATTTACATAATGCTGACGATATTTTAGAAAATGCTTTAAAATTCTCTACTAATATTCGTCTTTTGCCAAAACAAAATATGTTGTCAACATTAAAAACTTTGTTTTCAGATGTAACTGGAAAAACATTAATTCCTGCTTTATTGCACTATTACCCAGCAAAGATTAAATCGGTGACGCTTAATTACGATGGTCTTTTTCTTTCTGATCAATTGCTATCAATGTTACCAGATAGCGTAACTCACTTAAAAATTTCTTTTTCTGATACATTTAAAAAAGAACTTCGTGCAATTGTTACTGCCATGATTATTGAGGATATCCCAAAAAATATAACACACTTAGATTTATCAGGCATAGGATTCACACAATCTGATTATTCATTTCAATTTTTCAGCAACATGCCAACTTCCGTCAAAAATCTAAATTTTAGTGACAATAAATTAAGCAGCTTAGATAATACCACCCTAATTGAAATATTCAATAATAGGCTACCGAAACACCTACTAGGTGTTACATTAAGTGAGAATGATATAACCGTAGAGAATAAAAAAAGGCTTCAAGAATTAACCGGTAGTGTGAAAAGGAAAGTCAATCAAAATATTAATTTACTAAGTTTGAAAAGCATTGTTGCAAACTTCATTTGGAATAATATGAATGCATCTTATGATAATAAAACTAGGATTTTACAAATTACTCAGAATAACAAAGTTGTAAATAAAATAGTTCCTCAAGAGATTGGTGATGCAATTGAGCAATGCAAAAGTCACGGCGTAACTATTTGAACAAAAACAAGTTATGATGAATATAACTTATAGCCTCTTATTTTAAGTAGTTCGCTGTTATATAATTAGCCCATTTTATCAAGATTATTTACAATCATTTTTGAGAATATTATAAATTTCATCTAATTCTTTCGATAACCATAACAAATCTAATATAGGTTTTATATTTTTCTAAGATATCATAAAAAAAAGCACCAATTGAAAATATATTACAGCAGGATATTTCATAAAAATTTACTATAAATGATCTTTCAAACCATATATTTGGTGTATATCAAAACAAGTTGTAAATGTTCGATAAATGAAGATACTTACTATATGATGATATTTATAATCTAAAATTGAACTTAATTTAGTCGGGCCACCATTAATTGTAAGCAATTGCTTACAGATCTGCGTGCATATCTCTGATTCAGTTATTACAAGATTGAATTATAATCATATTATTTTTAAAAATTTGATATTGGTATCTATGAACAAAATTAATTTATCTACTTTATCAAACTATTTTGCTTGGATTCTAAAGGAATACAAAACTTTATTATCTACTCAAAGTTTAATTGCTCAGCTCAAAATTGTTGACAAAATTCAATCAAAAAAAACCGGTGAAACGGTGTTCAAGATTCAATTCACAGGTAAAAATATCTGTGTCGATCTAAGTGCGTTAGAATTGTATAATGACCCATTAATCATGGAAAATTTTTCTACATTCGATATTAAAATGATTGTAGAAGCCGCTAAAGACGATCAAAGATTACTCAGCGATAGCAAACCAAACTTATATTTTGTTAATTCCATAACATTTAACAGAGAGAATAAAACACGTCTATATGCTTTAGGATCAACATCTAATAATACTTCATTTATAAAAAAATTTACAGCCACAGAAATAAATGAAAATTCACATATATTATTGAATTTAGACAAAGAAAATATAAGGGATATTGCGTTTCAAGCTGGTTGTGAAAGTGAACGGACTGCAAGAGACAAAATACAACTTGAAAACCCACTTAAAGAATAGCAATTAAGATAACGAGATAGTTTTTTAACAAATTTAACTACCCGTTATCTTAATCTAAATACTTCAAATTTACTTACATACTAAAAGTATTTTTGTATATATTTTCTACAATGCCTTTTGAATAGTATTTGGCAACCTCTGTAACAAATTTTTGAAAATCAATTGCTGCGCTATGATCTGCTTTATCTGAAATAGTTCTTACAACTACAAATGGTTTTTTGTGCTCATGACAAACTTGAGCAACAGCAGCACCTTCCATTTCTACAGCAGAAACCTGAGGATTATCTAAAAGAATTGCATCAGTTTTTGCTCTTTCGTCAACAAATAAATCTCCGCTAGCTAATATACCAATAACTGCTTTTGGTTGATCAATGGTAAATTTTTGTAAAGTCTCTTTTTTAAGAATTAAATGAATGCCTTTTTGAAGAAAATCATCTGCTGCTTTTTTAGCACCTTCAAGTAGTTTTTTATCTGCTTCAAAATAGATTGTTCCTGTCAATGGTATTTCATGTTGTTTAAAAATTGGCCGAGCATCCATATCATGTTGATATAGCTTTTCTCCGATTACTATATCACCTATATTAAGCACCTTAGATGTTGCTCCTGCAACACCAGTAAAAATTAAGCAATCTATATTAAAGATATCAATAAGTGTGGTGGCAGTTGATGCTGATGCAACTTTTCCCCATCTGGAAAATACTAATGTTGTATCTATGCCATACAACTTTCCCGTATAATATTCCCTATCACCAATTTTTTTTACAGATACCTCTTTCATCTCTTCTTTTAAAAGAGCAATTTCTTCCATCATTGCACCAACGATTCCAATTTTCATAAATACTCCTTAATAGTTAAATAATAAAAAATTAATCTAATCTAAAAATACTATAATTAGTATTAATATCATATGCGTCCATGTTTTCTGCCCTCTTTAAAACCTGAATTAAAATAGCAGCAGGAACAACAAACATGACCGCATAAAACATTTCTAGTAAATACGCTGAAATGATAATATTCACCACATTCATAAATTTTGTAAATGTAGTAAAAGCTAACGTACATAAAATAATGTTCATGACACCTTCAGCTATAGCAGTAGAACCAATGCTACGAAATATGAAATGTTTGCCTCTCATAAATATTTTAAATTTTGAAATTATATATATATTGACAAAGCTACTAGTAACATCAGCGAATATTCCAGAAAGAACAAACCACAAGATTGGGTTTAATATATCTTTATATTCATTTTGGTATTGAAAGCCGCTAGGTGCGTGCAGTCTTATAATAATTTCTAACAATACTGCAAATATCAATTCACAAGACAACCCAAACCATATTATTTTACGAGCAATTGCATATCCATATACCTCAGTAATTATGTCGCCTATGGTATAGGTAATAGGAAAAATAAGTGTTGCTCCTGATTCGATGAGAGGCCCCATCGCAAAGAATTTATATGCGACAGTATCAGCAGCAACACTCGCTGTTACATATATCATAGCTATTATCAATATATAATTTGAATTTAATTTCAGAGGGGTAGTATTAATATTCATAATCCATTATGAGCTCGTATATAAGAATAACAATTATAATGCGTTTGAGAGTGATATTTTATCTATTGATTGGGAATTTTTAGCGTTACTTTGTGCGATATTTAATCTTGTCAATTGTTTAATAATACTTATATGCGAAGGAAATTGTTTAATTAAAGCCTCCCTATCGCCTAATTGAAAATCCTTAAAATCAAATCCTGGCGAAACAGTACAGCCCACTAAGCTATATGAATTTTCTTTAATGACTTTTGCTGCGAACCATTGATTTGCTTTAATTGTTACTTGAAATACTGCATTTTCATCACAAGTGAGATTTCCTAAGGTATGAGATGATAAGCTTCCATTTTCATCTATAACATATATTACGAGGGCACTGCCACTATAAAAATGCCAAATTTCGTCGGATTTAATTCGGTGCCATGCGGAATAATCATCATCACATAACATATAGTAAATCGACGTACAAGCGTTTCTTTTTTCTCCCTCAAAACGCTCAGGCGGAACAATAATATCATTCGATCTATATATTTCTTTATAATATCCACCTTCTGGATGTTGTTTTAAATCTAATTTAGAAATAATTTTTAGCACATCAGCATTTATTTTATTCATTTATTTTTTTTCCCTATAAAATCAAACTTAATTTGTCTAACAACACCAACAATTGTATATTCATCTGTTAAAAGAACAGTAGAAAATTCATTATTAAGTGGTTTCAAATATTTTTCACCATCATATATTCTTAGTTGCTTTAATGTTGCATCATTACTTTGATTTTTAAACGCGATAACATAATCTATATCTTCTGGCTCTAATTTTGGATCAACAATTATTATTGATCCTTTTCTAAAACCATCATTCATATCTTCTATTATTTCTAACGCAAATGAATTCCTACTGACTTTGATATCAGTTGAGACTAATGGAAGATTTTTAATGCTATTTCTTTCTGCAATCCATATAGTAGCTTGACTCCAGGATATAATAGGTATTTTCATATTTTTGACGAAAATTTCTTTTTCCTCATTACACGAAATTGGCTCATCACCAATAAGTTGATTAATTGTAATATTAAAATAATCTGCTATTGGTTTTAAAGAAGTTATTGTTGGATTTGCCTTAGGGTCTGTACGTAATCGATGTAGAGTAGCAATGGGTATACCTGAGTTTTTACTTAACTGATTAAGCGTCACATTTGATTTTTCGAGTAAAATATTCAACCTTTCACAAAAGGTTTCTCCTTTGTACTTCGCCACTTGTCCCATATGTTTCCAATTTAGTGTAGATTGATTAATTTTAATTATATCATTTATTTCTATATATGGAAAGACCGATATCGAAATTAATAATTTAAACATATGCAATGCCACTGAACAATGCGCATCTCGTTGATTAACATAGATAATATTGTTATAAGATAAAATAATCAAAAATTGTTGACAAGCAGGGCAATATCATGTAAAAACCATTTATGGTATTCCATATATGGAATAATGAAAATGATTAAATATTATTTTCAATAATTTATTTAACGCTCAATCTAAATAAGAAGCACTATTTAAATGAATGAGGACGAGGCATTTGGTTAAATGAATAATTTGTTGGAAGCGAACTAGGCAAGCGCGAACTTGCCTAGTTCTATGAAAGATAGCATTAGGTCGTATCTATTCATCCATATAGCATAAATTAATTATGTGTGAATTGCTATGCCTAACTTACAAGGACGAAGGCATATTACATGTCACCAATTAATAATACAAAACAAATAAAGTATTTAAATAAATCTAAACCTTTTATTGAATCAGGTTTAGATGAATATTCACTTAAAAAACCTCAAAATCAAACATCTGCTCTGGTGATTGATGATAATATCATTAATCAAAGAGTTGCATTTATATATTTAAAAGAAGCTGGATTTCAAAAAATTGATTTAGCCCTCACAGGATACGAAGCATCAGAATTCTTTAAACAAAGATATTATTCATTAATCGTCCTTGATATAGATTTACCAGACATAAGTGGTTTTGAAATTTGTAAAAATATTAAGCAATCCTCACGAAATAATGATACCCCAATTATTATCGCTACCTCTCATCGTGAAAATCAAATCAAAAATAGATGTTTTGCATTAGGAGCAATAGCAGTATTAACAAAACCTTTAAATTTTAATTTATTAATAAAGAAACTACCTATTGAGTTAACAAAAGAAAATAAGCGCATTAAACAGAATTGCTTAAATTATGAAATGAGGGGTTATGAAAAAAAATCCTCTTAAAATTAGAAAATTTATCAACGATGCTCTAGCAATTGAAACAGAAGATGCTTTATCTGCTGGACATATTGGATATATGGTACGCGCAATGGTAATGGCAACACTACCTCATAGCAAACCTGATGGATTATTTTTTCAGAGAAAAAACGGTTTGTTTACGTTATCAATTATTGCAAACCCTAAATATGGCTTACCCTATGGTGCACTACCACGCATTTTGCTTGCATGGATTACAACTGAAGTTGTAAGACGTAAATCACCTATTATAGAGTTAGGCAAAACATTGTCCGCATTCTTACAATCACTTAATTTATCAAGACAAGGCGGTGTTCGTGGCGATATTACACGCCTACGAGATCAAATGTTACGATTGTTTACTTCACATATTTCTTATACTTATCAAGATTCAAAAAATGGATGCACAAAAGGCGAGAATTTTTTAATCGCACGTGCTTATGAACTTTGGTGGAATCCCATTGAATCAAAAACAAATACTCTATTATCGAATTCGTGCGTAACATTATCACAAGATTTTTTTAATGAAATCATAAAAAAACCCATTCCTATAAATGTTAAGGTTCTACAAGTACTACGACGTTCTCCATTACAAATTGATATTTATCAATGGCTAACCTATCGATTTTCATATCTTAAAAAGTGTAAAACAATCCCGTGGTTTATTTTGAAAAATCAATTTGGCTCAGATTATGCAGATAATACACATGGGTTAAGAAATTTTAAAGCTAAATTTTTAGAAGCATTAAATACAGTTTTAACGGTTTATTCAACAGCTAATGTGACAATAGAACAAGATGGTTTAAAACTTCTTTCAAGTCCATCACATATAAAAAAACAATTAAAAAAAACGTTGGCTGCTGAATAAGCCTGTGGATAACTAAAGTTATTCGCGCTGAAACGGTAGCGCTTTTCAAGGATTTTTGCGCTGAAATGGTAGCGGATCTGCGCTGAAACGGTAGCGCATACTATATATCCTATATGTACCTATAGTAATAATCCTATAGTTAGTTAGCTAAAGCTGTGGATAAAAAAGCAACTTTGCAATATGAAAGTTTTTAAAAGATTAATATTTTATTGAAGGAATGTCATATGCTAAGAAATCATATTTATCATTTTAATAATTTGAGTTTGTATAAAAATCTATTTGAAAAAATAGCAAACGACTCAATCACTAGAAATGAAATATCTAAACATCGAATACTTGTCCTAAATGCCAATGAATATAGCAAAGATATTCAATCTCAATTTTTGGAAGATATTGGTTTTATAGATATAGATTTTGCAGATCAAGATAAACAACTAATCAAATTACTAAATAAACATACATACCAAATTATTATATATGAAGTTTTATCTTTTAATTCTAAGACCTTATCTACTTGTAAATTAATTAGAAGCACCCAAAAAAACAAAAACACAATTATCTTATCTGCAACCTATATGTATGAAGATACACTGAATAAATGTAATGAATATGATATGAACGGTATTATCATCAAACCTTTTATTTTCAGTATGTATAAAAAATCCCTCTGCTTTCACTTAACAGAATTAAAGAATAATAGAATTAAAAGTATATGTTAATTAATAATAATCTAAGGAGATTAAAATGTTATTTCAAATGTTCAGTTTAAAAGATGAAATTATTAAATATAACAGAAAGTATAATACTAATTATAATGAAAGCGAATCTTTCGGATTTCACTATTTTACTTCTGAAAACCTAGTAAGTGCCAATACCTATCTCGATCTTATCAATCAAGGTGAAAGTATTTTTATTTTTAGTAGCGAAGGCGGACGATTCGTTAAAAAGCTTAATGGTGCAACACGTAAGTTAAAACTTGACTTGACCCAAAGTCGAGTAAACCAAACAGGATTTAAACGAGGTGCAATATATAATAATACTCCCTACACGCCCGAAGAAATTCGCTATTTTGAAAATGAAAATAAAAAAAACAAACAGTGGGCAGATAATCTTAAAAAACAAGCTAGCTCATTATCTGATGAAAGCTTTTGGGTGATACACAAGAAAATAAGTAACATTGAACAAATCAAAACTTTATGGCTTAAAAATAATGTATTGGCTATCTTTAATGATATATCGATATTCAAAATAGCTTCAGAAGCCTTGCCTCAACTTATAGCCTATCACAAAGAAGCATTTATTGAATTATCAAAAAATAAACAGTCAATCCCTAAAGAAATCTACAACGCTTATTTAGATTATCTAAAGGATTTTCAAGAACGAGCTACAAAAATGCAGCGATTACTTGTTGATTCTATGCTAACAAGACTTAAAGCTCATGATGTCAGTAAAGGAGCTTATAGTAACCCGGTAATCTACATTAATGACCTTATAAAACCATCTTTTGAAAGGCCATATCAGCCCTCTCCTCTTCCAAATAAAATATTCGATTTTTACCATCAGTATATTAGGTTACATGGCAAATATGAGCAAAAAAAAGAGTTATATCAAAGAAGATGGTATACATCATTAAATAACATCCATACTACATTAATAAAAACTGCTGATGGTGATGCTTTACTGGTACCTGAAGTCTTAGCAAAAGATGTACCTTTAAAAAAGAGATGGCCTAATTGGATTTTTTGGGCAGCAAACTTAAGACATAATTTATTCAAAGACAATATATCATTAATAGCGACCTTAAAAGGCAGAGTTGAAATTAACCAGCTATTTATTGATTTAAAATTTCCTGAGCCATTCATAATTGCACTCAATGAAGCAAATAATCGTGAACAACATATTAAAGATTCTTTATCACAGCTCAAAAAATATCAACCAAAATATAAATTTCTTTCCTGGTTCTCCCCTACTACTAAAGAGTTTTTGGATGGTTGGAAGAAAATATTAATGGATCAACAAAAAATTGTTAACGACGATAAAATAGCGCTTGCTAGAAGAATAATAGATAGTTTCAGAACAGAATTACATAATAAAGACTTACCTGAAAATGTTCCATGGAGTGCAATTGAATCGCTTTTGAAGTTGAAAGATGATTTGGAAAAAATGATTGAAAATAATAAAACCTTGGAAGGCAGAGTTTATAGCATTCAAACTATTTTAACACAAATTGATAGACTAACTAGATGCCATAAAATGCTAGCATTAATTTCTAATAATAAGACTCATAGCGAAGATGACTTAAATAATTTACTAAATTTTATTACGAATGTTCAAAATGAAGATAATGAGATTTATACTGCTTTCATTGAACATACCAAACCATTATTTCATAAAATTAAAGCTAATCTAATTAACGAATTACAAGTTGATCCTTTTAAATTTAAATCTGCTCAAGAACGTAACACCCATCAAAGCACTATTGTAATTACGAGTGCTTTACTTGAAAAAGTATCTAACCTTAATGAGTACCAAGAACTAGATGAATTAATATTAAAATATACTTTAAATCATCTACGACATATTACTAAAAACAATAATAAACAGGACTTAGTATCTAACGCACAGCAATGCGACAATATTAAAGTATCAGAAAACATCCTCAAACTAATCGGCTGCATTGCCACATGGCAGCACAAACCGCTTAACACTTATTTAGAAGATTTACAAAAAGAAAAGACTATAAGCACTCGTTCCTATATTGCCAAATGTAACAATTTGATTAAGCAGCTTACTCTTTACTTTAACGATAAAGAGTTCAGTGAGGACTTAACGAGGCTTGACGAAGAATTAGTTCATGTCCTAAAAGAAGCGCCGTATTCTTATACTACTCAAGTTATTGAAAGAATTTTTGGGATACGCGATTCATTAGCTAATGGCAAATCTTATGAATCATTATCACTGTCTGTCTCAGATAAAAATATTTTAGGTATAAACATTCCTGAGCGTGAACATATTTGGGAGCTAATTAAGCAAAGTGTTCGTGCAAAGCAAGTTCATTTATCACTTAAAAATCACCAAGTATCTTATAGTACTAAGATTCATGAAATTGAGACAATGCGCACATCATTTTCAAAATTTCTTAATAGCTCAGCTGCGTTACCAAACTCAATTAAGTGTAAACAATGGTTTAAAGCCCAACAAATTCACTCAGAATTCAATCGCATGGAAACACTTCCTGTAACAATACAAATTTAATTATCAATTAATAAAAGAGGATTTACATATGTCATTACGAGAGAAATTTAAAAAGGCAATAGAATCTACGTTACGCGCGTATGAACGCAGGTATGAATATAACAACGGTGAAGATGGAATTTCGCATGAGGATTCATTGGCTATCGCGCATATTAAAGAATTACTAAAAACAAATGATTATTTAGATGATATGCGAGATAAAATATATTCTTATGTTGATACATTAGAGGGTAGTTTTTTTAGCTTTCTACCCTTTGTATACGATCTTAAGAAAGTTCTCAGAAATATTATAAATTCCCAAGAATTTTTGCCTATTAAGTGTATACGTGAAGATTTTAGGTGTTTAAAAGAAATGGCTTTGCTTGGCCAACATCAAAATAGTGAGTCGCTATCTTCTGAAAATTTTATCTCTCGGTCAGAGTATTTGAGAGATATAAAAAAATTAGAAGACAGGCTTAATAGTGAAATAGCTCATTATAAGGGGGAAAATGAAGAATTAAAACAGCAATTAACAGAATCAGAAAGTGTAAATAAATTACTTACCCAAGAAAATAATTCACTTAAAAGTCAAATAGACGCTATTAAATTGCAATTGCAATCAAATGTTTCTGTAACGAAAAGCAGCAATGATGCTACTTATTATCAAGGTATTATGAAACAAAAAGATGATGAAATTAAAGAGCTAAGAGCCGAGGTAAATCGTTTAAAAGAAACTCTCATTAAATTAGAAGCTAATTCTGATCAATCAAGAGCTAAATCTAAACCTTAAATTAGATATTATTTATTTAAAGAAAAATATAATTTTGAAAAAATTAAGGATGATATATGAATAAAGAAATAAAACAATTAAAACAGTACTTATGCAAAAGGACTCCGCTTTTGTTTTTGCTTATATCAAATTGTGCATTTGCTCAATCCAGTGATTATGCTACGCAGTTTATATATAACGTTTGTACTTACCTCTCAGGTAATATAGCTCGCGGTTTAGCTGTACTTGTAGTTACATTTTTAGGTTATAAATGCCTTAAAGGTACATTTGATGGCCATCATCTTTTTTTCATAGCAATTGGTTTCGCCCTTATTATTGGTGGGACTTATTATGGTAAAACTGTACTTTTAGGGGGTGTTTAAAGTGCAAGAAAAACCACTTAACACATACCCTCTTTTTGTGGGCTTGACCCGCCCGCCGATGTATTTAGGGGTAACCCAGACATTTTTTCTATTTAACGCACTGCCCTGCTTTATATTTTTTATTCTCTCAATGAAAATAATCATTGCTGGTCTTTGTTTTGCTTTAATGCATATGGTTGGCATGGCTCTTTGTTGGCAAGAACCTAATTTCTTTAACATATTAATCGGCAAATTTTCATTATCGAATCACAATCAATCATTTTGGGGGTGTAATAGTTATGATCCCTCATAAATTCTTTAAAAAATCTCAGAAGAACAAGCCTGATTCGTTAAACATATTTGATAATGAAATTGGCATTGCACAACATATAGCCATCTCTCACTTTGTTACTCCCAGCATTTTCTCAACAAAAAATGGCGAGTTAGGTGTAGTTATAAAAGTTCAAGGAATACCATTTGAAACAAGTTGTCATGATGATATTAATTATTTGCAATCATCTTTGGCTTTTTTGATCAAAAATCTAGGTGATGAATATGCAATATACTCTACAACCTATCGACATCAACAATCATTTATTTTAAATGGTGATTATCCTGAAGGCTTCTGTGCTGATTTTGTAAACGCCTACAATAATAAAAGTAAATCAAAAGAACTTTTTATCAACGATATCTATATAACGCTTCTTCTAAAATCAGGTAGTACGAAAGTTAAAAGAGGTTTAAGTTTTATACAGCGTTTAAGCTTAAAACAAGCTAAAGAAGAACATGAGTTATTCATTAAAAATCAAATAAAGAAGCTAAATAATAAAATATCAACGGTACTCAATACCTTAACTGATTACTCACCAACTGTTTTAGGGATACAGTCTGGCATTAATAACTTAGAATATTCTGAAGTTTTATCATTTCTATCAATATTTGTTAATGGAGAATATGTCAATAACATTTTATTTCCCTACCAAGATATAGCCACCTTAATTCCCTTAAAGAGGTTATTTTTTGGCAATAATGCCATTCATTTTCAAAGTGGTGATAAAGTTCAAGATAAATATGCAGCAATTATCTCTATCAAAAAATACCATCCTCAGCAAGTCCCAGGACTATTAAATGGCCTATTGTCCTTACCATTTGAATACATAGCCACGCATTCATTCTTAAGCTTAGATAAATCCCATGCACAAGAATTTATAAGAAGACAAGAAGCAAGATTAATCGCTGTTGGCGATCACAGCAAATCTCAAATTGCTGAGCTTGATACAGCGTGCGATGATTTAGCAAGTGATCGAATTACGTTTGGCTATCATCATAATACTTTATTAATTTTAGCTAATAGCATCTCTGAATTAGATGAGAAAGTAGCTAAAGCCATTAGAATGTATAGTGATGTGGGTATTTTGGCGATACGTGAAACACTCAATCTTGAAAGCGCTTTCTGGGCACAAATACCTGGTAACTTTTCAATGATACGGCGCAGTAGTTTAATCAGTAGTATAAATTTTAGCTGCTTTTGCTCAATGCACAATTATTACACAGGTTACATAAATAAAAATCATTTAGGCAGTGCTTTGATGCTTGCTGAAACACGAAGCCGCACACCATTTTATTTTAATCTCCATGAAAAAGCTTCGGGTAAAAAAAACGACCTATCAAAAGGCCACACAACTATCATAGGTACTACAGGTGCGGGCAAAACTGTTCTTATGATGGCAATTGATATTTTCTTTAATAAATATGGCATCAAATCATTTATTTTTGATAGAAACCGCGGATGCGATATTTATGTCAGGGCAATGGGCGGCAATTATTTTCTGTTAAGCCCACAAGAATCTACATGCCTAAACCCATGCCAATTAGCTGATAATCCAAATAATCGGGCTTTTCTGCGGGATTTTATAAAACAACTTATTAATCGTCCTGACTTAATATTAACCGCAAGAGATGAAAACCAAATTAGTGAAGTTGTCGATAGGAATTTTAGTCTTCCCTTTGAGAAACGCACTTTAAGTAATATATCAAGTTTCTTTAAGCAAGATTTTGCAGGACTCGATGCTTTATCAAAATGGCTTAAGCTTCCTGATAGAACAGGAAAATCGGGTGAATATGCTTATTTATTTGATCATCCTATAGACACATTAAACCTTAACTCAAAAACCATTGGGTTTGATATGACCTACATTTTAGGAGCAGAAGGCGATGATAAGAAAGAACTATTAACACCTGTCATGATGTATTTATTCCATCGCATACAAAACTCATTAAATGGCCAACTAACAGGCGTTTATTTAGACGAAGGTTGGCAATTCTTAAATCATCCATATTGGGTTAAAAAGCTAGATGAATATCTTGTAACATGGCGAAAACTAAATGCTTTTATTGTATTTGCCACCCAACTTCCCGATAAAGTTGCAAAATCACCTCTTGCATCAGGCTTAATACAAGGATCAGCTACTAATATATTTTTACCCAACCCAAAAGCTGAAATGTCTGATTATATAGAAGGCTTTAAATTAACTACCAAAGAATTCGATATCATCAAAAACACCACGATGCAATCACGTTACTTTCTAATTAAACAAGGTTTTGATTCGGCAGTAGTTAAATTAGATTTATCAAACATGGATAAATATTTAGCAGTAATATCAGGAAATAATCAAACAGTAGCACTTTGTGAAAACTTAAGACAAACATATGGAGAAAATCTAAATCTTTGGTTACCCCACTTTTATGAAAGGTATTCTAACTTATGAAAAAAATACTTCTCTTAAGTTTATGCTTAATTTTTCCTTTATCGGCTAAGGCTGACGATATTACAGATATATTAACTTTGTTAAATAATATTAATCAAGTACAAAACCAGTACATGCCTGGAATAAATACTATCAATACTACATTAACTTCAACACTCCAAGGTAATTTTGGTTACGGTAATTTACTAAATACTCAAAGCGATTTAAACCAAATGCAATGGTCTAATAGTAATTGGCAAGATGTATTAAATAATGTAAGTGGTGGTAATGCTCAGCAGTTTTCACTAGCGCAACAAGCCTACACCAATTTATATCCAGTCGTTAACCAAAGCCAAATTGGACAAACACTGACTAATAATGATTTAACTCGTATTCAATACGGTCAACAAAGCTCAATTAGCCGCGCAGCATTAGCTGCATCGTCTTATAGTTACAATGATCTCAACCAGCACATTCAAAATATCCACAATATTTTAGCAATGCTTGAAAACCAACCAAGCGAAAAGGCAGCAATCGATTTAAATACTAGATTAGTTGCAGAAATTAGCTTTATTCAATTAGAAGAATTAAAGCAACAAGATATTCAAACTCAAGTATTAGCAACACAATCACAAGGAGTTGTTAATAGTTTAAGTGATAGCTCTAAATTTAATCAGTGGAATCCAACTCAATAAGGAAGGTCACAAAATGAAAATATTTAATGTTATTTTAATAAATTTATTATTAGCCATATCTTTAAATGGCTGCGCAAGTACTAATTTACAAGCACCTTGTAATTCTACTGGAAGTGATTGCCCACCTAAAATAAAAATCAATCAATGGAATAACACTTAAATTGATAAGGACGATATCTATGAACAAATTCAAGTTTGCACTGTTTGGATTGATGATGAGTCTTTTGCTAAATGGTTGTACTCAAAATCCTGTTTTAAACTCAACAACTGATAAATTTGCTTTAAATGTTAATCAATTTGAAAACAAAGATATTGAAAATAATGGACTAGCTGAAAATTGTGGCAAGTTTTATTTAACCCCACAACAAAATACCACTTCTTATTTTGAATCTGCAATGCAAACGCAATGCAGCTATAAAATGGAGCAATTAGCAAAATATCTACAACAATTCTCAGAATATAATTCAGTCACAGCAAAAGATTTAGAATTACAAGAAACTTGGGAATTCTACTTCAAATCAAAATACGCCATCGGGAAAACTTCACAATGACTGGCATGATTACATCTTTAATTCAAACAACTGATAATATCAGTAATCAATTCATTTTTGCGGGATATAGTAGTTTAGTTCAAACTTATAGCTCTGCCATTTACGCTCTTGTTGGTTTATCTGTTACTTTTTTTGGCTATTCGATTGTAAATGGTTGGGTTTCACTTTCTATGGCTGAATTTAGTAAACGTCTTTTATTAATTGGTTTCGTTGTATCACTTGCACTTCATTGGGACTTTTTTTCTGAATATGTTTACAATTTTTTCACCAACGCACCCGATCAAATCGCATCTCATATTATTTCGGCGATACCTGGCACACAAGTAACAGATGACAATAGTGTTTATAATGCACTTCAACAAGCTTTTTATGAGGGGATTGGTTTTGGTAATGCCACATGGGAACGAGGTAGCATACCAAGTAATTGTCTGCCGTATGCTTATTCACTCGTTATTTATTTCTTAACATTTTTAATTGCTGCTATTGCTGTAGTTGAATTAATCGCTGCAAAACTTGGAATGGCAATCTATTTAGTACTCGCCCCTATCATTATTCCACTTTTATTGTTTCCTGCAACAAAAAGTGCAGTGTTTGACGGATGGTTAAAACACATCATTACATGCGCATTGATACCAATATATATCATGTCAACCATTGCCCTTTCTTTAATGCTTATGGCAGCACCAACTACAAACGTTCAAAACGCTGTAAATAGCGACTCACTCACACTTACTAGTATAGGCGGCTACATCTTATGCCTGATTATCGTTTTTTGTTTACTACTTATTGCCACACACATGGCAGTTAGTACCGCAGGTGGTGCATCTACCAGCCTTGCACATCGATTAGAGAATACAGGTTCTAAAGCTTGGAGAAAGTTAACAGATTCTAAGGACAAAAAAACTTCAGGTAATAAAAATTATCATCCTCTTGAAAAAGAAGAATCATCTAAAACTTCTAAACAAAGTAACAATGATAATACACCCGATCCAAATCGTAGTGTGCAAAGAGAAGCAAACACTCAAAGTAAATAAATAATAGAGAACAATACATGAAAAAATTAAATACTAACAAAGACTATTTTAAATTAGCAAAGGATTGGCACTTTCAAAACTTTGAATCTGCCAAAATAAATGAAAACAGATGGTTTTTATGTTTTATAATTTCATGTGCTATTAATATTTGTTTAAGTATTTCAATTATTATTTTAACACCACTTAAAACATTAGTGCCTTTAGTTATTCATCAAAACTCAATAACTGGTGAAGCTTGGGTTGAAAAACCATCTTTGCAATTTGTACCTGCGAATGATGCTCAAACACAAGCTGATATTGTTAGATATATTACTAGCAGAGAAAGTTACACTTCTGCCGATTTAAACCATCGTTTTCATTTAGTTACTCTTTTAAGCAATCAAGATATTGCAAAAGCTTATGCAATTTCTGAAGCTAATAATAATAAATCAAGTCCTGTAAATACATTAGGATTAAGCGGAATTAGAACAGTGCATATTGAAGATATTGTTTTTATCGATAATCAAAATATTGATGAGCCACGTCATTTTAATCAGCCTTCCAGCAATCTTGCAAAAGTAGATTTTATAACCACAACCACCGATCAAAATGGGACTAAAAAAACTCAATCCTTTGTTGCAACTATTGGCTGGATTTACAAAGGACTACCAAATGATGAACAAGATGCCTGGGAAAATTGGAATGGATTTACGGTTACCACATACCGTGTAGATGAACGAAGTATTGATAATACTACTAATAATTAATTAACTTTAGGGAGATTAAAAAATGAAGAAAAATGTTGTTGTACTATTTATTTTAAATATAATGCTATTTGGCATTCCTTATAACGCCTTAGCTAATGAAAATCCAAGTAGTTTAGCCACAGACCCTCGCATGAAAATTGTTGCATATAATCCCAGCGATGTAGTTACTATTGTAGGAAACCATCTTATTACAACTGATATCGATTTTTCACCAGATGAAAATATTGTTTCTGTAAGACTGGGGGATTCTTTAGCATGGACATATTCTGATCCTAAACATGTACATAACATCTTATCTATTAAGCCAATGTTACCATCTTCTGACACAAATTTGACGGTAATTACTGATAAACGAATTTATCATTTTAGATTATTAACTTCACCTCAAGACTCACCTCATTCAAAAAATATAACTTACAGTATTGGGTTCAAATATTTAGAAAATAATGAAGATATCTCTGAAGACTTTAATTCATTTGCTCAAATGAATAATTTCAATGGTTCAATGCAGCCATTAACTTGGAATGAAAATTATTCATTTACTGGCTCTAAAATTATTGCGCCTATTAAGGCTGCTGATAATGGCACATTTACGGTATTTGAATTTGCAAAAAATTCACCCATCCCTGCAATTTTTGCAGTTGACTTAAAACGTAATGAGTCATTACTGAATACTCACACCCAAGGTAATTACGTTTTTGTTCAAGGTGTTTATCATCAATATACCTTTCGTAATGGTAGTGATGTAACAACTATCTATAACGACAGTTTTATATATAGTTAATAAAAAAGGCAAATAACATGATAAATGAAAATAGTGATAAAGAACCTGCATCACCTGTTATTGAAAATAAATCATTTTTTAAAAAATGGTCGAGTATAATATTTGCTATTCTAGCGGCAATTATTTGCTCTTATTTCTTTTTTTTCGGTTCATCTAAAAAAGATGATTCAAAAAATCAACAACCTATTAATATCAATAATTCTACAAATAATGAACTTGCAGCACCTCAATTACCAATTTCTCAAAATCAAATTGACCACTTAAAACAAGCACTATCAAATATGAGTACTCAAATACCATCAAGTCCAAATAATGAACAAGCTGATGCTATTAAATTATTACAGCTTAGAATGTCAGCACCAATAGAAGTTTATTCATCTGAAAATGAAGATAATACAAATTTACAAAATTCATCTTCTCAAAACAATAATTCTAATAATAATGCTGTGTTAGGCGGCGATGGTACAGGAGATGCTAATACAAAATTTATGTCTAAAGTAAGTAATAGTGAGGCTCCCACTCAAGATGCAACTCACATCGCGCATCTTAATACCACACTTGCGCAAGGTAATATTATACAAGCTACTTTAGAAACTAAAATATCATCAGATTTACCCGGTATGGTACGTGCTGTAACTTCAAATGATATTTATTCAGAAGATGACAGTACTTTGCTATTACCTCGTGGTTCAAAACTTATTGGACAGTACACTAATAATATCAGTCAAGGTCAAACCCGTGTTTTTGTAGTATGGCAAAGATTAATTAGGCCAGATGGCATTGATATTGAATTAAATTCACCGGGGACAGATCCATTAGGCGCAGCAGGGTTACCCGCTGATGATATTGATCATCATTTTTGGCAGCAATTTGGTACAGCTTCTCTTTTAAGCATTATTGGTGCAGGAACAGCCAATGTGGGTGTAAATCCATCCGATGAATTTAATTCCTCAAGTGCTTATCGACAAGCTCTAGCAAGTAGTTTTAATCAAACAGCACAACAATCGTTTCAAAATACAGGTGTTATTCAACCAACACTATTAATAAATCAAGGAACTCAAATTAATGTTTTTGTAGCAAGGGATTTAGATTTTTATAATGAATTAACTAAAAATAATGATTCGCAAAATGACAATTTTAATTAATCTAAACAACATCAAAATAAATATAGAAAAAATATGATTCCAAATACTGTTGCACTTGAAGAATATTTAACACCACTTATACCTTTTTTAGAGGATAGTACTTGTAGTGAAATATTAATTAATCAACCAAACATCGTGTTTATTGAAAGACAAGGCTCATTTGAAAAATATAAAGTTGATTCTTTAGATAAACGTCATTTAATGGGGCTAGCTAATCTTATTGCACGATTTTCCGATCAAAGGTTAAGTGAAAAAGAACCTTTGTTATCAGGAATATTACCAAGCGGACATCGTATACAAATTATTTTACCCCCAGCAACCAGTTTAGAAAAAATAGTCATTGTCATTCGTAAACAAACAATTGAAGATATCTCACTTGATGATTATCACCAACTAGGCGCATTTCAAAATACGAATGCTTATTATTTACCGGATATATCAAGTTTTTCTAAAACTAAAGTTGATAATGATGATGTGTTACTTACGCATTTTTATGAAGGCAAATTTATTGATTTTCTTAAAAACGCAATAAAGCTTAAAAAAAATATTTTAATTTCAGGAGCAACCAGTACAGGCAAAACAACATTACTTAATGCTTGTTTAAAAGAAATTGACATCCACGAGCATATTGTCACTCTTGAAGATGTTGCTGAAGTTAAACCACCTCATGAAATACACACTGCCCTTTTCACTTCAAAAGGTCTACAAGGTAGTGCAAATATCACTATGCAAGATTTAGTGCAAGCAAGCCTCAGAATACGTCCAGATAGAATCATCATGGGCGAATTACGGGGTGCTGAAGCTTCGGATTTTATTAATGCCACTAGTACAGGACATGATGGTTCTTTATCAAGTGTTCATGCACCAAGCCCTTATGTGGCGCTTATGCGCTTAGTTCATATGGTAAAACTTTCTGGCACTTCGCTTTCAAGAGAAGATATTTTACATGATTTATTGACCGTTATAGATATTATTGTGCAATTAAAAAGACGCGTTGAAAATAATTTAAGTTTCAGGGAAATAACAGAAATTTATTACGTTAATGCCAGCAAACCAAATAAATTAGGATAATTCAATGAGACATCTTAAAATAATAAACGATAATATTAATAACATTTTTGGATTGATTAAAAATTATTACGAACGAATCCTAAACCTGATCGTAAGTCATCATCTTAAAATTTTTTGTAAATCATTTATTTTTAGCTTGTCTATCATTGTATACTTTGAAATTGCAAGTCGCCTGTTTTCTAGCTTAAGTAAATCTAATGTAGAAAAAGTATTGCCCTCTACTTGGTTTGTCTTATTATGGCAAACAATAAAAGTGGTCAAATTTCATTACTCCATCAATTATTTAATAGCAGTAATTGCACTTTTTCTACCAATTCTCTGGTTAATAATGGCTTATCTTTCTTATCACCATCACCATGTAAGAGGATTAAAAATATTTTTAATTTTAACAGGCATCAGCATTATTTGGTTAAGTTTAAGTGATACGTTAATTCAGTATTTTGTAACTAAGCATCTTATTATTGGCAACCCGCTTAACTATTTAAGTTATTGGTTGCTTTTTTATGATCAAGATAAAATTTTGTCGCATCTGATTTTTGCAGGATTCATTAGTGCCCTCCCCTTTTTATTTATTGTACTGTTTTCAATAAAACAAAAGAAAAAACCTAATACTTATGGCGATGCACGTTTTGCTTCATACAAGGAAGTTAAAAAAGCTGGACTATTTGCCAAAAAAGGAATCTTTTTAGGGAAAGCTTATGGTAGATATCTTTTTTTAGATGGGTTTGAACATCTGATCGTATTTGCGCCAACCGGAACCGGGAAAACCACTACCATGACAATGATGAATTTACTGACTTGGAAAGAATCTTGCATTGTAAGTGATATCAAACTTCAGTTATTTTCTACTACTTCAAAATACAGACAATCAATAGGCAATAAAGTATTTCTTTGGAACCCCGGTTCGCGCGAAGGCATATCTCATTGTTATAATCCATTAGATGTGATCGTTGATAGTCGCCTTACGCGAATAGATGAAATTCAAAAAATTGCTAATATTTTAATTCCAGATAATCCAAAATCAGAACCTATTTGGCAAGTTCAGTCTCGTTTTTTGTTTGTCGCACTTACTTTGTATGTATTAGATACGCCTCAAATACCCAAAACAATTGGCTCAGTGGTAAGAGTAGTCAAACAGACACCAAATTTTGCATTATTTATTGATAATCTATTAAAAGAACGTAACGATCTAGATGAGATATGTCGTTACAATTTTCTTAAATTTTTGGAATTACATGACAAAACTAGGCTTTCTATTTTGGCTACCTTTGAATCGTATTTTGAGTTATTTGATAATCCCCTAATTGATAAAGCAACTTCTAAAAGTGATTTTGATATCCGAAAATTACGTGAAGAACCAATGACGATTTATGTTGGAATTACCAATGATAATCTTGTAAGGCTTTCACCGCTAATTACAATTTTTTATCAACAAGTAGCCGATACTATGACAAGAAAAGTCCCAGATAGCACTGAACCCTACGGGGTATTGCTATTAATGGATGAATTTTCAGCTTTAAGACGAATGGAAAGTTTTCATAAAAATATTGGTCTTTATCGAGAATATCATTTACGTATTGCCATTCTAATTCAAGAATTATCGCAGCTTTATGATATTTATGGCCGTGATGGTGCAAAAGTATTTATTAATGCTAAAGTTCGTATTGCTTTTGCCCAAACCGATGAGGAAACATGCAAATTAATTGAATCAGCGATAGGCTCAACCACTCATGAAATCAATAGAAATACAAAACACAAAATGCATGAAAGTAAATCAAAAGATTTTATTTCCCGATCTTTACTTTTATCTCAGGAAATTAAATTGCTGTCTGAGAAAAAATCATTAATCTTAATTCATGGCCATAGACCTGTTTATGCAGATAAAGTGCAATGTTTTAAAATAAGATTATTTAAGCAGAGAATGATTGGTGCTATTACCATTCCATCCCTTATTTCTGATTCTCAAAAATGTGCTGATGAAGAATTAGCTCAAGTTATGAATATAAAATACAATTCCTCATATCAAAATCAACAGATTGAGAAAGATATAGCTAACCAACCTCTATCACAGCAAACTAATGAATTAGAATTAGACAATGAGGTGTGAACCAATGCGTACTTTGAGTAAAACTATTACTTAATTTTTTATATCCTTTGGTATTTGATACCAAGTTCCTTTTTTCTTTCTTATCCTTCGTTCAATAGTTACGGTATCAGGATTATGCACGTCAAAATCTATTTGTTCATTAGATAATGTAGGAGTATCAGCCATTTTCGTTATTTCTTCTCCAAGATTTGAATTTTTTATTGATTTAGGTAAATCTGTAAATTCTCTCTTTTCACTCCAACTTGGAAAATATTTATCCCACAATCTTGAAACATAAAAACTTCCTTCTTTAGGCGGCAGTGAAGCAAAATTTATTAGACCTTGTTCATTAATCTCATCTGTAATATTTTTAAGATAATACTCATTCAATTCTTTAAGTGCATGCTTTAATTCTGTACCCCATATGAATTCCTGATTAGAGCGCAAGAAAAGTGGCGCGCATTTTCTCAGTAATTTGTCAGATGAAACAATAATATTACAAAAGGGAAGATAAGAAAGATAGCTTATATCAACATAATTAGATGGTCGGTCGCTAGATATCAAATTAGCGGCAAGTGCTATTTGAAAGAAAATTTCAATAGTAACAACAAATGCAGCATAAGGCGCATAACTTGCTAATGGTTTGTTATTCATGATACCCCAAGTTTTTAAAATATCTGCTTGTGTTTTAAGATCATTAATGCGTAGAACCATACAAGCTAATTCCATTCTTTCGTATAGTTTATCGGTACTATTAACAATAGTATCTGCAATATCTTTAGCTTCTTGCAATGTTTTACATGACTTACCATTGATTCCTAGAGATTGAAAACATTTGGTTATATGTTTGGAATTAAGATTGGAAAGATTTTCACGCCATACATTTGCATATTTATGTTCTACATCTAAGAACTGCATATTTAACCAGCGTAAAAAAGCTTCATTTTCAGATAAACTATCATAGACTATTCCAGATTTTCCATGTGATTTTATTGGTCTTCCATTAGGCACTGGTATTTGTCCTCGCATAGGAATATTTATTCCTAATAGATTATATAAGGCAAGCGTTAAGTGAAAAACGCACGGAGTTCCCTGAGAATCTGGGAATTTTTCAGCAATAATTCTTACCTCATCTTCAGGAGTGCGCCCTTCTCTAACAGATTTTTTCAAATCAGCTAATGTTTCAACGTAGAATAGTGGACAAATAATTGGGTAAAAAAAATGGTCAAACCACACAGATTCATCGAGCGTTAATTCTTGTAAGAATGATTTATCAAAAAGTGTTCTTAGCCCCATAAATAAACCTATTAATAATATATTTTTAGAAGAGGTAATTTTAAAGTAAGACCTTACCTATCATTAGTTAGTATTATAGTTCATTATTTTACGCATATATCACCTACTTTTATTACAATTAATAAATTATACTATTTGTCGATTTATGTTTAATTTGTATTGCCATAGTTTATAATTCGGCAATATGCTCTTGTTCTATCATATGTTGTATCCGTTTGCCAAGTTCTGGCGCATTTTGATTAATTTTTTGTAGTAATAGCTTATTTCTACCAATTTCTAAAGCATATTTATCTATACATTCTCTTGCTATTACTTGATGTGCTAAATAAGGTTGTTGATTTGATTTTTCTAAATTTTTATCTAATTCATCAAATTTCTTAATAACTAGTTCAACCTCACTATGTTTTAGTTTTGGATGTGCATGAAGCTGTGCTTTCTCTAAAGTTGAATTCACAGCCTCTTTTCCTTCTTTTAATAATAATTGAGAAAAATTCAGCTCGTTTTCAGGTTTTGCTATAAATACATTAAAATTTTTCTCACTAAATACATCTTTTGCTTTTTCTATTACATTCTCTGGTGTATTTTTATCCAAACATAATGTCAAATTATTTTCTGATCCTTGTAGAGGATTTTTCTCGAAATTTTCTAATGTGGTAATACATGCAACTCTAATCTTTGGATTTGATTTTGCAATACTTAATGCAGATTCAATATCCATTGTAACAAACCATCTATTATCAGGTTGATTAGGTTTTTGAACCATTATAATTGAACTATCTACCTCTCCTGCAAATCGTACGGGGGATTCTAACTTAGCTTTTAATTTGGTATCTGCATCAAGATAAGTTACTTGAAATCCTTTTGGAATTGTTTTTCGGTTTTCGTCAAATCCAACTGCTTGTGCAATTAAACCAGGCATGTATGTTTGGGCTTCTTTATTCCATACTGCTGGATGAAATTTTAATGATTTACAATCCATTTCATTTAAACCTACGTTTTGTAAATATTTTTCGGCCAAAGTATTTTTTATAGGTTCACATTCTGCAAGGATATCTTTCCAATAAGTTTTAAAATCCGTTTTCGATTCGACTTGTGCACCAACATCTTTTGATAAGTCATAGTCAATCCCTCTTGCTTGCGCGAACTCAATAGCCAATATTTTACTTTCACCGCGAGAGAGTGTTCTGTTTAAATTTTGATAACTCTTAAAATCATCTCGCCCATAATGTAATTCAACATCATCACGATGCCTATCAAGTGATACGTTAGTAATAAATCTATCAAAATGAGGGGTCGCCAAAACCAATGCTTTATCAATTGTTTCGCCTTGAAGTTTATGCACTGTAGATGCGTATCCATATCCAAGATGGTTATACTTTTGAGGTGAAAAAGCCAATGTATCTCCCCTATCCATTTTAACTGTTAAATTATCTTCATTAACGGCTACAACTTGACCCATATTGCCATTTCTAACATCAATATCATTGTCATTTTTCAAAAACATAATACGATCATTAACACCAATATTTAATTCGCCAAATTTTTCTGTATCAATTGTCACTGAATTGTTTGTATTTATTCTGTCCTGTTCGATTAATTTATCACGCGCTTTTAAATTAAGTTCTAAAACATCCAAATTACGATAAGCCATCATAACAATACTTTTTTGAGGGTTTTGTGTTTTATAATTATTCCAACTTTCGACAATTGCATTCATTGCATCTTGACGTGTTTGATGTTCATGAATATGACCATGTGCATAATACCTATTCAATGCTTTACTGTGTTGTCTTGTAGAAAGTTCAACTGTTGCCTGTCTTTGCCAATCGATCTTTTGTCTAATGACGTTTTCTAATGTAACGTGCTCTTGTTTTTCTAACATCACCCTAAAAGGACAACCTGCTTCAACTGGCGGTATTTGTTCTGGATCGCCACACCCCACCACTTTGGCACCTGCTTTTTTTGCTTCTTGAATCAGCAGTTGCATTTGTCTTGTCCCGACCATCCCAATTTCATCTATCACTAAAACTGTTTTGTTATCCAGTTTATAACGATCATTTTCCCAATCTATTAAATTACGAGCAATTGTTCTGCTTTCAATTCCTGCTGACTGCATTAAACCATCACTTGCTCTACCTGATAATGCAGTTCCTACTACTCGATATCCTTCTGCTTCATAAGCCTCACGAACCGCATCTAATAAATAACTTTTACCCGTTCCAGCAAAGCCCACTACTAATGAAAGATCATTTCCAGAAAGTATGTAATTAAATGCTCTTAATTGTTCTTCCGTTAGATTTCTATCTCTCAATACGTATGATAATTTTTCAGGGTTTAATTGATGATGTTTTAATTTTGATAATTTTTCGCAAGTTTGAAGTAAATCTCGTTCGCGCTCTAAAACTTGTTTGCTTGTATAATAATTTTTACCATCTAAACCAACACCTAAATCAACCATTGATTTATGCGTTTCTAACACAAGTTTTAGCTTAGTAAATTCTTCTATTGATTGAGTTCTTGAATTAACAAATTTTGCTAAATCTTCATGAGAAAATACTGATTCATGATGGGTCAATAAATCTAAAGCAATTTGTGGGTCTTTTAATAATCGATGAAAGTTTCTTTCTTTTATTGCTTTATTCTTTTGGGTTCTTTCTAAGTCTTCATCCTTCTTTTGTTCAGTAATTCCACGATGAATTGTAGGTTCTAAATCAATGCCCTGCTCGACATAAGATCGATGATCTATTTTTTTATCAATGCCACTAAGTGCCAAGTGCTTATTAGTAATTACTGCCCATTGCTCGCGCCATTGCTCAAATACTTTTATATCATTCCAACTTCTTTCTTTCTGACCAAAACCTTTTTCAGAAATTGGCCGCATGGTTAACATGATATGTGCATGAGGATTTTTCTCATCTACATCATGGATGCTAAGATCAGCAACCATGCCCAATGAGATAAATTGATCTTTGATATATTCTCTGATTAATTCTTTATTTTGAGATAATGATAATTCGGTAGGCAATGCAACTTCTATTTCTCTTGCTAAAGTTGCATCTTTTCTCTTTTCACATCTTTCAACTGCATTCCATAATTCTTCTCTATTCTTTGACCAGTCTGGTGCACATTCAGGAGTCATAATTTCTGAATGAGCAATACCTCGTTTTTTGGAGTAATCAAATGTGAGATCAGTATACTCACTATGAAGGGATGAACCCGAACGATATGCAGCAGCACCAACAGCGCTTTTGCCTTTTGAACGACCAATTATTTGTGCCCTAAGATGCCAGATAGCCATATTTAATTCTTTTTATTAAATTAATATTGTCTTTATTTTATTAATTTCTATTTTTTAAGGATTTAAGCACACGTTGCGAAGCAACGTTTATGTGCGCCCTTAGCCGTTGACTTCGTCAACTGGCAAAGGTACGTCCGTGCCTTTGCACAGTCAAGTAGTAACTGATAATATTTTTATCTTGGAACAACTTTTTTTAAAAATAACAAAAGGAGATTAAATAATGACTAAATTAACAGCAGAACAAAAACTTCAAAGATTACTCAACAAACAGAACGCAATAAAAAATCGTATTTCAAGCATCACATCACGAATTAGAAATGAGCAAGATAAAAGGCTTACTCGCAAAAAGATTTTAATCGGTGCTTATTTTTTAGAAAAATACAATGGAGAGCCAAATAGGTTAAATGAAATGTTAAATGGTTTTCTGGTGCGGGATAATGATAGATTATTGTTTGGGCTACAACCAAAATCTAAAATAGAAACTGAAAATATCAAAAAATTGTAATGGCATCAATTTAATTATCGCTTCGTAATTTCTTAGTAATTACACCTACACTAATCTGCCATCGTGAGATAGCACGTTAGTGTAGGTATATACTTCTAAATCTGTTTAAGCGTTGATAAAAACATGAATTTTATTACCTACCTCAATACTAAAATAATCTGATATAAAATAATCTCTCGCCATTTTTTCATAATCAATGTAATACTCAAGATTTTCAGGAATATCGCCTATACCTTCATGAAGTGAGCGAACAAAATCTTCTTCACTCTCATATTCACCATAATAAGAGTCTTCCATTAAACTCGTTGCTTCGTCGATATTTTCATGGACATGAGCTAAAACTTCAGCACCCAACGATCCATGCTGGGTTATAAATGTAGCCATTGCAGCAACATCTTCGATACCTTCCCATTCACTAAGCCGTATACTTCCAAAATTCTCATAATCATGGATCGCCCATTCCTCTGTACCTAAAATTGGACTTGAAGCTAACATATCATTAATTTCATCCCAAATATGATCAACGCCCTGATCAGCGTCGATCCATCTCCCGTGTAATCGACCAGAATTATAAGCAGCTAGACAAGCAACATAAATACGTGGGTTTGTTTCACTCATGGTAGTTCTCCTTTCCGTGGTTAATATTAGGTTGCGCGCGCGCAACCCTGGCTAGGCCAGCGCCAATGAGCAAAGCGATCTATGGGGTGAAAACAGTCAAAGTCATTTACAAATAAAGGGGGAACCGCCCTGTCTGCACAAGCGAAGCGCGGAAGACAGGGGGAAAATTTGTAAATGCCGTTAGGTTTAACCTTGACTGTTGAGGGGTGAAATCCCTGAGATTTGATTTTGAAAATTTTTAAATACTGTGTGCGAAACGAATTTCCGATAGGGGTGAACAATTGATTATTTATTTAAAAACTAATATTTCTCGGCAACAAATTCTCCATCAGCTTTTAAAAATCCAGCTTTTTGAAGAATACCTTGAAGAGTATCCATATTATAAAATCGAATGTTTAGAAACCCAGAATTATCTTTCTCCAGACTAATTTGAGTTGCAGATCCAAAATATTCTGATAAGTCTCGTTCCAGTTTTACAGTATTAGAATCTTTTTTTGAAGAATTATTTTGTATTCTATTCTGGGACTTTTCAGCATTTTTAATTGCCTTATCCAAAGCTCTCGTAGACCATTGTTTATTAATACACTCTGATGCCAAAAAACACTGTTTGGTCGGATTTTTAACTCCGGCCAAAATCTTACCATGTGCCTCACTTAAATCCCCTGCCCTCAGCATTTCCTGTACGGGAAGATCTAATTTCAAAAGCCTAAGGGTATTTGTCACTTCGGTTCTAGGGATGCACAGCACTTGAGAAACTTGAGCATGAGTATAAGAAAACTCTTCAACTAATCTTCCTATCCCTTCTGCTTTTTCAATCGCGTTTAAATTTGCACGTGCAGTATTTTCAACAAGCGCAATCCGACATGCTTGTTCATTAGTATAGGCACCTACTCTACATGGAACAGTGCTTAGACCTGCAATTTGGGCTGCTCGCCATCTACACTCGCCCGCTACAATTTCATAAATATTTTTATTTTCTGTAGGACGCACAATTAAAGGCTCAAGCACACCATCTTGCTTGATGCTAGCAGCAAGATTCCTAATATTCGAGGTATCGAAATGCTTTCTAGGTTGGTATCTACCCGCTCTTAATTGTTCTATACCTAAATCTCTTTGTATTAAATCTCGCCCTTCTTTCATAAATCTGTTTTCCAATATTATACCCAGCACCAATTCTCTAAGTCAGCCAAATGGATTAGTTATTTGAAATTAATGTTCTGCGCAGAACATTTTGAATTTAAATCTTCGTATTAAGACCTGTAATAAACAATAAAGACAATACTTCCGTCCTGCAAACGTCCCCAAATATATATATATCGGTTTATTGGGTATATCCCGCAAACGTCCCCATTACGTATTAAGAGATTTTGTTTTATTTATATATTCTTCAAGACTAATTATCTCCCCTATATCAGAAGATTTTGTTTTTTTAATGAAATCTACATAATAAGCTTTAGCTGATGGGTTCTCTAACCCTTCTTTACCATATTTAGTAAAAAGTTCAATTTGTTTATCTTTCATATCCTGTTCAAATTCTGCAACAAGCTGTTTTAATTCTGTATCTGAAAGTGTTCTGAGATAGAATGTTATTTTATTTCTTACATATTGTTCATATTTCTCTACAATATTATCCTGAGACTCATTCTTCGATTTTTGTAGCTTACAAATTTCAATATCTCTATTTTTCTCATTAATAAATTCAATCTTTGTAGGTTGGTAATTATTTTTCAAAGCACTTATTAAATATCCTCCTCGCCCTTTGATTTTACCTAATTTATAACTTTCTGAATTTACAATTAAATTAATTTTCTCTTGAATATATGAACTTTCATATTTGTTGAATAAATCTTTTATTGTTTCTGGTGAAAGACTAAAGTCTTTGGATAGAGTATCCACCAATAATCCATTTATATCTTCGATTTTTGGTTGTTCAGAAGAAGATAAATCGTTTGAATTTATAGCCACGTTTTGGAGTTTGAATCGTATACTAACAACCTGGTGGTTAGTTTTTTTTATTTCAGGGATAATTCTTAATACTGAATGGAGATTTACTTCATTGACAGCGATATTAAGCACTCTTTTCTTGAAGTCTTTAAATGCAACATACTTATTTCCTACTACGCCCATAAGTCTTCTAAAAATATCTAAAGAGAACCAAGGTGTTTGCGGTAACCCTTGATATCTCATACAATTTTCATAGAGAGCTAAGCCATAGCTTGACTTGAATTTAGATAATACAACCATATTAAGTTTACCGTAAATTTCAGGTCGGAATAGCAACTCTTTCATCAAAGAACTGTATTCATAACTACAAATACCTCCTTCAAGTTTTGCAGCTGAGAGAGCTGCACTTGCCCTCCATTCTCCGGAAGATTGAGAAGATGAGTAATCAATAATATTCCATTCTATAGCTGTCGATATAAGAGCTACTAATGCTTGCTTAAGTTTTCCATAATCATTGCTGTTATATCCTATTAAATTACAGAGTTTCCTTGTAGGTATTTCATATTGAGATTTATATGGAAGATCTGGGTATGCGTTAAAAAGCAATGCATTAAATAATTTTCGTTGTAACAACGAAAAATAATTAGTGCAATGTATCGCATTAACATGTTTTTTTAACTCAAAATTTTGCTCAGTGCTTGTTAGTAGAGACATACTAACCAATTCCTTATAAAGAGTTATCTCCAAAATCCGGAGCTCCGGATCATTATTTATTTTGATTGGATGGATGTTAAAGCTAATTTAGTAAATGATTATCGCAACCCTTTTAAAATAATAATGGTGCACTAAAATATGAATATAATCCGGAGCTCCGGATTATATTCATGCTGGCTCTAAGAATGTTTTAATTTGAGAACAAAGATGTTCTAAATTTATAGTTGAACTTACATTTTTATCTAAAACAAAACATGTTGCGCCTCTATGATCAACTTTAACAGTAAAAAGTTTATCTCCACTTGTATTCTTGAATATTTTTGCTTTAGTCGTCTTTGACTGAGCTGGACTTTTAGAATTCTTCAAATTTTCTATTGCTTTATCAAGTTTAACTGGTGATGAAATTGTACTCCCTATTTGAGGTGCGATTTTTAAGAGATATTCATGAATATTTAAAGACTTGTTTAATAGAGAAACAATTTTCAATGCCATATTATTTGATAAATCGTGTATATTTGGGATAAGTGCAATAATATCTATTGGTATCTTCGAATAAGCCATTAAATCATTAAAGGTGGAATATGTTAGACCAAGTTCATTTGCTAATTCTTTTTCTGATTTAAATACTTTGTCTGTAAGCAACCTTTTATATAAAAGCGCATTTGAATAGTTACTTACATCCTTTCTTAATTTATTTTCAGCATCTTGTGAGATTACTGCTTCATGAATATCTGAGATGTTTTTTCTGATTACTAAAAAATTTATTCCGAGTTTTAAACATGCAACATGTCGTCTTCTGCCAAATATTATCTCGTATTTCATACCATCGTGTGGATTGGGATGTGGTCTTACCAGTGCCGGTTGCAATTGTTTATTTTTACGAATTGATTCCATGAGTTCTTCAATTTTTCCCATTTCATCTTCTAGACGGTTAGCATACTTCCACGACTCGCATTCTTTTGGATCAACATATATAAGTTCTTGTTCACTAAATTCAATTCCAGACTGTGTTCTAAAGAATGACCCACCTCCCCTACTTTGCTCTTGATTAGATTCATTTGGCGTTGGATTAACCTCGTTGTCATTATCAATCTTCTTAATTTGGCCACTTCTAACCAACATTCCAAGAGCACCAGAATTATGAATATTCCTTTTACTGTTGTTCATGCATCATCTCCTTAATATTCGTAATACCTTGAGTCTTAGCAGATTGTTGTAACCAAATGTCCTTAAAATTATGAATAATCTCCATATTCACATCATCAAGATGCTGAAGCGCTCTGCGATAAGCTTCCCTACTACCTCGTGGTTTAGATACATCATATATTGTACCTATTTCATTTGCTGCTTTAGCGACTTCAACTGTCTCACACATATGATTAGTTAAGATATATCTCCCAAATTGCTCCCTCATCATATTTTCCATTTGTAAGGCTTCATTATTTCCATTATGTTTTGAAAGCAAAATTCTTAAATATTTTAATGATTTATTTGGTAACTCCTTAAACATATTTCTTAAGGTTGCGGTATACATTATAAAACTTGAATAATCATTCATACTTGGAGGAATTGGAATTATCATTCCATCACACGCGATAATTGCATTTAAAGTTAATAAACCTAGGTTTGGCCCGCAATCAATCAAGATTACATCATACTGATTCTTAATTAATTCAAGTGCTTTAGTAAGTCTATAAAATGGAGAACCTAATAAATCTTGATTATTTTCTTTTTCATTTGGTAACAGTAAGTCACAATCTTGTATTGCAAGGTTTGCAGGTATTATGTCGAAACCATCAAAGTGAGTTTGTAGTATAATTTTTTTAATGTTCTGCGGATCTACTATTAATGAGTTTGTAATTGTTTGATCATATCTTAATTCTAAATCAGGAATTAACCCTGAGCTTATCAAGGTTGCCGTGCCTTGAGCATCGAAATCAATTAACAATGCTTTTAGCCCTTCGAGGGCAATTTTTTTGCCTAAGTCAACCGCAGTTTCAGTCTTACCTACCCCACCTTTAAGATTAGATACTGCAATGATAAGCGGCATTGAACCTATCGGCCTTATATAACGAGTACTTGCGTAGTCTCGCAGAGAATTTATCGCCAATAGTGTATATTTTGTAATTGCCCTACCATTCTCATGTTTCTCTGTGATAACCCCTGGTAAATTATTATATTTCTGTAATAATTTTCGAAATGTTGGTGCGGAAACTTTGACCATTTGAGCTGCATCAACAGGCCCCCATGTACGTGGTTTTTTTCTATTATCTGGGCTAGTAATATAATTTCTAACTTTTAGTAATGTTTCATTGCCTGCATTGTAAAATTTGTCCATTAATTTTTCAGGATGATCAGTTCCATATGGCATGATAGATTGTTCTAGCATATACTCTTCCCTATTTCTTAAAAAGGTTGTATTTTCATAAAAAAACTAATTTATCGTTATTTTTGTGAAAATACAACATTATTTAATAATTACATCAAAAAATAAAAAATAACAATAACATGTGTTATTTTAATATTATTTGTTTAAATATGTTTAGCACAATAAATTTTAATTATAATCAATTAGTTAAATATTATTACGAGACATTTACGGGATAAGGTGGGTCGTTTACAGGGTTTAAAGAGACATTTACAGTAATTACGGAGACGCATATAGGATAATAAAATTTGTTGTCGGGTATCTTATAGCGACGTTTGCAGGATTGGGGGGACGTTTGCGGTATGAAAATTAGGGGGCATCCATGTCAAGCTTAGAATTAAAAGGGTTAAAAGGTTTACAAAATCTTTTAAATGATTCTAAAACTGAAGGAAACTCAAATGCAAAGGGTAGGGTATTGCATTTGCTTTTAGAAAAAATAGTGCCAGGCAAATATCAACCACGAACTATGTTATATGATCATACCTTACAAGAGCTTGCAGATACTATAAAAGAACAGGGTGTAATCCAACCGCTTATTGTAAGAAAAAAAAATATTGATCAATATGAAATAATTGCTGGTGAACGACGCTGGCGTGCTGCAAAAATTGCAGGTTTAACAGAAGTGCCGTGTATAGTGCGCGATATTCCCGATGAAACTGCATTAGCATTTGCACTAATAGAAAATATTCAACGAGAAGATCTTAATCCAATTGACCAAGCACTGGCTATGTCACAATTAAGAGATGAGTTTGGGATGACGCATGAAAATATTGCAGCGAAAGTAGGGTGTGCACGTTCTTCAATAACAAATCTTTTACGATTATTAACATTACCTGATGAAATTAAACATTTCCTAAAGACTAAGGAGATAGAAGTAGGCCATGCAAAATTACTTTTAAAGCTCGAAGAACCAAAGCAGATTGTAATCGCCCAAAATATAATTGGTAATGGATTAAGCGTTAGAGAAGCTGAAAAACTTATTCAGTACAGTAAACAAAAAATTCATAAACCTATCGATAATTTTTTTGATCCTCACCTAGAGAATTTGACAATCCAATGGAATGAGGATTTATCTAAAAAGTTATCTTCCAAGGTGACTGTGAAATTGAACAAAGAGGGGAAGGGTAAAATTCATATCGAAGTAAACTCAATGAAGGAAGTCGAGTGGCTAGTAAAAAATCTTAGAATAAGATAAATAAATGATAATCATATGTTTAATAGCAGAAGAAAACGGACAATTTGAGCTTGATCACTCCTTGTAGTTACAAAATGATTTCAAAAGTTTTAATTACATTTATGCTTGTAAAGATTTATACCATGAGAATAGATTTTATGTTCACTATTCATAAATTCAAAGAGTTTGGAGTAGGGTAGGGCAGATATTTGTTTATATACAGACATACTTAATCTAAATGTGGATAATTATGGACAATCCAAATAGAATATTTGCGACGCAATTAATTCTTGTAAGGATTTCGGTGAAAAGAGTTCACGCAGTTGAGATTTGCTATGTATAGATATTATTTATAAACTACAAAAATTCAATTCACTAAGGTGTTAAGATCACAACATAACTTTGATTGAGTTCAAATGTGGCAAGAACGATTAATGCAAAAACTACATAGCAAGGTAAAAGTAAATTTAACAAAAGATGGAAAGGGGAGGGTACTTATTCATTTTGATTCGACCGATGAAATTGAGTGGTTAATTAATAAGCTTGAGGAAATTTCATAGCTCAAAAAAAATCTAACATCAGGTGTGGAATAATGCTGTCAGATATTTTAACCCGAAAGAAAATGTCCAAATTATTGCTTATATATTGGGGCTAATATATACACCTGACCAGTTGAGTAATATAGTAAAAAATAGTAACTAGCAAATTTATCTAATTTTAATCATCAACATGCTGAATTTATTTTATAGCATACAAGAAGGGTAGGGCGTTACATCCTCCTACTATTAGGTAACCCAAAATTTAGCGAAAAAACAGCTTGCTTTTGCAGGCTATAGTTTATAGTTAGGCGAACACGATAAATTCACAATTTTCAAGTAAATTATTTCAATCATTTAACCACAAATAATTATATGTTATTTTTTTTATTTTTTTGACCTTCTAATGTATCAGTATAATCAAGATATTGTTCTGGAATTTCAACTTCTTTTGAAGTAGGCGTTAATAACAATTGTTTTAGTGCGAGGTGTGTTAAAGGTTCAACTCTAGTGTGATGTTTGGCAGATTGGATTATTTTTAAGCTTTTGAATTTTTTGATTAGATCAATGAAAAGAGGATTATCTTTATCTTCATTTATTCTCAGATTTTCTATAACGCGTATGAACGCATCAAGATTATACTGAATACCAGTATTAATAGAAGTTTCCAAATCGGCAATTGTAGTAACGCACTTATCAAATAAAGGGAGTTTCTTAGTGACGGAACAAAAATCTTTTCCAGAAT
>JAJYDF010000024.1 GCA_021777765.1 Pseudomonadota bacterium | reverse complement strand
TTCTGCCTATTAACTTGATAGACGGTACTTGACCCCTTTTACTGTTTTTTCTTACCAATTTTATCTTCCTGTCCTGCAATTAATCGTTTGAAATTATCATAATGTCGCCATAGTAATAACGCACTGATTAGAATTAATGGCAATAGAATTTTATGAGAAATAAAAATAGTACCGTAAATGGGTACCGAAATGGTAGTAATGATCGCTGCCAAGGAAGAATAACGTGACAATAAAGCAATAATCAGCCATGTAACAAATACCACTGTGCCAAATAGCCAATTCAAGCCAAACATAACGCCACCAGCGGTTGCTACACCTTTACCCCCTTTAAATCCAAAGAAGATGGGGAAGATATGTCCTAATGTTGCTGCTAATCCCACCCAGACCAATCCTACTTGAGAAACACCACACCATTTTGCTAATAAAACTGGCACAAGTCCTTTGAGTAAGTCACCCAAAAGCACTAAGATTGCTATTTTTTTGCCGCCGAAACGTAGCACATTAGTTGCGCCAGGGTTGCCTGAGCCTTGGCTACGTGGATCAGGTAAATGTAATAATCGGCAAACAATTATTGCTGTGGATAATGAACCAAATAAATAGGCAATAATAAGAAATAACAGCAGCAAAAACATACCTTATGCTATCCTTGATGAATAATTAAAAAAGGACTCATAATAAATGAGGTGATTAAATATGCCAATGGAAATTTATAAATTTATTTCACTGATATTTGCAGTTGCGGCATTTATTGGTTTTATTAATCATCGATTTTTGAAGATATCGCCTTCTGTTGCAATAATGATGGGGATGTTAATTATTTCATTTATTTTAATCATTGGCGAAGCATCAGGTTTTTTTCGTATACCTAAAGCAATTGCACAAGCACCTAGTCTCATTAATTTTCATGAATTATTGATAAATGGCTTAATTAGTTTTTTATTATTTGCAGGCAGTTTAACCGTTGACACACATTTTTTGTTTAAGCAACGCTTAGAAATATTTATTTTATCTGTTTTCAGTACGATTGTTTCTACTTTTTTAATTGCTTTTGCAATTTATTATGTATTAATTTTATTTGGAATTAATTTATCGCTTATCTATTGTTTATTATTTGGCGCACTCATTTCACCGACAGATCCTATTGCTGTATTAGCTATTTGCAAAGAACTCAGAGCGCCTAAACAATTAGAAGTGATATTAGCCGGCGAATCATTATTTAATGATGGTGTTGGTATTGTTTTATTTGCCACATTTTATGGGATATTGACACAAGGGTTACCATTTACCTGGCAAAATACCACTTTAATTTTTATCCGTTCAGTATTAGGCGGTATTGGTTATGGCATTATTTTAGGGTTTATTGCGCGATATTTAATTAAATGTGTTTTAGATCATCGCGTCGCTATATTAATTACTGTTGCTATTACCACAGCGGGTTATACTTTTGCGCAATCGCTCTCAATTTCAGGACCGCTAGCGATAGTGGTAGCAGGATTATTTGTGGGATCATTACGACATACAACAAAACGTTATGATCATATTATGCCGGGTATTGAAAATTTTTGGGATGTTATTGATGAAGTGTTAAATGCGTTATTGTTTGCATTGTTAGGATTGGAGTTATTAATGACGCATTTTAGTCTGCCAATTTTAATAATATCACTCATAACTATTTTGATTGTATTACTATCGCGATTTATCACTGTTATTATTCCCTTTTCATTATTAAAAATTTGGCGGAAATATAGTTCCCACATTATATTAATTTTAACTTGGGGTGGAATGCGTGGGGCATTGGCGGTTGCTCTGACATTGTCATTACCATTGGGCAAAGAAAGAGATTTGATATTATGTATGACATACGCTGTAGTTGTATTTGCAATCATTTGCCAAGGGCTGAGTATTAAATCATTAGTAAAGAAAAGTAAGGATGCTTAATTTCCTTATCCCGCAAGCGGGAGAAGGAAAAAAATAGTTATTCCCTAAAATTATTAAATTGCAATGGCAATGAAATTTTTTCATGTTTTAATAAGGCAATTGTTTCCTGTAAATCGTCACGTTTTTTGCCGCTCACTCGAATTTTATCTTCATGAATAGTAGCCTGCACTTTAATTTTGCTATTTTTAATGTTTTTAATTAATTGTTTTGCCAGTTCAGCGTCAATGCCTTGTTTGATAGTGATAGTTTGTCTCGCTTCTTTAATATTACTTTCTATTTTGCCAATTTCTAACGATCCTAACGCTATGCCACGTTTGACTAATTTATTTTCTAAAATATCTAGCATTTGTTTTAGTTGAAATTCTGTTTCAGTTAATAAGGAAATAGTATTGTCATTAAGAGAATAATTTGATTGTGTCCCTTTGAAATCAAATCGTGTACCAATTTCGCGATTAGCCTGATCAACAGCATTGCGTGCTTCTTGTAAATTAACTTCTGATACTACGTCAAAAGATGGCATTGTGGGCTCCCTTATATATTCAGCGAATTATTGAATGCAATGTTGGCTATGACTTTTTTATTATTACTATGATAATCTTGCTAATTGATAAATAAAATACTAATTTAATTCTTTCTTCTCTATGAAGGCGGATGAGTAGGTATTAAAAAGTATCGCAAATTAAAATAACCCACCCTCATCTATCGAAGGCACCTTCTCCTGCAAGCGGGAGAAGGAAAAAATTTTGGTTTAAGGAATATTATGATACCCAAAGCAGATAATCTTATTTGGATAGACCTAGAAATGACAGGTCTTAATACACAAACCGATTACATCATCGAAATCGCGACAATAATTACTGATTCTCATTTAAATATATTAGCGGAAGGGCCGGTGTTTGCTATACATCAAACAGATGAAGTATTAGCTACGATGAATAGTTGGAACCAAAAGCAACATAACGGATCTGGTTTGGTCGCCCGTATTAAAGAAAGTACGATTACTGAAGCGCAAGCAGAAGCTGAAACATTAGCGTTTTTTAAACAATATGTTTTACCCCAAAAATCCCCTATGTGCGGCAATAGTATCTGCCAAGATCGCCGTTTCTTAGCGCGTTGCATGCCACAACTCGAAGCTTTTTTTCATTATCGTAATCTAGACGTAAGCACCGTCAAGGAATTAGCTTTGCGTTGGTCACCGGCCCTTGCTGCTGCTATTAAAAAAGAATCAACACATTTAGCATTAGCAGATATTCGTGATTCTATTAATGAATTACGCCATTATCGCGAACATTTTTTTAAAATTTAATTGCGCTAAAAAATATCGATAACTTCTTGATGACCCCAACGTTCTATAATAGGCGAGCAGTCTTTCTGCATTATTAACAGTTTTAAAGTGTATGCACATTGGTCTAAGTTAAAGTAGGTTATTCACATTCCGATATATCGTTTAAAAAGGCCATCGAATCACTTTACATCCTAGCTTATCCCACAGTACAATTGACGGCTTAATTGCCTATAAGGGTAGGCGTTTTTTAAATTAATTTTGAGGTGAGTGTTTAAATGCCAGGTGTACACGTTAAAGAAAATGAACCTATAGAAGTAATGCTACGCCGTTTCAAACGCGCTTGTGAAAAAGCAGGCACCATGTCTGAAACCCGTCGACGTGAATTTTATGAGAAGCCAACCGCAGAACGTAAACGTAAAAAGGCAGCTGCAAGAAAACGTTGGCAGAAGAAAAAATTGCGTGAGCAAATTGGTGGTGGTTCAACCGGTACCAGTGGTAAATCTACCTAATGTTTTTACCTTCTCCCGCTTGCGGGAGAAGGTGCCTTCGGTAGATGAGGGTGATTTAAAATAAAGCGAAATTCTTTTTTACACCCACTATATGTATTCCACACTTTCTTCCTTTCGAGAGAAAATTCCAATTTAACGAGGTGAGTCATGACTGATAGCGCTTTAAAAATGCGTATTCAAGACGATCGCAAAACAGCTATGCGTAATCAAGATAAACAACGCTTGGGTGTTATTCAGCTAATCATGGCTGCGGTTAAACAATGGGAAGTTGATGAACGCAAAGAAATGACTGATCAGCAGTTATTAGTTATTTTAGATAAAATGGTGAAACAACGTCGTGATTCGATCAGTCAATTTCAAGCGGGTAATCGCCAGGATTTGGTTGATAAAGAAACTTATGAGTTAAACGTCATTCAAGAATATTTACCCAGCGCTTTAAGTGCGACTGAAATTACACAGTTAATTAAATCCGCTATCTCTCAAACGGGTGCAAATGGACCACAAGATATGGGTAAAGTGATGACCATTTTGAAACCGCAAATTCAAGGCCGTGCTGATATGGGTGCGGTGAGTGCGGAAATTAAGGCTTTGTTGACCGCGGCTTGATAATTTTATTAATTCTTAGCTTATGTAGCCTGGGTGTAGCCAAATGAGTGAATTCAATATTATAAAGAATTATTGCATTAAATCAGAATCACAATATATTGATGGCGAAACCCAGGTTATAAATGATGAATTCCCGGTTTCGCCAGTAGTACTAGTTAATTTTTGTGTGTAATTAAATTTTATTGCAATATCTTACTTTTTCAAATGGCTACACCCAGGCTACATTACTACATTATAACTGATTAAACACTTTCTGCTCTATTAAGATTTAACATATTTTGTTATCGTATCACTCTAAATATTTTCCTCACCAGATTGTTAAATATGTCAGATAAAAAAAGTTCCCCTACACATTTAGGTCGAATTCCACGCACATTTATAGATGATTTATTAGCACGCACTGATATTGTCGATCTGATTAATTCTCGTGTGCCATTACGTAAAGCTGGCGCAAATTTTGTCGCCTGTTGTCCATTTCATGATGAAAAAACCCCTTCATTTACGGTAAGCCCCACTAAACAAATTTACCATTGCTTTGGGTGTGCAGTGAGTGGTAATGCATTGGGATTTATGATGTCCTATGAACGCCTAGAATTTATCGACGCTGTGGAAAGTTTAGCTAAATATCATAGTTTAGATGTCCCTTATGAAGGCAATAGTCATAAAAATGTATTACGACAATCTAATCAACCGCTCTATCAAACATTAGAGCTGGTTAATCATTTTTATCAACAACAATTACGACAAGCGCCACAAGCAATTCATTATTTAAAACAACGTGGTTTAACAGGACAAATCGCAAAACAATTTTGTTTAGGATTTGCACCGGGTGGTTGGGACAATTTAATTAATGCTGTTGGAAAAAATAAAAATCAATTTAATGATTTAATTACCACAGGATTAATCATTAAAAATAATTCTGGGAAATATTATGATCGGTTTCGCGATCGTGTTATGTTTCCTATCCGCGACAAAGCAGGGCATATAATCGGATTTGGTGGCAGAGTTTTAGATAATAGTTTGCCAAAATATTTAAATTCACCTGAAACAAAATTATTTCATAAAGGCAAAGAATTATATGGCATATATGAAGCACGCTTAAGTAATCGTGAATTAACTTATATCATTGTTGTTGAAGGATATATGGATGTGATTGCTTTAGCGCAAGCAGGTATAACTCAAGTGGTTGCGACATTAGGAACTGCAACGACGGTTAATCATATTCAACAATTATCCCGTTATACACAAAAAATTATTTTTTGTTTTGATGGCGATAAAGCTGGAAAAGCGGCCGCATGGCGAGCACTAGAAATTACTTTACCTATTTTACAAGAAGGCATGCAAATTCATTTTTTATTTTTACCGGATGGTGAAGATCCCGATAGTATGATTAAAAAAGAAAGTGCAGCAGGATTTTCGCAACGTATTGAACAGGCTATTTCTTTACCGGATTTTTTCTTTAATACATTGTTAGCACAAGTAAATGATAATAGTTTAGAGGGAAGAGCGCGATTGACTAAAAATGCGTTACCTTATTTAAATAATATGTCTACACCAATATTACAGGAAATGATGCTCGATCGTTTGGCTGAAATTGTGCGATTAGATAGACAACGATTAGATTATTTTGCACACAGTGATAATGCAGTAACACGTGTTAACAAATCATTGTCGCAACAACCTGTCATAAAAAATACAAAAAAATCGACACAATTGTCACCGATGCGTTTGGCGATCGCCTTATTATTGCAATATCCACAGGACTTAAGTACAATCGCCGACCTTAATTGTTTAGAAAATTTAACGCTACCTGGTAGTAATTTATTTTATCATCTGTTAACGCTATTACAGGAAAATCCCACTTTAAACACTGCTTTGTTATTAGAATATTGGCGTGATCAATCGGAATATTCTCAATTGCTTAAATTAGCAACTTGGGAACTCAATGTGCCAACAGAAGGTATTATCGCAGAATTTCAAGGTGTTCTTCAGCGGCTAAAACAATTACAGCACGAATATCATATCGATCAATTATTAGCTAAAGCAAAACAAGATAATTTAACTCTGGCAGAAAAAGAATTGCTGCAGGAGTTATTGGAAAATAAATAAGCGATGCCCGACAATTAATCATGTCAAAATGAGAGGTATAAAAAATAATATGAGATCAACAGCAGAACTACCCATCTCAAACAATCCAAAATCATCACCATCTAGCTCAGACCAATCCAAGAAAAATGCATTACTTTATAAAATGCGCAAATTATTAACATGCCAACTCAGTGGTGAGATTTTTAAAAAACCAGTGTATATTTCATGCGGTCATGTATTTAACAGCATCTCCCTTGATACAGCATTATCTAGGAAAGATGCATGTCCTAAATGCAATACGAGAAATGTATGGTCGAGTAAAAGAGAGGATTTTCTATTAGGAAAAATATGTGAATTGGTAGCAAAGGATATCGGGCATGAGGAATTAATCGCAGAACTAACAGAATATTTGAGTGACATCGTATTATTTAATCCTTATTTATTTCCTGTAATAAACACTTGTGGACATACTTTTGAAAAGCAACAAATTTCTCAATTTAAAGATTGTCCTAATTGTCACGCACAATTTAATATTCAACAGCCTAATTATTTAATCATGATATTAGTTGGGCTATTATTGCAAGAAAAACCAGAATTGCTTAGCACACAGAATAAAGATAATTATATTCCTGCTCATTCACCGCTCGGCAAATTAGATAGGCCCGTTAATGTAGTGCTGAAAGAATTAATCAGTTTTCCTTACATCATTAATAGAACAATACCTGTGGCCGGTGAAGCAAATTCTTTATCTGTGCAACAGATGGTTATTAAAAGGCAAGAAGTGGAGTGTTTGCAATTATTATTAAACATACCTTTATTTCATAATGGATCAGAACATTATATCTTCGATGTTTCAGGAAATACCTTATTAACTTTGGCAGCTGCAGAGAAAATGCATTCTGCTTTTGATTACTTACTGAATCAGCCATTTTGTAATATTAATGAGAGAAATAAATATGGTGATACACCATTAATAATTGCAGCTGCGAATAATGATGAATATAAAGTGCTGCGTTTATTATCTGATCCCAATATCGATGTGAATGCAAAAGACAAAATGGGCAATTCTGCTGAACAAATTGCTAAAGACAAAGGGCTTCATCGTATTGCAAGATTACTAAATCCACAAGTGATACAATTGGCAAAAAATATAAAATCATCTGATTTTACAGCAATTACTCAATTTTTCAGAACGCTCATTGAACAAAGCTCATCACAATTAGAAGAATATATAGAATTTTTAGTGATAAATATGCCGGTTGAGCTTGATTCATTAATGCACTTTATCAGCGATTTATTGCAAGAAATACAGAAAAATTTAAACACTAATATGCAGATTGTTGTGCTAAGAAAACTGATATTAGCACTGTTAAAGAATAATTCTGATTTAATTAATAAACCCATTATCAACGGATTATCGCCATTCCATTATGCCTGTTTAATCAACTCGAATGAAAGTGCTGTTATAGACGCTAAAATCAAAATACTTGATATGTTATTACTTCGTTGCTCTAATCCTAATAGCACAAATTCTGCGGATGAAACAGCATTAGTTATAGCAGGGCGATGTGGTAATGAAGCAGCATTTATCAAATTGCTTAATTTAAAAAACATTAATGCTGATACATTAATCGGTGGTAAAAATCTTGCAGATATTGCTAGAGATAACGACCAGAGTAATATTGCCTTTATATATAATCAGTATGTCTGTGCAAGAAATTTATTAGCTAAAGATAAAATATCAATACAAGATTTAAAATTACCACCCAATATTAATCTTAATTTTATAGTGAAAAACTTTCCTAAATTATTTGAAGGACATTCGCAAGCTAAGGTATATAACATTAGTTTCATCTTAGAGCATTGTTCGCAAAATCCCTCATTAGTAGATAGACAAATTGATTTTTCACCTAAATTCTTTGATAAAATAAATCGAGAATATAACGTTAAAAAATTAATGGAAATGTTTCCACAGTCGCATGATTTATTTGAATTACAACAAGCGGTTGCTAAAAGTTTTCTATCGTATGTTACAGCGTTACCAACAAAAGAAGCGAAATTAGAATGGATTACATGGGCGAAAAATAATCCCTTATTTTGTAATAATTATGCCGATCCTAAAAAAATGGCAGAAGCTTCGCCAGGTTTCTTTAAAAGATTTGCTAGTGTTTTTAGTAATGATTCTGCAATTAAAATTCAGCTTGATCAGTTATATGAAACCATTAGACAACAACCTGATGCTGCAAAATCGGTAATGCCAAATCTAGTGAAAAAAAAATAATGGTGTCAGAGCTTTACTCCAAGTTTAACAAGGATATAATCAATTTTATTATACACATTCAATAGCCCACTTATTACACAACGGGACAACCAATATCATGCAATCTCGATCACATCTTGCGGTATTTATTTCATTATTTTTAACCTTGGTCATCGACAATATGGGGGTGGGATTAATATTTCCCGTATTAGGTCCCTTATTTGTCTCTGCGCATAGCGGTATGTTGCCGGTTAATGCCAGTATCGAAATGCGCGATTTATTTTATAGTTTAACTTTAGGATTATTTGGCGTAGGGATGTTTGTGGGCGCACCTATTTTAGGTGATTTATCTGATCAAATAGGCCGTAAAAAAGTATTATTAATTTGTTTATTATGTACTGCCCTTGCATTTGCGGTGAGTGCAGTTTCAATTAGTATCCATAATGTTTGGTTGTTACTTGCTGCTCGTATATTTGGTGGACTTATGGCTGGTAGTATGCCTATTGCGCAAGCAGCGATAATTGATATCAGTACACCTGAAAATAAAATTAAAAATATTAGTTTAATTACGTTTGCTTTGTGTTTTGGTTTTGCTATTGGGCCCATGGTCGGTGGTTATTTTTCAAATCAAGCGCTTTTTCCCTGGTTTAATTATGCAACACCTTTTTATGCAGCAGCGTTATTAGCCACAATTAATGCGACGTGTTTATTATTTTCATTCCGTGAAACATTTACGCCACCTGAGCATATTAAACTTAATCTATTTAAAGGCTTAAATCTCTTTGCCGATGCATTTCGTCATCAAAAAATACGATTATTAACTTTAATGTTGTTATTACAACAATTAGGGTGGGCTCTTTATTTTCAATTTGTATCATTATTTTTAGCGCAAGTGTATCACTATAATTCAACGCATTTAGGCCATTTTATGTCATTTTGTGCATTGTGGTTTGGCTTGGCATTATTAATTATTGTACGCATATTTTTGCGCTTTTTTGATGAAGAAATATTAAATACAGGTTGTTTATTTGTCATTGCAGCGGGATTATTTGGTTTGGTGTTATTTGATTCAGAGAAGGTGCAATGGATTTTATGTATACCTATTACCACTGCGTTAGCAATGGGTTATACCGCGTCATTAACATTATTATCAAATTTAGTCAGTCGTGATGAACAGGGTTGGATCATGGGCATTGCCACATCCGTTATGGCTGCTGCATGGGGAATTACTGGTTTTTTAACAGGACCCTTAGCGATGTTAGGTGTGCATGTACCATTTATTGTTTCTGCATTAATGATGGTGGGCAGTATATTCTTGATGTTAATTTATTTGAATAAGCATCGTGAACAAAAGGTTATTAATGAAAATTAACGGCAGCCTAATACTTTAGGTTTATCGATGGTCATAAAAATATTCACATCGCCAGCGTTCCACGCCATGGGAGAAAAGGTAAAATTATAATCATTAAACTGTGACAAAATACGTCCAGGGCCGCCGGCAAAACTATTGCCAACTTGTAAGGTAATATTACAGCCAGGATTTGAAATACTTTTCCATGATAAATTAAATCGCCACAATGATGCGCCATTATAATTACAACGAATGGTAGGTGGGTCGACTGCTAATGCAATGCAATTAACTTGACTTCCTTGTGGAGAGCTCACGATAAAACTCTGTGGCGCAATTAATGTATTTTTTCTCACTTCTATTGTCATCGTTGTGGCTTGTGAATTGGTAAAATAAAATAAGGCAGAGATCAATGTTGTTGCGATAAATTTTCTACCTAACATATTTATTCTCCTTATGAAGTAAGGATTTTGTATATTAGGTATAGTACTTTATTTAATGTTTAGCAATTTGTTCGCGAATGAAATATTGGGTAATAATTTTAATGGCTTAGTGACCTTCTTAGCAGTGGTTCATTTTCAGCAGATATATCATTGACTGATCGTGAATCGGACTCATCCTCGTTATTATTAAAAAAGCAACAAAAAAGTTTAGCAAAACAAGAGGAAATATTTGTTTTTGCGGCTGGTGGTGGTGAATTTAATGTAATTTGTGGTGGTGCAGATATTATTGTATGTAATTGATTAAATTGATTAGCCAATTGCCTTCTTTTAAATTCCGAGGGAAATGCTTTAAATAAAAAATCAACTAATGGGATTAATGCATTTGCTAAATAAATTTGATTTTTGCAATCAGGATTAATGAGATCCCTGTAAGCGGTTTTCATTTCATCGATTAAGTGATTGAGAGCGTCAGATGTAATATTATTAGTATGTAAATTAAGCAATGCTCTTTGTAAGTCAATATAAGGTCCGGGATTATTTGCACTAATAATAACTAAAGGATTATATCTGAGCTTTTGTTGCACTTCATTTTTTAATGTCTGGTAGTGTTCTAAAGATATCTCAATTTGAGGCGCTGCCAATTCAATGCGTTCCTGTTTTTCAATGCCACGCGAAAGAGTTGGTTTGACTTCGCTTGCATCATTAATATAGGTGAGGCGAGGTAGTTCTGAATCAGGGAGTGGTTCGTATTCAGTGGGAGCCTTATTTTGATTTGCAATAGATAGCTGTTTAGCTTTTGTTAATTCAGATTGAATTAAAGAAAGGCCCTCATGAAAATCAAATTGTCTGATATCTTTTTGTTCTGAATTATTGCTTTGTTTATATTCATCTAATACTAATTTCAAATCATCAAAATATTTTATAATACGATCAAAGTGAACAATTAATAATTCAGTGAAAGTTTTTCCTTTATCAACTATCTTCATGTCCCTATCAATGGCATTTTTAATAAAATCTTTAGCGTCATTAATTCGTGCTTTCCAATCTGAAAAATTATTAATATCAAATCTATTTATTACATCAACAATAGTTGAGAGCAACTTTTTTTGAATTGGCGACACATGAGGGGTTAAATTGATTACATTATTAATTGCGTCAGGTACTGAAATAAATTCTGTGTCCTGTGAATTTCCCATTAGCCTTTTTAAATTTTGGCTTGGTTGTTGATCTGATTTGTATATTGCAGATGAAAGAGTATTACCGAAAAATAAGATATGATCGGTGAGCTCATCTCTTGCGTTATTTATTTGGGCAAATCGTTGTACCGCCTCACGATTACCTTTATTTCTGTCAGGATGCCACGTGTAGGCCAATGATCTATAGGATTGTGCGATTTGTTGTGAGGTAATGGGTAAATTGGAGTTAAGATTTAATATGGCACAATGTTGTTTATATTGTTCAATTGTTAGTTTTCTTGGCATATTTTTTTCCTCTAATAATAATATATTTATACAGCGATCGGTGCCGGAATTGCAGGATGACATTGATAATTTTCAATTGAGAAATCTTCAAATTTATAATCAAAAATGGATGCTGGTTTGCGATGAATTTTTAATTGTGGCAACGGATAAGGTTCTCTGCCTAATTGCATATTTACTTGCTCAAGATGGTTGGTGTAAATATGGCAGTCGCCACCTGTCCAAATAAATTCACCGGGTTTTAAATCCGTTTGTTCAGCGATTAAATAAGTTAATAGGGCATACGAAGCAATATTAAATGGTACACCTAAAAATGCATCAGCACTGCGTTGATACAATTGACAGGAAAGGTGTCCGTTAACCACATAAAATTGAAATAAACAATGACAGGGTGGTAATGCCATTTGTTCTATTTCTCCCACGTTCCAAGCTGATACGATTAATCGTCTTGAATCTGGATTGGTTTTGATCATGGTAATTAATTCACTGATTTGATCAATCATTCTACCATCTTGTGTTTGCCATGACCGCCATTGCTTGCCATAAATGGGACCTAAATCACCATTATCATCAGCCCACTCATTCCAAATGGTGACACCATTTTGTTGTAAATAGCGAACATTAGTGTTACCACTTAAGAACCATAATAATTCATGGAATATGCTTTTAACGTGGACTTTTTTTGTAGTCACGAGAGGGAATCCTTTGTTTAAATCAAATCGCATCTGATAGGCAAATGCGCTGAGAGTGCCTGTGCCAGTACGATCAGATTTAGCGGTGCCATTTTGAATAATATATTTTAAGAAATCATGGTATTGCTGCATGGCGTATTTCTCCAGAGTGTGTGGGGAATTAACTGCTTTTTTGAGTTTTTTATTATGCTATATATCTATATTCACGTATAGAGCGCAAGAGCTGATTTTATGATTATCAGAAGTCAGTGCATTCTGATGCTAACGGTTACAAACTAATGGATTGCTAAAATCAATAAGGAAAATAACACAATATGAAATTAATAGATCTTTGTGTATTGATTATCAATGGATGGGTAACAAATAAAAAAAGTAAATACAAGAAAGATGAGAATAAGGGTATTTATTTTGTCGTCGAATTTATTTTTAACCAATTGGAAAATATTAAAGCGACTCTCGAATTATCAAAACAGTCCAAAAAAAAGATAAATATATCTGAAAAAACAGATTTAAAATATTATCTTTGTGTGCCTATACAGTTACTTGCATTAGCAACGATTGTTTCTCAATATAAAGATTTAAATAATGTGTATGAAGATTTGAATGAATTACATAAAGAAATGAATAAACACATTATTTACCGCAATTATGGTGATTTTGTCGATACTAAATTAGTGAAAGTTTTTTCAGGCATGGCTACTGAAGCGATTTCAAGTTGTTGGCAATCAAATCTCAAAGATCATAATGATATAGTTAGGATATTAAGTCATCAGAATTTGATATCACAGAGACTTGAGGAAATATTATCAACATTATCTCTTATTCAGGATTTATGTATAAGTTGTAGATCACCTTTACAAAGAGCAAATGCAATTATTACCTTGTATAATTATGCCATAAAAGATAAAGACATTATTGTCATTAATATTTGTAAAAGATTAGCCGATTATCTTGCCTCATCCTATAACTATAATGAATATCAACAACAATATATCAATCATGCCATGCAATTATTACAAAATTATTGGACGCTGAAAAATGGTATTTCAGAATCTACGATAGCAATGTCGAACATGAAAAGATGAGTTACTGAAATTATTATTATCATTAAGCATTTTTTTTATAAATTTTTTCTTCACCAGGCGGTCTGGTCTTAAATCGTTTGTATTGCCATAAATATTGTTCTGGATGTGCGCGAATAGCATCATCAATTAATTGATTAATACGTAATGCATCTTGATATTCATCACCACTCGGATAATTTTCTAATGGCGGTAAAAATGTGCCTTCATACCCTTTGCCATCATCACGACGATAAAAAAAACAGGGAATTACAGGCGTATTTGTTATTTGTGCAAATCGTGCTGTCGCTGTAACCGTTGCTGCTGGAATACCCATGAAAGGTGCAAAAACACTATTGCGAATGCCTGGATCAACATCTGGCATATACCAAATGGGAATATTTTTATTTAAACAACGGATCATGCCGCGTATGTCTTCACGTTTAATAATATCAACAAAATATTTTTTAATAGAACCTTGAATAATTTTTGTTAACACAGGATTAGTTTGTGCATGATACATGACCGCACAAGGAAAATGATGGCTCACTAATCGTCCTACTAAATACAGAGATGAAAAATGCGCAGTGATTAATAATGCGCCTCGGCCTTCTTTTAATGCGTCGGTTAAATATTCAAAATGATGACCATGCCCTAAGTGTTGTATTTTATGTGATGGCGCCCACCAGCCTAATGCGGTTTCAATAATCCCCATACCGAGTGATTCAAAATTATTCACAATTAATTGTTGTTGTTGTTGCTTATTGAGATGGGGGAAACATAATTGAATATTAGTAGTAGTAACCGCGGTGGCTTTTTTGCTGGTGCGCATAATAGTACGGCCAATTAAGCGGCCAATTGATAATTGCATTGCATAAGGCAATCGCGTGATAAGCCATAATATTCCCATCAAAAACCATATCGGCCAATATTTAATATGCCATAGTGATGTTGGTTTATGTTTGCTTTTTTTTGCCATGTTAATCGCTGGCTAAATTTAATTGATTAGGGTTTTTTTGTTGTTGAGCTAGATGAATTGCAGTAATAAATTGATCCTTTCTTTGCCATAATGAATTAAGAAATTGCTGAAATTCGCTGCGATATTTGGGATCACTCTCATAATCACCGTCAGGAACTTGTTCGATAGGAATAGCATTGACATAAACAACGATTTTTTCAATTTTACCGCATGCAAAATCCCAAGCGCTACTTAAGCCATCAGGATAAATAATAGTGACATCAATTAATTGATCTACATTTTTGCCTAAGGCTTTGAGGACTAATGCAGAACCACCTGCTTTCGGTTTCAATAAATGTTGGAAGGGTGAGTGTTGTTTGTCATGTTTTTCAGGTGTAAATCGTGTGCCTTCTGCAAAATTAATGATAGTAGTGGGTACATTTTTAAATTTATTACAAGCACGTACTGCTGATTCAAAATCTTTACCTTTTAAAGCAGGATTTTTTTGAATTTGTTCTTTGCTATGGCGTGACATAAATGGAAAATCCATCACCCAGGCTGCGAGACCTACTAAGGGTAGCCACATTAATTGTTTTTTGATGAAGAATTTTAATGCAGGAATTTTATGATTAAATACTTTAAATAAAATGAGAATATCGGTCCAGGATTGGTGATTAGAAATTAATAGATAGGATTTATCCATTTGTAATTGTGGAAAATCAGGTGTTTCAACTTGCGTTTTCATGACCAGACGCATGATTAAATTATTACCGTCATTAAATAATCCTTGGTAACTATGAATAATGTCTGTCCATATTTTTTTCCATTTTCTATTGGGGATAAGGGCACGGATTACAGCAGATAAACATAAAAGAATTGACCAAAAGCCTAAATTGGTGAAGTAAAGAATGATGGCGATCGTGCCGATAATGGGTGCTGGTAGAAAACTTAGCATACGGATACCTTGAAAAGAGTTAAAGTTAATATTACATTTAGCACAGAGTTAATTCAGTGTTGTCATTCCCGCTGGCATGTAAAATAACGAACACACTAAACTATCAAGCGGGAATCCATTTCTTACTATATTACTTGCATTGATTAATAATAAATAGCACTCCAAAATTATTACGCAATAGATTCCCGCGGGATAGTACAAAGTATTTAGCAATAATTTCCCGGCGGGAATGACATTCTGAAAGTTATGTTTATTTTTTTTCTTGAGACTTTGTTGCTTTTTTTACATTACTCTCTGTCATGTTCTGCCAAAAATTTTGTTGCATATCTTGCCAGGCTTTTAAATTATCTAACGAAAAAAATGGTTTCATCAATGTTAAAGGATCAAATCCTTCAGCACCTGCAATCATTTTTGTTTTTATTTGTGACATGATTTCATCTTGTAATTTTGATACATCAGGCATACCAAAAAATCGCCTTAATTCTTCGGGTTCTCCTTCAAGATCAAATTCAGCTTTCATTTTCATAGTATTTCCTTGCCGTGTTGAATAAGGAATTAATTATACAACAATATCATGCACAAACAAGCTTAATTACAGGCCAGTTATACGAGAATATAAAATTGACAGTATGGAATTTAATCTGATAATTTTGCGTTTCTCTATAATTTAATATAGGGCAATAAAATCATGGAAAATCACCAACAAATGAGAGCAAAATTGGATAATTGGAAAGCACTTATTGAGCAGTTAACGTGAGAGAAAAATTTTAATGTTTTAGATGATGGTCAAGGCAATCTGAAAATTATTTCTAACAACAGACCTCAAATTGAAAAAATCAGCCGTTTTTTACATACTTTAACTCCAGAAATTTTTTAACAGACACGCGTTTATCAATTACAACCTATAGCAGCACAATTACCCGTATTGCCTGTAGCGGGTAACCAATCACAAGCGCCTAATTATGAAGCGCCTCAAATAAATGATGCAGCTACTGCTTTAAATATTTTTAACAAAATGTTTCAAGAAGAAATTTATGCAACATTAGATGTTAGTAAAATATTCCCTGCAAGCAATAAAAAAGAACCTGAAAATGTGCGATTTATTAAAGAATGTAAATTGTATTCAGCTGCGTTTGATACAAAATATGTTTATCAAATTTGGGGGAAATGTTAAAAAATATTTATAGTGCTCATAACAAAATCACCGTTGAGCAAGCACGTGCAGCATTATATGGACATAGTTTATCATATCAAGAAGACCAAATTACCGGCAAACAAATAAAAACATTTTTAAATGAATGTTTTTATTTGGTTACATTTATCGATCAAAAAACACAACAAGAAAGAGTGAGAATGGTGATTGATTTTGCGCGTTATAAATGATATTCATGCTGAAGAAGTCCTTGGACAGACTAATAGAATTGTCATTGTGGTGAGTGATGGTCAAGAAACTATTAAAAAAGCCGAGGATTATCCTGCCGCAAGAGATTCTTTATTACACTCTCTCGTTCAATTTGAAATGAGTTCACGGAATAGACCGCGAATTATTACTATTGGTATTGGTAATAGTTATATGAAAGAAGAAATGGAAGCTTTGGCGCGTCATACAGTGAGTACACATTATCATGTCAGTGTCGTTGATATTAATTTATTATTTAATGAATTATTATCAGCAGAAAATCTACTGAAAATGCGTAATACACGGCAAATAGTCGATTTAATTATTCAACAAGAAAATCAGCAAGAGCATGTTTATCATATTGAAGTTGAACCCACCGGGACACCGCAGCGACCAAATATTGTGGTGCCCATTGTCAAAGATAAACCGTGGAAAATTGTCATTAATAGAGCGCAATATCAAATGACTGTTCAACCAGAAAAAATGAATCAATTAGCTGTATTACCAGCTACAACAGTAAATCCACCTGTGAATATGAATGTTAAATGGAAAGATTTGAAGTTGGATGAAAAGGAGCTTGGCAAAGGTGGTTTTGGTAAAGTCTATCGTGCTACATGGCAAGGTAAAGAAGTTGCTGTAAAAGTATTATTGGCGATGCATTTAACTAACGAAAATATCAATAAAATGAAAGAAGAGTGGATATAATGAACATGGTTGCGCGATCAGATTTTGTTGTGCATATACAAGGATTGTGCATTGACCCACCCAATTTTTGTATGATCATGGAATTAAAGAAAGGCGGTGATTTATATAAATTATTACATAGTGGTAAAACAATTGAGTGGCCATTAAGAATGACTTATGCACAACAAATTACCAAGGGGTTGAATTTTATTCATCAATATATGCTCCATCGTGATCTGAAAAGCTTGAATGTATTATTGAATGAAGATCAAACCGTTGCCTCGGTCAGTGATTTTGGTCTTGCAGAACCCAAAACGGAATCAATGGGCGCCTCATTGGCGGTTGAAACACTCAATCATTATGGCACACCTTATTGGATGGCTCCGGAATCGTTGGCCGTTCTCGCTGAATATTCTGTGCACTCAGATGTCTATGGATTAGGTATGATTTTTTATGAATGGGCATTACAGAAAGTGCCATTTCAAGGCGTTCCTGTTCCAGTAGCTATTCAAGCTATTCAAAAAGGTGATTGTCCTGATATAGATAGTCATCCAATTCCTCCTGGTTTTGCAAAGCTGATTAAATTATGTTGGGATCAAACACCTAAAAATAGGCCAGAAACAAAACAACTTATTGTTGATTTGGAACAATGTATAAAAGATGTCAGTAAGCCAAAGGTATAATTGATGAGTTAGTTATTTAATTGGGCCCGAGTGACCACGAATATTGTTTTTCTTAGGTCACTCGCAGCTCAAATGATATAGCAACTACCTATTAATTTATATCTTGCCCAGCAGAAGTATTAATTAATTTCACCTTAGACCATACGATGTTTAACAAATAAAATTCTGCTTCTTAAATAAAATTAAGGGATTTGAATCATAATCCCAACCGATTCAATCTGCGCAAGAGCATTTGGAATAACTACTTTTATTTGTAAAAATTCTGCATTTATGTGTAATTGAATTTGTTTTTTAATCTGCTCAGCAATATCCTGTAATGAAAGCCAATGTTTTGAAGAAATTAATTCAACAATACTATTAATGATTTTTTTTAAATGATTTTGATCGTCTTGCAAGAATATCGACGTATTCGCATCGGCGGAGAGTCGACATTCCATATCAATTATCAATTTTTGAGCAACTGATTTTTGCCAAGTTTGAGCACCTATAATGGCTTCGCAGGAAATGCCTTTGATAAAATATGTGTTCATATTGAAACTCATTGAAATAGTTAAAAAAGCTCTTTGATTATTTCTCTAGGAAAATATCTTCGATAACGCTGGCATTTAAAATTCTTTCGCCCCATCTTAATAATGTTTCTGGATTGGCATCAACAATGCGTTGACGGTAATTATCTGCGATATGTCCAAATTTGAGAGTAATCAATCGAAAAAGTAAAATGCTTTCACCTTGTTGAATACCTTTGTCAATACCTTGTACTCGACCTTGCTCACGGCCTAGAGTTAGACCTTTTGCATAACCTTTTTCAATGCCGATTTTTTCAGCGCTACTGATATATGCCATATTTTTAGCTTCCTCTAATGCATTAATTTTGTTGGTATATTCTATCTCAAGTGATTTAGGTAAACCAATAAGCCAATCGATGAAGTAATAAAAAGTTTGAATTTGCTGCTTATTCATCCCTTTGTCATAGAGACGACGAGTTAGCTGGAATTTAATATTAGATCGATGTTGGTCGCTTTTTCTTTTTGCAACTAGTGCAATTAAATGTATATATATAATATTGGCAAATGGTCTATTGTCTTGCTCAAGTTCTATTAATTTATCTCGATAGTCGATCAATTTTATGACTAAATAATCCAGACGTAATTTTGAACCAACAAAATTATACTCAAAATAATTTGGCCGCCAAACATTATTGGAATCAGTCAATATCGCGCAGCTAACAATAGGTTGATTGTATTTATCATAAAAGTTTTAGCTCTATTGTGGCTGCAAAAGTCTTGTCTCAGGGCTTAATTAGTACTATATTAGTACTATATAGTTACTCGGATAATTTTCATGATTAACATCAGTAAATTGGCTGATTACAGCACAGTCATCATGGCCTATTTGGCCAGAACCGGTACAGCACAAAATGCACGTGATATTGCTCAAGCAACCCATATTGCTTTGCCGACAGTGAGTAAAATCTTAAAAATACTGGCAAAAGCTGAACTTTTAGAGTCACATCGCGGTGCTAAGGGAGGTTATGACTTAGCACGTCCACCCGAAAAAATTTCTTTGGCTGATATTGTTAATGCACTTGATGGTGGAATAGGGCTCACTGAATGTAGTCGTGCAGCAGGCATATGTGCTGTAGAACAAGCGTGTGGCATACGACATAGTTGGCGCACCATTGGATTAATTGTAAGAGAATTATTAGAGCAAGTGACTTTAGCGGAAATGTTAAAGCCGAAAGTGATTAAGGCATTAGAACCGCAAATAATTAAAATGTCGAAAATCCCGCTAATGAGAGAAGGAAAAAATATAGGATAAATATTATGACACCACAATCACCAGCAATAGATAATTTAATCCAACAAGGATATAAACATGGTTTTGTCACTGATATTGAAGCAGACACCATTCCTTGCGGATTAAATGAAGATATTATTCGATTAATATCTGCCAAAAAAAATGAACCTGAATTTATGTTGCAATGGCGGTTGCGTGCATATCGTCATTGGATAACTATGAAAGAACCACATTGGTCGCATGTTAATTATCCACCGGTTGATTACCAAGCAATTAGTTATTATTCTGCGCCAAAATCCAAAAAAGATGCACCAAAAAGTTTAGAGGAAGTCGATCCTGAATTATTAAAAACCTATGAAAAATTAGGCATTCCATTGCATGAACGAGCTCTTTTAGCGGGAGTTGCGGTAGATGCTGTTTTTGACAGTGTTTCAGTAGCCACAACATTTAAAGATAAATTAGCTGAATTAGGTATTATATTTTGTTCATTTTCTGAAGCCGTACAAAAATATCCTGAATTAGTGCAAAAATATTTAGGGACTGTAGTGCCATATACCGATAATTTTTATGCCAGTTTAAATTCTGCCGTATTTAGTGATGGATCATTTTGTTATATTCCAAAAGGTGTGCGTTGTCCTATGGAATTGTCGACTTATTTTAGAATTAATGCATTAAATACAGGACAATTTGAACGCACTTTAATCATTGCAGAAGAGGGCAGTTACGTCAGTTATTTAGAAGGGTGTACTGCACCGATGCGCGATGAAAATCAATTGCATGCAGCTGTTGTTGAATTAATTGCATTAGATAATGCGCAAATTAAATATGCCACTGTGCAAAATTGGTATCCAGGTGATAAAGAGGGCAAGGGTGGTATTTATAATTTTGTAACAAAACGCGGCGAATGTCGTGGCATTAATTCAAAAATTTCTTGGACGCAAGTTGAAACTGGGTCAGCAATTACTTGGAAATATCCTAGTGTGATTTTACGGGGTGATAATTCAATTGGTGAATTTTATTCTGTGGCAGTAACGAATAATTATCAACAAGCTGATACTGGTACCAAAATGGTGCACATTGGAAAAAATACCCGCAGCACTATTGTTGCCAAAGGCATTGCTGCAGGACATGGTCAAAATGCCTATCGTGGTTTAGTCAAAGTGTTAAAAAGTGCGGAAAATGCAAGAAACTATACCACTTGCGATTCGTTATTAATGAGCGATAAAAGTGGCGCACATACTTTTCCTTATATCGAAGTGAAAAATCCTACTGCCAAAGTGGAGCATGAAGCTTCAACATCTAAAATCAGTGATGATCAATTATTTTATTGCAGACAACGTGGTTTGTCTGAAGAAGATGCTGTTTCTATGATCGTAAATGGTTTCTGTAAACAAGTATTTCGGGAATTACCAATGGAATTTGCAGTTGAAGCGCAAAAATTATTAAGTGTGAGTTTAGAGGGGGCAATAGGTTAATGATGTTAACAATTAAAAATTTGCATGTATCAGTAGAAAATAAAGAAATCTTAAAAGGCATTAATTTACAAATAAATGCTGGTGAAGTGCATGCAATTATGGGGCCTAATGGTTCTGGTAAAAGCACATTAGCAAATGTTTTAGCGGGTAGAGAAGGTTATGAAATTACATCCGGTGAGATTATTTATAATGGTAATAATTTGATAGATAAATCACCTGAAGAGCGTTCACATTTGGGTGTATTTTTAGCTTTTCAGTATCCAGTTGAAATTCCTGGTGTAAGCGATATTAATTTTTTACGTGCTGCGGTAAATGCGCAACGTAAAGCAAATGGTTTATCTGAATTTGATGCGATGGATTTTTTAAATCAAGCCAAAGAAAAAATGAAATTAGTCGAGATGGATCAGGATTTAGTTTACCGATCAGTGAATGAAGGTTTTTCTGGTGGTGAGAAAAAACGCAATGAAATATTGCAGATGTTAATGTTAGAACCCAAATTAGCCATTATGGATGAAACAGATTCTGGACTAGATATAGATGCGATGAGAATCGTAGCGAAAGGTGTGAATACGTTGCGTAGTTCTGAGAGAGCGATTGTGATGGTTACGCATTATCAACGATTATTACATCATATTGTGCCGGATTTTGTGCATGTATTAGCAGGCGGGAAAATAATTAAATCGGGTGAAAGAGAATTGGCTTTAGAAATTGAAGAAAAAGGTTATGGTTGGATAAATGTATAGATAAAGTAAATGTAGGGTGGATTAGGCCGCAGGCCGTTATCCACCAAAAATATATACGATGGTATTGAAATAATTAATTGAGAATAGATATGCAAAACACACAATCATTTAATACAAAAGATTATTACTACAATGAAATACGGCAAAAGCAAAGCGATTTGCCTGGTTCTCAATTGCCTTGGTTAAATAAAATAAGACAATCATCATTAGAAAATTTTAAAATAAATGGTTTTCCTACTACACATCTTGAAGAGTGGAAATATACTAATGTCGATATTATTTCTAACAAACAATTTGATTTAATTAATACAAAAACGCCTAATATTACTCAAGAACAAGTGCAACAATTTTTAATTCAAAATTTAGCGAGTCATTATTTAGTATTCTTGGATGGTGTTTTTAACAGGGAATTATCACGTCTAGAACAATTACCTCAGAATGTAGTAATAGAAAATATATCATCGACATTACAAAATAATGCGCAAATCATTGAGAAATACTTATCGTCAACACTACCACCTCAACAACATGGTTTTACCACATTAAATTCAGCATTTATCAATGAAGGCGCAACTATCTACGTTCCCAAAAACACTTTATTAGATAAACCAATACAATTATTGTTTCTACACACAAATATTAAGCAAGCCGAATTAAATCAACCACGAAATTTAATTGTACTTGATGAATTTGCTCAAGCTAATGTGATTGAAATTTATGCCTCGTTAAATGATGAGGGGGATTATTTGACTAATGCCATTACAGAATTAGTTGTTAATCCACAAGCCAAATTGGAATATGTAAAAATTCAACATGAGAGTAAACAGGGTTTTCATATCGGAACGACATACGCGCAATTACAACGTGACAGTCACGTTACCGCTAATTCTTTTTCATTAGGTGGAAAATTAGTGCGCAGTGATTTTGTGATTTCATTAGCTGATAAAGGTGCGAGTTGCGAATTAAATGGCCTTTATATGGCGCAGCAAAAGCAACATGTTGATCATCATACGGTAATTGAACATTTAAAATCTCATGGAACGAGCAAAGAATTTTTCCGCGGTATTATTGCTGATCAAGCACGTGCTGTTTTTAATGGCAAAGTATTTGTTGAGAAAGATGCACAACAGACAGATGCACAGCAAGAAAATCATAATTTATTATTATCAAAAGAAGCAGAAATTGATACTAAACCACAATTAGAAATTTATGCGAATGAAGTGAAGTGTGCGCATGGTGCTACGGTAGGGCAGTTAGATGAAGAGGCTTTATTTTATTTAAAATCACGAGGAATACCACGGGCGATTGCACGTAATTTATTAATTGGCGCATTTGCGCAAACGGTTTTGGATAGAATGGCGAATGAATTTGTTAAGGCGCATTTGCAGGAATTGATGTCGAATGAATGTAGCCTGGGTGAAGCAAACGAATAAATATATTAAGAATGAATAAATTTAATATTACTTTTCAAAATGTTAATTTTAAGGCGCAACCCGGGTTACGCTTCGCTCCACCCAGGCTACATTATGATTAAAAATGGTAATTTTATGAATATAAAATTGATGCAACAAAAAACTGTAATTAACACGTTATCGCTTACAGAAGCAGATGTAAATCGTCTACGCCAAGACTTTCCTATTTTGCAGGAAAATGTCCATGGTGTTCCTCTTGTTTATTTAGATAATGCCGCAACTTCACAAAAACCACGCTCTGTTATTGAAGCAATAAATAATTATTACGCAAAACAAAATGCCAATATTCACCGCGGTGTTCATACCCTCAGTGAAAAAGCAACACAATCATTTGAAACTGCGCGTGAAAAAGTCAGAAAATTTATCAATGCAAAAAATTCAGAAGAAATTATTTTTGTGAGAGGCACAACTGAAGCGATTAATTTAGTAGCTCAATCTTATGGTCGAGCAAAGTTGCAAGCGGGTGATGAGATTATTATTACTACGATGGAGCATCATTCCAATATTGTGCCATGGCAAATTGTTTGTGAACAAACGGGTGCAATTTTACGCATAGCGCCCATAAATGATACCGGTGAATTATTAATAGAGGAATTTATAAAATTAATAAATGATCGCATACGATTAATTGCAATGGTCCATGTATCAAATGCATTAGGTACAATTAATCCTATTAAAGAAATTATTCACACTGCGCATCAAAAAAATATTCCCGTATTAATTGACGGTGCACAATCTTCAGCACATATGGCAATCGATGTACAAGATTTGGATTGCGATTTTTACACGATTTCTGGACATAAATTATTTGCGCCAACCGGTATCGGTGTTTTATATGGAAAAGCCAAATTATTAAATGAAATGCCACCTTATCATGGTGGTGGCGATATGATTAATCAGGTGACATTTACTAAAACTACCTATAAACCACTGCCTTATAAATTTGAAGCAGGCACACAACATATTGCAGGCGTTATCGGATTAGGCGTTGCAATTGATTATATTAATCAAATTGGCATGTCTGCCATTGAAAATTATGAACATCAATTATTGTTATATGCGACAGAGCAATTAATTAAAATTCCTGGCTTGCAAATAATAGGCACAGCAAAACACAAAGCAAGCATTATTTCATTTATTATCGAAGGAATTCATGCACATGATATTGGCACCATATTAGATCAATATGGTGTAGCGATACGCGCAGGACATCATTGCACAATGCCATTAATGGAAAGATTAGGTCTAGCCGCAACAGCACGTGCTTCATTTGCTTTTTATAATACCGCAGAAGAAATTGATAAATTAGTTGCAGCGATTAAACAAGTTAAACAGGTATTTCATGTATGAATGAGAATTTACGCGAACTTTATCAAGAAGTAATAATTGATCATAACCGTAGCCCACGTAATTATCATCCTTTAGAAAAAGCAAATCATAAAGCAGAAGGATTTAATCCTTTATGTGGTGATAAATTATCGCTCTATTTAATTATTGAAAATAATATTATCAAAGATGCTAGTTTTGAAGGTGCAGGTTGTGCAATTTCAACTGCATCAGCGTCATTAATGACAGAGAATATTAAAAATAAAACGATTGATGAGGCAGATAAAATTTTCAATGATTTTCATTTGATGTTAACAAAAGATGATGCTCCTATTACCGAAAATTTGAGAAAATTATCTGTATTATCTGGCGTAAAAGAATTTCCTACCCGAGTTAAATGTGCCACATTGGCATGGCATACTTTAGAAGCCGCATTGCATGATGCGTCAAAGATTGTTTCCACAGAATGATAATTAATTGGAAAAAGTCAGATCTATAATTTAATAGGGATAATCAATTTAAATGGTGCAAATATGTCTATCGGAAAATTTGATCAACAACAACTTGAAACAGATATCATCGGGGTATTACGCACTATTTTTGATCCAGAAATTCCCGTGAATATTTATGATTTAGGCTTAATTTATAAAATTGAGATTGATGCCGCTGGCAATGTAAAAGTAGATATGACATTAACGGCACCTGGATGTCCTGTTGCACAAACATTTCCTGGTACAGTAGAAGAAGCAGTAAGAAATGTGCCTGGTGTTACTGATGCTAAAGTTGAATTGATTTGGGAACCACAATGGACCAAAGATCGTATGAGTGAGGCAGCGAAATTACAATTGGGAATGTTTGATTAATATGTCTAATACCCCTCAAAAACCACAATTATTTGAGCAGTTAGTGAAAAATCAAACAACTGGCTTAAATGATATTTTTAAAAAATTACATCAAATAGAATCTCTGCAAAAATTATGGCAACTTTACGTGCCTGAAAATTTACGCGCTTATACAAAAGTAGCGAATTATCGCGAGGACATTTTAGTTATTGCAGTAGCCAGTGCAGCATGGAGTACAGAATTACGTTTTAGTTTACCTCAGTTATTACAAACATTACGTTCAGATGGAAAATTATATCAATTAAGATCAATTTCATTTTATGTTGATCCGGGGTTTTAAAAGCACGAAGTTTCATGTTTTCCAGCTTTAATAATTTACATTTAATGACTCTTATCTTTATAAATCGTTAATTTTCCCGCTAATACTCTATAGATGTAAACGCACATCATGTCTATATCACTATTTTTATGATATAATACCCAAATTTCTAATATTTACTGGAAGTATTACAAGTCTTTCTAACGGTAAGATATTTTAATAAAATTTGGTGGTAACAATGAACATAGATCCATTTGAAAATAGTATTCCTTCCTTTGACCAATATGATGATAGAGCTCTTGTAGATATAGCTAAATTTCTCATTTTGCTTAATAGTACATCTTCTACAGACACTGAGCAGCTGTCTTTATTAATGAATCCAACACCTTTACAAATTGATGCTTATAATGATCACTTTAAACAATCCGTCATTACTGAATTAAAAAACAGAATTTTAACTGCTACAAAAGAGTTTGTGTTACCAGAGAGTAGTGTGTTTAAAAATTTTGAAATGACATTAGAGAATTTAATTGATTATTTACTTATTATGATAAGTGATGATAAGGAAGAATTTTACAATGCCATGACGAAAGTGACGGGAATGTCTTTTCATTTACTTACTATTAGTGAATTAGAGGAAAGTGATGATAAGTTAAGTAACAAGCAGAAATACATTGATCAAAGACAGTTAATTGATAAGCAGAATGTAATATTATTACATCAATTATTGATACATAATCATAACAACAAACTAAATATTTCACATATTGTACATGTTCTTTTACTGAAAAATTCAGTACACAATAAAAGTATATTTTTTGTTTCTTTAGTAGAAGAATGTATTTTAAGATTTGATTCTAAAATAAAAAAATGTTTAACAGTTGATGGAAAGCGTAACATCGATATTAATGCGATAAAAATAATTCCATACTACCGGGCTGTTAAAGAAAGTTTTGTGGAATTAAAGAAAGAATATAATAAATTAATATTACAAAGATTATTCTGTAGGTCTGGTGAAATAGAATTGGCAGCGTTTGATACTTTGGTAAAAATGATGCCAGATTCTATAACATTGCTTGATTTATTACGTCTTCTAAATAAATTGCCACCAAATGAACCTTGCAAATTAGATGCGTTATCAAAGTTACCACAAATAAATGGTATATTAGATGAATATAATAATTACTGTATTGTTAACTTTACCTTCGAAGACTTAAAATGTTTAACTGCTAAAGATATAGAGAGTCCAAACTTAGAATTATTTGATCGCTATGATTTTATTAGTAAGATTTCTTTCATGCAATCAAAAACTAAATTAACTGATTTAAGAGCATTGATTGATATTTTTGATGATGCGGAATTTTATATGTTTATAGTTAATTATAATAAACATATTGATCAATATCAGGATGTATTTAACCGTTATATTGATCCACAATTTGTCAAATCCCTTAATCAACTAAAAGAATTATCTTATCATATCGATCTTGTAGACAAAGATGATGAATTTTTTGATGTATGGCAAATAGAACCCGAATTTTGTACAGTTAACAATATATATGAACTTTATTTGCGGGATAGCACCACAATTAATAGTATTATAAAGCTTATTAAGCTTTTAACTAAAGATCCCGTTGTTCCAAACCGTAAGGATAATGGTCCTCTAAATTTCCCACGATTTCGAGTGGCTTTATATTATGTTAGTTGTTTACCGAAATATGCTGTAACATTACAATATATTAAATTAATTGATTTATTTGATAACCGTTTTTTAAAGCAATTATTTATTGTTCTTTTGGAAAAAATTGATGGATTTGCCGATAAACTGGGCAAACCAGAGGAATGTGTTGAGCGTTTTGCATTAATTGCAAATTTTTTCAATAAACTGAGTGATGATGTTATTGATTGGTTGTTACATCAAAATTATAAGGATCTTTTAGATATTTCAAGACGGCAATCGAAATGGAAAGAAGATTACTATCCTGAATATACTGATTTTTTTAATAATACATGGTTAAATTTTTACAAGATATTAAACTTACCTGATTTCATCAATGAATTAAATGCAATTGACGCAGATATTGTCGGTAAATTCATTTTGCAATTTAAGCTCGATCAATTGATTGAATTATCAGAAATTAAATCGCCAGATCGTGCATTACAAGGTATGTCATTACTTACCGCATTATCAAATCCTAACATGATAAAATGGGCTATATTTAATTCTTTTGAAAAAATAAAAGAGCAAGCAACAGCAATATTTGCTGAATTTTCTAACTTAATGCATCAAAATAGTCAGCCACGCAGAGGAGACAGCATGCAATTAAGTGTTTCTGCTGTAAATTCACAAGGAGTTTTCGCAAAACGTTCGCAATCGAATGATAATATTGCTAATGATTTATCATCACTTCCTACACGAGCAATGCTGGCTGAGTTAAAGCGAAGGAAGCTGGATGAAGATGAGATGAAAGACATGAAAGATATATTAATGTCTAATAGCCAAAAACCTATTTATAATTTATTTTGATAAGGATTATATTGCTGTGATTTGCATTAATTTATGAGCTATTAAGGAATAGTGCAATTAACAAGCTTTAATTTAGTATTTTTAATACTAAGAGTTTATAAATATGAATATATCCTAATAGGTGGTTGATTGTTTTAAAAGGTATTGTGTATGGGGGAGAGTCCATAATCAAAGTAGTTTTATTCTTTTGGGGTATTTAATTAAATTGTCATTAGGTCTTAAAATCAACAAGCTGTTGCGGTTCTTGCATCCCTGCTGCATTTTCAATATCGTAAACTGCCATCATATTTTCTCTAAACCATTTATCAAATGGATGAGTTGATGTATCCCAGCCCGTCATTTTTTCGCGAAATTTTTCACCGACTTCGTGATAAACAAATACATAATCTCGGTCATTGATATTTTTATGCCAGACTTTAGCGCAATGAATATCATAACGCAGCAGCATATCTTTATATTCTTCATCTCTTTGGGTAGTTTGCTTGGCAAAAGCTTGATATTGATTTAAACAGCCATTTTTTAGTGGGATACAAAATAAAACAGTGTTCATATTATTACCTTTACTAATATCCAGGCTAATCTAATATGTTAACCTGGATTGCGATGACTTAATTTTAAATCGAATTAATTATCCATTAGTTCCAACAATAGCAACTGAAGGTTTTAAATAATTCACTGGCACTTTTCCATCTTTTTCTTCAAAAGTGACATATTCCCAAGCAGATTCATCTGCTAATAATTCGCGTAATAAACGATTATTTAATGCATGACCCGATTTATATCCTTCAAAATGTCCAATTAAACCGCAGCCTAATAAATAAACATCACCAATCGCATCGAGGATTTTATGTTTGACGAATTCATCGTCATAGCGCAAACCATCTTCATTTACGACGCGATAATCATCGATAACGATGGCATTATCTAAACTCGCGCCTAACGCTAATTTACGTTCACGTAACCATTCATATTCAGACATAAAGCCAAATGTTCGTGCACGACTTACTTCTTTGACATAAGAAGTGCTGGAAAAATCTAAAGTAGCGTGTTGTGGTTTGGATTGAAATACAGGGTTTTTGAAATCAATAGTGAATGAAACTTTAAAACCATCAAAAGGTTCGAAGCAGGCCCATTTTTCTTCGTCTTTGACAACGATTTTACGTTTAACACGAATGAATTTTTTCAAGGCAGGTTGTTCTTCAATGCCAGCAGATTGGATCAAAAATACAAAAGGACCCGCGCTACCATCCATGATGGGAATTTCAGCGGCTGTCACATCAATATAAGCATTATCGATACCTAGGCCAGCCATAGCGGATAATAAATGCTCAACTGTGGAGATACGTACGCCATCTTTCATTAAACACGTTGAAAGGGTGGTATCGCCAACGCATTCCGCTTTTGCAGGAATATAAACGGGTGGAACTAAATCACTTCTACAAAAAACGATGCCGGTATTCACTGGTGCTGGACGCAAAGATAACACTGCTTTTTCACCACCATGTAAAGTAACGCCTGTGGCTTTGATGGAGTTTTTTAAAGTACGTTGTAGCATGTTGATGGTTCCTAATTAAATAAATTAATTAAATTAAAATTTTTTTAAAAATAAAAAAGCACGACAAACTCAACAAATATGTTGAATTTTAGCGTGCTTTTTTTAATCGCATACTATTCATTATTGATAATTTACTCTTCGCCTTGTCGACGTAAGAAGGCAGGGATATCGAGATATTCTATATCCTGCAAAGGTTCTGTTGGTTGTTTAGTATTATTATTTTGTTTACGTAAGATGGTTGGTCGATCCAATTTTTGATAATCAAATGCATTTTCAACACGGTTATTGATAGCAGAAGTCGTGGTAATTTTTCCTGCATCGCCTGTGGCATTAGGTCTGCCCAAACCGGTGACAACAACAGTGACACGTAATTCATCACTCATATCAGGATCAATTACGGTACCCACCACAACAGTAGCATCTTCAGAAGCAAAAGATTTAATAGAATCACCGACTTCTTCAAATTCACCAATGGACATATCCATGCCAGCGGTGATGTTAACTAAGATACCTTTGGCGCCAGAGAGGTCGACGTCTTCTAGTAAAGGGCTGGCAATAGCCGCTTCTGCAGCGATGCGCGCTCTGTTTTCACCAGTAGCGACACCAGTACCCATCATAGCCATACCCATTTCAGACATCACGGTACGCACGTCTGCAAAGTCAACGTTAATTAAGCCGGGACGGGTGATTAATTCAGCAATACCTTGAACTGCACCTAATAACACATTATTAGCGGCTTTAAAGGCATTCAATAAGGTCACATTTTTGCCTAATACGCTCAGTAGTTTGTTATTAGGAATGGTAATTAATGAATCAACGGATTGAGATAATGTTTTAATACCTTCATCAGCGACCAGCATGCGTTTACGGCCTTCAAATGAGAAGGGCTTGGTGACTACCGCAACAGTTAATATACCCATTTCTTTAGCAAGTTGCGCAACAACAGGAGCTGCACCTGTACCTGTGCCACCACCCATACCTGCAGTGATGAATACCATGTCCGCGCCTTGTAAGGCTTCTTGGATATGTTGTTTATCCGCTTCCGCAGCTGAACGGCCGACTTCTGGATTGGCGCCAGCGCCTAAGCCTTTGGTGGTATTTCGACCTAATTGTAAATGGACACGTGCTTTTGAATTTTTGAGGGCTTGTTCATCAGTATTTGCACAGATGGTATCTACATCTTTAATTTTTTCAGTGATCATGTAGTCTAAAGCATTACCACCACCGCCACCGATACCAATGACTTTAATTACAGCATTTTGATTTATATCGCTCAATTCAGACACGCCAATTCTCCTGTCAATAGGTTGTTACGTAAGGTAAAGCTTGCGGATTCTAGCATAGAATTTCTGTTTTTCAGATATTTTTTTATCCTTCTCCCGCTTGGGGGAGAAGGATAAAAAAGTGTGTTAAAAATTACCTTGAAACCAAGTTCGCATTTTGTTCCATAATCCTTTTATGCCAGGATTTACAGAGCTATCAGTGCGACGAACAAACTGTTGTTGTTTACCATACATTAATAAACCAACACCGGTTGCGTAAATAGGGTTATTAATGACCTCGGTTAAACCCGTGACATTTTGTGGAATGCCAATTCTTACCGGCATTTTAAATATTCTTTCGGCCAACTCTACAGCACCCGAAACTTTTGAAGCACCGCCTGTTAAAACAATACCGGCTGCAATGATATCTTCTAAGCCACTGCGTCTTATTTCGGCATGGACTAAATTAAATAATTCATCGTAACGAGGTTCTACTACTTCTGCTAAAGAATGTTTCGACAAACGTCGTCGCGGTCTTTCGCCAACACTAGGGACCTCAATTAAATCCTCATGATCTGCCATATCGATTAAGGCACAAGCATGTTTTAATTTAATTTCTTCTGCGCTTTGGGTAGGCGTACGTAATGCAACCGCAATATCATTGGTGACTTGATCGCCGGCGATAGGAATAACAGCCGTATGTCTAATTGCGCCATCACTGAAAATCGCAATGTCTGTAGTACCGCCACCAATATCTACCATGCAAACCCCTAATTCTTTTTCGTCATCGGTGAGAATGGAATAACTGGAGGCTAATTGTTCGAGAATAATATCTGACACATCTAAACCACAACGGCGTACACATTTCACAATATTTTGTGCGGCACTTAATGCACCGGTAACAAGATGTACTTTTGCTTCAAGACGTACGCCTGACATGCCAATAGGTTCGCGTATGCCTTCTTGATGATCGATAATAAATTCTTGCGGTAGAACATGGAGTATTTTTTGATCAGCAGGAATTGCAACTGCGCGTGCTGCATCGATGACGCGATCGACATCGCCTTGCACCACTTCGGTATCGCGGATTGCGACTATACCATGTGAATTTAAACTGCGGATATGGCTGCCTGCAATGCCAGTGAATGCAGAATGAATTTGGCAACCTGCCATTAATTCGGCTTCTTCGATCGCTCTGGCAATAGATTGCACTGTCGCTTCAATATTTACCACAACACCGCGCTTTAATCCGCGAGAGGGATGTGAACCAATGCCAATGATTTCTAAATTCCCTTCGGAATTGGTGTCGCCAACAATGGCAACGACTTTTGATGTGCCTATGTCTAGGCCGACTAATAAATTCTTTTCCAGTTTTTTGAGCATTGCTCAGATACTCCTGTATATAAATTCGTTTAATAAATTTTTTCCTTCTCCCCCGAAGGGGAGAAGGTGCCGAAGGCGGATGAGGGGGTGTTAAATAGTTTTGATCATTAATTTTAAACCACCCTCATCCGCCGTCGGCACCATACTCCCGCAAGCGGGAGAAGGAATATTAATGTTGATTATTTTTCCACTTAACTGCGACACCATTGGAATAACGTAAATCCACGTAATCAACTTGATTAGCATTAGTGCCAATGATTTTATTATAAATAGTTACAAAACGTTGCAATCGCGTTTGCATATCATCACGACCAACAATTAATAACATCCCATTGTCTAATTTTATTTCCCAAGATTGTCTCTGAGATAATTCAATTGAGCTTATCTTTAATTTAAGTGGGACGAGAATATTAGATAATGTCTGATAAGCTGTCCAGACCTCATTTTGTTGGCCTTGCGGGCCATACAGCCAGGGCAGTGGATTAGTGATAGTGGCATTGCCTGGATTATAAGTATCGTATTGTGCACTCATTAAATCCGTATTGTTCCAATGTGCTATCGGTGTTTTTTCTACCAGCGTAATTTGTAAAATATGCGGCCAGATACGTTGTACCGTCGCATTTTCAACCCAGGGTAGTTGCATTAATTGATTGCTTAATCCTGTTTCATCCACCCATAGAAAACCACTTTTTAAGTAGGGAGATATCGTTTGCCGTAATTGCAGATGATCAACATGGTTATAGTTGCCCATTATTTTTACAGATTGAATCGGAAAAGTATTTGGATTCGTGACTTTTAATCCCACCCATAACAAAAAGCTGATCAGTAACACTAACAAAGACGTATTTAATAAATGACGCCGCCGTTTTTGGTTACGCTGCTGTTGTACAATTTTGCTTGTCGCCTGTTGTCTAATTTGGGTCGATGTGCGCATGAAATAATTAAAAAATCGATAATAATAATAGAGAGTGCAGATGTTATGCTAGCGTGTGATGAAACGCTAGCATAATTAGAGAAAATTAAACAATTTCTTACCATGCCAATACGCTAAGGCTGACCACACATAATAATTTATTTATTAGATCTGATGGTTGAAATTGAAATGCGTTTGAAATAATCCTCTTTTGATTCCGAGAACTATACTTATATTAAATCTTTAATCAGTCGGAGTTATAAATCATGCAATCGAAATTTGAATGGGATTTAAGCGGTATAGAGCGCGAATTTAATGAAAAAGCACAACAACTAGAGAAGTATAGTGATGAACAAGATATACAGAAATTTATCCAAGAAATACAAAAAGAGATAGAAAATATGCGGAAAGAATCCGATCGAATGGATCAGGAATCCCCAGAAATACGATCGTTTTTATCCTCTAAAGTGTTTGCAAATGACAAAGAAATAGTCACAAAAAGATTAGCATCTGCCGAAGCGTTATTAGCGATGGCAAATAGTAGGTTGGAACCGAAATTGTCTACTCATAAAGAATCTGCCACTGGCTTTATGCCAGCTAAATTAAAAAAATCTGAAGCAGCTCGAAAAAGTTCACTCGGAAGTGCGAGGTCAAGTTATGATAGCCAAGCTAATTTATCTTCTACTCAATCGCGTACTACCATATTACCTCAACAACACCCCTCATTAGCGCTTAAATCAATGCGTTCAACTCCATTACCTGCTGTCCATGAAATGCCAGTTAATATCCCAGATATTACTATCGATCAAGATATGAATGAGATTGAAAAACTATTTAAGCAAGCAGTGGAGCAAGATTATAAACAAGAAAATGCCGATGCAATATTTGACAAGTTAATGGCAGTTTCAACTAAATTATTTTTACAAATTCGAGGAGGAGATGTCGTCAACCCTAAAAGGCATAAAGAACAGGATTCTACAGATTATCGTTATTCAGATTTTGCTAATACATTGTTTAAAATTGTACATAATCAATTTGAACAGTTAGATGTAAAATTAAAAGAATTGAGAAATCAAAATAAAATAATACAGTCTGAAATTGCTAAAGGTAAAAAGATGACAACTGAATTAAATAGATTAAATCAAGATCACCTAGCATTAATTCGAGATAACCAAAAGTTAATAACAGTATTCACATATTTAGTGGAAAAATTAGTGGCTAATCATAATAATATTGCATTAATGGGTGTTGTAGCGCCATTAGGAGACTTGCTAGATAAATATCCACTCTTTAAAAATAATTTACCTAAAGAGACAGTGGATTTATTCGATCGTAATATGAAATATTACAGGCCTAACTCAACAATTGCTGAGGATCAATTTGAAATTCTTAAAAGCACAGATCCAAAAGTGACGGTAATACCACATATTGGTAATATGAAATATAAATTTGTCTATATTGATCAACATTTAGAAAATATACGTTCCGCGCTACTTGAAGCTAAAGAACAGAAAATGATAGAAGAGCTGAAAACTAAAGAACAAGACAAAATTAAAGAACAAGCCGGGTTAGAAGATACTTTAAGGAAATTTCAAAATCATCTAGCAACAGCAAAAGGGATTAATTTGATTGTATTTAAATTACAATTTAGTGAAGATGAGTTAAAAGTAGAGGAAAAAAATGCTTATAAAATAAGGGAATTAATTGACAAAGGCGCAAGTAGTGAAGAATTAGCAATTGACTATGAACGTCTCATTAAAAATCAAGAGAAAAGAAAGCTGTTATTGAAAGAACAATATGACCTCATTAATTTAATGATGACACCAGAGTTGGTTGCAAAATTGACTGATATTGATAAAAAACGCAATAATCTGCTTAATGAAATGGCAGAAGCTAAGACATCACTGTCATTTATTGAGACGAAATTGATAGTGAAAATGCCTGTTGATGAATTAATTAAAAAATATGGAGAAACTTTGCCAAAGCAGTTTGAAAAACTGACCGACTTAATCGCTAAATTAGCTGATAATAAAATCCCTATGTCTACAAAAATTAATTTTATTAAGGAAGCTGAGATATTAATGAAAGGCATTTTATCTCGATCAGGAGCAATTTCATTACGAGAAAAGGAAATAATGGAATTCAAGGATACAAATGAAACAAAGGAATTAAAAGAGCAAGGCATTGCATTAATCAAATTAATCGAGAAAACAAATGAATTGAAAGATGAATTTTTGAAAATGAAGACAAACTTAACAGCGGAACAAAAACAGGGCAGGTCTGTGTTTCTCTCATCTGCAAGGAGAAATCACCCTAATAAATAATTATTTGCAGTACAAAGTTTATGAAAAAAACATATCACTCATTTAGGTCCTTCTTTTATGTTTATACCAAAAATTCATGATGAATATTTACTGGTCAACGATAGCAATTTCGACAGAGAAGCATTTCTTGCTAAAATTAATGATTCTAATATTAATCTCATTGATGATAGTCATGAAAATAAAACATTGCTGCATATGGCAATCTTTAAGGGTGATATTACCACTGCATTAGCATTAATTAGAAAAGGTGCTGATTGTTTTATACAAGATAGTAATAAACTGACTGCAATAAATTATGCAGTAAAGTTGGGTATAGAACCATTATTATATGAATTGCTTAAATTAGAATATCTTGACCCAAATGAGACAGATAGCATAGGCAGCACGCCACTTTATTATGCCGTTTGCATCGGCAATATCAATCTTATTAAATTGTGGTTAAAATTAGGTGCTGATGTTTATGCCGTGAATGATGAGGGTGAAAGCATAATACAAGCGGCAAATAATTTAAGAGTGCCTGATACTTTTAATATCATGCGTTTGTTATTTAAATGGGGCATTGGTATAAGAAATGATCTAACAAATATTATGTTATTCGATACAATAACTGAGGGATGCTTAATTCTCAATTCATATAAAGATGGTGAGTTAATTACATCCGAAACACCAGGTTGTAGTAAAGCTTTTACAACCGATGAGCAATTAAAAGTGGCTGTATTATCACATGCAAAAAACATTAACATTGTTTGTAAAAGTTGTATCTTTGAAAGACATTTGGCAGATCCGATGGTTGCGCAGGCCTATAAATTACTCAATAACGGTCTTTATAATTTGAATAGTAAATTATTATTTTTTATTAATGATCATCCCGATAAAATTAAATCTCCTGAATTTTTACCTGACGCACTAAAAGAAGAAGTAGTCACGCCTAATATATTCTATATCCCTCATAACAAATAACTTGATAAAATAGCTGAATAATCTGCTTACAAATAAAGTTTTAGTAAGCAGTGAATTATATTGTTTTAGCCAATTTTGCAGCCACTCCACCAATATCCCCTGCACCTTGCAATAATAAAATATCGCCGTCTTGTAATACGTTGGGTAATGAATTTGATAATTCATTTACATGCGGAATAAAAATCGGATCAATTTTGCCGCGTTGACGAATAGCACGACTTAATGCGCGGCCATCAGCACCTGCGATGGGTTTTTCACCGGCGGGATAAATATCCAGTAATAATAAAACATCCACATCAGATAAAATATTGGCAAAATCATCAAATAAATCATGGGTGCGTGTATAACGGTGTGGTTGAAATGCCATGACTAATCTTTTATTGGGAAATGCAGCGCGTATGGCATTTAATGTGACAGCAATTTCACGTGGATGATGACCATAATCATCAATTAATAATGCTTTACCGTGATTATTGATCGGTAATTCACCGTGAATTTGAAAACGTCTACCGACACCCGCAAAATTGGATAAGCCTTTTTTAATCGCATCATCATTTATGCCAATTTCTGTTGCAACGACGATGGCGGCTAAAGCATTTAATACATTATGACGACCTGGTAAATTTAAAATAATATCTAAATCATCATTATTATTTTTACGGTGTACTTTAAAATGTGTGCGTATGCCATTTTGTTGTATATCGTATGCGTATGTATCTGCTTCGTTAGTAAATCCATAAGTATAAATAGGACGAGAAACTTGCGGCAATATTTCACGCACGACAGGATCGTCATGACATAAAACGGCTAAACCGTAAAATGGTAAATGATGTAAAAATTCCACGAAAGTTTGTTTTAATTTGGAAAAATCATTGTGATAGGTTGACATATGATCTGCATCGATATTGGTGACAATAGCTATCATCGGATTTAAATATAAAAATGAGGCATCACTTTCGTCAGCTTCTGCGACAAAATATTTACTAGCGCCTAAGCGTGCATTTGATCCTGCACTATTTAATAAACCACCAATAACAAAAGTGGGATCGACACCACCTTCTGCTAATAAACTGGCAATTAAACTGGTGGTAGTCGTTTTACCGTGTGTGCCGGCAATAGCAATTCCGTAACGAAAACGCATTAATTCGCCTAACATGTTGGCGCGAGGTACCACTGGAATTCTGGCTTGTTGAGCGGCAATGATTTCAACATTTTCATCAGACACCGCTGTTGATTTTACGACGACATCTACGCCTGAAATATTTTCTGCATTATGTCCTTTAAAAATGTGTGCACCTAAACTGGTTAAACGGCGAGTGACAGCATTATCGGATAAATCGGATCCGGAAATAGTGTATCCTTGATTTAATAACACTTCTGCAATGCCACCCATCCCAGCGCCACCGACTCCGACGAAATGTATTTTTTTAATACGCGCCATCGCTGATGTTTGTGACATAAAAAGATGTGCTTCATTCATTGCATTTTTCATGGTTTCCGCCTGAGATATAAAAGTATATTTTTCCATTTCTTAGTTGAGAATAATTACTGTCGAAGACTTCGATTTTTTTCCTTCTCCCGCTTGCGGGAGAAGGTGCCTTCGATAGATGAGGGTGGCCTAAAATTAATGATCATATCTTTTTAATACCCCCTCATCCGCCTTCGGCACCATCTCCCCTTCGAGGCGAAGGATAATAACGCACCACATTTTTTTTATTATTATCTAAAATAGGTTTATTAATCGCCCTTAACCTTGCTTCATGATCAATGCGAATTAACACCGCAATCGCTACACAATTAATTAACATACTACTGCCACCATAACTCATTAATGGCAGCGTTAATCCTTTGGTGGGAAGTATGCCCGTGTTAACGCCTATATTGATCATAACCTGCAATGATAACCATAAACTGAAACCATACGCTACATAAGCGGCGTAATATAATCCTACGAATTGTGCACGTTTGCCTATTTCTAATGCGCGCCAAATTAAAATAGCGAATAAAACAATAACGGCTAATGCACCAATTAATCCTAATTCTTCTGCTAATACGGCAAATAAAAAATCAGTTTGTGCTTCGGGTAAATAAAATAATTTTTGCACACTTTGTCCCAGCCCTACACCAAACCAATTACCACGACCAAATGCAATTAAAGATTGTGTTAATTGATAACCGCTATTAAATTCATTGGCCCATGGATTTAAAAAGGAAGTGATTCGTGCCATGCGATAGGGAGAGGTGACTGCTAAAATGGTCATAGCAGCGGCAACTAATAAAAATAAAAAAATAAATTGCCATAAACGAACACCCGCTAAAAAAAGCATGCCTAATGCGGTAGCAAAAATTACCATAGTCGCGCCGAAATCAGGTTCTCTTAATAATAAAAGTGCCACGACACCAATTAATAGTAATGGTTTTAAAAAACCTCTAATACGATTCCGCACTTCATCATGTCTACGAACTAAATAGCCCGCTAAATAAAGAATGACAGAGAATTTTGCTAATTCTGAAACTTGAATACCCACTGGGCCAATACCTAACCAACGCATACTGCCGTTAACTTGATGGCCAATACCAGGAATTAATACTAAAGATAATAACACCAATGTTGCTAATAAAATGGGTACGCTGAATTTTTGCCATTTATCTAATTCAACTTGAAATGCATACCATGCTAATGCAAGTCCTAACGCAAGATAAGCTAATTGACGGAATAAATAATGAAATGGTTCGCCATAAAATCGATCAGAGATATCAATAGATGCTGATGCAACCATTAATACACCTAATCCAACTAATGCTATAGCAGCAATAATCAAATAAGGATCATAAAGCATGATTCTTTTTAGCACGGGAATTTGTGTTTGTGGTGAAGTTTGTTGTTGGTTCAATGTTCTTCCTTAATATTAATAATGAATTGGTTAAGAATCATTCTAATTCTTTAACGATTTGTGCAAATACTTCACCGCGATGTTCATAATCATTAAACATATCTAAGCTTGCGCAAGCAGGGGAGAGTAAAATAGCATCGTTGGGTTGTGCAATTTGCTGCGCATGAATAACCGCATTTTTCATGGTATCTTCATTAATACATTGCGTTATGTCTTTTAATGTATTTTCTAATATAGGCGCATCTTTTCCGATTAAAACAACACTGCGTACATAATTTGCAACGGCTGGACGTAGTGGTGAAAAATCAGCATTTTTTCCTAAACCCCCCGCAATTAAAATTAATTTCCCTTTATTGGTTTGACCTAAACTATTTATTGCTGCGAGCGTTGCGCCGACATTTGTTCCTTTGGAATCATTGTAATAATTAACACCCTTAATTTCTCGTACAAATTGACAACGATGCGGTAAACCTTGAAATATTTTTAATGCATTAATCATCGCATCCATAGGTAAATTAATACTGTAACCAATTGCTAGCGCAGCTAATGCATTGATCCAATTATGTACGCCATGAATTTGTAATTCTGTAACCGGCAAAATTAATTGATTACCTTGCGCTAACCAAGTTTCATCATCTTTTTTAATGAGACCGAAATTATTTCCTTCGGCTTTATCCATGCCGAAATTAATTTGTACAGTATTTTCTGCGACATTTAGGGGAAAAGTATAGTTATCATCACGATTATAAATTGCACTTTCACATTGATGATAAACACGTTGTTTCGCTGCTTGATAAGCTTGCATGGTATGGTAACGATCTAAATGATCTTCGCTCAAATTTAAAATTGTTGCTGCAGCGGCATTTAATGAAAAAGTCGTTTCTAATTGATAACTGGATATTTCTAATACATATAAATCGGGTTCATGTTGTTGTAATAATTCTAAAACAGGTATGCCGATATTTCCTCCGACTCTGACATTTTTGCCTGCTGCTTTTGCCATCTCTCCAACTAAGGTAGTTACTGTGCCTTTGGCATTGGTACCCGTAATGGCGACAACCGGTGCTTTTGCTTCTCGTGCAAATAATTCTATATCGCCAATAGCAGGTATCCCTTTATTGATACAAGCAGCAATGGTTGGCTCTGCTAATGAAACGCCAGGGCTTACAATTAATTCTTTGGCATTCAACAATAATGAAGCAGAGAAACCCCCTAAATGCAGTTCAGTATCTGGAAATTCGTCTTGGAATTCGGTAAGGCAGGGCGGCTCTGGCCGGCTATCAGTCACAATAAAAGGAATATGTTTCGCAGCCAAATAACGTGCACAAGAGAGACCTGTGATGCCTAGGCCAATGATGACACGTAGATCCGATGTTGTTTGTTTTTGCACAGAGTTGCTCCATACCTAATGGTGATTGGGATATTTGGGATATAAGTTAGGCAATTCTAATATAAGATGAGATTTGCTTTAAAGGATTATTGATTTATTTATCATCATTTTGCTGTTCCACGCACTAATAAACATTTGCAGCCCATTTGACTCACATGTCAATTGTGCTTTTGACTCATGCGTCAAATGTGATTCAAATGATTTAAATAATTTGTATGCTATTAAATAATTGACTCATTTGAATCAAAATGACAGCGACTGTCTCCTCCCACATTTGTGGGAGGGAATAAGGTTAGAGAGATGGGTTATTCAATACCTGATCCCAGACCATTTGTTCCCATATTCTGTTTTCTTGATCAGTATCGGCAACAAGATTTTCGGAATTATTTTGATAACCTAACCAAAAAAGTTAAGTTAGGAAAGAAATTATAGCCAAATCCTGCTTTAGCATTTTTTTATTATGTAAAAAATGGATAAATTAAATTATTTAAAAATGGAAACCTACACCGATTTCTGGACCATACCAATAAGAATTTACTGAGGAAATATTTTTGTTGAAATCAATTTTTAATACGCGATAAGCAAGGCCAAGATCAACATTATCACTCATTGAATAATCGTATCCTAAGATCGCTTGCCAAGTGTTGCTGACGTCATCAATACCAAAGCCACCGACATCACCACGTAGCCATAAGTGATTTATTTGGTTTAAATCATAAGTGAAACGTAAACCAACAATAGGGGTCAAGAAATTATTATCGACTGTTGTAGAACTGCCGACATTTAAAGCAGGATTAATAGGACTGTTGTAATTCAGAGATTCCATATTTTCTAATCCAAAATAACGCGCACCCACTTCACCTTCCATAGTGAACATTTGATCATTGGGTAAAGGATTATTAAAAAAGGTATAGAACAAAGCGCCATCAACCACCCATAGTTCAGAAGTTAATTTTGCACTGACATTTCCCACATTATTATTTGCGGTTAGTTTCAAATAAGTAGGATCGAGCATGATAGTCCAAGGGCCATTATTGGCTTCAAGATGCAATTCACCTGCGAAATCTAAATTATTCCAAATATCACTAAATGGTAATGAAAAATGTGTGGAAAAATTTTGAATAGTAAAATCACCATTTAATGACGCTGCCCAAAAATAGGGAGCAATTAAAAATTGCCAACCCCCTTCAGAAGTTAAACTGGCAGTATTATAAGTAGGTTGAACAAGATTAGATGTTTCTGCGTTTGCATTATTTATCACAGCTGCATTAATGACGAGTGTGGATGAGAGTATGAATAGTAATTGGCGTAATGTGCTTTTCAAGATAGGTCACTCCTTTGCCGTGTTCATTGAAAAATAAATCGCGCAATATTAGCAATTAGTTTGATATTTGAAAACAAATTCATTGATTATTTAGAAGATATTTTCCGGCCTACATTTTTAATATGTAACACCCAAACCGCCATTATTAATCACCAGCACCAGCAATATTGCTTGGTGTTTGATTTTGTAATAGGGGTAATGGATTATTGGGATGTTGCAGATCAGGAATTAAATCCGTTGATGCACCACCCGGTGAACGTTCAATATTGTGGTACTTAATGATTGATTTATCAAAATCGATCAATACGGGTTGTAGCAAAGATAATGCCCAACCATTGTCTTGGCCTGAGTATCTACCAGGCGAGGTAGTTAACACCCGGGTTGCTACAGCACCATTGAAAACCATATCGTATTTCTCATAAGGGTCCATAGTGAGGTTATAGACAGCAGGCATAGCCCCTAAATCAGCTTTTGATCCTAACCAAGAATCCCTGGCGGTATAGAGCATTTTCCAGGCTACATGTACCCAGGGTTCATTGGGGTCGCCGCCGATATCGGCTCTTACACCATATAAAGTTTCACCATCGATATAAATCCACGATGTTCGAGCTGAATGCATCGCTTTTCCTAAGATGTAAGCACTGTTATCAATGCTATCAAAATAGATAGGGTTACCATTATTATCGACCCAGTCATGTGGCGGTGGGGTAATACCGGCCATACTTGAGAGAGTTGCCCATAAGTCGATATGTGACATCATTTCATCGTAATAGACACCAGCTGGTATGTGCTTTGGCCACCACATAATGGCTGGAACACGCCAACCACCTTCAAAGGGCGTCCCTTTTTCACCCCTGAATGGAGTGGTTCCAGCATCAGGATAAGCATCCTGCCATGCTCCATTATCTGCAGTGAGAATCACAATTGTGTTAGGTGCTTTTGAACGGATAGTATCCATAATTCGGCCAATGTCGTAATCCAGTTCCATCAATGAGTCAGAATAATCTCCCAAATGTGATTTTCCTCTAAATTGCGGAGCTGCATTGGTGGGGTTCTGCATTTTGATGAAATTGACATCCATGAAAAAGGGTTGGCCGCTGTTAGCATGATCAGTGATGTAAGCAATGGCATTATTGGTTTGATCGATATCAAATGTGGCTAACCTGTCATCATTGATAATGCCTAATTTTTTTGCAGGTTGGCCTGCTACACCTTCCCATTCCGAACGATTAACAATGCCATCATACATTTTTAAGTAGTCGGGATTGTAAGAGCGAAACTAGGGATGAAACCAATTCGAGGTATCATCGTAAGCATAAACACCTGCGTCATAAGCCGCGAAGTTTTTCATCTCATCAAAACCATGTTCAATAGGGAATGATTCAGCTGTATCACCAAGATGCCACTTGCCTGAGAAATAGGTGGTATAGCCATTTTTCTTAAAAAACTCAGCAATGGTGGGAGTTTACTTTTGTATGAAATTTGCATCACCCGGTGCAATGACAATGGATAAAGCCGAACGAATCGGTATTCGACCGGTGATAAAAGAGGCGCGGCCAGCAGTGCAGCTAGCTTGACCATACCAGCTGGTAAATGTGACGCCTTCTTTCGCCATAAGATCGACATGAGGTGTTGGATGGCCTAAAGCAGCACCGCCACCATAAGCGCCAAAATCACCCCAACCAGTATCATCAGTCATTAAAATGACAATGTTTGGTTTTTGGTTGGATGAATTTGCTGTGGAAGTCGTTTGTGAGTGTGCGAGGCTGAAGGTGATGCCAACTCCTGTTAATGCTAAAGCGACAATTAACGCTTTAACTCCAATTTTTGGACTGTTCATGATGCTCCTCCTTTTTCTGCAAGAGCAGAAAGTCCGCGAGACAATAACCTATAGTATAGTGCGATATTAGCTGATTGATTTTGTCGCAATATTCTTAATGGAGAAGTGGTTGTAGTGTAGCCTGAGTGGAGCAATTGAAAATTAAATTAATATAACGAATTAAAGTGTAATTAATGATATTAATTAAAAACTACTGCGTAACCCGGGGAAATAATATTTCCTGGGTTACGCCGTTGGTTAACATAAACATTATGGTAAGCGACAAACATTATCATACTGTTCAATTTCTTCATTTGCTCCACTCAGGCTACGAATTTTGTTCGGGCTACATTTTGGAAATATGAATGTAATAGAAAGTTGAATAATTAATTATTTAATTGCTGCGTTACTGGTGAATCCGGAAAATACTCGTGTAATTCATTGGCGTAATTCTGCGCTTTGTCCCATTGCTGCGTTTGGTTATATAAATCAAACAAAGCATACAAAGTATTAGGGTCTGATGGATTAAGATTGACTGCTTTTAATAATGCAATTTCCGCATCATGATATTGATTTAAATGTAATAACACCAATCCATAATTATAAAATACTTTAGGATAATTCGGCATTAATTGCGTTGCTGTTTTTAATATTGTTGCACTTTGGTCAAATTTATTTTCTTGTGCAAGCAATAATCCCAACGAATAATTTAATTCACCTTGATCAGGGTTATGTGCAATACCTTCCCGCAGTATTTTTTCGGCAATATCATTTTTATTTTCGCTATTATAAAGTATTGCTAAATTTTGTGTGGCAGGATAAAAATTTTGATTTAATTGTAATGCTTTTAAATAATATTTCTCAGCGCTATTTTTATCATGTTGCGCTTCAGCCAATTCAGCCAAATTTAATTTTGCTTCAGACGTATCAATTACCACTTGTTGCGATTTTTTATATTCAGTGAGTGAATTATTAAATAATTGTTGTTGAGAGGAAGTGAATGAGTTTGCAGGTACTGATGCCAATATTCTTGCTGCCTCTATACGTACTGCACGAACGGGATCATTTAATAGCGGTATTAATACAGTTATTTTTTGATCATCAGATAAATTTTCTAAACTTTCTACCGCGTTCATTCGTACTAATGCATCTTGATTTTTAGTGAGATTAATTAATGTGTGCACACTTTCAGGTGAATGATAATCGTGTAATAAATAAGCAACAGATGCAGTAACGATATTGCTTTGAGAATTATCTTTGGCAAATTGATTTAATTGTTGTTCAGCTTGCGGTTGAAGTAATCGTCCTGCCGCAATAATGTCTGCATAATCGTGACTGGTATCCATTTTGCCATACCATTTTTCAATGGCTTGTTGAGCCCACTGTGGTGATTTATCTTTATGACATAAATTACACGCATTTGGTGATATTGGGATTGATGACAGGATGCGCAGGATTGATCGTTGATATAAGTATTATCTGCTATAGAAATATTAGTTATAAATAAAAATATTAATAAAATTACATATTTTTTCATTAAAAAACTCAATCGTAGCCTGGGTGTAGTGAAGTGAAATAGCAAGATAATGTTATTAATTTTAATTATTCTCAGAAATCAGTTAGTGCTTCTGACGTAACCCGGGGAATTAATTTGATATTCTCCCGGGTTACGCCAGATATATTAATCATGGTCATCTTGATAAATTATATTTTCATGTTGTCCAATTACATCATTTGGCTTCACCCTGGCACCATTTTATTAATTATCGTGTAGAAATATTCGCAACTGAAGATGGCTCAAATCCTGGTGGATATTTATGCCATGGATTCCCTGTTAATCCTAATTGGTAACCGCGATTAAATAATTGTCTCATATAATTGTTATCAAACTCTGTGGGAGAAGTCATATTGAAATCGGGTGGTATATAAGCGAGGTTATAATCTAAATTGTCACGTTCAGCATAGGCATAGAGGCGATAAATATCAGCAACGCCTTGTGATTTAATTAAGCTATCAATCGCACGCATAGCAATATATTTTAATTGAGGTTTTGTATCTTCCCAGCTTGGATAAACTTTTTGATTACGAATGATAAATAATTTTAATGTGCGTTGATGACCATTTAATCTTTTTCTTTGCACAGAAAATGGTTCTAATGCATTTTCAAATAACATTAATTCTGCCTCTACACCACCATCAACATGCATTTCACTATAGTTTCTTCCGCCTGCTTCCACAGTAATAAATTGCGGCGGAAAACTCACCGGAATTGAAGCCGATGCTAATAATACTTGGCGGAATAAATCTAAAGCCTGTGGTGAGCCACTGGCTGCTATTGTAGTCATGTCCCAAACCACTAATCTTTGCGCATAAAGTTGTGTTGTTCCGACCAATAATCTTCGGCCTTTACGTTGTTCATTTGCAACATCAGCAAGAACTTGTGGTGTTATTAACTTAGCAATTAAATGGGCCAACGGTTTATTATCAGCAACAGAAGGTAATGGCCTGATATTGGCAAGCGATAAAATAATAGCGAATTTACTGTGCTCTTGATAAATATCTTGATCGGAAACATTGGTGTAAGCCATTCTAAGTACACTGTCATATTTAGGTCCGAGGAAGGCAAATGTTGCCATTAATGCACCTGTGCTAATACCTGTGACAACTTTGAATTCAGGTCTGGTTCCTGATTGTGTCCAGCCGCATAATAATCCTGCACCAAATGCACCATCGCCGCCACCGCCTGATAGAACAAGTCCATTAATGACTGGTGTAATATATCCATGTGTATAAGTTATTTCTTGGTGGAATGATTGAGCGGCATCTAATTCAAGTGTTTTGCTGTATTCGTCACCCCAGCCACGGACATTAGGTATGCCTGGAATTTGTGCTTGAGCTTCTAATGAACTGGGTAAGGGAGGGTAGGGGCTAGGTGCATTTAAATGAGCACAACCTTGCAAGAAAATAGTTGTAATGAAAATCGTAGAAAATAGAGTGGTTTTACTGTTTCTTAACAATCTTGCTGAACTAAATATCTGCATTTTTCATTCCTTGAAAAATAAAAATGTGATTCACCAAACTTCGGCATTATATTATTTAAAAATTCAAATATCGCTAAAATTTTTTGTATAACAAGCGATGACTATTACTGAGTAATACCCGCAACTTATAAAATATTTACAGATTAGGCCGGATTTTAATATGATATTGCTCCAAAGATGATACATGACGCATATAGCGCAACTCATATCATTAGCTCCGAGAATGGTATGCGCGAAATATAAGTTAAAAATGATTATTAAAAGGAGACTCTCATGTCTAGAAATCCAAATGATTTAGATCAACCCTCTTCTTCACGAAATCAAGAACGATTACCACCAACACCTAGTGAAATTGATGCATCAGGAAGAAATTCAAACGGTCGCAACATTCGTTTTTTTGAAATTGGTCGTCCTAAGGCTAAACAGGAGACGCGCCAAGCTGAGATTCATCCATCACCCAGCAACCCCATCAATCATTTACCCGTTGCAGCTGAATCTCCAGTGATAACGACTGCTTCCTCAGACGCTGATATTCCAACGCGTTATTTGCGCCGCTCGCGTGTTCCGTCTCATTTAAGTTGTTTGCCAGAAAATTTGTCATGGACTGCAGGGTTTTTACTTGCAGGGGTAGGGGCGGGTTTAGCGATATTGGGGGAAGGCATCATCAATCCACCACAAATGAAAGATATGGGTGAGACGCATATTATTGGTTGGAATAGATTCTTTTATAGCTTATGTTTTTTGCTCAGCCTTGCTTTACTTTCTGTGAGTTATTGTTGTCTTGTTCGTAAAGAGAGAGACGAACAACGTAAATCATTATTATCACATCAATCCTCCACGCATTTAACTTGTTTGCCTGAAAATTTATCTTGGGCGGCAGGTTTTTTAGTTGCGGGTGCCGGATTTGGGCAAATGTTATTAATTGAATATATTAATCATCAACAAATGAAAGATATGCAAAAAACCCATATTGTAGGTTGGGATAGACTTATCTATGGTTTATGTTTTGCACTCGCGCTCACAACTTTAGTTGTTAATTATGTTTATTCATTGAGAAAAGCAAAAAAAGAAGAAAATCGCTTGAATGGTCCTCATATTTAAGCAATCTTCAGGTATACGATATAGCTAAATGAAGTGATCGCCGCCATAATAATCCGATGGCGATCACCCAACACAAAGCGGCAAAACAAAAAATTAAATTTAAATTGATATAAATGAATAGACTGGATAAAAAGCCAGTGATAGTAAATGCAAGTGCAATAATGCCATCTGTTATTCCCATTAATAATCCCTGTTTTTCTTGAGGTACCCAATGCGATAATTGGCTAATAATACAGGGATAAATCACTGCAACACTAAATACGACATATATTGCAAAAATTAAAAATAAAGATAATTGTAAATTTATTGCCGACATCAAGAAACTGAATAATCCTAAAAAAAGACCAAATTGGCTGACACTTAATAAACGCGAATTAATATATTTGAGTGAAAAGCGTGTGCCTATTAATAGAAATAATGCTAGCAGAGTACCAATATAAGTTGTGGCAAAACCAATTTGTTGTGTTTGTAAATGAAATGCTAAGTTGAGATAAAGTGGTAATGATTGTAAATAAAGGCTCCATCCTAATTCAAATAATAAAAATACGCTGAGTAATTTCAATACTTTGGGTATTTTGATGATATTTTTAATTTCATTTATGGAGAAAAGTTTGAGTGTTTTTATAGGGCTCTCAGGTAATTGCCATAATAAATATAAGCTAAATAAACAAAATAAAATGACAATGATAAAAGGTAACCAACTGAATTGGCTTGACCACACGCTTGCGACTAATGGGCCGATAATTAATCCCAATGTCATACCAATAGCAATAATACTAATCATATGCGGCTTATTTTTTTGATCCGCAAAATCGGCTACCGCAGCTTGAGCAACACCCTGACTGCCTGCACTTAATCCCGCTAAAACGCGTGCGAATAATAACAAGCCAATTAATTTATAAGTAAATTCAAATTCCTAGCAGATAAATGTTGTTAATGTGATCAATAAACAAATGAGTAATAGTTTTTTTCTGCCATAACGATCAGATAATAATCCTAAGATGGGTGCGGCTATCATATAGGTCAATGGAAATAACCCTATAAAAATACCATATAACCAATACTGGTATATTTCAGAATGATTGGAAAAAAAGAAACCATTATGACTGGTTAATAAAGGCGCTAAAATGGGCGCAATTAAACCATAACTGATAGAATCTAAGGCAACAACAATAAAATAAACAATCGCAGATTTATTATTCATAAGAGGTACCTGTTCAATGAATCAAGTCCTAAAAAAGTTTGAACAGAATACTCTTTTTAAATTAAATGTAAAGAAGATTATGATTCAATGTAGCCTGGGAAGCAAATGAGTATTTTATTTATATTTCAGAATAAAAAATTTTGATTAATATTATTTAAAACTACAGCGCAAC
>JAJYDF010000023.1 GCA_021777765.1 Pseudomonadota bacterium | reverse complement strand
TCCTCGTTCACCATATGCAATAAAATCAACCTCCACATCATTACTTGTGCGCCAATAAAAAAATTGATATCCCAAACGATAATAATCATTAAATGCACGTAAATGCGCTATAAATAATGTTTCCAATACTGGTCCATCAATTTCTTCTGGCAAGTCCAAAGGTCCTTTGGGTCGAATGGAACGATATACACCCGGATCAAATAGATATAATTTGGGATGCGCAACTAATCTACGTTTTGCTCTTTTAGTAAACACAGGCAAACGAAATCCAATTAAAAGATCATCAATAATATTAAAATAACTAGCCACATCTTTTCTATCAATTGCCGCTTCCCGTGCAATTTCTGAATAATTGACAATACTGCCCTGAGAAAAACTGGCCGATTCTAAAAACCGTGCAAAGTCTGCTAAATTTCGCGCTAATCCTTCTTGCAATACTTCTTCACGTAAATAACTAGAAATATATGTTTCGAGATAATGTTCAGGGTTGGGATAAACATAAACAGAAGGTAATAGACCATTTTTTAATGCAAATTCAACACTAAAATCATCACCTAATTCAATACATGTTAATGGATGCATCATATAATTTAGCGCTCTTCCTGCAAGTAAATTAACACCTTTTCGACGCAAACTACGCGCACTTGAGCCGGTCAAAATAAATCTAAACCCGTCATTTTCTATGAGCCGATGTACTTCATTTAATAATTCAGGAATTTTTTGCACTTCATCTATGACAATAAAGTTTTTGAAACCTTTCGGTATACGATTTGCTATTTTAGAAGGATTTGCGAGTAATTCATTATAATTATCCATTTGTAACAAATCGATATATAAAATATCGGTTAAATGAGATTTAATCCAAGATGTTTTACCAGTACCGCGTGGCCCAAAAATAAAAGCACTTCGCTTCATTTTTATGTCAATTTTGAGTAATCGCTGGTATTGCTTTTCCTCTGCCATTTTATGCTAGACACCTATTAAAAGAGGCTAATGATAGCCAATATTATGTAATTTGGCAATAATATTGCCAAATTACATATATTTTTGGCAAAGTTTTTGCCAAATTACATGATATAAGAGGTTTCTTACCTCTCGGTATAATCCTCATATAACTTTTTCCGTAATCAATACAATTGGCCTAAAAGTACTAGACAATAATTTAACCAAGCTTTTATTTGCTAAGACCAAGCCATGAAGAATGATAAATATAATGCTCACATATTGAATTAACCTAAAATTCATAAACAAAACCCTACAAATTGTTACTTATTTTAAAAAAATCACCATAATATATTTTTGATATTAAAATAATAAAATGGAGTCGTTGCATATTTATAGCAAATATGCTATAAAAATTATGAACTGGAATATATCTTATTACAACAAAAAAGTTGAACATGATGTACTAAATTTACCTGATTTACTTCTGGCCAGATACATACACTACACTGAGATCATGCAAGAATTTGGACCAAATATTGGTTACCCACATACAAAAGCATTAGGTGATGGTCTCTTCGAATTAAGATCGAAAGGCAAAGAAGGTATTGCGAGAGTTTTTTACTGCACAAAAATTAATAATGAAATATTAATGTTGCACTCTATTATTAAAAAACAACAAAAAACACCAATTAATGCAATTCGCTTAGCAAATAAACGATTAAATGAGGTTTGTAAATATGCCAAAAAGAATACATGAAAAATTAATGAATATTGCGTTATCTCGCGTTGGAGTTAAAAAGGAATATGATTCACTTAAAGATGAATTTAACTTAATACGCGAGATGGTTAAAGCGCGTCTAAATGCCGGAAAAACACAAGAAGAAATTGCTGAAGCCATGGGTACCACCACATCAGTAGTAGGTCGTTTAGAAACCGGCGGGGGTAAGAATAAACATGCACCAACACTATCCACCCTACAAAAATATGCTCAAGCATTAAATTGTAAACTGGTGATCAAACTTGTTCCTATAAATGATAAAATTTCTTCTAAAAATACTATTATTAAAAAGCAAAGACATCTGCAATAAATGATTCTGCATAAAAAAAATAACCCGCCGTGGTTCGCATTGTAAAGAGGCGTGGCAGGTTTGATTAATATCCTTATTAATTAATCCGCACACAATTTCAACAATATTATATAATACACTTGCTTTATTGGAAGGATCATTTTGTAAGAAATATTCCATTATAAGTAAATAATGCAACTAATAAGCCTTAGAATTAATTTCAATGAACAATGCAATGCTTTTAAAAAATAAACATACATGCGCTTGTTTGAATTTAGATAATGACTGCCTTATACAACATATGATTCATAAACAGATATAGAGCTCAATTCCCATGCAATAAATACTGCCATATTGGCAACAATTGAATATTTTTCGGTATTTCAATGGGTAATTGTTTAGGAATTTCAAAAGTGAGCAACCATAACTTAGCTTGCGGAAATATTTTCTCGGCTTCTAATAATGAAGCAATTTCGCGCTGTAATACTTTTGGATTTTCAAGTCCGGAATAAACCGTTTGAATTAAATCAGTAATCACTATACCTTTTTGTAATACCAAATCAACTTCGCCTTTATCATGCCAATAATAAGCTTCATAATGATTATTATCTAAAGTAAAACGATGGATAAATGTTTCTACCAATTTACCTAAATCAGGGCTGTGACCAATACTCACTACTTTACGCAATCCTAAATCTATAGCATGACATTTATAAGGTTTGCGTACGCGCTCACTGGTTTTAAAACTATAATAAGATAGAAAATTAATTAAAAATGCTTCTTGCAAATACAAACAATAACTTTGCACTAAATCTTGTGAAACATTAAAAATATTACATAATCTTTTATAAGAAATTAATGAAGCCGTATTTGTTAATAAATAAATAGCTAAATTTCGTAAAGTATGCACATCGCGAATATCATGCCGCATGATGACATCTCTATATAATATATCTTCAAAATAACGCGTTAGTAATCTTTCTCGTAAATTTTCATCTCTTGTTAAAACTATTCGAGGAAAACCTCCCCATTGCAAATAATCCAATAACGCATTCTGTATTTCAGGTGGCGCATTTTGTGGATAGGGTTGATTTGGTAATGAAATACCACGAAATTGCAAAATCTCAGCAAAATTCAACGGCAATACATCAAATAATAGATGTCTACCTGTCAAAACTGTTCCTAATTCTCTTGATAATAATTGACTCGACGAACCTGTAACAATAATTTTAATATTTTCTGTATCGTTTCTTGCTCGCACCCAACGTTCCCATTCGAGAATGTTTTGAATTTCATCTAAAAATACATAACATTTCCCTTTAGGATAAATTCTTGTGCGATAAGTATTATAAAGATCGTCTAATAAAGATAATTGCAATAATGGTGATAATGTGGGTTCTTCAAAATTGATATGTAAAATGGCCTTGGGATCAACACCGTTTTTTATTAAATAATCCATCATTTGATAGGTCACTGTAGACTTACCAGCACGACGTGGCCCGACAATCGCTAAAACCTCAGGTATGTCTAAACAAGGAATAATTTCTTGCAGAATATTCCTAAGGTGCCCGGTTTCTAGTTGCCAGTCACCCCAGATGTTCCATCGGTACAAAACCTCATACAAATCCATAAAACCTCAATTAAGAAAGATATATCTTTCTTAATTATATCTAATAAGAAAGTTAAGTCCAACTAATCTACCTATCATCTTGGGTATATGCACAACCACCCTAACCCTCTCCCTAAAGGGAGAGGGAATAAAAACAATTGCCAATAGTTGGTAAAACTTGTTCGCTCTTCCTTATATCTAGCTTGCCTGATTTATTTTGGCGGTATATTGATTAACAGGAGTTACGCTTGATATTAATCCCTGTTTTAACATAAATTGCGCAAAACTATTATATTTATCAGCAGAAAATTCACTGGGATTTTTAGCAAAATCTGGCAATGTAGCATCCCACGCTTCTTTATTTAATTCATTATTTAATTCAGGATGATTTTGTACAAATTGTTGCCAACATTGTTGCGGATGTTGTTGTAAATAAACGTTACCTTGTTGAAGCGCATTCATGAATAACGGAAGCCGGGGATCATTAATTTCTTTTTTATTAACGACTAAAATTAATTCATCAAAAGGAGGCACGCCATTTTGTTCAGGATAAAAAGGTTGTGCTTTAAATCCTGCTAATTTCATTTGAATTAATTCAAAATTTCGAATGATACCTATAACAGCATCAACACGGCCTGATAATAACGCTTGTGACAAATCGTAATTAACATTCACTAAATTAACATCTTGTAATGACAATCCATTTTTTGCCAACATAGTATGTAACATGGCAGTATCAATACCGCTCACTGCATATCCTATACTTTTTCCTTTTAAATCTTTAATGCTGGTAATACCGCTATTTGCTTTTACAGCCATGCAACGTAATGGTTTATCAATTAAAGTTGCAATTCTGACTAAGGGTAAACCCTGTTGAACATCTAATACTAATTCTGGTTGACTCATGATCGCTATGTCAGCATTTCCTGCTGCAACAAGTTTTGGGGGATCATCAGGATTGGATGGAGGAACGATTTTAACATTTAAACCTTGTTGCTTAAAAAAACCCTGCTGTTGCGCTACAAATAATTGCGCATCGGTTGGATTTACAAACCAGTCCAACATCAGTGTTAACGGTTGTGATGGTTGCGTGGTATTTGAGGCGGCAAATAGTTGCGTACTCAATAAGCTTAATACCAATAATAAAAAATATTTTAACCCTCTTTTAAACATAACCGCTCCCTCATCAAAATGTCGAAAAGAGCGTTATGATAGCATAAAAATTAACTATGATTTCATATTAATATTGATTGCATATTCCTGAATTGGAATTAATTTCGTAATTAACTTTTCGTTTAACATAAACTGTGTAAAATTATTATATTTATTTACGTTTAAAGCGGCTGGATCTCTTGTAAACGCAGACAAAGTTGCAAACCAAGATTGTTTATTTAATTCATTATTTAGTTCAGGATGATTCTTTGCAAATTGTAGCCAACTTTGTTGTGGATGAAGCTGTAAATAATTTTCACCTTGTTTTAAGGCTATTAAAAATTTGTGTAATCTAGGATCATTTAATTCTTTACGATTGGTAACAATAATTAATTCATCATAAGGTGGCACACCATTATCTTCTGGATAAAATGCTCCCGCATGAAATCCTGCTAATTTCATTTGTATCAATTCAAAATTTCTACCTACACCGGTAACAGCATCTACTTTGCCACTGAGTAATGCTTGCGTTAAATCATAATTAACATTAATTAAGTTTACATCATTTAAACTTAAGCCATGCGCTCCCAACATGACATGTAACATGGCACTGTCTACACCGTCAGTGGAATATCCAATACTTTTCCCTTTTAAATCTTTAATACTATTAATGCCACTATTTGCTTTGACTGCCATACAGCCCATTGGTTTGTCGATGAGTGTAGCGATTCTTACCAAAGGTAAACCTTGTTGCACATCTAATAATAATTGCGGTAGATAAGTAATTGCTAAATCAGCTTTGCCAGCGGCAACTAATTTGGGTGGATCAGAGGGATCTGCAGGGCCAATTAATTTAACATCTAATCCTTGTTGTTTAAAAAATCCTTGTTGTTGCGCGACGAATAATGGTGCGTGATCGGGATTGACGAACCAATCGAGCATTACTGTTAATGGTTGTAATTGATTAACAGGTGTTGTTTGTGCAAATAATATCGATGTATAAGCACCAATAAAAATAATTATAAAAATATTAATTAATTTTTTAATCATTATGTCCTCACAATTTAATAATAATCATTATTGCAACCCGGACACGTCACTGCGCTCCTTTGTCCGTATTACCACCCTTATTCACTATTCGATTTTGAGCATCGATGTTTCATTTCTCCACCTGCCATGAAATTATTTTTTTTAATCCGGCATCCACACAAAAATACAAAATTAAACTCATTAAAATAATATTCACCAGCGCTGCGAACATCACATCTATTTGCATTCTTGCATTAGCATTTAACATTAAAAAACCCAAACCACTGCTAGCACCAACCCACTCACCAATCACAGCACCAATAGGTGCAATTGCTGTTGCAACACGAATACCTGATGCTAATGCAGGTAAAGCAGCCGGAAAGCGAATAAACCATAAAATTTTCCAGCGTGAAGCATTCATTGTATAAGCTAAATCTAACCAAGCCGGATCAGTGCGGCGTAACCCATCAAAAAATGAACTGGTAACTGGATAAAATAACATTAAAATAGTAGTCACAATTTTTGAAGCCATGCCATAACCAAACCAAATCACTAATAATGGTGCAATAGCAAAAGTGGGTAATGCTTGGCTAATTAATAAAATCGGCATGACCCAATAACGGACTGGTTGCAAATAAGCCATAAATAAAGCAACAACACATCCTAATAAAATACCAAATATTAATCCTAATAGTGTTTCAATTAATGTAGGAATTGTCTGATGAATTAATAATGAATATTGCGCTATCCAGGTATGTATCACTACAAATGGTCCCGGCAAAATATAAGGTGGTAATTGCAAAAATGTAACAAATGCTTGCCAAATTAACATTAAAGATACAAAAACAATTACGCCACGTAATATCATTAAATTTTATCCTCATAGGCTGATCGTAATCGTTGTAATAATTGTCCTTGCAGTTCTAATAAAGAATGATCAGATAAATCACGCGGCGGATCACCAGGTGGTATTAACGCTTGATCTAATTTTACGGGTGATCCAGACATTACATGAATTCGATGCGCGATTCGCAATGCTTCAAGGGGATCATGTGTGACCAATAAAACAGTGCGATTTTTTAATAAATTCGCTGCTAAATCTTGTAAATTTAATCGGGTAATTACATCTAAAGCAGAGAAAGGTTCATCCATTAACACAATAGGATGGTCTTCAATCAATGTTCGCACTAATGCAGCGCGTTGTCGCATACCACCGGATAAACTCATGGGATGCTGATGTGCGACCTTTATTAATCCCACTTTTTCCAATAAATCCATGGCCAAATTTTTAAAATAGCTTTTCTTTTTAGTGAAATCACCGCGTAATTTAGCGCCAATTAATACATTGTCTAAAATAGTGAGCCACGGCATTAATAAATCAGATTGCGCCATATAAGCGATGCGGTTGGATAAAGATTGGTGATCGCTCGCTTCAATAATATTATTTAACTGGTTATCATCCTTTGGATTGAATTTGTCTAAATGTAATCCGGCAATTAATCGTAATAAACTGCTTTTACCAACGCCGCTCGGCCCCAATAAACAAGTCGTTTTGCCGCCTTCAAGATTTAAATTGAGTTGATTAAATAGAGTGATGCTTTGAAATGCCAAATTGGCATTACGAACAGTAATGGTAGGTGCACTATTTTGCATATTCACATTTCCTACGCTGGTATCAACCAGATCAGGTTCAAAGGGTTAAGCCCGTCGCTTTCTCAGCCCATCTTTATGAGGGCACCCCTAGTGTTAATCGAAGCGCTATATTATTATGAACAATATTATTTCGCAATGATTACATCGATTGATATTTAATACGAAAAAGGAGATTTCAGTGTTCTTATTACCATCCGAACCGCAAAGCATATTTCAATTAATTCGCAACATATATCATGTGTTTATTAAAAGCTTTATCAGCGTATTACCTTTAATGATATTGATGTGTATTGCCATTACCATCTTAAGTTTTTTTGCTAACAGCGCTACCTTTCATTTACAAAGTGGGATATTTAATCTCTCAAATAAATCAATTGTTATATTTGATCTTATCTGTTTCTTTGTTGTATTTATTATATATGGCGCGATATATTTTCGAACTTATAATATTATTTATGACAGACCAGCCTCATTTTGGTCAGCTCTTTATATTGGCATTAAAAAAGTAATACCCGTTCTTATTGCCGCAATAATCACTTTATTTGTGTTAGCGCTCATTGTATTAGCCATATGTGTGCCATTTTTTATTGCATTACATTTTATGACGATGAATTTACCCACTATTTGGCCATTCCAACAAATATTAGCTGGGCCGCGCATTGAAATATTTGCATTAATCACTATAGTTTTAGCCTATTTTTTTGCTGCGGTACTATTACTCTTTTATTTTGCGCTGATTGTAGTTGATAACTTAAATCCATTCGTGGCATTCACACGGAGTTGTTATTTAGTTTGGGGCCATTGGTGGCATGCCGCGTCAATAGTAGGTATTTTATATTTTATTTTTCCACCTTTACTTTTCTTATTGCAATGGTATTTCGTATATTATTTACCAGCGCCTCATTTAACAGCATTGAATACATGGATTGCAGCTATTTCAGTACAAAATTTAGTTTCGCTGTTTTATGTGCCAATTTATATTTCAGCGGTATTAGTGATGTTACATGATTTGAAAATAAGGAAGCATGTGGCGGTTCCTTAATTTATTGTAGCCTGGGTGAAGCCAAGTAAAAATCCAATTAAATTCTATTAAATTGAGTGCATGAAAAAAATACTTTGGACCTCTGGCGGAACCCGGGAAATAATCAGATTTATTCCCGGGTTCCGCCAGCATTTTTAATTAAAATTTACATTGTTTTCTATTAATCCACATTAATATATTTCATCATTTGGCTTCACCCAGGCTACATTCTATATAAATTATATTTTTAGAATATCTTTTACTGCAGAAATTAAATCGGGGTAAAACGGAATATGATTTAATTTAGCAAACTCACCCGCAACAGGATCATGTCCAACAAAGATGGGTTTAGCATTAACTGCCAATGCAGCCTTAGCATCGCGCAAGCTATCACCAATAAAATACGCTTCAGATAAATCACATTTAAAATATTCGCCGATTTGAATTAATAATCCGGGTTCTGGTTTACGACATTTACAATGATCATCAGGTGTATGTGGACAAAAATAAAGTGCATCTAAGTGAGCGCCTGCTTGCACTAAATAATTTTCCATTTTTTCATGAATAGCCATTAATTGATAAATACTGTAATAGCCTCTTCCCAACCCAGATTGATTGGTTGCAAGGGCTACGACATAACCCGCTTTATTTAATAAAGCAATTGCTTCTGCACTACCTGGTATAGGATGCCATTCATCAGGCGATTTAATATATTCATCTGAATCATAGTTAATAACACCATCGCGATCGAGAATAATTAATTTCATAGATTTTAACCTACCTTTTTTTCCTTCTCCCGCTTGCGGGAGAAGGTGCCGAAGGCGGATGAGGGTGTGTTAAATTAAAAGGAAAAAATGAATATCAAATTTGTAAAAGAGAAATATCCGCCACCTGTAAAAACAATTGCCGCATCGCTGCAACCAACAATAATCGATTTTGCCGGATTTTTTCATCTTCGACATTAACCATGACAGTATCGAAAAAATCATTAACTGGTTTATATAATTCAGCAAGGCTGCGTAATCGATCGGTATATTCTTGTTGCTTTGATTGAGTTTCTACTGTGGTTGAAGACGACCCAACATTCTTTTTCAAAAGCATATCATAAATAGATTGTTCTTCAGGTTTTTCAAATAAATGCGGTTGTATTTTATTAATAGCATTATCAGCAAAAATAGATTTATCTACTTCGCTTTTCTCTAAAATATTTGTCGCTCTTTTATTTGCTAATGATAAAACACTCGCTTCCGGCAATTGTCTAAAAGCCTGAACAGCATGCAAGCGATGATTAATATCCAATGGAAATAAATTCTGAACGGCAACTACCGCTGCTAAAGTATCAGGCAATATTCCTTGTTCAACATACAGCGCGCGCAATCTATCTAAAATAAATTCATGCACCTGTTCTTTGACTTTTTCATTAGGTAATTCATTATATCCTGGAATAGCCCATTCAATAATTTCAAATAAATTAACATTTAATTGTTTTTCAATAATGATACGCAAAATTGAAATCGCTGCACGTCTTAATCCAAAGGGATCTTTCTCACCAGTCGGTGGCTGATTAATTCCAAATAAACCCACTATGGCATCAAAACGATCAGCTAAAGCAATCGCACAGGCATAATGAGATTCAGGTAAATGATCGCCAGAATATCTTGGCAAATAATGATCGCGGATCGCAACTGCAATAGAATGATATTTTTTTAATTGCGTTTCATCTTTACTGGATTCTTTAAATTCCCGTAATGCATAATAATATCCCATTATTCCTTGCAATTCTGGAAATTCACCGACCATATTCGTCATTAAATCGGCTTTACAATAAAGCCCCGCTTTTTCTGCTAATTCAATATCGATATTTAAATTGCCAGCAATTAATTTTGCTAATCGGGCAATACGCAATGATCTTTCGTAAGAATTTCCTAATTTATGTTGGAATACTACATTTTTTAAATCATTAACATAATCTTGCAGGGATCTCTTATGATCTGTTTCATAGAAAAATTCAGCATCTGATAATCTTGCTTGAATAACGCGTTTATTTCCTTCAATCACTTGTGCAATATCTTTACTATCAATATTACTGACGGTGATAAAATAAGGTTTTATTTCATCATTGCTGTCAACCACCGGAAAACTTTTTTGATGATGTTGCATTGAGACGACTAACACTTCTTTAGGTAATTTAATAAATCGTTGATCAAATTGACCCATGACAACATTAGGCCATTCGACAAGACCAGTGACTTCAAACAATAATTCTTGATCAATAATTGCTTTATAATTTTGTTGCTGAGCAATTTTATTGGCTTGTTCAAAAATCAAATCTTTTCTTTTCTCAAAATCGGCGATAACTTTGCCTTCATTTTCTAATGTTTTTTCATATTTACCTGGGTCATCAATTAAAATTGCATCAGAATGATGAAAACGATGTCCATAAGTATTTCTGCCAGATTTAACGCCAAATATTTCAGCATCAACAACATCTTTTCCAAATAAAAATAAAACCCATTGCACAGGTCGGATAAAATTAAAATCACCATTTCCCCAACGCATATTTTTGGTGAGATTCAATTTACTTAAAGCTTGCTTAATTAATTGCGGTAAAATATCGATGGTTTTTTTGCCTTTTTCTGTATATTTATGAATTAACCAAACTCCTTGTGCTGTTTCTAATTTTTGTAATTGATCAACGGTAGTTTGACAGGATTTAGCAAATCCTTCTTTTGCACCTTGCGGTGCTGTTAATGCAGGTCCACGTTTTTCTATTTGTCGATCAGGTTGTTGTGTTATTAAATTATGGACTATCACAGCAACACGCCGTGGTGTAGCAAAAACTTTAACATCACCATAGGTTAATTCAGCCTGATTTAATTCATTTTTAATATTTTCTGCCAAATTAATTGATAATGCATTTAACCCTTTTGCTGGCAATTCCGCACATCCTAATTCAAATAATAAATCTCTTTTCTCATCCATGATTATCACCCTCTTTTTGTTGTAATTGTTCATTATACAAATTCGCAACCTCACGCGTTAAAGTACGCACTCGCAAAATAAATCGCTGCCTTTCTGTGACAGAAATCGCACGCCGCGCATCCAATAGATTAAATGTATGTGAGGTTTTTAATGCCATTTCATAAGCAGGCAAAGGTAATTTTTGTGCAATTAATGCTTTACATTCTTGCTCATATTCATCGAAATGTTTAAATAAAATATCAACATTGGCATATTCGAAATTATAGGCAGACATTTGTTTTTCATTTTCAAAAAATATATCGCGATAGGTAACACCATTAACCCACGTTAAATCGTAAATATTATCTACACCTTGCAAATACATTGCTAATCGTTCTAAACCATAAGTCATTTCGCCTGTAACTGGTTTACATTCCAAACCACCGACTTGTTGAAAATACGTAAATTGCGTGATTTCCATACCATTTAACCACACTTCCCAACCTAATCCCCATGCACCTAAAGTAGGAGACTCCCAATTATCTTCAACAAACCGAATATCTTGAACTAGAGGATCAATTCCTAATGCACGCAATGAATTTAAATATAATTCTTGAATATTATCCGGTGATGGTTTTAACACCACTTGAAATTGATAATAATGTTGACAGCGATTGGGATTTTCCCCATAACGACCATCGGCAGGACGCCTTGACGGTTGCACATAAGCAGCACGCCAAGGCTGTGGTCCAATCGCTCGCAAAAATGTTGCTGGATGAAAAGTACCAGCACCTACTTCTAAATCCAGAGGTTGTAAAATGACACACTGCTGTTCAGACCAATAATGTTGTAACGCTAAGATCATTCCTTGGAAGGTATCTACATTTAATTTTTGTTGCGTTGATAATTGAATATTCACGATGCTGACTTATGCTCCATTTTTATTGCGAAAAAGAATTAACAGTATATCGTTTAGTCGGTTTAATGTGCAATCGATGCTTAGAAAATCCATGACAGAAAATATATCGCGGGTTTGATTAACAATTACATTGTTCTGTGTTTAAGGAAAAATTTTATAACCACTTTTGAATTCAGCAATACCAGTTCTGAGCGCGATTAAAATGTTTCTTATATACTCTATTGATTTTTCATGATACGAATAATGTCTTTGAAGAGAAATGATCAACTTTTTGTTTTCAAATTGGATGTAAACTACTTAGAAATAAAATTTGCGCTTTATTTAATTTATTTGATAGTTTGAGAGAGATATTTTTCATATATTATTTTCCCCGTTTCTATGGCTCGTTCATCATTAATAGACATTAAATCGGCATATACCAAAATGTATGGCGCTATGTCTTTTTCTTTTTGATTTGATTCAAAATTCCAAAATTTTCTTAAAACTTCAATTTCTCCATTTTCGGTTCTTTGCAACTTATTTTCAATTTGTATTTTTGGAGAAAAACTGCTGCAATAAATTGTTACAATACTCGGTTTAATATATTTTGTTAATTTGTAAGCCGCTACTTCTCCGCCCCACAGCATCAAATGATTTTTTAGCTTAACCATTTGCCACCACAATTGATCTGAAGCAGTGTAGTGTCCCAAACTAAGTTTTGGCTTTAATGTTTCATTGTAAGCTATGGACCAGCGGTGGAGTAAATTTTTTTTATTATATCTAAACGAAATAATTGTTCAATTATTGATTTGTTGAGATATGTGGAGATTAGCATTAATGGTTTATTTGCATTTTTTATATAATTGATGATGGGTAATATAGAATAAGATGAAAGCTTATCACTGAATATGAAAGGTATATCAGAAACCTTATCTTTCATTAGCAATCGAATTGTATGCTGCTTCAATTGTAATTTTATTGAAGAATTTAAATTAATTTTTTTTAACACTTGTTTTAACAAATCACTTGTTTTAACAGGAATTTCAAACATATTAACCACCTTCTATGCCTCTTGTTCATTATTTTAGCATGTTCATTTTTTTTGAACAAAGCTAAAAAATGAACAAGATGCCATTACAAAGTGGGCTGATGTTCGCCCAGCGAAAACCCCTAGCTAAGCAATGCTGCTGATTAAAATCCATTAAAATTAATTAATTTACTTCAACAAAAGCCAAATTTCGGTCAACGATTCTGTCTCCGCCACTTCATGTTCAAAGTTGTAATAACAAAAAATACATGGCAAATCTCCTAATTGTTCTCCAGAATTTGGCAACCATTCTCGATACAGTGGATAAACAGTCTCACCTATTTTATCTCGCGAACCTTTATGCACTGCGACTGCGTAACGCCCTGCGGGTATAAATTTTTCAACAACATCTCCATCTAATTTTAAATTTTCAGAAACTTTTATTCCCAAATCAAAACAAAATTCATCAGCAGGTGTTGTTTTAGGATCGTTATAAGCAAATGCAAATGCTTCTCCTGCCTTTAATTTAAAATGAGGAATTTTAGTTTTTGCCCATGTCATGAGTTTATTAATACTATCCGGAAGCAATTTTGGATCCCCTCTATGCTCAATAACCGCTAACCGTATTTTATGACTATTTTTAATTTCTACTTTCATTTCTGTTGCTCCTCGTTCAGGCAAACAATACGGCGGTTTTTCCCACAATCCAAAATCAGCAGCATATCTATATTGATTTGGACTCAATCCACACGCTTTTTTAAAAGCACGTGAAAATGCTTCATGAGATTCAAAACCCGCATTAATTGCAATATTTATGATGGATTGATCTTTATCAAAAATCAGTTGACGGGCCGCGCGTTTTAAACGCAACCATTTAATATATTGTTGTAAAGATAATCCGGTAAATGCAGTAAATAATCGATGGAAATGAAATTGTGAGATACATGCGATTTCACTTAATTTTTCAAGCGATAATTCTTCATCGATATTTTTTCCGATAAATTCAATCACTTTATTTAATTGTTGATAATAATTCATTGCTATTTCACTTTCAGATTCATTATTTACGTGCGAGGAGAAAGATACTTATATTTTAGTATTATCGTTTGACCATTTTTGCTTTTTTATTTATCTCTTTCTCCCGCTTGCGGGAGAAGGAAAAAAATTATTTTTAAAAAGGTCTTGCATGTTCACCAAATGTTCACTATGATATCCCCACAGTGAACATTTGGTGAACAACATGGTTACCCCAACACAACACAAGATTTATGAGTTTATTAAACAATACGTTGATAAACACGACTACGCACCATCATTACAAGAGATTGCCCATGGCATAGGCATAAAATCGCGTAGCCTGATCAGCCGTTACGTTCACGTTTTGGAAAAAGCTGGCCACTTAGAACTTGCCACTGAGGGCCATCGCAAAATTCGCCTCACATGCAGTAATGATGACATGGCTTTACCATTAGTTGGCAAAATCGCTGCCGGATTACCTATCGAAGCAGTGGCTCAGCAAGATCACTTAATACTTAAAGATCTGCTGGTAGGTGAAGGACGATATGCCCTAATGGTAAAAGGCGATTCGATGATTGAGGAAGGCATATTAGATGGTGATATTGTTATTTGTGAAACACGTGATCATGCACAAGAAGGCGAAATCGTAGTCGCATTAATTGATAATCAAGAAGCGACACTGAAACGTATTCATTTTTCTGCTGATGGAAAAATTAAACTGATTCCTGCTAACAGTGCTTATAATGCACAAATCTATGCAGCACATCGCGTTAATATTCAAGGTGTTTTTGTTGGTTTATTACGGTTACCACCACGTTTACCTAAACGCGCTAAAATCATCAATAACACTTAGAATTTAAATATTTATTGTATACAGAAAAATTATTCAGCAGTGCCATTATTAATAATTTTCCCTTACCTAATTTATTTTATCATTCGTTTATTTATTACTTCACATTAGCTCGCTGATACTAGCTAAGGAACAGCGAGAGTACACAAGGAGACATCTTATGAGCGCTAATATCCACTTCCATATTCAAAACTTCGTACAAGTTTCTCATTCCCAATTTCAACAAAACAGCACGGATTCCACACAACAATTAAACTCTGAAAATGTAGACAAACAAGTCTATCAAGATACATTAAATTCATTAGAAGAACTGGCTAATCAAATTGAATTAGATCGCCAAAAAAGAGATGATTTAGAAACACATTTTAAAACAATTGCACTACAACTTACTTTACAAAAACCAAAACACTCTATTATTAAAGATTGTTTTCATTCAATTACCACTGCATTAGAAGGCGCTGCCGGACTGACTCTTATGGCAGAAGCTTTAGCAAAAATTAATGGTTTAATGTAAAAAAGAAAAAACTATTTGTAGAAATTCAAGAAATAATAATTCTGCATTACTGCAAATCATTCAAAATTGTATCGTATTTAAACTATCAATAATAAAAAAATCTGATCAATTGATTAATTTTCATCACTATTTAAATTTCAGCCCAGGAAAATATCTATCATTTTTCTGGGTTCAATGCGCATATTTAATGACAAGTTGATTTTCATCAAAGCTCTTCTCGTAGCTCTTCTATAAAGTAAAACCTACTTATTTAAATCATTTTTTTAATTGTCTCATATGAATTTAAGGAGAAACGTCATGAATACTGACATTATTGCTGGAAAATGGAAACAACTGAAAGGTGAAGTTAAAAAGAAATGGGCAAAATTAACAGATGATGACTTTGCTGCAATCGAAGGCGATACTTTAAAATTACAAGGAAAATTACAAGAACGTTATGGTTACAGTAAAGAACAAGCTAAAAAAGAAGCAGATAAATTTTTCGATGACGTCGATTAATTAAATTAATTTCGATGATAATTTCTATTAAATTATCAAAGGAGGAAAATATGTCAACTACTATTCAACCTACTATTGCTCGTCATTTCCACATCATCAATTGGAGCGCTGTTTTTGCAGGTGTAATTTTTGCATTAGCCAGCGCATGGATAATGTATCTATTAGGAGGCGCATTGGGATTAGCCATTATTGATCCCAACGATCAAAACATAGCAACTGGTTTAGGCGTGGGAAGTGCAATATGGATTTTATTAACATGGTTAGTCACGTTATTTGTAGGCGGACTAATTGCTGGTCGATTATCAGGCAAAACAGATCCTGCTACGGGATTCTTTCATGGTATGACCGTATGGAGTATCTGTATTGTATTGACGATTCTCACTGGTGCAATCGGTGTCAATAAAATGATGGAAACGAGCGCACAATTATTGAGCAATTCCAACGCCACAGGAGTTCTTTTGTCTGCCAGTAAATCAACCGATAAAAGCACAGATATTTCTTCAAACGCTACAGGAACATTAGCGCTAGAAGCTAATCTTAAAAAGCAAATTGTGCAATTACTCTCTGATAACAATGCTAATATTTCGCAGTCAGACGCTCAAAAAATATTATCGCAATTATCAGATACTCAGTTAGCAAAAATAGCCACGTATTTGTTACAAGACAAACCTGAGGCTGCCAAAAATATCATGGTTGTTAATTCTGATTTATCTGACCAACAAATTAATCAGATCATTAATAATTTAGATACTTCTATTCAAAATTCCAAACAAGTCATTAAAGATTATACACAAACTGTCACTAATTATACTGCTGCAGTGTTGTGGATTGTTTTAGTAAGCCAATTACTCAGTTTAATCACTGCAATAGTTGGAGGATGGCTAGGAACGAATGTTATAAATCAGAAATATCCATCTGAATTTCGTGCCTTTCAAGGAGACATGACATGACAATCAGTTTATTTGGATTGGTGTTACTTCTTTTACTTGCATCAGTCATATTACATAATGCAGCAATAGGTAGTGTAGGAGGGCTTATATTATTAATAACGCTCATTTTATTAATAACCGATCGAATAAGAATTGTTTAAAATTTGTTTGTAATGTGCTTTTGTGAATTTAACCGATGTCCAACAATTGATTGTTGGACATCGTAACAATAATAATTAATTGAATTAAACGATATTAAATTTTTTAACTCCCTCTCGCTTTATTCACATAATTTTGCAAATCTTGTTCATTCGCTTCACCAGGAATAAAATATGCCGTTGTAGGAGCTGCAGCAGTTTTCGCCGCTTGACCCACAGGTACTTTTGCAATGACAAAAGCAGGCGTACCTGGAAAATTAAATGCATTGGCTAATTTAAAATTCACCTTTAATTCATTACTAACTGCAGCGCTATTCATAGCACTTTGCAATTTTTCAATATCAATACCTAAATTTGAAGCGATATTTAAAATAACATCACTATTAAGAGAACTTTGTGCTTTCATTAAAGCATTATGTAATTCTAAGAATTTCCCTTGTTGATTAGCCGCGAGTGCCGCACGTGCTGCAAATTCTGAATTTGCACCAAAAATAGGTAATTGTTTAAAAACAACACGAACATTATTATCTGTTGCGATTAATTTATTCAATTCCGGCGCAACATTTTTGCAATGAGGACATTGATAATCAAAAAACTCAACGACTGTGACATTACCATTTGGATTACCCGCTACCGGACTCGCTGTATCATAAAATAATTCTTTTGCATTAGCCGGCAACGCTTTCATCGCTTGCTGATTTTGCTGTGCTAATTGCTGTGTTTGTAACGCATTAGCAACTTCAACTAATACTTGTGGATTACTCACTAAATAATCATGCACAATCTTTTGAATTTGTGTTGTTTGATCGGGGGTAAAAGCACTGCTACTTGAAGAATCAGCATAAACTGTTGTTGTTAAAAATGCTGTTGCAGATAATATTAGTGATGCTAATAATCGTTTTTTCATATGGAATCCTTATAACTTAAATAAAATATCTAAAAAATATTTAATCTACTCAAATAGTAATCAAGGGAATAAATTAATTGCTATACCGAAAATAATGCACTGAAATCTAATCGAACTAGCATAAAGTTAATATATAAAATGTCAAGGTAATACCATACCCGTCCCCTAACCTTTTTGGGATAAATCGTCAAAATTGGCATATGAACTGTCAGAGTCTTTAATATCTTCACTTTTATCGTGCACTGAGGCAAACAGGCTGAACGAGGCTTATTATTATTACGGTTGATAGTGGATAGATTATAAACGGTTTGTATTTAGTCTCTTCAGACCGAAGAGATAAATTTTTTATCTTTCATACATAAATCAATAAAATGTTCTAATACGCTTGTTTTGTGTTTTTCTTTATGCATTAAAATATAAAAGTCTCTGGTTAATTTTAAAAATGGTGTTTTTAATTCGATTATCTGACCACTTTTTAATAATTCAGTCACTGTCGTTTTAGATAAACAACTGATACCCAATCCTGCTTTAACTGCTTGTTTAATTGCTTCTGTATTACCAAACTCCAAATAAGGAATTAATTTTCCCTGTAGAGCTTCTTCAAATTTTTCACGAGTACCAGAACCCGTTTCTCTGAGAATCCATTTTGCCTGTTGAATGTCTTTTAAAGTGATTTTCTCTTTTTTGGCCAAAGGATGTTGCGCAGCTGCGACAATAATTAATTGATCTTTTTTCCATGGAATAACATCGATATCTTCAGCATAACAATTCCCTTCTATCATGCCTAAATCAATTTTAAATTTTAATAATTGTTGAATAATTTGTTCTGTATTACCAACACGCAATGTAATTTTTGCTTGTGGATTAATATTGATAAATTGACCAATCAATTCAGGTAAAATGTAATTACCGATGGTAGTGCTTGCGCCGATGATTAAATGACCAGCTAATTGCTGTTGTTTTTTACCACGCATTAAATCTTCTAATTCAGCAATTTGTGTCAGGACATTTGCGGCTTTAGGAAATAATATTCTGCCACGTTCATTCAAAACTAATTTTTTACCATGCCTATCAAATAAATCACCGCCTAATTGTTGCTCCATTGCCGCTAAAGCCATGCTACACGCTGATTGCGTGATATGAACAGCAGACGCAGCCAACGTCATATTGCCCGTTTTAGCTACAGCCACAAAGACTTCAAGTTGTTTAATAGTGATACGCATATTATCAATAAAACTGATTAGTGATATAAAAACAATGAATTTCCCTGATATGCTATCACGTGAAATAATGCCTCACAAGTTAGCAATAAGATATGAGGAATAAAAACATGAACACCAACAATAAAACAGCAGAATATGTCATCATCGGCGCCGGCCCTGCAGCCATCTGCGCAATACCCAACCTATTAAAAATAGGCATAGATAAAAATAAAATAATTTGGATAGATCCTCAATTCAAAGTCGGTGACTTCGGATCTATTTTAAGTGAAGGTAGCAGCGTACCTGGTAATACGATGGCCAAAAGTTATCAACGGGTTAATCAAGAAATATACAAAATATTACCCACACTTAAACCAGAAAATGATCGATCATTTGAATTAAATCAATTATTACCGAATCATGTGGGCTCTCTTAAAATTGCCGCAGCACCTCTGCAACATATCACTAATGGCTTACGCGAGATTATTAATTCAATACAAGGAACTGTTAGCCATATTGAAAGTTTATCTAATGGCCTATCAATTAATATTCAAACTGAAAATAATCAATTAATCACTTTAAAAACTAAACGCGTCATATTAGCAACAGGCGCCACACCAAAAACCTATTGTTTACCAGAAAATCATAAAAATATAATGATGATTAATTCCAATATCGCTTTTATACAATCAGAATTAGCCAATTATTTAAAAGAGCAAAAAACAATTAAATCAATCGCCGTTATTGGATCATCACATTCTGCCGCACTAGCAACAATGCATTTACTCAAAGCAGGGATTATCGTCAAACAATTCATGAATAAAGAATATAAATATGCCTCTCCCGCTGTTACTGCTGATGGTAAAGAATATACACAATACGATAATACTGGCCTCAAAGGTGATGTCGCTAAATTCACGAAAGATTTATTAGAGGATATTAATTCAAATCGCGGTCTATATCAGAATAAACTCACTAGATATATTGCAAAAAATAGAGAAGAATTAGCGCAATTATTAGATCAACATTTATCCGATTGCAGCCATGCTGTTGCAACAATAGGCTATCAACCTTCACACACACTACAAATCAATGGACGTTATGTTACTGAATTAAAACATAATAATAAAACGACAGCGTTTGAAGATATTAATGGATTATTCGGCATCGGCATTGCATTTCCACAATGGGTAAAATCAATTTCAGGAGAAGAAGAACCAGCAGTCGGCGTTGAAAAATTTTGGAATACAACAAGCAATCAAATGGTATTAGATACATGGCAAAAACTTATTTAAGATTTTTTGTTCTCCATGCGATTTAATCTTTATTCAATAGCATCCCTTGTCGCTCGATTTACTTGTGAATCTAATTTGCGCATATCTACAAATACAAATTAAAGAAGATAATTCGTCAAATATTATCAATGCATACATCATAATTTCACTCTTCTGAGCATAATAAATTGCAATCAGAAATCCCCCCTCATTTATACTTATTTTCGTCTATAATTAAAAACATAAATAAAGTAAAAATAAACGAGGTAAATTATGGGAAAGTCAACGAAAGATACAGAAAATGAATTGAATAAAACACAAACTCAATCACAACCACAAAAACACATTAAAGCCAGTGACATGACACCAGAACAAAAACAAGAAAAACGTCAGGCGACAATGGAGGTTATCAAAGAAGCAAATAGTAATATCTATTTCCAACAATTTAGCGATCCGAATCATCCAAACTATAAGCAAATTGTTAAATACATCGATGCACTTGATGCCGATGAACAATGTAAAAATGACCCACGTGTCGCATTATTTAAATTATTCATTGAAAAACAAAGAGATTTTGCAAAAAAAGTCATGACAGAGGACAATGACAAGGTTCTTGATAAAACTGAATTTATTACTCGCGAAGGAAATCAATATGTTCAATTTATGAATACCGCATTTAGTTTATATCTCGAATTAAATCGTGATTATCCCAATGTATTAAAAAACTTATATAAAGCTCCCGGAGGAAAAGTCACTGGAGGAAAAGGCATCAATGATATACTAAGTTCGGGATTTCAATTGATCTCTAAATACGATCTTTTATTAAAAGATTTAAAAAGAATGCTGGAGCCTAAAGACAAAGACTATTCCAAAGTTAATTTGTTGATGACTCAATTTGATAATTTAAAAGAATTACTAGACCAAGATAATGTTCAAATACAAATTAAATCATTAGCAGGAAATACCTTGCAGGGTATTATATCCGATTTAAATCAGAATCTCACTTCATTGCTAGCAGATTATCAATCCTTGATGAATACGGGTAAGGCTATTTTCGATAAACATCCTATTTCACAACTATTAGCAAACACATTACATCTTTTAAAATATATCGATCCATCTGAACAAGCCAAATATGTGCAACAATTGGCTCCATTATTTGCCGATGTTTATGAAGATATCCCATCTGCCAAGAACTTTTTTAAACCTAATGATTTAATGAATAATGCCATTAATGAGACGTTAGAAACTAATAAAGCAAGAAGATTAGCAAGCCTTAAAGACGATCTTTTCAAGGAATTGAATCAAGTTAATAAAGAAGGATCATTCATTAAAAAATATTCAGATCCAGAACATGAATTTAACAAAAAATTAAATCGTTTTTTATCTGCCATTCCTGATAGCGATCCGCGTAAACAATTATTGGTATCCTATATTGGTCATTTAAAAGACTTTGCAATGATAATAGCGCAATTTAAAGAAAATGATCCTTTAGAACTTGCACAATTAATTCATGAAGAAATGAATAAACAAAATATTTTTGTTTTTGCTTCTTTAACACAAAGTTTATATGCCAACATGGCTACAGATTATAAGGCACAGCTTCATCAAGCTAAAGTTGATGATAGCCTTGTCAATGACATGGGTGAAGGGTTTCAATTATTTACTAAATATCAAATTGTTCTCGAGAGAGCAAATAAATTAACAAACTTAACTACTGTTGAAAATAACAATCTATTACTGCTAAATACCCTTAATCAAAATTTAACCAATCGAATGAATGAAATTAAACTCTTAGATTTGAGTTTTTTTGATAACAATTTTTATGTTCAAGCTGAAAAAACAACCACCATCAATAAATTATTTGAGAAAGTGACATATTCTTCCTGCAAAGAAACAGAACTATCTTATAGTAAAAAATTAGATGGGACAGGGCGCAACAGTGAAAAGGAAATATCCGAAAAAGATAGAATTGCTGCTGCAAATAGTGCGTTACAAGGAGTAACTAATTATCTCAATATTAATTTAACAAAACTCATCGTATCTTCTAAAAAAAGTAACATTCCATTTAATGATCTTCCATTAAATCAATTGTTAAAAAATGCCCTATTATTGTTAGAAGTTGTGGATCCAAATGATAAAAAACAATATGCAAGCGCATTAGCTAAACATTTTAAACAATTATATAAAGAGATACCTAAAACTCTAGAAGAATTTAAAAAAGAGATACCTGACGCGGAAGGTAAATTTACACCTAAATACCCTTCTTATAATGAGATAGAAGCAGCATTATTGAAAGAAAAATCACCTGGCTTATTCAAAAAAATTGCAAGCGTATTTGGTGCAAAAGAAAATCCTAAAGAGATGAGCTCTACGGCAAAATTTACTCAATTTGCGGGAGCCCCTCATGAGACGTCTATTGATAAAAAATCTAAACCTAAACAAAATCTTACTGATACTACTTCACATGATTCAGTTACTCAAACACAATCTTTGCGATTTTCAAAAGGGAATACACCAAATATCGTTACACCAGATCCAGAAATTCAACACACATTCCATAGAAAATGAATCTTGAAATCTCCCGTTATCGACGCAAATTATTTATCGCTGTATGACCATCTGAGTTCCCTTTATCTTGTTCTTCTGAAGTTTTTAGTGCAGGCATTTGCGTAGGTGAGGAAGTATCCTTTAAAGATGTTGCTATTTCAGGCTGTTTAAAAGTTTGCTCTAATTCTTGCAAAATTCTATCTGTAGCAATTCGATTATTAGGGCCTAAAGATAATCTTCTTGATTGTCTGCGACGGGGTGATAGAGGAGTAAATTCATTTGCGTGTGTTGTTTCAGTATTATCACTATTTGCACGAGTGATTGTAGCTTCAGATAGATTTGACGTGTTATTTGCAGATATTTTTTGATCTGTCGTGGTTGCGACGACAGCAACTGCAGTAAGTGCAGGAGGTGATATAGGAACAGCAGAAGAAGTTGCTGCGGCAGGTATATTTAACGGTGTAATTGATTTATTCACATTTAATATTTGTGTCACTGCTTGGAGAACCTGTTCCTGTATATTGTCATCTTCATTTTTTAAAGATGAGGCAAGATGAATCATAAATGTATCAAGCACACTATTTTTGATAAAAAATAATTCAGCTCTATAAATTCCATTAAATATATCATTTTGTTTATTCTGCCATTGGGGATACCTGAGCAAAAACTTTTCTACAAAATCATGTAAATTGGTATAAAGTTCAATTTGCCATGCTTGTGCCTGTGATTTTGTGGTGGGATAAAAAACTTTATTAATTGACTTATGTATCAATCTTTCTAATTTATTTTCTTCTTTTTTAACATCACTTGTTTTAGTGCTGCTAGGATTTTCATTCGCAGCACGATTAAATTGCGGTGCTAATAATATTCTTGAAGCATGACGCCATCTGTCAATTAAACCGTTATATTCATTTTTGACTTCTTGATAAAGCAACTCATATTCTTTCTTATCAAAATAATATTGTAATTTCGCTGGTAAGGCAGAATATTTAAAGAGCTCAAAGGGATCTTCTTTTTTATTGGCCCACATAGATACTTCTATTTTATTCCCCCAATAACGATCCAAATGATTTAATGCATTACCTAAGAATTCAGCGATCTGGATAAATTCAGCCTCGCTGATATTGGGAAAGAGAGGTAAAATATAATTTTGCCATGCTTCGGTGATTTGAATTTTTTCATTATTACTTTTTGCTTCTAATAATTTGCTTCGTATTAAGACGAGCTCTTTGATTCTCGCTTTAACAAGATTTTCATCATCAATTCTCATGAAAATTTTCATTAATTTAATAATGACAGGCGATTTTGCTGCTTTTTTTAATGCAGCTCTCACATACAAATCTGATTTTAATTTATCGCCAGTAATATAGGGACCTATTTTTGCGGCATCTTTCTCAGCCAAGTCGGCCATAATACCCAATAAATTAGGACAGTAATGCGGGCTGAGTGTGTGCTTTACGATAAGATATTCTGCAAATGATGTCATATGATATACCTCTATTTATTTAACATGAATTTATGAGGTTACTGCAAAATCATTTCACCTTGATAACCAAAGGTTTTCCCGACAGCTTGGAACTGAATAACAAACTAGATCGAAGAGTATAGTTAAATCATTTTAACTATTGACTAATAATGAAGTTAGCTATTATATATTTTTTTGCCTTAGCCATCAATCATAATTGCTATAGGTTTATCCCCCCTTGCACATGGGGTTTTTATGCAAAAATAAAGAGAGTAAACAATGCGATTCGACAAAACAAATTTTCCCCATTATGCATCTTGTCTACAGCAGTTAAAATCAGATATTCAAGATAAAACAATCATTATAGGCCAATTAGATTCCTTACAATTTCGTACTGTACTGAATGGATTAGCTTTGATTTCACATATAGAAACCATCACTTTTGAAAATTATGATTCTGTAGATAGCAACCTCGAATTTATTACAAATTATATTCAACAAAAAAAGATAAATTATAAATTTTTAAACATTGAAAAACATCAAAGCTATGACCTATTAGCGTATGCTTATTCAGCTCAATTAGATGCATTGTTTGATGAAGCAAATAAGACAATTCATATAAAAAGTGCAGCGCCTTTAACAGTAACGCAAGATCAACAAACGCCCTATCCAAAAAATAAATCTGAATCACTCCATGCGCCACCTAACAGCCCAAGCGAAGTAGAAGACGATTTCTTCTACCCACCTGAAAGTAAAATTGATAATAAACGGAGAAAATCGTCAGACGCCCCACCTACAGATACTTTTGCTAAAAAACCCTGTTATAAACCAGCTGTAGATTTACCCACTAGCGAATTCAATCCAATATCAGCTTTAAAACAATTAACGCATAGCGTCTGCGGTGAAGCTGCAAATTTACATCGCGCAATTTGCAATGGAGATGAAAAAGAAGTATTAATCGCTGTTACTACTCTTGCTGAAGATAAACGAATTAAATTGCTGAATACATGTTGTTTAGAAGCGAGTATGTGTGGTGCATCGGTATTAAAATTAGCATTGCGATCAGAAAATATTAAATTAATCGGCACATTAATTGATTTAGGCGCAAACCCATTTCAGCTTTCAGAAAATAATAATTCTTTATTGCATAATATTGCATTAGACCTAAAACCAGAAGCACTTAATATTTTTTTAATGCGCGTTCAGAATGAAAAACATTTAACAGATTTTATGAATTTACCATTCTGCGGTGGTGATGCCTATAATGGATTTTATGCGCTAGATGTGATCTGCCTTGAAACTGCAAATTATTTAGATAATTATGAAAATGCCCTACTACCTGAGAAACAAGAAGAAACTATGGCAACGCTGGAAATTATTCGTCAACTTTTATTAAATAATGCACAAAGTAAATTATTAATAGATGCAAAATTCGACATTAATTCAATTTTAGATTTATCGAATATTGCAAATTTCACTTTCCAAGATATTTGGCCACTCATTGAATCAATAGATGCACTATATCAAAATACACCACTTGAAGATCCTGTTAAAGATACTGCACCAAATAATACCGCTAAATTACTCGCACAAACATGGTTAAATCAAGGTATGCTTCCAAACAAAATTACAGCGCCACAAGAAGTGGATCCAGAACTGACAGCATTAATGGAACAAGGTTTGCTGTCAGCCGAAGAAGCTGCGGCGCAATTTGAAATATTAAAGTCTTGCCAATTTTCTAGATCAACTAATTAATGAAATGCACTGGAATAGGTGCTGTTTGCAAATTAATTACATAGTTTTGTCTTTTACGAAAACCAACATCTAACATAATTTTTCATGTTAACTCAGTGGCAGTTCTAATATTTTCTATCAGATTAAATTGTTAATACTTAGATTTATTAAACTTGATATTTATCTTAATGTGTAATATTACCACTGTAAAATGTAATATTTTGTTGATGGGAATTATAGTTATCATTAGTTAGAAATTTCTAATAGGGTTTGGTAACATCTCATCCCGTTGTCAGTTTCAGTAGTGCTGTTTAAAAATGCAAAAGACGTATTCACAGCACATGTTTTTCGGTCATTTCATATTGCGCAAACGACCGTTTATGCAATGAATTGCTGCCCTGCCTCAAACCCGCATAAAATCTAGGTCTTTACTATTGCATAAACCTATTGCAAAATATCTTTGATTGGCAATACCTTTGCGCAAAAATTGGAGCTTAAAAATGATTTTTGGATATGCCCGCGTTTCCAAACTTGATGAACAAGATACCCTTACACAAGAAAATGCCCTCAAAGCAGCCGGTGTAGAAAAAATCTTCAAGGAAAAAGCTTCCGGCGGTCAATGGGACAGGCCAGAGTTACATCGTATGTTAGACCAAGTTCGTAAAGGTGATGTTGTCATCGCATGGAAACTGGATCGTTTATCTCGCTCTTTAAAAGACTTACTGCATATCATGGAAAAAATACAATCTGTTGGCGCAGGTTTTAAAAGCTTAACTGAACACATTGATACCACTACTCCTGCTGGTCGAATGCTTATGCAAATGGTCTGCAGTTTTGCTGAATTTGAGCGCGCTATAATTCGTGAGCACACTCGTACAGGTTTAGAAACAGCGCGAGCGCAAGGCCGCATTGGGGGTAGAAGACCGAAATTAAATAAACATCAAAAATCCGAAGCTTTAGACATGGTTAATGTTCGCGGAAAAACGGCATCCGAAGTTGCGAGAATTTTTAACGTACACCCTTCAACAATTTGCCGACTTCTTATGCAAAATTGAAATAAAGTAATAACGATTTTTAACTTTTGAGTTTCTAAATTTCAAGGAATTTTTATAAATGTCATCACTTACAATTTTTGACAAACTCGCGGTGGAATACGATCAATGGTTTGATCATCATTCAGCAGTTTTTCAATCTGAATTAGCTGCATTAAAAAATGTCATCCCAACCACTGGTAAAGGTCTTGAAGTGGGTGTCGGTTCAGGGAGATTTGCAGCAGCTTTGAAAATACAATTTGGCCTCGATCCATCCGATGCAATGCTAGATATCGCAAAATCTAGGGGAATATTAACTTTTAAAGGAGTCGCTGAATCATTACCTTTTGATAATTGCACTTTTGATTTTGTGTTAATAGTTACAACAATGTGTTTTGTTACAGATCCACTAAAAACATTAGATGAAGCTAAACGTGTTTTAAAATCCAATGGTACACTTATTATCGGCATGATTGACCGCAGCTCCAAATTAGGACAATGCTATGAGGCGGATAAACAACAAAATTCATATTATCGCGATGCTCACATTTATACCGTCAACGAAATGATTGAGTTACTACACGAAGCTAACTTCAAAGAAACAGAAATTTATCAAACCATTTTTTCTTCAATTGAACATATATCAATACCGGAAGAAGTTAAAAGTGGCTATGGAGAAGGAGGATTTGTCGTGTTAAAAGCTATTGTTTCTAAATTTTAAGTAATTATCTATAGATAACGAGACAACCATTGTTAGACATGATTAAATCGAAGGGATAACACATAGTGAACAAAAGTATTGATGAGGACAAAACAAAAGACGTCATACAGGGATTAACATCCCAGGAAGCCCAACAAAAATTACTTAAATATGGCCGTAATATTGTCGAAGAAAAACAGCCAAATCGTTGGATTATATTTTTAAAAAAATTGTGGGCACCAGTTCCTTGGATGCTCGAAATTACCATTGCTTTACAACTAATTCTTGGTAAATATGATGAAGCAATAATTATTTCAGCTTTATTACTTTTTAACTCTGTTTTAAGCTTTTTCCAAGAAGAAAAAGCAAATAAAACGCTTATTCTTTTAAAACATCGTTTAGCGATACGGGCTCGCGTTTTACGAGATTCTCATTGGCAACTCATATCGGCATCTGATCTTGTACCAAGTGATATTGTTTATCTACGAATGGGTGACTTATCACCTGCAGATATACGTTTATTCGACGGAAAACTATTAATCGATCAATCCATCCTTACCGGCGAAGCTCTGCCTATCGAAAGTGAAATCGGCACGATTGCGTATTCTGGCGCAATGATAAAACGCGGTGAAGCTACAGGTGAAGTAATCGCTACGGGAAAAAATACTTTTTTTGGTAAATCCGCAGAATTACTACAAACAGCACAAGCTGAAAGTCATATTAAGAATGTTATTTTTTCAGTAGTAAAATATTTGGTAGCTATTGATAGTGTTCTCGCTTTGTGTGTTTTTTTATATGCGCTCGTTACCAAATTGCCTATCACTGATGTGATTCCATACGTATTAATTTTATTGATTGCATCAATACCTATAGCATTACCAGCAACTTTTACATTATCAACTGCATTTGGTGCTATGCAATTGGCAAAGAGAGGCGTTTTAGTTACCCACTTATTGGCTATTGAAGATGCAGCAAATATGGAAATCGTTTGTTGTGATAAAACAGGAACGATCACGCAAAACCAACTGCAACTGGCGGATTTAAAGCCTTTTTCTTCTTATTCTGAAGATAATTTATTATTTCTGACAGCGCTTGTTTGTGATGAAGCAACTCAAGATCCTATTGATAATGCCATTCTTAGTGCAGCACATGCACGTAATTTAATGGATTCTGTACCTAAACGAGCTGAATTTATCCCTTTTGATCCTGCAAATAAACGCGCCGAAGCTGTTTATATTTTAAATAATAAAAAAGTTCGTATCATCAAAGGTTCGCCTAATATCATCGAAAAATTAATATCAAATCCACCGGATATTACAGCTGACATTTCTCAAATGGCCGACAAAGGATATCGTGTATTGGCCGTGGCAAAGAGTACTGAAGATAATAATTGCAATGCTTTTGAATTAGTAGGATTAGTCGCACTCCAAGACCCACCAAGAGAAGATTCAAAATCATTAATCAACAACTTAAAAGAACTCGGTTTACGAATTCTTATGGTCACTGGTGATGGATTAGCAACTGCAAAAACGATCGCGGCTAGGGTTGGCATCGGTGACAGAGCTTGTCACTCAGAGATCTTGCAAAAAGCAGATACTAAAATACTTGATTGCGATGTTTTTGCAGGCATGTTCCCTGAAGATAAATATCATTTAGTTAAAGCACTACAAAAAAATGGATCTGTTGTAGGCATGACTGGTGATGGCGTCAATGATGCCCCTGCTCTTAAGCAGGCTGAAGTAGGTATTGCTGTTTCTAATGCGACTGACATCGCAAAATCTGCTGCATCAATTGTCTTAACGCAACCGGGTCTAGGTGGCATTCTTTCAGCTGTAGAAACAAGTCGACGCATTTATCAACGGATGCTAACTTATATTCTTAATAAAGTGATTAAAAGCTTTGAAATTGCTGTTTTTCTAAGTTTAGGCGTCATCCTCACGCATAATTTTATTATTACACCCTTACTCATTGTGCTTTTGCTTTTTACCAATGATTTTGTCACGATGTCCATCGCTACCGATAATGTTAGCTTTTCTCACAAGCCAGAACGTTGGCGAATATCACATTTAATGATGGCCGGTGGGTGTATATCCGCTTTAATATTATTATTATCGTTTACCATTTTTTATGTTGGGCGTTATTATTTGCATCTTTCTTTACAACAATTGCAAACTTTAATATTTGTCATGTTAGTATTTACAGGACAAGGTAACGTCTACCTTGTTCGAGAACGAAAACATTTTTGGAATTCTGTGCCGGGAAAATGGCTATTATTAGCTTCTTTATTCGATATCGTCATTGTTAGCATATTAGCCACGCGTGGGATTTTAATGACAGCAATCAACCCATTATTAATTGTTGAGCTGCTGGCAGTCATAATTGTTTATTTATTTTTGATCGATTTTGTAAAAATTCGTATTTTCTCTTTTCTCAACTTGCGTTAATAAAAATATTTGGAATTATTTGCCGCGAATTAACAGTACAGGCATAGTGGCAATTCGCATTATCCCTTCAGCTACACTACCTAAAAATAAATGGCTGAATCCACGACGCCCATGCGTACCTATAACAAGTAAATCAGCAGGCCATGCTTTTGCTTCCTCAGCAATTTTTTCTGCAATTCTCCCTTCAAATGGTTTTAGTTCAACTAATTTGCTATCAAATTCAATTTTTGATTGGCGAATCGTTTCTTCCACTTTTTTTAAAACTTTCTGCCCCTCTTCTCTCCATGCGGCTTGAAGCGCATCATAATCAATATAAGCTTCACCATAATTTACAAAATTTTCATCCACTATATGGACAATACGTAAACTAGCTTTTTGATCTTTCGCAAGTTGAATAGCTTCCTGTAATGCTAAATCTGATGTATCACTACCATCAACCGCTACCATAATGTGTTTATATAACATCGTCCCTCCTGTTAATTGTTAAATTTTTCCTCAGATTATATTCAGTTTTATAATGATGCTAAAGTACGCTGTATTACTTTTTTGTGGCATTTACGGATTTAGCAATATGGTCAAAATACATACATATTATCTTATAAATTTACTAACTGTGATTGATTGCTTTAGCAAAACATTAATAAATGAAATACAAGAAAAAATCATTAGAAAAAAATATTAATCAAAATTTTCATAAAAAAAAAGGCTTTGTGGCAGAAAAAGTTAAAGAAGATGATCTTTTCAAATCATATTTACAAGATTTGCGCAAAGAGATCGATGAAGTAGTTAGTTCTAATAAATATCTTGAAAAGGAAAATATAGAAATTGCTAAAAATCTATCCGACAAATCACTTTCTGAATCTGAAAATAGAGTAGTCTTAGTTGAAAAAACAATCAGGCAATTATATGACCAAACTAAGCAAAATCCGCAAGATACTAATGCTAAAAAAGAATTAAGCGATTTTGTATCAAATAGTTCTAAGGATAAGCAATTAATAGAAAATCTCAGAACGAGCGCCCGCTTTAGAGCGCCCGCTTTAACACAAAGAATTATTTACAGGCTCTTTATTTTAATTTAATGCCTTCTTCATTATTACTGCTTTTAATGTTATCGGTTTCTGAATCAGACTTTAGACAAACTTCGACATTTTTTGAATGATCTTTTAGACAAGAAAGTAACCGCTGTTTATCTCGATTGAGTATGCGCATTTGTTCCTTATATACATTTTTGTTGCTGTCCCACCACCAACTATTTTTAAAGAGCCAATCAATTTCAGTAATTTTTGCATCAATTACTTTTAACGCTATTTCTTTTTCTTCTTCTCTCAATTTAGCATTATAAAATCCAAATACATTTAAAATATTTTCAATAAATTTACTCCTGCTACCGCTGAGAATATAAGTTAATATAATGAGCACCAACATTACAAAAATAGCCATCCATGCATCTGATACCCTTCTTTCTAAATTATCCAATGTTTTTCTAAGTTTTTGTTCTTCATTTCTTTGATTTTCTATAGTGGCTGATAATTGTTTTAATACATTATTCGCATCGGTAGTAGTGTCTTTCGTTTCTTTTATACTATCTTCTAGTGTAGAGTTTTGTTTTTTAATGAATTCCTCAAGCTCTTTCGTATTTTTTTTGATTTCTTGCTGAATAAAATTTTGCAATGTTTTTGAAGCATCTTGAAAAGTATTCCCCACATCTTGATAAGTCAAATCGGTCCTTGATACATGTTTACTTTCACCAGGAGAATGCTCTGTAGCATAGTTTCTATATGAAATTAGACTACGTTCTTTAAATCGAAATAGGCCAATATTACCTCGATGATTTTGAATTATATTTGGGCTTGCAACAGATGGAATAGAACGGGGCTTATTTAAATAATTATGACTTGGTAAATGACCTTTTGCTGCTAAAAATACTCTCATAAAAATTCCCTTTAAATTAAATGATCATTTAAACTAGCATAAATCACATTCCAATCAATCATCGATGTATAAATTAGAAATAATAATGTCAATTTTGTATTGTAATATATGAATAAACCATTGTATTCAAATTACAAATTCGTTGACCAGGCTATCATAAATATGAAATAATTATCTAATAATATTTTACTAACTGCAAGCAAATTGCTGTATTTTAAAAATTTTATTTTGAATTAATTTAAGGCATTCATATAGCACATCGACCAATTTATTATTTCACAGGAGTAAGTGAATGAAAAATATTCAAAATATAAGCGAACTTGGAAGAAATATCCGTAATAAAGTCAGCAATTTAATCAATTGGATTGGAACAACATTTATACCTGATTCTCTTCAAGGTAAATTGCTATTTATATTATTATTAAGCAGTGGTGCTGTTATAAAATATAATCAAACTGCACGTTCTCGTGCCATTACTTTCTCTACTGGTGTATTAAATAACTCCATTCATTATGCAGATCAAGGAGCAACATTATGGGGAAAAGCAATTGGTGGTAGTTTAAATTATGTTCATCCCAACTTGAGTAAAGAAGTCAAGGATAACATCTCACTTTATGCTCCCATTTTAAGCGCATTGGTTATACAACCTATAAGCCTTACATTTAATTTATTCGGTACACTTCTTGCGCAACACACTATAAAACAGCAACAAAAAGTGGGTGAATTAGCCAATAGTATTAAAATTTTATTTGACAGAGCGATGCTGGCTCTTAAATCAAATGATTTAGATAGTTTTCATAAAGCCGCAATGAGCTTCAGGCAATCACGACATTTGTATAAATCATTATCAAAAGCTAATTCTTTATTAGCATTCACACTCACTGAAATATATTATAATGAAGCGCTTGCGTTTTTTTCTATGCACTGTTATTCAGACCCACAACGTAAGTATGCATTAGAAGTACTGAACGAACTACTATCTATTGATAAGGATTTTATTGAAGCAATCAACTTACGCGGCATTATATATTTTTATTTAAATAACATGGATAACGCGATTTCAGATTTTAATAAATCACTTGATCTCGATAACACACAAACTGATATCCATACATTTTTGAATTTTTGTAAAAAATCATACAAAAAAACAGTCAGTTATTCATTTTCTCACTTAGATAAAAAATCTACTTGGCAAAATAATGCTATTCATCTTTTACTGAATTGCCGCGCCAATGCTTATTATGAATTACACAAAGAACAAAATGTAACTAATGAATATAAAAAGGACATGCTAGCTAAAGCGATTTCTGCTTTTGAAGCAGCTGAAATGGCGATCCCTAAAAATCCATCCTATGAAGCAGATCGAATTAAAAACTTAAACGCAATGGTGGAAGCTTTAATACTATTAATTAAATTACTCGCAGATAATGAATCAATATCCATCAAAAGATTATTTGAAAAACCATCTCCCAATAAAGAAGCATCCACTCATCAAAATAGCAATGGGGCCAATGGTGAACCTGTACTAGAAAATAAAAAGGATCGCACTAAATCTGAAGTAATTTCTTTGGCAATTAAATATGTCAACATTATTCAAAAGATTAACCCCGATGAAACTATTAAGGATATTAAAGAATTAGCTGCAATCGCTCAAAAAGCAGGAATAAAAGAACCAAACTCAATACGTTATACGCCAGCACCTCTAGTTTAGTAAAACGTACAATTTAATAAACGTAGTATAACTATATTGATCACACTAAAACACTCATTCTATTTGTGCTATTAGAACTATGAGAATTAATAGCAGGTATCACTCCATTTTCATTATTTTTTACGGTATGTTGCTGATCTTCTGTTGCTATATGAGGGAATAATGAAAAGAGTCGATAGGCAATTTCATTCGATCTGTTTTGAAATTTTTGTGTGAATTCCGTACTTCCAGTTAATATTATCATAAAGGTATTATACAATGCCCATAAGCCACACGAACTAGTATCAGCTTGTTGCGGGATATTTAATTCAATAAACTCTGGATTATTAAAGAGTCTAGGAATTCGACGTTTATAATTTGTATCAACACCATTAAAATTACTCTTACCTACATATTCACAGCCTTTAATTATCATGTTTTTGAAATCGTCCGGTAGTTTACTTTGCTCATAATACGAATCAATAAAAATAATGCGTTCTTTACCATATTGATGAGATTTATTAAGGATATTATAACTTTTTGGCAGTATTACACAGGTAACCCAATGACTACCGCCCTTTGCTAATGTATCTGCAGAATATCGTGCCACTACAGAAGCAGTATTAATGATCATGATTATAGGTTTTTTAAGCTCCCCACCATCATTATGGATTAAACCATTTGGATGCAATTTTCCATTATTATCTTCGTAACCAAATATCATTTCACCATATTTTACAACAGCTTCAAGTCGCGTAGATTGCTTGTGATCAAATAATGATGTTACTGAAGACAAACTAGATGGGAGAATATGTGCATCATCTTCTTTTAGATAAAAAGTTAAAACGTTATCAATTCCAGCATTTGTAGCCCATTTTATATTTCGATTTTGTGATAAATTATTGAATTTAGATTCATCAAATAACAATGCGGCTAACGATTGCAAATCAGGAATTGAAGGCAGAGAAACACTATTAGGTACTTCATCAACGTGGCTTCTATCAACAAACATTCCTTGCGTAATACAATACTGAATTAACATTGCAGTATCATTAGGTTTATCAACTGAGTTTACTTGTTGCGAATTAATAGAACCTTTATCTTTAACAAAACGGTTGGCTGATCTACTCTGTGTTTTTGCCATAAATTTGTGTGCACTTGTTGCATTATCAGATTGTAATTTTTGTCCTAATCTTTTTGCAGTCTGTGGATTCTGAACAAAATTATTCGGTTTTACATTTACAATCTGCTGCCTTTTTATAAACTTAATTGCACTTGATTGGCCTGTCTTTTCAACAAATTTCTGAGCGCTAGATTTAATATTTTTTTGCCGTAGCGGATGCATCAGATAGACAGTATTTGTTTCTGGCAAAGGTAATCCATTACTATATCTTGATGGTTGTTGAATATAAGAGGCTATTGCGAAATGTACAAACTGTAAAAGAGTAACTGCCAAATTCCCAGCGATATCACCACAAAAATTTAACCAAGCTTCAACAATAGCTTTTTCTATACCAGACAATTGCTTCTCTTTCATATCATTAATTTCTTTAGTCAAGTGTTCTTGTTTTTTTGTACTCTCTTCAAGCATTAATTGGTATCTAAAGGTACCATCATTAATACCTAATAAATTAAAAAAGAAACGATGTTTTTTTACAAAACCGTATGTTTTTTCAACATAGCCACCCAGATGCCATTTTTTCTCGCTAGCCGTTTTAATATCTTTTTCAGCAGCTAATAACTGATTTTGTAATTCAGTCAATGCCGAATTACAATAATTTTTTGCTTCATGTAAATTACCGCATGCTTGAAATATATAGGCTAATTGTGAAAGCGCATAAGGATTATTTTTTAATTTTAAATAATCTTGTTTTGCAAGTTGTAAATCACCTTGTGCGAAATAAGCCTGGGCTCTAAACCAGATATAGTCATCTGAATGTCCTTCATGTATATGTTTGTTACAATCTTTAATCGTTTTTTTGTAATCTTGATTTTTTAATAGCACTACTATTTTTAATTTATTTAAAGCAAATTTAACTTTATCGTCATCATTTTTTAAAGTTAAATATTGTTCAAACTTATTAATGGCTGCTTCATATTTTCCTTCATTGGCAAGTATTTCTCCATTATGTTTTATAGCTTCTAGGGATTTTGCCTGATATCGTTGATAACCTTTATAAACAAGATATGCTGCAGTGAGACCTAATAAAACTTGACTAGCAGCTGTCTGAACAGCGTATGGTGCGTATGTTTTAATGGCACTTATGAGCACATTTTCAGGATATTTACGCGCGATTGCATATACTGTACTTGCTATACCTACACCTGTTGCTACATCCTTAACTAAATAAGCGTAAGGATTTTCAAACATTTGTTGTCGATTTATTTTATGCGAATCAATATAAGCACTGATTCTTCTCGATATTATGCCTCCAATACTAACATAAGGATCTACTGAATCTAAAAATGTACCCCCAGCGCCATCATCATATAAAAATTCTGCTAATTGATTGTAAATCGAAAAACCACTCTCAGCACATTCGGCAACATCAGCAACTGTTTTAGCATGTCCTTCATCAAACCAAGATGTATTTTTTCTCAATATGCCAATTCCTTGAATTGTTTTGGTCATGACAAACATCGGATCTAGCGATGAGGCTAATGATTGTTTTAAATGCTGCCAATCATTTGGGACTTGATCTTCTCCACCGAGATTATGTATTAAAGAATAATACTGTCTTTCTTGCAAAAATTTAAATAAAGAACCACTAGTGCATCCATATACATCCGATAAAATTAAAGCGGAATTGTGAAAAATGGTACGCTCTTTTTTATCACTGGGGACCCAATATTCAGTCATTATGTAACTAATAGCTTGGTTTGCAAGATAGCCGCCTACTTCACCTATTAAACAATTAATTCTTGCACTCTCAAATTTATTTATTGATTCGATACCTTTATCCAAATTAGCTGACTGTTCGATATGTTGTTTAGCTTGCGATAAGCTTGCTCGTGCTTCATCATATTTATTTTGTTTACACAACACCCTTGCGCAACTAATAACCGTTTTCTCATCTTTTGGATTCTTTTCCAAATATAATTGATATTTTGTACATGCTTTATCTAACTGGCCATCCGATTCATATAAATCACCTAAAGTTTTAATTTCGTCATGCAAATCTTCATCATAGATAATGGCTTTTTCACGATATAAAATAGCCAATTTAAGATTAGCTTTTATATTATTTGTATCGGTTAATGTAAGCTCTGTTTGTGATAATGCAATACATGCTAAAGCAGTTTGATGAGATTGTTCTTTTGTAATGTTATTTGGCTCTTCTTCTCTTTGATTATCGGTATTGGTTATAATTTGAGTAAGTGTTGTTCTCACTTCATCAACCGATGAGGTATCTTTTAATGATAAACAAGCATAACTAAAATAAAGCTTAGCAATATTATCGTGTACCTCATTTTTAATAATATTGTTGCATCGTTCTTTACAATGATTTGTTGCTGTTTTGATTTGTTCTAATAATTGTTCTGACTCTTTATATTGACCTGATTTTTCCGCAATTATTGCCTTCTCTTGTAGTGATTTCGCCAATTCAAAATAGGTAATTGCAATTTCTCGTGATAGTTCATTTCCTCCATCAGTATGGAATTGTTTGTCTTCTGCTTTTGTCAATAAAGAAACTGCCTCATTAAAATCTTTTTCTTGTTTAGCAATAGTGACTAATCCGTAAACTGCTTGTAATGCATAACGTCTTTGAGTCGCAGATATCTCTATTAAATTTTCATACTTATTCAATGTTGATGTTAATTGTGTTCTTATTGATGACATATTATCAACAGATCCAACTCTTAAACGAGCGGTATTATAAAGAACATTGGTTTCTAATTCTTCAAGTTCTGTTTGGGTCAATTTTTCAAAATACGTTATTGCATGTTGCCAACTCATATTGGCCTGCTGATTTAAAAAATCATACGCATTCGTGTCCCCCTCAGACAGCTTCTTATTAGCATCTTGTGATTCTTTATTCGCCTGAGAATAATATGCATTAGCCAACGTAGGGTTAATCAAAGTATTGCCAGAATCAAAATTTTTTAATATCTCAAAATGATTTATTACTCCTGCTATATCACCACGATCATTACAATCTTTACCTAAACTAGATAAAATTTCTGTAACTAATACTACTTCATCATTGGTTAATTGCACGTTCGATTTAACTTTTTTATCTAATGCATTAACCAAATCATTTAATTCACTCACCGCTAATGCATAGAGATTTGAATTATTGCTATTTAATAAAGCCAAATTGGCATATGTTTCATCTGTAAAAGTTTTGTTTTCTAGTTTAGTAAATTCACTATAAGACTTTTGAAAGTATTCTATTGCTTCATTATTAAATGTATTGCTATTTTCAGAATTGCTGCCATCTTTCAATACGCTATTAAATTTATTATTCGCTTGTGTACCTAACACATAATAGGATAGTGCTAATGTCCGTTGAAATTTTTCAGGAAGTGAGGTTGATTTTTTAACTTCTTCTAGACCTGAAATAATTTCTTCGTGTGCTTCAAAAAACTTTTTTTCTTTGAAATTGTAAAGATAAGTATTGACATAATCATCTTGCTTACTCGAGTTTAATGACTCTTTTTTATTTCTTTGGAGTATATACTCTCTTAATTCTTGAATGCTCAGATTACCCCCTACTGCCGCGTTATATTCTGCTTTTCTCCAAAGGTGATAGAACATTTGTTCATTTAACATTTGCTTATCTTTATCTTCTTTAGCCAAGGACAGCGCTTGTTTAAATGACGCAGTCGCATTATTCATATTTTCTGTTTCTAATGCTAATCCCATCGCAACGTGAGAAATGAAGTCATTTGGTCGCCAACGTAGTAATTCATTAGCTGCTTTTCTAGCGTAATCATTATCAGCTTTATCTATACCATCTTTTACGCTATTGAAGAGATTGGTTAAGTGATGACTAAAAGATGTTCTTACTTTTTCAGGGTCAATCGTTGGATCATTTTTTTCTAAGGCATAAAGGAATGCATCGCAATCATAAACTGTAGCTTCGTCTTTACTATGTGTTTTGCGCATTTCAATCAACGCATTTTTAAAATTATTTTCACGGTGATTAATGAGCTTATCCCAATTAGTACCCCAATATACAATTGAATAATTGTTCCAAGAAAAATCCCTTTGTCTAGCACTGTTTAATTTTGCAATTGCTGTTTCAAGACTCACTTCTGCTTTTCGATCAGCAGGTAAATTTGTCCATTGTATATGATCAACTAATTTTTTAACGCCATATGCAGTACCCAGAATTCCCAATCCTACACCTAATCCTATTCCCGCAGCCGCTAATATTGCAGGTGATGTATCAAAAGCAATCTTTGCACCAATTGTAGGTGCTAATACAAGACCACCTTTACCAATTTTAAATAGCGACCCCGTTATAGTTAAATCTGGATTATTTGAACTATCGCTAAAATTAAATCCAGTATTGCTTTCATATAAAAATGAAATGTTACTATCAATAGGAATGCCTTGTGGTTTTTGCACAAGATCAAAATTAAATAATATAGTGGAAGGTTCAAACGTCGGTTTTGAAAGCTTATGTGAAATTATTATATTATGTTGATTACTAATGGTTGTATCTATCAATACTTTTGTAATAGCCATCAATTTACCAGTTGTTAATTTCTTAGTATAGGGTTCATTATTAACATCTGAATATGTTGAATTATTTTTCACTGAATATATAGGAACAAATTTCGATTTATTTAGCCCATGTATATTAGCATTGATATTTAAACCAGTGTTGTGCTCTTTTTCATTAAAACTTAAAGCGGAAGGTAAATCATGAGTATTTTCGTTAAAATTATATGTTTGTTGAAAGGAAATATTAGGCAATCTAGATAATGATGTTAGATATTGTGGATAAGTTAAAACTATCGAGTTTAGTCCCAGAGGTTCATTTTCTCCATAATTTAGTTGGCTATTTTGTCGAGTACCAATTTTAATTCTAGATAATTGCGCAATATGTTCTGCATAAGCTATTGATATATCATTTGTAGCATTAAAATTGTATTGTGAATAATTGACCAGTTTATCCGCACTACTTATTATATTATTTTTTACTACATCTTGGTAGTAATATGTATATTTATAATTTCCAAAATTATCCCATGCACGTCCATCTATTTGTTGTTGAGTTAAATGAGGCAGATCATGCTCTTTAACGCCTCTGCTTCGCAATACACTCTCAATTAAATTTGGTGTAATAGCAGATCCATAATAAGTCTGTTGCGGTATTATTTTTTCTATTCGTAATTTTTGTTCTCTTACAGGATTAAGAGGTTCACCTTCGTTATCAAATGCCTTGATAAATGTTTTAATCCCATGGCATTCCATTAACCATGGTATACCTCTTAATTGTACTATTTTATTATGATCTTCGTTATTGAGTGATAATTGGTAAGTTGTACCAATCCTCGTATTGAGATTATTAATAGGATTATGATAAAGAATATAATTTATTACATTATTGAAAGTATTTGCTTGAATATCTTTAGGTAATAATTCTCTCACTCCCGGACCATCAAACGTAACTACTACATCATTTGGATATTTTACAGCTGCTAATTGCGCCCTTGCCGCATTTAATGAATGGCCAGTGTGTTCAATTTTAAATTCAATATTTGGATAGCGAAACCTTAATTCTTTTTGCACTTCTTTGTAAAATTCATCATAGTAATATTGACATGCAGGAATAATTTTTAAACTGAGTTGCACATCACTAATCACATTTCCTAATAAATCTCCATTTGCATTTTTAAAATCTGTTCCTGCACCACCAATGATGACCACCTTTTCTTCAATATTCACATACGCAGTTGCATGAAAACCTGCGTGGTATTGCTGATAATAAGGTGACGTTGGTGGAGCACTTTTTACATGCCCAGCGAAAAATGAACTAGTACGAAAAGGATCATAAATATATTTTTTAGAATTTAATAATACTCGAAATCCTTCTGGTGGCCTCTGTTTAGGTGTGTAACAAATGTCAGATAGTGCTGCGTATACACCTGGATTAAAATGAGGTTTTAGTTGTTTACAAGAAATTATATTAAGCGCTGCTAAGGGATAAATCGTTCTTTTCTCAACACTAGTATCAGGAGACAATTTTAAAATTATTGAATTATAAAACTTATTTCTCTCCTCTACTTTAGAATGCCCTCCATTAATAGTTGAGGTAATTTTGTTAAAAATACCTTTATCAGCTAATTCATTTAATCCTTTTTGGTTCCAAAATTCACAGGCTGTTAAACATGCGAGATGAATATTACTTGATAAAATATCGGGATTATTATGCAAATCAATTCCCAATATTTTGCTATATCTTTCATAATTATAACGCCCTGTTAATTGAAAAAGTCCTCTCCCTCTGTATAAATACCCATCTCCAGTATGAATATTTCCCAATTCATTACCTTTTTTTGTTCCCGGTTCGTAACGTTGACAAAATTCTCTTGCTTTTTTATCACTACACCACCCTGCTTCTTTTAACCAAACAAATCCCCCAGTTTCTGTTGCGGCCTGTGATAAAAATGCTGCGATTCTTTCAGGTGTATTTATTTGATATTTTTCAAATAATTTGTTTAAATTTTCTACTAATTCTGGGATTATTTTTGAATTTGGCGCAATCGATTTGATAAGTTGTTCAGTAATATATGTCATTTGCTTTCCTTAACTTAATCGTACACAAAGTAGCGTATATAAATAATTTGCTAATATTTTTTTTATAGCCATATATTGTCGTTTTTTATTAATGATATACTTATAAAACAGCTGCCGAGATCAGACTTTAAATATAGGTGAGCTTGAAACGATTATCATCTAATACTTAGTATATGTTCAACAAAATCACTTAAATAACTTGAAGGTGTAATCAACTTACCTTTAATATTAAGTTCTTTTTCTGCTTCATTTAGCGCTCTCATTTCTCGTTCCAATATACCTGGATCACTAACATCCCAAGCAACTTGGAAAAGATGTAATTTACCGTAAAGATCTTTAGATAAAAAATCAACTTCATTTCTATTTTCTGTTAAATAATAGTAAATCTCGTGTCCTTGTCGTTTTAAATCTAAGAAAATGAGATTTTCAAAAATATGTCCTATATTTTTTGTAAACGCTAAGTTATAGGCATTAACTAATCCTGTATCAATTGCGTATATTTTTTTAGGATTGGTTTGAGATTTTCTAATTGACTCGGAATAAAGTGGTACCGTAAATGCAAGATAAGCATCTTCTATATAATCAAGATATTCATGAATAGTCATTTTGCTAAGAGCAAAGCCCTGACTTTTTAAATCATTAAATAATTTGTTTACTGAAAAACTAGTACCAGCATTTTTTATAAAAACTTTTATTAAATATCGAATTAAATGAATATTAGTAATGTTATATCGTTCTACAATATCTTTAAAAATGACAACATTGACATAATCTTGCAGAGTTCTGACACGATCACTATGCTCATAATTTACAACTTCTGGAAATCCACCATGCTCCAAATAATGATGAAAATGTTTTGTTAATTTATCTAAACCTTTTTTACCAAATGGCTGTTTTATTTCTTCTGCTTCAATAGCAAGCAAAAATTCAGAAAAGCTGTAAGGCCATATCTCAGTTGCTAATGGCCGGCCACGAAGTGATGTAGCAATTTCTTTGCTCAAGAGTTTTGCTGAGGAACCAGTCAGGAATATTTTAACTTTCTTTGTGTCAAAAAAACGTCTAATAGTCAGTTGCCAGTTTTCAACGTTTTGGATTTCATCGAGAAAGAGATAGCATGTATTATCGTGGTTATCAGGGTACAGCGTATAAAATGCATCAATTAGCTTACCAAGCTTATCTTGCGTTAATGGATATAATCGTTCATCTTCAAAATTAACATAAAGTATTCGATGCTTCGGTAACTTACCTTTTAATAAATCTGCTATATATTGCAACAGAAAATAAGTCTTCCCTGTTCTACGCATACCAATGGCAACCAGGATTTTATTAGATACCATCGGCAAACTTACTTCACGTTTCACATTTTTATCGAATGTATCAATCATGTCCCAGAATTCTTCAAGAAGATTTTGTACTAATTGAACATTCATATTACTACCCATCCAAACTGTCCTTTAATATAAGATCATATTATAGCATTCTTGTCCTTCCGTAAAGATACAGTTTTTAAAGGGGTCTTTTATGCAACTGTATCTCTACAAAAAGACAGATTAACCATAACCCAATATTCTACATAAGGAGAATCACATAGCGACGCTATTTCAAAATATGCTGTGATTCGAGCTTAAAAAAAAAATAGAAGCTTAATATTATAGTTGTTTTAGAGAAGGTAATGTCCGGGACTTGAACATGAAGATAAGAGTTCATTGATGATCATTACAATAACTCCAATCATGTAAATATTTTTGAAATTAGCAAAGTATTAAAAAATTTATCTGCATATTTATTTTTTTAAAATTATTAATTATTGTTCAAATGGATCCATATAATGAAGCGCTCCCTCACTCTATCGACCGATATGATCATTAATTTACAAACTATGATCCCTTTCCTAATTCTTCAATTGAGTATAATCAATTAAATTTAGTTAAAAATTTGATATTAATTACAACTAATGAGAAAGATAATAATTCCAATATCAAAACCATCTAATTTAATCAGTGAATCATATGGAGAAACTGTTATGAAAAATTCACTTAATAACTTAGTAGATGTTATAAATATTTGGGCTAATATCATCTTAGATGAAAGCAATAGAGGGCTTGAACAAAGTAATAAAATACGATTTAGTAAGTATAGAGAAAAATTTCAATATAAAGTCAGCGAGTTGAAGTATAAAGAAGAGGTTAATAATCAAAATTACGAAACAAATACACTCTACTTCTATATTGACGATTTTTCTCAAAAAGCAAAGGGTCAACCGAAAGTTTTCTCATCACCCCCTATAAATCAAGCGATTATAACTTATCCCTTCGCTGGAAAAGAGCATACAGTTGATATTAAATCAATGATTGAAGAAATGAAATCCCAATTGATTGAACAAATTAATTTATCGAAGCAAACAGTAACATTTAATTTCGGGAAAACAACTGATGCTGCTGATTTAAAAACTTCTTACGCTGGTGAGATAAGCGAATCGAAAAGAACACAACAAACTCAGCAAAATAATACAAAACAAGAAATGAACATGAACTTATCTTTTACTTCTGATATCGATCAATATATATTGAGAGGTAGTATTGATAATACATTTCAAGATTTCTTTTTAGACAATTTTATTCTCAAGGGAAAAATATATATCTATTTCGACAATTCTCATCAAATTAAATATGAAAATGGATTATTTAAGAAGACCAATACATTTTTTGAGAGAACATTGAGCTTCAATAGAATTGAGGTTTCAATAGTTGATATATTTAGACGTCTAATAAACGAACCCATTATAGCAAGCACTTTTAGAGAGAGGGAAAACTGGTCTTTTGATGAGCGGACAAATCAAATTAGTTATCATGGATTAATTAGACAACTTATCTTACGTTCAGCACACTTAAATGCCTTACCGGGCAAAACTAAAGATTTTAGAAATGCTAACATTGAATTAATTAAACCAACTACTTCGTATAGTTCATACCTACCGAATTTTTTAAATAGCCCATTTCAAACAGATTGGAATCAATTAATTAATCAAAAATGGCCTCAAGCTAGACGAAATGAAAAATTATCACAAATTACGAGATGTGATATTGTCACATTCGCAAAAATATGGAATCCGTATGCAAAAGATAGGATATATCAAAAAGATTCTGCTACAGATGTCTTACGTAATGCCATAATGGATATACATAATAATAAAGAATTAAATGGTGAGCATAAAGATGAACTCATTGCCAAGGAAATTTTGAAATATATGAAACAACCACATAATTTGCGCTTTAGACATCTTCTATTTGAAAAAATTGACGACTTGATTAATGTATCGAAAAAATTAAATGACGAAGCTGCAATTGGTAATAATCATGGATTTAATCTACATGGATAAAACGCTTTAAAACAATTGTTTTTGAAATGAAAATTGAAACATCTGGAATATCCAGTAATTAGTTTTGTGCATCGAGGAATCTTCAGGGTCAAATCCAATAATTTACATTAAAAAAATGATTGATTCAAAAGCGTTTAACGCTAAAGTTGTTCCTCATGAAAATATAACATCTGAGACTTGATCCCGAAGATTGTTACAAGTATTTTTGCAATATTTAATAAAATATATCTGTTCAAATCTGATAATGACTATGGATTTATTAACCTTTATTTAAATATCAGATTATGTCCTAGCTTTAAAATAAAAAATAGTGTTTTTGAAAGTGGATTATATACGTTTGACTAAGGTTATATTTTTAGATAAAATAAATAGTTTTATTAGCAGTACCCTTTAAATTCAATCTTACTTTCTTATAAGAGGATATGAAATGTTAGAATTAATGCTCGATCGTATTCGAGCAATCACTATAAATACTACTCAATTGGATTTATCTGGTATAGATTTTTCCAAATCAAGTATAAAATTTTCAGATGATTATACAAAAAAGAGTCTTCCACTAGCAGAATCTAAAAAAGATTTTGATGAAATGATTGCTCTCATTAAATCAATTCCATCTCATATACGAACCATATCATTAGCCTCCTGTAAATTAAATAAGTTTGATTTTAATAGTATGCTGTTATTACTTAAGGCTATTCCAAGTACATCAATGAAATTGATTTAACAGGAAATGACATGGATTATCTTAATGTAGGTATAATACGTCTTTATATAATGACAGATATTAAAAATCGAAGAAGATTCTAATATTTTATTTATATTTTTTTATTTACAAAAACAGAGGAAAAACAATGAAACATATTAAATTATTTTTAACTATTGTGGCTGCTTGTCTAACATTTTCAAATAGCATTTTTGCCGATAATTGCCCTACTGTTATTCAAGTATGGCAAGGTGTTTTTAATGGTTGGGACGTTGATATTTGGAATCGTGGACATAATTCATTCCGCCCAGCGACGACTAAAGAAATCACTGAATTAGAATCAGATCAACATATTGTTTTTGGAAGCGCGTACTGGAATAACGGTGGTAAAACGCCAATGAGTGCGAGCTGTTTTTACGCTGGCAGTATAGCTCTTCCACTTAGTGATCAATACGTATTATTAAAATCGGAATCACAACCATCAGGTGGCAATTGGCAAACCATGGGGACACAACCTTACACTACAATGATGTGCACTGCAGTTAACGATGTTTATAGTTGCGCATTTCCTTCAACAATCAAAAAATCTTAACACTGAAATAGATTACGAATTTTAAATAATAATTTACTAGAAGGAATAATTTCATGAATTGCTACATTAATCCTGACAAAAATGCTTTAATTACAGCTGTTTTAGTGCCTGATGTTGAACGAGCTATATCCACTGATCCTCTCGTCCAAATAAACGAAAAAATAGAACTTACTATACTGAATAAGCAATTACCTTTTGAGCTTGCGCGCTCAGAAATTGCTTCTGATAGTTACTTAGTTAAGGTTAATAATGTCTCTGCATGGAATATTATCTCGTTGACTGAGATACTTAAAGAACATCTTCTCATTGATGATCAATTTCAATCATACATTATAGAATCAGAAACTAAGCGGTATCATGAAAGAATGGCAAACAAAAAAGGTCGTCGTGTATACGAATACCCTCAATCTTCTGAATCCCTCATCCAAGCATTTTTTATTCAGGAACATTTTGGCCAGTCACCCTTTATACGATTCAAAAAAGAAAAAACACAAGAATTAAATGAAGCATGCGATCGTGTAGGTTTGTCATATGACCCTACTTCCACAGTATTTGAGACTACTGCAATACTTGGATATAAAGATAATATATCTCATAAAGATCTAACGGTTACGGAAGCACTTAAAAGACTTGAAAAAGCAAAAATCATTACACACGATTTTCGATATTCAGTCTTGGCAGCAGAAAATTTAATTTCTCAAACAAAAACTAATGAAACGAGCTATTCTGATGCAACTATAAAGAAAATTCAGGAACGACTTCATACTTTAGAAGACTTAGTCAATGAACATACGCGTTGCGCAAAAGTGAAGCATGGTCTTTTTTCAGGCCAGCCAGCTAGACCTCTTAGAGAAATAGCATCAGAGCTTAATAGGGTAAAAGACAATCCTGATTATATAAACGAAGGCATTAGCAACATAATTAATATTGCAAGGACCATGGGAAAACAACACCCTATCTTTACATGTGCTGTTAAAATTAATGCTTTATTATTGCCTGATGGAAATAAGAAAATATTTTCTGAATTTGAATTTTTACGAAGAAATTCTCTAACAATTTAATTCACTATTTGATAATTACTTTCAACTGTGACAATTTTTATATTATCATGGAATATCAAAGGGAAAGACAAAATTACCATCAAAACATAATAAATTATGCCAATAAAAGAATAAAAGCTTAAGAGGTTATACAAAATCAACAATGAATATCATTAAAAATATTTCAGCTATACTTATTGGCATATTATTTTTTGGGGTTATGCGAATAACGATAGTGATCAAAATGTGGTAATACAAAATATTAATTGTTATATGGGAAGATTTGAAACGACAAGTATAACTGTTAAAGCAATTAATAATCCGTCGAGCCTCACTATATGTAGATATATTCCTAATTTTAAAGGAATGGAAGGAAATATACTTCAACTTCATGAAAGAAACTGGGCTTTCGGAGAGCCTGATTTCACATCTTATATTCATTATAACCTAGCAATTTATGCAAATTTCTTGCATACCAATCCATCAAATGTAATTACTCTTTAATACATTGAAGAATTAATGGTTCTTATCATTCGCCTAACTATTTTTACGAGTGATGCCAGAATTATTTCGAGTAACATTTTTTGAACTATCATTATTTGAATCATTTTTAGACTGTGAATTATTTCCTCTATTATTAGATTGTGATATTTTTTGCTGGATCTGCAGATTGATAAAATTAAGTTTATTTACGAGCTCGGGAAATTTATCATCCTTTGTATTCACATTCGGATGAGAATCGATATAATTGTTTGATGAATTCTCGTTCAATTTAGGTGACTGTGGTGGTTGATTTGTTCTTTTGGGTTTAGAGCTTAGTGGCGGTGGTTTTGGTGATTCATTTGAATTTGAATTCAGCGGTAAATCATTTTTTCGAAACACTCGTGGTGATATGTTATTTTGTGAAGTTTCTTGTGATAGCGTTTTTGATACCGGAGAAGGACCATATTTGATAGCATTACGCCGTTTATCTTTTGGTCTGTATAAATCGTCTACTTCATTTTTATTACCATATGGATCATCTTCTGATGATTCAGAATTATTTATATCTAATATTTCTTCGTTTGTATGCGATTTATTTTGATAATTCTGAAAATTACTACGATTTTCTTTATCTTCTTGAATTTCGCTTGTTATATTAATATTTTGTTCAATGTTATGTTTAGACTTTAGTACCCCCCGAAGAACTACATAATTATCTTCTCTTCTCTCTTCATGCTCATCCTTACTCAATCTTTCAAGCTCATTATTATTTAAATCCTGCTCTAATAACTTCTGTGATATATGACTAAATCCTCTCAGAAGATTACAATAGGCTTCTAAATCCCTCTGATCAATGTCTCCAACAATAGGCTGCATATATGTATTAAGTAATTCTTCATTTGTAACGTTAGGCGGTATAAATTCATTTTTATATGTATCATTAATCTTAAAATCCTCCCAATACGGGCTAGAATGTCGCCATGTTATATAATCTGTGCCTATTATTTTATGCTCAAAGCCACCTCGCGTAGAATTCCCTTCAGGAGCAACGCCTGGTTGAATTTGAGCTTCTTTTAGGCGTTTTGTCATTTCACAAATTATTAATTCCCATGATGGTTGAATATTATTTAAATCAAAATATTTATACATAATATTTTCATGAGTTAGCGTTTCTGATTTTTCTAATTTATCTTGTGATTCATATAGTTTTCGCCCCTTATCATTATGGGTATAGATAGCAATTTCTCTACCGCCTTCCTGACGTTCGCCAGGTTTATCTACGAAAAGAGGATTAGCAAATTTAGTTTCTCGTACACCATAATCAGACATCACTTCCATAATAATTTTCCAAGCTTTATCTATCTGATTTGGATTTACTGAAACATGAAATTTAATACCCTCCTCAGCGTCAAATCCGCCATTATTGTCTCTGACAACAATAAAAGTCTGATTCCCATAAAGTGAGGCTGTATAATTATCATTTTTTGCTAATACACCACTGCCTTTATTTACTTCATATGCTTGGTTTACTAAATAATAATAATTAGATAGATTATTTATTTCGAAATTATCCATATCGATTTTCATATTTAATCCTCCTTATATATTTTTTCATTTTTAAACCTAGCTCAGAAACAAATAATTGTCAAAACATGTTAAATATTAATGTATTACAATAAATCGGTTCTATGCAAAAATTCTTGATATTAATTATATTATCATATAAATCATACTCATGATGCATTTTTGAATTCACATTAATAGCAAAACAAACATTTTGTTTTAATATTCAATGAAGTAAAAAAAATCCACTTAACCATAACAATTCCTTACCCACAATAGCTTGTATTCTCAATCTTCTTAAATCAAAATACTTTAATTTAAGAGCACCAATACTCGATTACATAAATAATTACATTTTCATTGCTAATATTGTAACCCCTCAATAATCCCATCTTTTCCCCCTAAAAAATAAATGATTCACTGCCCTCACTGAATAAATTAGGAGGGCTAAAGAAATGCAAACACAAGAAAACATACATAATCAATCACAACA